>NZ_CP041742.1:718750-1437500 GCF_007556775.1 Lysobacter lycopersici
CTAGCGTAGGGCCATGCGCGATGCGTCATGTCGAACAGCGCGTCCTCGTCCCATTCGCGGCAGGCGACCTCGGCCACGATCTGCTGCGCCAGCACGTCCAGCGGCGCGGGCGGCATGATCAGCGCGTCGAGTTCGCCGCGGCGCACCGAATCCAGCAGTGCAGCGCTTTCCAGCAGCTCATCGCGCGAGGTCGGGAACAGCCTGCCCTTGGGCACGCCGCCGACGTGGTGGCCGGAACGGCCCACGCGCTGCAGGAAGGCAGCGATGGAGCGCGGCGAACCGATCTGGCAAACCAGGTCGACGTCGCCGATGTCGATGCCGAGCTCCAGCGAAGCGGTGGCGACCAGCACCTTCAGCTGGCCGGCCTTGAGCTTCTGCTCCGCATCAAGGCGTAGTTCCTTCGCAAGCGAACCGTGGTGCGCGGCGACGTGTTCCTTGCCCAGCAGTTCGCCCAGGTGGCGCGCGGTGCGCTCGGCCATGCGCCGGGTGTTGACGAACACCAGCGTGGTCGAATGCCGTTCGACCAGTTCGGCGATGCGCGCGTACACCAGCTCCCACTGCGCGTTCGACATCACCGCTTCCAACGCGACCGGCGGCAATTCCAGCGCGAGATCGCGTTCGCGGGCATGGCCGATGTCGATGATCTCCGGGTCCGCCGCGTCCGCACCGACGAGGAAACGCCCGACGGTTTCGATGGGCTTCTGCGTCGCCGACAGGCCGACGCGGGTCGCGCGCCTGCCGGTCAGTGCGTCGAGGCGTTCCAGCGACAACGCGAGGTGGTTGCCGCGCTTGTTCTGCACCAGTGCGTGGATTTCGTCGACGATCACCGTGCGCACGCCACCCAGCATCGCCCGCCCGGATTCGGAACCGAGCAGCACGTACAGCGATTCCGGCGTGGTGACGAGGACGTGCGGCGGCCGCTTGCGTAAGGCCGCGCGTTCGGACTGCGGGGTGTCGCCGGTGCGCACCGCGGTGCGGATGTCGACATCGGGCAGGCCCTGCGCGGCGAGTTCCTCGCGGATCCCGGCCAGCGGCGCTTCGAGGTTGACGTGGATGTCGTTCGACAGCGCCTTCAACGGCGAGACATAGAGCACGAGCGTCGCGTCCGGCAGGCCAAACGACAGCGCCTCGCGCACCAGCGCGTCGATGGCGGTGAGGAAGGCGGTGAGGGTCTTGCCCGAGCCGGTCGGCGCGGCGACGAGGGTGTCGCGGCCCGAAGCGATCGCCGGCCAGGCCGCAATCTGCGCCTCGGTCGGTGCGGGGAAACTGCGCGCGAACCACGCCGCGACGGCGGGATGGAAGGCGACGAGCGCAGGGTGCGCGGACATGTGTGGATTATCCGCCCCGTCGTCGCCGGCCGGATGAACAGGGTGGCTGAAAGCGAGGCGGATCTGCGCGTGCACGCGCGCAGGGTGGCGCGGCTGCGTCTCGACGGCTGCGACCGTGCTTCGAGGCGGGTTCAGCCGCCGGCGAACAAGCCGCGCTCGGCCGGCGCGATATGCGGCAGCAACACCGCGGCCGGGACTTCGATCGTCTGCGTGCCATCCGAATACGGCCCGACCTGATAGGGCGGGAACACGAAACGCAGCGCCGCGATCTTTCCATCCGCGCCCAGCACCGGTTCGAAGTTGGCGAAGTTCTCCGGCTTAGGCTCGGTGCCCTGCTCGATCATGTCCGCGGCGTTCTTCAGCTGTTCCTTCAGGGCCGCGTCTTCGGGCTGGCCGTCGTCGCCATCATCGCCACCATCGGCCTTGGCATCCTCGTCGAAACGCTGGCGTTGCACGGCCATCAACCGGTCGCGCACGTAGCCGGAAATCGCCTGCCAGCCGGCGGGATCCGGCACCAGTTCGGCCGCGGTCAGGCGTCGGTTGTCCGGCAACAGCCAGACGTAGCGGTCCAGCAACGGTGCGCCGTGCGCGCCGCCGACGAAGCTGGTGCCCTCGGCGGCGACCGCGACGATGCGCGGCGTCTCCGCGACCATGCTGTACATCAGCGACAGCTCGAACGGCCCCGGCCCCTGGTAATCCTTGTTCGCGGCGACCTGCTGCATGAATTCGGCGCGCGTGGCGTCGGCGTCGCGCTTCACTTCGGCCGCCAGCGCGGGATGGCGCTTCAGTTCCGGCGGGAAGCTGATCCCGACGAGGTAATGCGGATCGCGTTCGGAAATATCGGACAGGTCCACCGGGCTCGCCGCGGGAACGGGCGGTTGCGCGGTCGCCGTGGCGGGCGCCTGGGCCTGCGGTTGCGGGGAACGGTTGCAGGCAGCCAGCGCGAGCAGCAGCCACGCCGCATGTTTCGAACGCATCGTCTTTTCCTCCCTGGAATCGCGCGAATCCTAACGTCGCCCACGTGACGCCCGCATGCAGGCCTCGATGATGAACGCCGGGCAAAAAGAAACCCGGCCGAAGCCGGGTTCCTCGAACCTTGCGGTTGTCTTGGCTCAGACGGCCTGGACTTCGTCCGCCTGCAGGCCCTTCTGGCCCTGGACGACCTTGAAGGTGACCTTCTGGCCTTCCTGCAGCGACTTGAAGCCGGAACCGACGATCGAGCGGAAATGCACGAACAGGTCGGAGCCGCTCTCGGGCGTGATGAAGCCGTAGCCCTTGGCGTCGTTGAACCACTTGACGGTGCCGTTCTGACGATCGGACATGGTGTTACTCCTTGAACAGTTTTTGATGGTGGACACGGACGGAAAAAACCGGCCGCGACTGTCGAGCAAGGGGTAACGCGTAACGATGGAGCGGATCGTCAGATCTACCGCATCGGAGCCACGATGTACCGTGATCCCGCTTGAAACAGTGCGCGCACCATACCCTACTTCGGGGGTCATTTGTGAACAGGGGCTTGCACTCACCAGTCCTGGCGCCCGGGCAGCAGCCCGCGCAACTCGGCGTCGGTGAGATTGCGCCAGCGGCCGGGCTTGAGATGGCCCAGTTGCACGTTGCCGATCCGCACCCGCAGCAGTTGCTTGACCCGGTATCCGAAGTGGGCCGCCATCAGCCGGATCTGCCGGTTCAGGCCCTGGGTCAGGACGATCCGGAAGCCCTGGCTGCCGAGCTTGCCGGTCTTGCACGGCAGGGTGGTCTGGCCGTGCACCGGCACCCCGCGGCTCATCCCGCGCAGGAATTCCGGGGTGACCGGATGGTTCACGGCGACCAGGTATTCCTTCTCCAGTTTGTTCTCGGCGCGCAGGATCTCGTTGACGATGTCGCCGTTGCTGGTCAGCAGGATCAGTCCTTCCGAATCCTTGTCCAGCCGGCCGATCGGGAAGATGCGCTGCTGGTGGCCGACGAAATCGACGATGTTGCCCTTCACCGATCCTTCGGTGGTGCAGGTGATCCCGACCGGCTTGTTGAGCGCGATGTAGACGTGGCGGCGCTGGCCCTTGGCCGCGGTCCGCGCCGACAGCTTGTTGCCGTCGATGCGGACCTCGTCGCCCTCCCCCAGCTCCGCGCCAATGCGTGCGCGCAGGCCGTTCACGGTCACCCGGCCTTCGGCGATCAGGCAGTCGGCCTCGCGGCGGGAGCAGAAGCCGGCATCGGCGATGTAGCGGTTGAGGCGCATGGGGCGCGGATTCTAACCGGCCCGGTCCACCCGGCGCGTTCCACCCCGTGCGCCCGCCTCGGTCGACGCAACCGGGCACCGCAGAGCGTCAACCGCCTCCCATCCGCGAATACCTGACGCGACTCGTCACCCGGGCATGGGAACCCGGTCACGCTTTTCGCTGGCATGCAACCTGCTCTCGTTCCCGTACCGACAACGAAAGGGGAATCTCCATGTCCATGATCGACAACCCTGACGAGTACGAGGCCATCGCCCGCCTGTTCGACCTCGTCACCGAGGGCAACGGCAACAGCTTCGAGCTGGACCTGCTCGACTCGCGGATCGCGAAAAGCCTAGAACAGGCCTACCAGTCCGCGGAGGCGCCACCGATCGCCGGCATGGATTTCAAAAGGCGGGCGACGTCGCTGTCCTAGGCCGCTGCCTTCAAGCCCGCAGGCCTGCGTACTCCGGGTGCCGTTCCATCCACTCGGCCGAGTAGGAACACACCGGCGCCACCTTCAGCCCGGCGTCGCGCGCGTACTCGACCGCGGTCCGCACCAGTTTCCCGGCGATACCACGCCCGCCGATGGACTCCGGCACTTCGGTGTGGGTGATGACGAGCACATCGCCTTTCAGGCGATATTCGAGGTGGGCCACATGGCCTTCGACTTCGGTGTCGAAGCGCTGGCGCTGCGTGTCGTGGCGGATCGCGATGTCGTTCATGCCGAAACTCCGAGCTGGCGCAGGAAATGGCCCAGCGATTCGGGTACCGCAAGCAGCGTGAAGGCGATGCCATAGGCGCCGCCGACCAGGTGCGCGCTGTGGTTGACGTTGTCGCCGCCGCGGCGATCCATCCACACGCTGTACCCCACGTACACGACCGCGAACAGGATCGCAGGGATCGGAAGCGGGATCGGGAAGATGATCAGTTTCGACCACGGATTGAACAGGATCGAGGCGAACAGCACCGCCGCGACGCCGCCGGAGGCGCCCAGGCTTCGGTAGCGCGCATCGTGCAGGTGGCGCAGGTACGACGGCAGGATCGCGACCACGATCGCCGACAGGTAGAAGCCGAGGAAGCCGATCGCGCCGATGCGTGCCACGAATACCCGTTCCACCACGGCGCCGAACGACCACAGGGTGATCATGTTGAACAGCAGGTGCATCCAGTCGGCGTGGATGAAGCCGTGGGTCAGCAGCCGGTCGTATTGCTTCTGCCGGTCGATCGCCGGCGGCCACAGGATCAGCCGGTCGAGCAGCTTCGGGTTGTTGAACGCCAGCCATGACACCAGCACGGTGGCGATGACGACGACGAGGGTGATCGACAGGTTCATGGTTCAGGCCGCCCGGTAGTTGTCCTGCATCGGATAGGTGCGCGCGTACGCGGCGAACGCCAGCGCGGCGACGAAGGCGAACAGCGCGAAGAAGAACATCAGGAACGCGTTCTCGCCATAACCAGTGGCGGCAATGCGCGCGGTGACGGCCTCGTTGCGCACGGCTACGTTCGTCAGCAATACCCACAGGCTGCCGAAGGTGCTGGTCAGGTACCAGAACGCCATGATCACGCCCTTCATCGACTGCGTGGCCTGGCTGTAGGCGAATTCCAGCGCGGTCGCCGACACCAGCACTTCGCCGAAAGTGAGCAACAGGTATGGCCATGCCTGCCATGCCAGCGAGGTCGAGGCCCCGCTATCGATCTTCAGCTGGATCAATCCCGCGACGACCCAGGCGATGCCGGCGAACGCGATGCCCCAACCCATCCGTCGCAACGGCGTCGGCTCGTAGCCCAGTCTGCGCAGGGACGGATACAGCACCAGGTTGTTGAACGGGATCAGCAGCATGATCAGCAGCGGGTTCAATGCCTGCATCTGCCCGGCTTCCTTCACCAGGAAACCCGGCCACCACCAGGCTTCGTGCGGCACTGCCATCGCCTTGCCCTGGATCACCCAGGTGCTGGCCTTCTGGTCGAACAGCGACCAGAACGGCGTGGTCAGCGCGAACACGATCAGGACGCGCAGTACCGCCCGCACGCTATCCACCGCGGCATCGGGATGGCGGCCGCGGGCGCGTTCCAACTGCATCGACACGCCGATGCCGCCGAACGCGATCAGCGCGCCCAGCGCCAGGCAGGCGCTGATCACGAAATGGAAATCGTCGGGCCAGAACGGCAGACTGATGCCGAACCACGCGTGCAGCGCCCAGCACAGCAGCATCGCGATGGCGAGCACGACGCCTGCGCCCGCGACCAGCAACCCCGGCCTGCCCTGCCCCGCGGCCTGCGTGGCGAGCGCGGTGCGCGCGACACTGAAGAACGAATCCGGATCCTCGCCGTGGCTCGGCGGCACGCGCACGTATTTCCCGCGACCGAGCCAGAAGACCAGCGTCGCGACGAACATCAGCACGCCGGGGATGCCGAACGCCACCGCCGCGCCGAAGTTGCGCAGGAACAACGGCATCAGCAGCGAGGCGAAGAAGCTGCCGAAGTTGATCGTCCAGTAGAACGCGTCGAACACCACTTTCGCCAGGTGCCTGTTGGCGGTGGTGAACTGGTCGCCGACGAAACTCACCACCAGCGGCTTGATTCCGCCCGACCCGAGCGCGATCAGGAACAGGCCGGTGTAGAAACCCGTGCGGTTGCCTTCGAACAGCGCCAGGCAGGCATGGCCGGCGCAATACACCAGCGAGAACCACAACACCGTGTCGTACTTGCCGAAGAATCGGTCGGACAGCCAGCCACCGAGCAGCGGGAAGAAGTACACGCCGATCACGAAGCTGTGGAACACGTCCTTGGCCACCGACTGGCGTTCGGCCTCGGGGACGTAGGCCAGGATCACGCTGCTGACCAGGAACTGCACCAGGATGTTGCGCATCCCGTAGAAGCTGAATCGCTCGCAGGCCTCGTTGCCGATGATGAAGGGGATTTGCCGCGGCAGGCGCGCGGCGGCGGCTCGGCTCACGCCCATTCCTCCAACCCTTCTTCCGCGTACAGCCGTGCGAACGATGGCCGTGCCTTCATCGATTTCGCCAATGCGGCGAGATGCGGCCATTCCGTCGCCGGTTTCGGCATGTTGCGCGACCAGCGCATCAACATGGCCAGGTAGAAATCGGCGGCTGTCGGCGCATTGCCCAGCAGATACGGCCCGTTGGCCGCGAGGTGGTCGTCGATGCGCTGCCATTGCGCCTCGATCCGCGGCGCGCAATGCGCGCGCAATGCATCGGCGTTTTCTTCGCCCGCGGGTTCGCCGGGATACCACCATTGCCGGAACAGCGGCTGCACCATGTTCGCGAGGTTGAACATCCACTGCATGTAGTCGGCGCGGCCCGGCGCATCGAAGGCCGGCGCGAGCTTCGCCTGCGGATGGCGATCCACCAGCAGGATTGCCAATGCCGCGGCTTCGTACCGGGGCTTGCCGTCGACGACCAGCGTGGGCACCACGCCGTTCGGGTTCAGGGCGAGGTATTCGGGCGACTTCTGCTGCTTCGCGGCGGTATCGACCAGGCGCAGTTCGTAGGGCGCGTCGACTTCGATCAGCAGCCAGTGCACGAGGAAACTCGCCGCGCCGGGCGCGTAGTACAAGACGTCCATGGATCGCTCCCGGGGATATGCCACGCCATCATAGCCGCGCGCCTGCTGCCAGCGCGGTGGCGGCAGGCACGGCCATCTCCTTGGAGCGCGGCGCGCGCATTTGGCTACCATCGCGGTTCCGCCGAACGCCTGCCGCCGCCATGACCCGCACCCTGCTTGCCGCCGCCCTGCTCGCCTGCTCCGCTGCCGCATGGGCGGCCGGATCGCCGGATCTCTCGACGATCTCCGAACGCTCCGGCTTCCAGCGCACCGGCCGCTACGACGAAGCGATCGCGCTGTGCGAGGCGTTCCAGCGGCGCTATCCCGACGCGGTGCGCTGCGAAACCTTCGGCACCACGCCCGAAGGCAGGCCGATGAAACTGCTGGTGGTCTCGCGCAGCGGCGCGCTGGACGCGGAAACCGCGAAGGCGAAGGGCTTGCCGGTGCTGCTGGTACAGGGCGGCATCCACGCCGGCGAGATCGATGGGAAGGATGCCGGCTTCCTCGCCCTGCGACAGATGCTCGACGGCGAAACCGCGAAGGGCGCGCTGGACAAGCTCGTGCTGCTGTTCGTGCCGGTGTTCAACGTCGATGGCCACGAGAACTTCCGCGCATGGAACCGCCCCAACCAGCGCGGCCCCGAGGAAATGGGTTTCCGCACCACCGCACAGCGCTACAACCTCAACCGCGATTACGTGAAAGCCGATGCGCCGGAGATGCAGGCCATGCTGAAGCTGGTCGACGCTTGGGACCCGGCGGTGGAAGTGGACCTGCACGTCACCGACGGCGCCCAGTTCAGGCACGACGTGTCGATCACCGGCGAGCCGGTCAATTCCGGCGACGAAGCGCTGCGCGCGACCGGGCGCGCGGTGCGCGACGGACTGGTCGCGACGCTGAAGACGCAGGGCTCGCTGCCGCTGGCGTTCTATCCCTCGTTCGTCGAATACGACAACCCGGCTTCGGGCTTCGCCGACGGCGTCGCCCCACCGCGTTTCTCGAACGGTTATTTCCAGCTGCGCAACCGCGTCGGCATCCTGGTGGAAACGCATTCATGGAAGGATTACCCGACCCGCGTGCGCATCACCCGCAACGCCATCGTCGACCTCGTGGACATGGCCGCGAAAGACGGCACGCAATGGCTCGCCGCCGAACACGCCGCCGACCTGCGTTCGGCGCAACTCGGCGGCAAGCCGGTCGCGCTCGACTTCAAGGCCACCGACAAGGCCCGCACTATCGATTTCCTCGGTTACGCCTACACGCGCACGCCGTCCGACATCTCCGGCGCATTGATGACGCGCTACGACGAATCGAAGCCGGAGGTGTGGAAGGTCCCACTGCGCGACGAAGTCGTTCCCGCGCTGACCGTCACCGCACCGCACGGCGGCTACCTCGTGCCCGCGGCCTGGGCGGAGCTGGTGGAACCGAAACTGCAATTGCACGGCATCGAGTACCGCAAGCTGGATGCGCCGCTGCAGGCGGTCGCGGTCGAAAACTTCCGCGTCGACCGACCGAAGTTCGATGCTGTGTCCTTCGAGGGCCACCAGCGCGCGACGCTGGACGGCACATGGTCGCAAGCGACGCGCGACCTCGGCGCCGGCGCGCTGTTCGTACCGATCGCGCAGCCGGAAGCGCGGCTGGCGATGGCCTTGCTGGAACCGCAGGCGCCAGATTCGCTCGCGGCCTGGGGCGAGACGAACAATGCCTTCGAGCAGAAGGAGTACATGGAGGACTACGTCGCCGAGGACGTGGCGCGCAAGCTGCTCGCCGGCGATCCGGCGCTGAAGGCGGAGTTCGAGAAGAAGCTCCGGGACGATCCCGCGTTCGCGAAGGACTCAGCCGCGCGGCTGGATTTCTTCTATCGCCGCAGCCCCTCGTGGGATGCGGGTTACGGGTTGTATCCGGTGCTGCGTACCGACGCGACTCCGTAAGCACCGCGAATCCGATCGTTCACTTGCCGGCCTTGCAACGCGACACCGGCAGTTCCAGCGTCTGCAACGTTTGCCCGCGTGGATCCTGCACGAAGGCGACCAGGCCCCACGGCGACGACGGTGCCTCGAAAGCGACCTGCTGCGTTCGGTTTTTTGCGTCCTCGAGCGACCACGGCCCCCAGAGCCTGGTCACTGCATGATCGTGGTGCAGCGTCGCGTCCTTGTTCTCGCCCGCCCGTACTTCGGTCGTTTGCCCATCGAGGTATTGCGCCAGCCATAGTCGAATGCCTGGCGTAGCGACGCCGACATTCCTTTCCGCCACCGTCGCCCTCCACCGACCGACCGGCGTCGGATCCAGGCGCAATGCGATGGATGCCTTTGCCTGTCCCGTGGCCGACGAAAGGGCCGTCGAAAACTTCTTCGGCTCGCTCCAGGCCACGCGCACATTGGAACCCACCATCACCTGCGGCGTGTAGACGGTATCGCCGCCTTCCGCCGCCGCGACCCGCTGTCGCTGGCGTTGGCTATACGCCGGGGAACCGAAACGGTCATGCCAGCCGATTTCGTCCCAGTAATCGACGTGGAAGGCGAGGAAATTCGCCTCGCCGGCATCGGCCAGCGCCAGCTTCGACAGCCAGCGATCCGCCGGCGGGCAACTGCTGCAGCCTTCGGACGTGTACAGCTCCACCAGCGGGACGACATTCGCGCCGCTCCGCGCCTCGCATGCGGCTTGCGCATCGAAAGCGGCGCACGACAGCACCGCGAATGCGAATCCCGCGCGCATCAGCATCGCTCGTACTTCCAGTTGCGGCGCTTACCCTCGGCCATCCATTCGACCGCCTGCGCCAGCCGCTTCACGCGCGTTTCCTCGCGCTTGGCCTCGACGATCCATTCGATGTATTCGCGCTTGCAGCCCGGCGGGAACGCATCGAAGCTCGCCCTGGCCGCCTTGTTCTCCAGCAACGCCGCCGCGAGGTCGAGCGGCGTTTCCGGGGGCGGTTTCGGCACGGCCTTGCGCCGTTCCGGCTTCACGCCCTCCTCGTTCAAGCGCATCGCCTTCTTCAGGTCGGCGCGCATCGTCGCCTTGGGCGGCAGGTCCTGCAATGCGGCCATCTTGCCGTAGCTGCCCATGCCGTCGCGTTCGGCTTCGCCCATCACCAGCGCATGCTTCCAGTAGCCGAACGACACGTGCCGCTTGAACGCCGCCATCCCGCACAGGATGCCGCCGGCATGGACGAAGCTGGGCATGCCCCACTTGATCGTTTCCTCGACCTCGAGGCAGGCCGCGTGCACGCGTGCACGGATTTCGGCGAGGATCGGCCGGGCGAAATCGGCGGCCTTGGCGATGTAGGCATCGACGCGGGGATCGTGGCTCGACATGGCTCGCCTCCGGGCGGATTCCGTGCATGCTAGCGCGGCCGGTGCCGGATGCGGATCGCGTTGATCCCGGGCAGGGGAGAAGGGGAAAACCATGGACAAGGAACGACGCAGGGACGACCCGGGCGAGCGCGCCAAGCTGCGCGCCGAGCTCAACGAGGAACAACGCATCGCACTGTCCGACCTCGAGCGCTTCGGCTGGGAACTGAAGTTCATCCGCCACCCGATGTTCCAGGACATCGTGCCGGTGATATTCGATCCGGACCGCAAGAGCTTCGCGGTAATCCGCGCCGATGGCACGCTCGACGAGAACCCCGGCTTCGAAATCCGCAGCTGAGGCGGGGCCTCAGCCTTCCAGCTCCGCCCAGCGCGCGTAGGCGGCGTCGAGTTCGGCCTGCAATGCCGCCAGCGCGGCGTTGTCCGTGCCGATCGCCGCCGCATCGCGCTGGTAGAACGCCGGTTCGTTCATCGCCGCAGCCATGCGCGCGAGTTCGGTTTCCAGCGATTCGATCCGCGCGGGCAACTCTTCCAGTTCGCGCGCGTCCTTGTAGCTGAGCTTCGTCTTGGCCGGCACGGGCGATGCCGCCGGTTTCGCGACTGGCTTTTGCTCGTCATCCCGGCGAAAGCCGGGACCCAGTTTTTGCTTGTCGTCGCGAAACGCCGGACCCCTGATTTCAGGCTGCTGCCGCAGCCAATCGCTGTAACCGCCGACGTATTCGCCGATGCGTCCCTCGCCTTCCATCACGATGGTCGATGTGACCACGTTGTCGAGGAAGTCGCGGTCGTGGCTGACCAGCAGCAGCGTGCCGGGGTAATCGGCCAGCAGTTCTTCCAGCAATTCCAGGGTTTCGACGTCGAGGTCGTTGGTCGGTTCGTCCATCACCAGCAGGTTGGACGGCTGCGCGAACAGCTTGGCCAGCAGCAGGCGATTGCGTTCGCCGCCGGACAGCCGCGTGATCGGCGCGCGCGCGCGTTCGGGTGTGAACAGGAAATCCTGCAGGTAGCCGATCACGTGCTTGGACTTGCCGCCGACCTCGACGTACTCGCGCCCCTCGGCCACGTTCTCGATCGCGTTCCAGTCCTCGCGCAGGGTCGCGCGATACTGGTCGAAGTAAGCGACCTGCAACTGCGTGCCCTGCCTCACTTCGCCCGACCGCGGCTGCAGTCCGCCGAGCAGCAGCTTCAGCAGCGTGGTCTTGCCGCTGCCGTTCGGGCCGACCAAGCCGATGCGGTCGCCGCGCAGGATCGTGGTGCTGAAATCGCGCACGAGCACGTTTTCGCCGTGCGCGAAATCGACATTCTTCGCTTCGATCACCTTCTTGCCGGATTCGCCGGCCTGCGCGGTCGCCATCCTGACGTTGCCGGCCTGCGTGCGGCGTTCCGCCCGTTCCACCCGCATCGCCTTCAGCCGGCGCACGCGGCCCTCGTCGCGCGTCCGACGCGCCTTGATGCCCTGCCGGATCCAGACCTCCTCCTGCGCCAGCAGTTTGTCGAAGCGCGCGTTTTCCTGCGCCTCGGCGTTCGCGCGTTCCTCCTTGCGCCGCAGGTAGTTGTCCCAGTCGCCCGGCCAGCTGGTGACCTGGCCGCGATCGATCTCGACGATGCGCGTGGCCAGCGCGCGCAGGAAACGGCGGTCGTGGGTGACGAACACCAGCGCCCCGCTCCATTGCCTGAGGAAGCCTTCCAGCCAGTCGATGGCGGCGATGTCGAGGTGGTTGGTCGGCTCGTCGAGCAGCAGCAGGTCCGGTTGCGAGACCAGCGCCCGCGCCAGCAGGCCGCGGCGCTTCATGCCGCCGGACAACGCGGCGAAATCCGCGTCGCCGTCCAGTTGCAGGCGTTCCAGCGTTTCGACCACGCGTCGATCCAGCGTCCAGCCTTGCGCGGCTTCGATTTTCGCCTGAACCGCGGCCAGCGCATTCGTATCGACGACATCGGCATGGATCAGGTGGTGGTAGTCGGCCAGCAACGCGCCGAGTTCGCCCAGCCCGGCGGCGACCACGTCGAATACGCTGCCGGCGGCGTCCTGCGGCACTTCCTGTTCCAGCCGCGCGACGCGGCGGCCGCCCTCGACCCGCACCTCGCCGTCATCCGGCCTGAGTTCGCCGGCCAGGAGTTTCAGCAGGGTCGATTTGCCGGCGCCGTTGCGGCCGATTAGGGCGATGCGCTCGCCCGGTTCGATGGCGAGGTCGACGCCATCCAGCAGCAAGGGGCCGCCGACGCCGTAGTCGACGCTTTGCAGGGAGATCAGGGGCATGCGGGGAGTCTAGCGAGCGGGCGCGGCTGGCAGTAGGCTTGCGGCGCATCCAACCGCGGAGTACGCCATGAGCAAGGGCCTGGACAAGAAGAAGGAAGACAAGAAGAAACCGGAAAAGACGCTGAAGGAAAAGCGCGCGGCGAAGAAGGAAAAGAAGGCCGGCAAGTAGCCGGCCTTTTCCTTTGGCTCAGGAACTGCAACTGAGCATCGAGCAGCCGGCCTTGTCCTTCGCCCAGCCGGGGCGCTTGCCGGCGAAGAATCCCTTGCTCGGCTGTTCGTCGTACGGATTCCGCATGACTTCGAGCAGTTCACCGATGCCGGCGAAATCGCCTTCGTGCGCACGATCGATGGCCTGCTGCGCCAGCCAGTTGCGCAGCACGAATTTCGGGTTCGCCAGGCGCATGCGTTCGCGGCGCTCGCCGGTCGATAGCGGATCTTCCGCAAGCCGCGCCGCGTAACGCGCCAGCCACTCCCGCAGCGCACCCTCGCCGGCCTCGCGCTTGGCTGGGTCGTAAAAGGCATCGGCGAACGGCCGCAGCGACGGCGCGGCCGGATCGATGTCCATCAGCCCGCGGAACCACAGGGTCATGTCGATTTCGTGCGCATGCATCAAGCCGTGCAGGTCGCGGACCAGCACGGTGTCCTCCTCGTCGCGCCATTGCGCGAAACCGAGTTTGCGCGCGTTCGTCGCGTGCTCCGCTTCGGTGTAGGCAACGGCGTAGCGTTCCAGCCCGGCCTGCAGGGGCCCGACATCGCCGAACAGCGGCGACAGCGCGTTCGCCAGCTGGCCGAGGTTCCAATACGCGACCTTGGGCTGCCAGCCGAAGCGATAGCGTTTCCCCATCGCGTCGGTGGTGTTCGGCGTCCAGTCCGGGTCGTAGTCGTCGATCCAGCCGTAGGGGCCGTAATCGATGGTCAGGCCGAGGATCGACATGTTGTCGGTGTTGAGCACGCCGTGGACGAAACCGACCCGCATCCAGCCCGCGACCAGCTTGGCGGTGCGTTCGCAGGCTTCGCCGAACCAGTCGGCATACTTCGACTCTCCGTCGCTCGTGATATGCGGGAAATCGCGGCGGATGCAGAAGTCGGCGAGCGTCTTCAGCAGATCGACCTCGCCGCGCGAAGCCGGCAATTCGAAATGTCCGAAGCGCAGGAAGGACGGCGCGACCCGGCACACGATCGCGCCCGGCTCGTCCTGCGGATGGCCGTCGTAAAACATGTCGCGTTCGACGGATTCGCCGGTGCCGACCAGCGACAGCGCGCGCGTGCTCGGGATGCCGAGGTGGTACATGGCCTCACTGCACAGGAATTCGCGGATCGAGGAGCGCAGCACCGCGCGCCCGTCGGCGCTGCGCGAATACGGCGTCGGGCCCGCGCCCTTCAGCTGCAGTTCCATGCGCCTGCCATCGTTCGACACGACTTCGCCCAGCGAAATCGCGCGACCGTCGCCGAGTTGCCCGGCCCAATGCCCGAACTGGTGGCCGCCATAGTTCGTCGCGAACGGCTGCATGCCCGGCAGCAGCGCATTGCCCGCGAACACCTGCGCGAATTCCCTTGAGGCGACATCCGCTTCGCCGAAACCGAGTTCCGCGGCCATTTCGCGCGAATGCGCCAGCAACCGCGGCGCTGCGACCGGCGTCGGATCGACCTTCGACCATGCCGCGTTCCGGACTTGCCGCACGAACACGCGCGGCTCCGGATCGCCGGGCAGTTCGCGTAGGAAGGCGTTGTCGAATCGCGGGAAATGCATCCATGCATGTTAGCCCCGGCGCCGCTGGAGCCCGGGCTCCACGCCCGCCGCGTACACTGTCCGCCCGTTCCTTCGGCGCTTTCGCCCCGACCATGACCGCCGAAAACGCATCGATCCGCTTTTCCGACCTCGGCCTGCCCGATTCCCTGCTGCAGGCCCTGCGCGAAGTCGGCTACGAATCGCCCAGCCCGATCCAGGCCGCGACCATCCCGCCGCTGCTCACCGGCCGCGACGTGCTCGGCCAGGCCCAGACCGGCACCGGCAAGACCGCGGCGTTCGCCCTGCCCGCGCTGGCGCGGCTCGAGCCCGTCGCCGGCAAGCCGCAGGTACTGGTGCTGGCGCCGACGCGCGAGCTCGCGATCCAGGTCGCCGAGGCGTTCCAGAAATACGCGCACCACATCCCCGGCTTCCACGTGCTGCCGATCTACGGCGGCCAGGGCTACGCGCCGCAGTTGCAGGCGTTGCGCCGCGGCGTGCACGTGGTGGTCGGTACCCCCGGCCGCGTGATCGACCACCTCGAACGCGGATCGCTGGACCTGTCGCAGCTGCGCATGCTGGTGCTGGACGAAGCCGACGAAATGCTGCGCATGGGTTTCATCGACGACGTCGAGGCGGTGCTGAAGAAGACGCCGGAGACGCGCCAGGTCGCGCTGTTCTCGGCGACGATGCCGGCGCAGATCAAGCGCATCGCCCAGACCTACCTCAAGGATCCGGTCGAAGTCGCGATCAAGGCGCAGACGACGACGGCGGAGAACATCCGCCAGCGCTTCTGGATGGTCAGCGGCATCAACAAGCTCGACGCGCTCACGCGGATCATGGAAGCCGAGCCGTTCGACGCGATGATCGTGTTCGCGCGCACCAAGATGGGCACCGAGGAACTGGCCGAGAAACTGGCCGCTCGCGGGTTTTCCGCCGCCGCGATCAATGGCGACGTCGAGCAGAAGCTGCGCGAACGCACGATCCAGAAACTCAAGGATGGCGGCATCGACGTGCTGGTCGCCACCGACGTCGCCGCGCGCGGGCTGGACGTGGAACGCATCAGTCACGTGTTGAACTACGACATTCCCTACGACACCGAAAGCTACGTGCACCGCATCGGCCGCACCGGCCGCGCCGGGCGCAAGGGCGAGGCGATCCTGTTCGTGGCCCCGCGCGAACGCGGCATGCTCGGCGCGATCGAGCGCGCGACGCGGCAGAAAATCGAGCAGATGAATTTGCCCAGCGTGGACGCGGTGAACGAGCGCCGCGTGGCGAAGTTCCTCGGCAAGATCGACGGCGCGCTCGCCAGCGACGACCTGTCGGTGTTCCGCGACCTGGTCGAACGCTACGAACGCGAGAAGAACGTCCCGGCCGTGGAAATCGCCGCCGCGCTGGCGCAGCTGGTGCAGGGCAAGACCCCGTTGCTGCTGCCGAAACCCGCGGTGCCAGAACGCACGTTCGAACCACGCGAGCCGCGACCGCCGCGCGAACGCGCGGAACGCCCGAAGCGCGAACATGCGCCACGCGACCCGAACGCCCCCGACCTGCCGATGCAGACCTATCGCATCGAAGTCGGTTACCAGCACGGCGTGCAGCCGGGCAACATCGTCGGCGCCATCGCCAACGAGGCCGACCTGGAAGCGCGCTACATCGGCCGCATCGACATCCGCGACGATTTCACCCTGGTCGACCTGCCCCAGGGCATGCCGCCGGAACTGCTGCAGCACATGCAGAAGGTGCGCGTCGCCAGCCGGCCGCTGCGCATGAGCCTCGCCGACGACGCCGACATCGACGCGCCCAAGCGCAAGCGCAGCTTCGGAAAACCCTTCGTTCGTCCCGAGCGTAGCGGAGCGAAGTCGAAGGACGGCCCGCGCAAGCCCGGTGGCTTCAAGCCCGGCGGCTTCAAGCCGCGCTCACCGCGCGGATAACGCGCGCGCATGACGGCGCAGTACGACGCCATCGTCATCGGCGCCGGTGCGGCCGGGCTGATGTGCGCGATCGCGGCCGGCCAGCGCGGCCTGCGCGTGCTGGTGGTCGACCACGCCAACAAGGTCGGCAAGAAGATCCTGATGTCCGGCGGCGGCCGCTGCAATTTCACCAATACCGGCGCCACCCCGGCGAATTACCTGTCGGCCAACCCGCATTTCTGCAAATCCGCGCTGGCGCGCTATACGCCCGCGCATTTCATCGAGCTGGTCGAACGCCACCGCATCGCCTACCACGAGAAGGAACTCGGGCAGCTCTTCTGCGACGAATCCTCGAAGCAGGTCGTCAAGCTGCTGTTGGACGAATGCGCGGCGGCGAACGTCGAAGTCCGCACGCATTGCAGCATCGAAGCCGTCCTGCACGTGGACAACGGCGAATTCCGCCTGCGTACCACGCAAGGCGCGTTCTCCGCACCGGCACTGGTGGTCGCCAGCGGCGGCCTGTCGATCCCGAGCATGGGTGCGTCCGGCTTCGGTTACCAGCTCGCGAAGCAGTTCGGCCACGAGGTGCTGCCGACCCGCGCCGGACTCGTTCCGCTGACACTCACCGGCAAGCATGCCGAACGCCTGCACGACCTCGCCGGTGTTTCGCTGCCGGTGGAAGCGCGCTGCAACGATGTAATTTTCCGCAATTTCATGCTGGTCACGCATCGCGGCATCAGCGGGCCGTCGATTTTGCAGATTTCCAATTTCTGGCAGCCCGGTGACGACTTGCGCCTCGACCTGCTGCCCGGCATCGATATCGACGCGCTATTGCAGGAATGGCAACGCGAGCGCCGCGACGCGGAACTGAAGACCCTGCTCGGCGAGGTGATGCCGAAACGCTTCGCCCAGCGCCTGTGCGAACACTGGATCGCGAACAAACCGCTGCGCCAGTACAACGCGCCGGAACTGCGCGGCATCGCCGGACTGCTGTCGTCGTGGCCGCTCATCGCCAGCGGCACCGAGGGCTATCGCACCGCGGAAGTGACGCTCGGTGGCGTCGATACCGACGGCCTGTCGTCGAGCACGATGATGTCGCGCCACGTGCCGGGCCTGTACTTCATCGGCGAAGTCGTGGACGTCACCGGCTGGCTGGGCGGCTACAACTTCCAGTGGGCCTGGGCCAGCGGCCACGCCGCGGGCCTGGCACTCGCCTCGGCCGGCTGACGGGCGTGCTCAGAACGTGATCGGCGGCCAACCGAACACCGGCGCCAGCAACCAGTACAGGCCACCGAGCAGCAAGGCCCAGGCCAGCAACTTGAACGCCAGCTTGACCGCCTTGAAGACGAGCCACAGGCCGACGACGAGGATGAGGATCGCAATCCAGCTCATGTGCGCATCCTAACCCGGGCTGCGCGGTTTTACGCGCGCTGAACGCCTCGCGCGACGATGGCGATTCTCAGAAATCGTTAAGCGCCCGCGCCGCCTACTGCGTCCATGCGGTCGCTGTCGCGACCTGGAGAGGGCAACATGAAGACCTTGCGCAAGAACATCCTGGCCAGCCTCGTCGGCGCAGGCCTCGCGGTCGGATTCGCCGGGCAAGCCGTCGCACGCGAAGCGCCGCAACCGCAAAGCGAGGATGCGCAGCACGGCCACGACAAGTCCAAATCGAAGCCGCACCCTGCCCCGCAGCAGGCGGCCAGGCCCGCTCCCCGCGCCAATTCGGCCCCCGCGCCGTCGCATCGCTCCGCCACGCACGCCACCGACGACGCGCGCCAGCGCGCCGAGCAGCAGCGGCAACAGGCGCAACAGCGCATGCAGGAACAGCAACGCCAGCAGGACCGCGACCGCGCGCGCGCGCAACAGCAACGGGTCGAACAGCAGCGGCAACAGGCCCGCGAACAGGAGGCCCACAGGCAGCAACAACTGGCGACACAGCAACAGCATGCGCGCGAGCAGGCCCGCGAACAGGAGGCCCGCAGGCAGCAACAGCTGGCGACACAGCAACAGCATGCGCGCGAACAGGCCCAGCGCCAGCAGGCGCAGCAGCGTTCGGTGATGGCGCAGCAGCAGGAAGCCGCCCGCCGTGCCGCCGATGCCCGCCAGCGTGCGGACGAACAGCGCGCGCGTTCCGATGCGCAGAACCGCCAGCGCGAGCAGGTGCGCCTCTCGGAAATGGAGCGTGAGCGCCGCATCGCCCAGCAGCGCGCGCAGGCCGAGCAGTACCGCCACTACGCCGAGGTCCGCCAGGCCGCTGAACGCCAACGCATCCTGGCCCTGCAGCACCAGAACCGGATCCGGCAGTACCAGTACCAGCAGTGGTACTGGGACCAGCAGCGCGCGTTGCAGGCGCAATGGAACGCGCGCAACTACAACTACTACAACGACCCCTACTACTACACGCCCGCGAGCTATCGCTACTATCGCGACGGCCGCTACCACGACGTGA
Organism: Lysobacter lycopersici; assembly: GCF_007556775.1. Lineage (GTDB taxonomy): Bacteria > Pseudomonadota > Gammaproteobacteria > Xanthomonadales > Xanthomonadaceae > Pseudoluteimonas > Pseudoluteimonas lycopersici. The sequence continues at coordinate 737,503 of NZ_CP041742.1, forward strand.
ACCGCTACGCCGCCAACCTGCTGCAACAGGCGGTGCGCTACGGCTACGAACAGGGCGTGCGCGCCGGCCGCGCCGACCGCATGGACGGCTGGCGCAACGACTACCGCGGCAATTTCGCCTACATGGACGCCGACTACGGCTACAACGGCTACTACGTCGGTCGCGACGACTACAACTACTACTTCCGCCAGGGCTTCCAGCGCGGCTACGCGGACGGCTACGGCCGCGACTACCGCTACGGCCGCTACGACGACGGCAACTACAGCATCCTCGCCACGGTGCTGGCCGCGATCCTCAACCTGCAGCCGTTCAGCTGATCGAACCGGCACCCCGCAGTCGACGCCCGGCCTTGCGCCGGGCGTTTTTTCCGTTCAATCACGCACCGACACCAGCACGCTGCAGCAGGTGGTCGCGCCTTCGGCCTTCTGCAGCTCGGAAAGATCGAGCAGGCGCAGGTCGATGCCGGCGGCGCACAGGCGTTCAGCGGTGCGCGGGAACGCGGCCGGATACAGCACCACATCGCCCGCGCGCAGCGCGTTGGCCGCGTGTTCCTCGCCCGGATCGATTTCGATCCGCCGGTAGCCGCCGAAGGGATCGTCGGCCAGCCAGCGCGGGTTGACCAGCACGATGTCGTCGGCGACGGCGGTGACCGCGGACTTGAGGTGCAGGCATTCGCGGGTGCGCACGCCTTCGACCGAATAGCCATGCGGCGCGAGATGCGCACGCAGTTGTTCGATCCCTGCATCGTTGCTGCGCGCGGAACGCCCGACGTACACGTTGCGTCCGATCCGCAGCACGTCGCCACCGTCGATGGTGCCTGGCGCCTCGATCCGGGCCAGCGGCCGCAACGGCCGCAGCGCCTCCGCCATGCTTTCGCCCTCGCCGCGGCGGCTTTCCGCGCCGGGCCGGGTCAGCACCGCGAGCTCGTCGACGACGACGACCGTGTCCTCGACGAACACCGCATCCGCCATCGCCGGCAACGGCGCGGCGACGCGTACTTCGCACCCGGCGGATTCGAGCGCGGCGACGTAGGCGGCATGCTGGCGCCGCGCCAGCGCGAGGTCGATCGGCGAACGTTCGACGAACGACAATTCGCATTCGGCCAGCGCGTCGCTGACGTCGCGGACGATGGCGACGATTTTGTTCATTCGGCAAGACTCCAGTTGGCCAATCCGACGTGGCGGGTCCGTCCCAGCAGGCTGTGCACCAGCACGAATCCGTGCACGCGCCAGGCAATCGGTTGCGCCGCCGGTTCGAACGGCACGACCGCACCGTCATAGGCGAGCGTCACGTGCGGTTCGAACCCGCCGCGCGCCCACTCGCCGAGTCCGTGCTTGCGCAACGCGTCGGCGAACCGCGCATGGAACGCGCGCAGCGCCTCGTTGCCCGCCCCCGCCTTGAGCACGAACGGTTTCTGCGCGCGCCGCATGGCGAAACTGCCGACCGTGTCGAGGGCGATTTCGAATGGCGATTCGCGCAAGGACGTCGCCGCGCGCTTCGCGGCGGCGACCACGTCCTCCGGCACGCCGACCCGGTCGCCGAGGTGGAACAGGGTCACGTGCAGGCGCTCCGTGCGCAGCGGCCGGCCGCGCAGGCCGTGGCGTTCGCATTCCGACGCTGCGAGCGCGGCGATCCGCGCCGCGGCCGGGGCGTCCGGAAACACGGCGAAGAACAGGCGGTCGGTCGGTTCCTGCGAACCGAAACCGGCGAATCCCGCCTGCGCGCCGGATGTCGTCATTTCGCGTGCGCCTCGACCCAGGCCGCGTAGGCGGCCATCCAGCCTTGCAGGAATTTCCGCGTGTCGTCGTTGGCGATCCCGCCCTCGTCGTCGACGAGGTCGTCCTTGAACTGCACGAAAGCCTCCGGCTGGCCCAGCGTCGGCATGTCGAGGTAGGCGAGCACGTTGCGCAGGTGCTGCTGCATCAGCGCGGTGCCGATCGCGCCCTGCGAGGTGCCGATCACGCCCGCCGGCCTGCCCTTCCACGCGCTGGTGCCGTAGGGCCGCGAGGCGTGGTCGATGGCGTTCTTCAGCACGCCCGGGATCGAACGGTTGTATTCGGGGCTGACGAACAGGATTCCATCGCAGGCCGACACCGCCGCCTTCAGCCGCTTCACCTGCGCGCACTGTTCGCCGTCGTCGTCCTGGTCGTAGGGCGGCAGGTCGTCGATGCGCAACTGCTCGAATTCGAAATGCGCCGGCGCCAGCTTCTGCAGCGCCATGGCGAGGCGACGGTTGAAGGAATCGCGGCGCAGGCTGCCGACGACGACGCCGACGCGGATCCGTTTCTTCGTGGACATGGCGGTTACCAGTGGGGGGAGGAATCGGGATTGCACGCGACCGCGCGTTCAGGCGGCGTCGATGCCGCGGCTAGCGCAACTGGCTGTCCTTGCTGCCGCGGCGGTTGTAGCCGCCGGAGCCCGTTTCCGCCTCGTCCTGCGCCTGCTGGCACTCGATGCACAGGCGCACGCCGGGCACGGCCTTGCGCCGTGCCTCGGGAATCGGCGCGTCGCATTCCTCGCAGCGTTCAAGGCCCGGCCCCTGCGGCAGGCGGCTGCGCGCGCGCTTGATCGCATCCTTCACGGTCGCGTCGATCTGGTCCTGCACCGCGCCGTCGCCGGCCCAACCGGTGGCCATCGCCATTCCTCCATCGAATGGCGACAGCTTAGCCCCGCGCCGGATGCGACGCACCGCACGGAGGCGATGCGCTGCTCCTGCGTTCAGCGGCAGTGGCGGTAGCGATCCGGCGATGCGCCCGGGCCGCCGCGCCAACCCGGTGGATTCTCCCAATTGGTGCCACGTCCGCCCGCCGGGCCCGGCGGATTGCGGTCGTTGTCGAACCAACAGCGCGCGGCCTGGTTCCAGAACCCGTATTTCGGGTGCCAGTAACCGTAGTTCGGGTTGAAGTAGTAGCCGCCATTCACCAGGCGGAATTCGTAGCGATGGCCCTTGTCCACCCACCAGCGCCGGTCCGGCGAAGCGCCCGGCCCGCCCTTCCAGCCCGGCGGGTTTTCCCAATTCGTACCGTGTCCCCCGGCGGGACCCGGCGGATTGTTGTCGTGGTCGTGGCGGTGGTCGCGCGCGTTCGCGATGCCTGCGGCCGACAGCGCCAGCAACGCGAAGACGATCGTTGTTTTCCGTCGAGCGTTCATCATTGCCCTCCTCGTGCGTCATCGCACGCAATGGGCAACGGACCGCATCACGCCCACGTTGACCGCCGATACCGGCGCGGCCGGAAGCCGTTCATGCGTGATACGGGCAGGCGGCGTCCGGGTGTATAACCGCAACTCCCCACCCGTGGAACCCTCCATGCGCAGATTCCCTTCCATCGTCGCGATCGCCGCCTGCATCGCCGCGTTCGCCATGCCCGCGTCCGCCGCGCTCGAAACCGGCGCCAAGGCGCCCGATTTCTCCGCGCCCGCCTACCTCGCCGGCAAGCCCTTCACCTTCAAGCTCGCCGATGCGCTGAAACAAGGCCCGGTGGTCGTCTACTTCTTCCCCGCCGCGCACACCCCCGGCTGCAACCTCGAGGCGCACCTGTTCTCCGAGGCCATCGACAAGTTCAAGGCCGAACACGCGACGGTGATCGGCGTGACCGCCGGCAACACCGACCAGCTCGCCGCCTTCTCCACCGAAACCGAACACTGCGGCGGCAAGTTCGCGGTCGCCGCGGACCCGGGCGCGAAGATCGCCGCGCAATACGACGCCGTGCTCGACAAGAAACCGGAATGGTCGAACCGCACGTCCTACGTGATCGCGCCGAACGGCAGCATCGCCGCCGTGCACTCCGACCTCAACCCGAACCTGCACGTCAAGGCGATGCTGGATGCGGTGAAGGCGCTGGAAGCCAAGCCCTAGGCCCCGCGGCGCGGCCGCGACGCCGGGAGTATCATCCCGGTCGCGGCCCGCGCTGGTCGGTCGCTGCCACAACCGACGATCCCGACCCGCGACGCGCCCGCTCGCACCGTTCGGCCCGACGGCCGGGGAGGCAGCCATGCGCTACGCAATGCTCGAGAAATACCGGGACGGGTTGTTGCTGGTCGCCCGCATCCTGCTCGTGGTCCTGTTCGTGAAGTTCGGGCTGGCCAAGGCGATGGCCTTCTCCACCGCTTCCGACTACATGGCCTCCACCGAACTGCCCGCGCCCTCGCTGATGGCGCTGGTCGCGATCGCGATGGAACTCGGCGTGGGCTTTGCCATCGCCCTGGGCTTCTTCACCCGCCCGCTCGCGCTGATCCTCGCCATCTACACCGTCATCGCCGCGGTGATCGGCCACCCGTACTGGCACATGTCCGGCGAGCTGCAGTATGAGAGCATGATCAACTTCTACAAGAACCTCGGCATCGCCGGCGGACTGCTGCTGTTGATGCTGACCGGACCCGGGCGCTATTCGTTCGACCGGCGTTGACGCGCGCGCCGCCCGCGTTCACTCCTTCGCGGGCGGTGCTTGCAGTTTTTCGTGCAGTTCCGGGATCAGCATGGTCGCGGCGCTGCCGTACCAGGCGTGGTATTCGGCGACCATTTCGCCGTTGACGACCACCGGATCCGTCGCCGTCAATGCCTTCGCCTCGTCGATGCTGTCCACCGCGAACACGAACAGGCCGCGCCAGCCATCGGGATCCTTCGCGAACGGCCCGGCCAGCGCCAGCTTTCCCTCCTTCGCCAGGCGCTCCATGTTGGCGAAATGCCCGGCGAACATCGCGTCGCGCTTCGCGCCATCGGGCACGCGCGTCGGTCCGGTCTTGAGGATCACCAGCACGTAACGGCGCATGCCATTGGCGTCGGCGCCGGTTTTCCTGGCGAGTTCGGCGTCGAACTTCGTCGCCTGCGCGTTCACCGGTGATGGCGAATCCGCCGCGAATGCGGCCGCGGATGCGAAGCCGACGGCCAGGGCCAGCAAGGTGTTGCGCAGCATGTTCGTCTCCCCCGGCCGATCAAACGAGTCTAGCCCCGCATCGGCTGCCCGGATTTGGCGGCTGGCGGGTCGAGATCGCTTCCGAGCAAATATTACTTGACATGATGTTAAATATACTTACCATCGTGACCACCATCCATAACCCGGAACCACCTACATGTCCCTCATCGAAAAACGCGCCTGGCTGACCCTCTGGACCATGTGCCCGGGCTATCTGGTCTATTTCGCGATCCAGATCGGCTGGCCGGATTGGCCATCGGGGTTCCTGGCGAAGTTCGGGCTGCTGGCAGCGGTCGCCGGGCTGCACGCGATCGGCTACATCGCCGGGGAGCTGGTGTTCCGCTTCCGCAACCGCGAAGAGGGCCTGCAGCAGGACGAACGCGACGACGCCATCGATGCGCGCGCCACGCGGGCCGCCTACATGCTGCTGCTCGCCGGCACCATCCTGGCCGGCGCGATCATGCCGTTCACCGACCAGGGCTGGAAGGTCGCGAACACCGCGCTGCTGTTCATCGTACTGTCGGAAACGCTGCGCGCGGCCCTGACCGTGCGCGGCTATCGCCATCCGCGCATGGCGCACTGACGGCATGGCCAACGAAATCAAATTGCTGCGCTTCCTCGCGCAGGACATGACCCAGGCCGAACTCGGCAAGCGCGTCGGCCTGACCCGGCAGACCATCGCCGCGATCGAACAGGAACGCTATTCGCCCACGCTCGACGTCGCCTTCCGCATCGCGCACGTGTTCGGCAAGCGCATCGAGGAAGTGTTCCACTGGACGCCGCCGGAAGGCGGATCCGGCTAGCGACCCGGATTCGCCAGCGCGTAATCGATGGCCGCGCGTGCCGCCGCCGCCTGCGCCTCGTTGCATTGTTCCGGCGTCGCGCGCGGGCTGTCCGGATAGACCTCGGTGGTGGTGACGTAGCGCGCGTCGGTGATGCCGGCGCAAAGGCCCAGCGGCGTGTAGTCGTATTCGATCACGCCGGGCGCGACCACCGGCGAACCGATGATGGTGCCGTCCGGATCGGCCGGCGCGATGTGCGTTACCTTCGCGACTTCGTCGTTGATCGCCTGCTGGAACGCGGGCTGCGGACGCGCGCTGTCGGCGCACAGGTAGAAGCCGTCGGGGATCGTGCCGGGCTCGTATTCCTTGCCGTCGCGCGCCGCGAGCGCCGGCCGGAATTCGGACTCGTCGCTGTCGGTGGTCTCGTGCAGGTCGATGTGCACCAGGAACCGCCCGAGCAGCGGCTGCACCAGGTTCCATAACGCCGCCGATTCCCCGGCCGGGCTGTTCGCGCGGAAATTGCGGTTCGGATCCAGCGCATCGGGGTTCCAGCGCTGGATGCGTTCGTAGCCCCACGGACTCACGCAGGGCACGACCAGCAGGTTCGCCTTGCCGGCGTACTTTTGCGCATCGCGTTGCAGGAAACGCAGCGCGCCGTGCACGCCGCTGGATTCGTAGCCGTGCACGCCGCCGGTGACGAGCACGACCGGAAGCGAATCGCTCCAGCTGCGGCTGCGCAGCGCAAACAGCGGATACGCGCCGTCGGGCGCGTAGTCGAGCTCGCTGTATTGCCCGATATCGAAATCGCCGCGCAATGCGTCGATGACGGATACCACTTCGCCGGCGTAACTGCGCTGCTTGCGTTGCCGCGAACGCCATTCGGCTTTTTCCGCCGCGCCCCAAGGTTGTCCGGGTGTTCCGACGGGATACGGTGTCATGGCGGTCACGGTCGCGCTCGCAGGTTGCCTGCGGCCTAATCTAGCACCGCACCGGGCGCGGCCCGTCAGGCGTGCAATGCGGTCAGCGATGCATGCAGGTGCGCGGACTCGAACATGCGCCGCAGCCGCAATTCCACGTCGCGGATGTCGGCGAGGCCCTGCGGTGCGTACAGGGTGTAGACCGGGCGATCGCGGAAGCTTTCGGCAGGCGCCCTGCGGCCGACGCTGACATTGTTGGTGCCGCAGGCGCGCATCCACATGTCGCGCAAGGCCGCCGGGCCGATGCTTTCGGTATTGCCCAGCGTGAACGTGAACAACGCGATCTGGTGCTGGGCCATGCGAACGCTCCTCTCGGCACCCGAGTATGCGCCTGTTGCATGGATTCGAACGAAAACGCGCGGAAATCACGGAACCTTCCGTCGTTATCGCGTAGGATAGCCGCGTACCACGTTCCTGCGTGCGTCCCGTCCGACCGCTGCCATCGTCGCTCGCTGCGCTTCCTTCCACGCGTCACCGCCCTTCGCGGGTGGCGTCCCACCGGGAGCGTCCATGCCGGGTTGCGGGATCCGCGAAACCGATGCCCCGCACTGCGATCGCTGCGACGCGGTCTGCTGCCGCCTGACCGTGGTGCTGATGCCGGAAGACCGCATCCCCGCGCGCTTCACCACGCGCAACTCGCACGGCGTCGAGGTCATGGCCCGCGACGAGGAAGGCTGGTGCGTCGCCGTCGATTCGGCACGCATGTGCTGTTCCATCTACGAACAGCGCCCCGCGATCTGCCGCAAGTTCGCGATGGGCGGCCCCGCCTGCCGCGAAGTGCGCGCCGACTACGCCGATCGCAACGCCCGCGGCATCCCGCTGCGACTGTATTGAACGGAGAACCGATGCCACCGTCGAAGAAAACCACGCCCGCCGCCACGCCCGCTTCCGTACCGCCGTCGAAGACCAGCCACCTGTTTTCCGCGCGCAAGCCCAATGAACGCTCGCCGCTCACCCACGAACGCGTCGCCGAGGACATCGAGGCCTTCCGCAAGGCCGGCGGCAAGATCGAGGTGCTGGGCGTGACCCGCTCGTTGCTGCGCGTTGGCGTCGAAGCCGGCGATCCCGCACCCGCGATGCCGGCCAAGCCCGCCCCCACCCGCCGCCGCTGACCCGCACGGAGACCGCACTTGCCCAAGCCCAACTACGCCTTCGAGAAACGCCAGCGCGAACTGGCGAAGAAAAAGAAACAGGACGAAAAGGACGCACGCAAGCGCGAGGCGCGCGAAGCAGCCGCCGCGCAGGAAGCGATACCGGCGTCAACGCCGCAGGAACCGCGCACGCCAATCGAACCTCCCGTCCCGGGCCCGCGCGTCCATCGCCGGCAACCGTCATAGCGCGACGCAGGCCGCGCGCAGGCCTCAGCCCGCCGCCTGCTTCACCAGCGCGGCGAGCTTCTTCTCGTCGGCGGCGGTGAGTTTCAGCAGCGCGAACGAGGTGGGCCACATTGCGCCGTCGTCGAGTTTCGCTGCATCGTTGAAGCCGAAGGTCGCGTAACGGTCGCCGAATTTCTTCGCATCCTTGAAAAAGCACACGACCTTGCCGTCCGCGTTCGCGTACGCCGGCATCCCGTACCAGGTCTTCGGCAGCAACTGCGGCGCGGCCGCCTTGACCATGGCGTGCAGGCGCGTGGCCATGGCGCGATCCGATTCGTGCATCGCCGCGACCTTGGACAGCAGGTCGGCTTCGCCCTCGGCCCTGCCCTTTTCCGCCTTCAGTTCGCGCGCGCGTTCCTTCATCGCCGCCTTTTCCGCGGCGCTGAAGCCGGACGGCGACGACGCGGCTTTCTTCGCGGTTTTTCCCGTGGCCTTCTTCGCTGGCTGTTTCATGCCCGTTGCTCCGTCACGTGGGCGGCCAGCGTAGCGCGAAGGGCTCGACGAACGGAACCGACGGCTGCGCGTCGACTACAGGTCGAGCCCCTCGCGCACCTTGACGATGAAGGTCAGTGCGCCGCCACTGCGCAGCGCGCCCTTCGTCACCCGCACGAAGAACGGGATGGTGCCGTTGCCGACCACCGACCATTGCTGGTGCACGAGGTGGTACATGCCTTCGAGGCCGGGAATGTTCTCAAGTTCCACCACGAAGAAGCTGCTGGCCTCGTCGAACAGGTGGCCCAGCTGCCACAGCTTGAAGTTGGATTTCTTGAGGCCCGCGACCGGCGCGCCGTCCTTGTCGAGCACGCGCACGGCGATGATCAGCCGGTCGTCGTCCTTGAGGATCGCGCCCTGCGCCGAGACCAGCAGCGGCCCGCTGGCGATGGTCGGTTTCGGGGTGTTCGTCGCCGTGAGGTCCGGGCGCCTGGTGGCGGTGACGCCGCCGGTTTTCTTCTTCGCCATCGTTGCGCTCCTCGCGCGGGGTGGTTTTCCTGCCAACGCGGGCGGAAGCGGCGACAGGACACGCCACGGACGGTTAACGGTTTCTTGCCTGCCGATTACCGATGCTGCGGCATCCATTGCCCCGCAGCCCCGCCATGAAGCCGACGATCACCGCCTTCGAACGTTCGCCCGACTGCGGCCGCGGCCTCGCGCGCGACATGCGCGTGCGCTGGGCGCTGGAGGAAGTCGGCCAGCCGTACGACGTGCGCCTCGTGTCGTTCTCCGGGATGAAGGAGCCCCCGCACCTGGCACGCAATCCGTTCGGGCAGATCCCGACCTACGAGGAAAACGGCCTCGTGCTGTTCGAATCCGGCGCGATCGTGCTGCACATCGCGAACCACCATTCGGGCCTGTTGCCGGACGATGCCGATGCGCGCATGCGCGCGATCGCGTGGATGCTCGCCGCGGTCGCCACCCTGGATCCGCCGATCATGGATCGTTCGCTGTGCGCGCTGTTCGAACGCGACCAGCCCTGGCACGCGCAACGCCTGGCAACCCTCGACACGCAGGTGCGCAAGCGACTCGGCGAACTCTCCCGCCACCTGGGCGATGCCGAGTGGCTGGAGGGCGCGTTCAGCGCCGGCGACCTGATGACGGTGCATGTGCTGCTGAGGCTGCGCGGCTCGGGCCTCCTGGACGAGGTCCCGAACCTCGCCACCTACGTCGCGCGCGGCGAAGCGCGGCCCGCCTACCAGCGCGCGTTCGAGGCGCAGCGGGCAGTGTTCGCTGCTTCCTCGCCGCAGGGCGGAACCGCCGAAGGCGATTCCGCCACGACCATCGCATGATGGTGGAATCTCCCTGCGGGAGGTTCCGCCCTACGCGGCCTTCGCCTTGGGCACGCGGTAATGCCCGCCGATCGTGCGCGCGGCGATGTTGATCCGGTTCCAGCCGTTGATCGCAACCACCAGCAGGGTCAGGTCGACCAGCGCGTCTTCGTCGAACACCTTCTTCGCGCGTTCGTACAAGGCATCCGGAACCGCATCGTGCGAATCGAGTTCGGTCAGTTCCTCGGCCCAGGCCAGCGCGACCTGCTCGCGTTCGCTGTACAGCGTGGTTTCGCGCCACGCCGGCAACACGTACAGGCGTTGCTCGGTCTCGCCGGCGGCGCGCGCATCCTTGCTGTGCATGTCCAGGCAGAACGCGCAGCCGTTGATCTGCGACACGCGCATCAGCACCAGTTGCTGCAGTTCGGGTTCCAGCCGGCCGCCGTCGTGCACCTGCATGCTCAGGGCGAGCAGCGGCTGCATGGCGGGGTAATGCTTCTGCACGGAAAAACGGCTCATGGTGGAGGCTCCTTGGTCGCGCGGCCGGGATGGCCGCCGCTTCAATGCAAGGACGCGGACGCGGCCGGTTTCGTGACAGCGAGCAACCGCGCGAGCTTTTCCGGGTTGCGCAAGGCATGGATCGCGGTGATGCGCCCGCCCTCGCATTCGATCCACATCGCGGTGGACAGCGTCGTCCCCTCGTACATGAACAGCGCCGGCGCGCCGTTGAGCGTCGCGGTTTCGAACCGCACGCCGTGGCCTTCCATGTTGCGCGCCAGTTGCAGGTACAGCCGCGCCAACCGCTCGGCGCCGTGCAGCGGATGCAGCGTCGCGCGGGCGACCCCGCCGCCGTCGCTGATGTGCACCGCGTCCTCGGCGAACAGCGCCTGCAGCGTGTCCATGCCGGGCGCGCGCATCGCCTCGACGAAGCGCTGCAGCAGGCGCCGTTGCGCGGTTTCGTCGACGTGGAAGCGCGGCCGTCCCTCGCGCAGCCTCGCCCTGGCGCGATGCACGCGCTGGCGGCAGGCGTCCTCGCCGATGCCGAGGATCGCCGCAGCCTCGGCGTGGCCGTAGTCGAACACCTCGTGCAGCAGGAACGCCGCGCGTTCCTCCGGGCCCAGCCGTTCGAGCAGCAGCAGGAAGGAGAGCGTCAGCGATTCGTCGCGTTCGAACACCGCGTCCGGGCGTTCGGCCTCCGGCGCCAGCGGTTCGGGCAGCCACGGCCCGGCGTAGTGCTCGCGCTCGGCCTTGGCGCGACGCAGGCGATCCAGCGCGAGGCGCGTGGTGACGGTGACCAGCCACGCCTCGGGATCGTCCAGCGCGGCGGCGTCCTGCGCCTGCAACCGCAGCCATGCGTCGTGCAGCACGTCCTCCGCATCGGCGGGCGTGCCGAGCATGCGATAGGCCAGCCCGAACAGGCGATTGCGGTGTCGTTCGAACAGGGCGATGTCGGGATCCATGGCGTCCTCCATGCGGTGCGTCCAGGGCCAGGACGAACGACGGGGCCGGAACGTGACCGTCGCGCCGTTGTCCGCGATCCGCCCGGTTTATCGTAAGACCCGGTACCAACCATCCGGCGACACAGGGAGGCGTGCCATGGCCAGGATCGAGCGGCCGTTCTACCCCATCATCTACGTCCGCGGCTACGCGATGACCAAGGACGAGATCGTGCAGACCACCTCGACGCCCTACATGGGCTTCGAGGCCGGTTCGACCAAGATCCGCCAGGCGCAGGACGGCAAGGTGGTGAAGTTCGTGTTCGAATCGCCGCTGGTGCGGTTGATGAAGGACTACGACTACCGCGACACCTACGCTTCCGGCGCGGAGAGCGCCGCGCGCCTGCCGGCGCGCAGCATCTCGATCCACCGCTACTACGACGAGGCCGACCCGGCCTTCGGCGACGGCAAGGTGCCATCGATCCCGGACGCCGCCAAGACACTGGCCCAGCGCATCCTCGCCCTGCGCGACAGCATCTGCGGCAACAACGAAGCCGATCGCAAGGCGTTCAAGGTCTACCTCGTCGCGCATTCCATGGGTGGGCTGGTCTGCCGCTGCCTGCTGCAGAACCCGGACGTCGCGACCGCCGAAGTGCGCAAGATGGTGGACAAGGTGTTCACCTACGCCACGCCGCACAACGGCATCGAGGTGGGCGGCATCAACGTGCCGAGCCTGCTTTCCTTCAACGACATGAACAACTTCAACCGCAAGGTCATGTCGCAGTACCTGAAGGTGCCGGCGGACAAGGCCAACACCCTCGGCGATTCGGGTTATCCGCCGGAACGGCTGTTCTGCCTCGTCGGCACCAACAGCCGCGATTACGCGGTCGCCCACGGCCTGTCCGCGCTCGCGGTCGGGCAGATGAGCGACGGCCTGGTGAAGATCGAGAACGCCTACGTCCCCGGCAGCCCGCGCGCCTTCGTCAACCGCAGCCACAGCGGCTTCTTCGGCATCGTCAATTCCGAGGAGGGCTACCAGAACCTGGTGCGCTTCCTGTTCGGCGACATCTGCGCGACCGGCAAGCTGGACATCACCGCCCTGCCCTTCCCGCCGGAGATCGAGCGCGCGCGCAAGGCCGGCAAGAAGATCGCTTCGTCCTACTACATCGAGGCCACGGTCGCGCCGCGCGGCGCCTACACCTACGAGCTGACCAGCCGCAGCAAGTCGCAGGAAAGCGCGATGCGCCGCGAATACTCCGAACTTTTCGACAAGAACGGCAACCTGCTCAAGGACGCGCGTTCGCCGACGCTGTTCTCGGTGTTCCTCGACAGTTCCAAGATCATGGCCGGCAGCGAAGTCGCGTTCTCGATCGAGCTGGCGGTGTCGAACGCGGGCTACGAGATCGACGGCGCGCTGTTCCTGAAGCAGCACATCCCGGCGGAATACCTGTTCCGCGACACGCTGGTGCTGTTCGCCAAGCGCGACGACGGGGAATGGAAGCTTCGCTACGTCTGGGCCGACCAGAACTGGGCGACCGGCCCGAAGGACCAGGCGGCGCTGGTGCGCATCGGGCAGAAGGCGAACGGCATCCCGCAGAAATCGGCATCGGGGTTCGTGGTGCCGCTGCAATCCAACAAGGGCTTCCAGGGCGAGCTGACGATCGCGTTGTCGCCGTGGAGTTGAGGCGAAACGATGCGGAGCGCGTCAGGGAGCCGGCGTTCCCGGCACGGTTTCGATGCGGTTGCGCCCGCCCGCCTTGGCGGCATACAGCGCACGATCGACCGCCTCGAGGAAATCGACCGGCTGCGATTCCGCCGCGACCACGACCGTGCCGACGCCGAGGCTGGCGGTCACCGCATCGCCCGCTTCGGACCCGGCATGCGGAATGCGCAATCCGGCGATCGCCTGCACGCACGATTCGGCGATCGCACGCGCCGCATCGGGAGACGTGTCCGGCAGCAGCAGGATGAATTCCTCGCCGCCGAAACGCGCGGCCAGGTCGCGCGGCCTGCGCGCGATCTCCTTCAGCGCATGCGCGATCCGCTGCAGGCACTCGTCGCCCTTCACGTGCCCGTAGCCGTCGTTGAACTGCTTGAAGTAATCGATGTCCAGCGCCACCAGCGAAAGGGGCTTGCGGCTGCGGCGCGCGTCGTTCCATTCCGCCTGGAAGCGCTGGTCGAACATGCGGCGGTTCGCGATCCCGGTCAGCCCGTCGGTCAACGACAGCATCTCCAGCCGCTTGTGCAGGCGCAGCACTTCTTCCTCGGCGCGCTTGCGCTCGCTGATGTCGAACATGAAGCCGATCAGGCTGTCGACCTCGCCATCGGCGTTGCGCACCACGTGCACCACGTCGCGGATCCAGACGTAGCCGCCCGCCTGCGTCAACGCGCGATAGTCGGCCTCGTGGTCCACGCCCGCCTTGGATTGCGAGACGCAGAAATTCACCACGTAGTCGCGGTCGTCCGGGTGCATGCGCGCGACCCAGTCGTCGACCGTTCGCCAGCTGCCCGGCTCCCAACCCAGCAATTCCCCGATCTGCGGACCGATGTAGGCGAAGCGCATCGTGGCCCAGTCGATCTTCCACGGGATCGCCCGGGTGGATTCGAGCAACGTCTTGTACACCCCCGCCTGCTCGGCCACGTCCTGGCCGTGCGCGGTTCCAAAATCCATTTCAGATGGCGTGTTCATCGACATGCGGCTCCGGCCGGGAGGTCGAGGCGCATCGCGTGCATTGCGGCGCGCGGTGACCCCGGTCGAATCGATGGTAGCAGCGCATTCGCGCGCGAAACGCGAGGATGCGGGGCAATGCGCAATAACGCGACGACAGGCACTTTTCCCTTGCCCAGGCGCGTCGGATTGCGACCACGGGCAACAGGAAATGCGACGCAAATCGGCAGCACTTGCCTCGCATCGGGCCAGGGCCGTCCGTCTCCCGGCGACCGAAGGCCATACCGACTTCCGGCACGTTCATCGATACCCGGCCGGGCCTAGCGTTGCGGCGTTCGATCCGGCGCATCCGGCGCCACCAAGGGGCCGACATGCCGAAGCTCGATCGCCGCGACTTCCTGAAACTCGCCGCCGCGCTGGGCGCGACCCTGGCCTGGGGTTGCACGACGGTGAAGCCGTCATCGAGCGGATGGCGCGAACGCCGCGACCTGTTTCCGCATGGCGTCGCCTCCGGCGATCCCGACGCCGACAGCGTGCTGCTGTGGACGCGACGCCCGTACGCGGACGGACGCGAGAGCGCGTTGCTGTTGGTCGAAGTGGCGGAGGATCCGGCGTTCGCGCGCGTGATCGCGACGACTTCCGCGAAGGTGCAGGCCGCGTCCGACTGGACCTGCCGCGTGTTGGTCGGACACCTGCCGCCAGCCGGCGAATACTGGTACCGCTTCGTGGACGACGAAGGCAACGGCAGCCGCATCGGCCGCACGCTCACCGCGCCACGGCCCGATGATCCGCGTCCGAGCAAGTTCGCCTTCGTCAGCTGCCAGTGCCTGCCCGAAGGCTACAACAACGGCTATCGGCGGATGATCCACGAAGACGAGCAGGCAACTCCCGACGAACGCATCGGCTTCGTCCTGCACCTGGGCGACTTCATCTACGAAGTGGTGCAGTACCCCGACCAGGCCAAGAACGGCCGCTTCGATCGCAAGCTCACGTTCCCGATCAAATATCCGAAGGGCAAGGTCGTCGCCAACAACCGCTTCTGGGTGCCGGACTCGCTCGAGGACTATCGCGTCGCCTACAAGGCCTACCTGCTCGATCCGGACCTGCAGGATGCGCGCGCGCGCTGGCCCTTCGTGTGCATCTGGGACAACCACGAAATCTCGTGGAACGGCTGGCAGTCGATC
This sequence comes from Lysobacter lycopersici, assembly GCF_007556775.1. Classification (GTDB taxonomy): domain Bacteria; phylum Pseudomonadota; class Gammaproteobacteria; order Xanthomonadales; family Xanthomonadaceae; genus Pseudoluteimonas; species Pseudoluteimonas lycopersici. Next base: position 752,602 of record NZ_CP041742.1, read on the forward strand.
CAGGAATTCGCCGGCACCGACGGCTGGGTGGCCGGGCAAAGGCTCAAGGTTGCCGGAAACCAGGCATGGTTCGAATTCCAGCCGGCGCGCGTGCTGCCGCCGGGCAGCAAGCTCGACACCTTCAACGCGCCCACCGTGCAGGACGTGGTACTGAAACCCACCGACTTCGACGACACCGGCCTGGGCACCGAGCCCAACAACCTCGCCGCGATCGACAGCCTGATCATCTATCGCGCCTTGCGCTGGGGCCGGCACATCGACCTGCTGCTCACCGACAACCGCAGCTTCCGCTCGCGCGATCCCGGCAACCGCGAAGAAATCGGTCCGCTGTTCGAAGGCGATACGCTCGGCTTCGTCCCCGAAGAGTTGTGGGGGCCGGTCGACGCCGGCCGCGCGTTCAACGGTGGCCATCCGCCGGCGAAGCTCACGTTCGGCGACAAGAGCGTGGACAACTACCGCGTCGCCGAAGCGCCGCAGTCGATGCTGGGCGCGAAGCAGAAGGCCTGGTTCCTCGACAGGCTGCGCAATGCACAGGCCACCTGGAAGGTCTGGGGCAACTCGCTGGGCACGCTCGACACGCGCATCGACCCGCAGAACCTGCCGCCCGAAGCAGGTACGTGGAAGGGCAAGGGCTACGGCCTTATGAGCGTCTACGACTGGGGCAGCGTGTGGCACGAGCGCGCGGAGATCTACGACACGGTGCGCGATGCCGGCGTGACCGGCCTGGTCATCGTCGCCGGCGATCGCCACAGCTTCTGGGCAGGTTACGCAGCCAAGGCCTTGCCGCCCGCCGCCTTCGAGCCGGTGGGCGTCAGCTTCGTGGGTGGCTCGATGAGTTCCGTCGGCGGCGCCGAGGCCAACGAGTACACCCAGAAGAAGGAAAACAATCCGACCCGCGCCCTGTACATCGCCGAAGACAAGGATGGAAAGCCGCAAGCCACCGAGAACCTGACGCTGCGCCACGGCGTGCGCTCGGCGTTCGAGTACGCCGCTTCGAAGGACGTGCAGAAGGCGCTGGCGGTGCGCAATCCCGAATTGGCGCCGCACCTGACCTTCGTCGACAACGGCGGCCACGGCTACGCGACCGTGCGCTGCGACGCCGACAGGATGGTCACCGAGTTCGTGTGCATCCCGCGCCCGATCGCGCGCGCTCCGGGCAACGACGGCGGCCCGCTGCGCTATCGCGTGCGCCACGAAGTGCCGCTATGGAAAGCCGGCGAGCACCCGCGGATGACGCAGACGGTGGTGGAGGGGGACGTCGGACTGTCGGTGTAGGCGCGACGCGGCGTCGCTTCGCGACCGGCTTCAACCGCGCAACAGCAGCACCGGCAACGCGACCAGGCCCAGCAGGCAGATGATGGCGAGGACCGTCAACGCCACGCGCAGCGGTTGCTCGCGCAGCACCGTGCGGAACGTCTCCGCGCTGCCGTCGCGCCGGGCCGCCGCGTATTCGGCACGCACGCGCGCGCTGCGCTGCGCCTGGTAGTCGGCCATCAGCCGCTTGGCTTCGGCGATCTCCGCGTTCTCCTTCACGAAGATGCCGCCGGCGATGATTCCCCACGCGCTCGCCGGGGTTTCGTAGAACGCGATCCGGTGCGCGTCGAGCATGGCGCGCACGTCGTCGGCCTCGTCGTCGGGCACGTTGCGCAGGTTGAGCAGCAGCTTGGCCATGGCCGGATGATAACGTGGTGCCCGCGATCCCCTGTCGACGGATCGACCGGGACAGGCATGCGCACCTTCGTACTCAGGGCACGGGCGGCGCCCACCGACAGCCGCAAACTGCTGGAATCCGTCGGGACCGAGGCGCACGCCGAAATCCTCGCGCACACGCTGATGAACGCCATCTTCGTGGCGCAGTCGCATCGCACCGAAGTCGTGGTGTTCCTGGTGCTGGAAAGCACCGCGGATTATTCGCGCACGATCCGCTTCGAAGCCGACGCCATGCACGACATCGGCGGCTTCGATGAACGTTCCCTGCTCGGCAAGGTCGGCAAAGCGCTGGATGCGTCCGTCGGCATGGGCAAGGACGAAACCCGGCCGGTCGAATCCGGCGTGACCGTGCGCACGACGAGCTTCGAACGACTGGTACAGGAACTCGCGATGGATCACCAGTTGTTCGTGATGGACCGCAAGGGCACGCCGATCCGCGATCAGCCGTTCGGCGACAACCCCTGCTTCCTGCTCACCGACCACATCCCGATGCCGAAGAACACCTTCCACACGCTCGATCGCCTCGGCGCGCAGAAGATCTCGCTCGGGGCGAAGATGCTGTTCGCCTCGCAGTGCGTGGTGCTGGTCCACCACGAACTCGACCGCAGGGAATGAGGTTCGCCGGCCGGCGCACCGCCGACCGGGATCAGGGCCGTAGGGTGGAACCGCCGAAGGCGATTCCACCATCGCGCTTCATGGCGGAAACCGCTACGCGGATTCCGCCCTACGGGTCTGCGGCCCAATCCAACGAATACGCACCGCGCTCCACCCACGCGCGAAACGAGGAATGCGGCCAATCCGCGGCGCGGACGGCGTGTCCGTGCTTTACGGGATTGAAGTGGATGTATTCGACATGCCGGCGCAGGTCGTCCTCGTCGCGGACCAGGTGTTCCCAGTAGCGTCGTTGCCAGATGCCGCGTTCGCCACGGCGAAGGCGCACGGCGGTACGGGTTTCGTGCCGTGCGATGCCTAGCGAAAAATCGGTGCGGATGCGGCGCCAGCGAGTGGCGAAATCGCCGTCGCCTGGCGGCAGGCGCCATAGCCAGTGCATGTGCTCCGGCATCACTACCCAGGCCAGTACCGAGAATGGCCGCCGCGCACGTTCCATTGCCATGCAGCGCCGCAGCAACTCGATCTCGCGCACCAGCAGGTCGTTGCCGCGTCGCTGCAGCAGGTTCACCGTGAAGAACCACGTTCCTCCCGGCATCCATGCGCGTCGATAGTTCGGCATTCCGGTTTCCGGGCGATTCGACGCCAACATCGCCTCGCAAACGCAGGAGCGACATCAGCCGAATCCCGATCCGGCGTAGGAAAACACCGCGTAGGGCGGAACCTCCCGCAGGGAGATTCCGCCTATTCCGACGATTCCGCGATCCAAGGCGGAAACCGCTATGCGGGTTCCGCCCTACGTGGGTCCGCGTCTATTCCGCCATCGCGACAAACCACGATCCCCGCGGGGAAACGGCGGAAACCGCTACGCGGGTTCCGCCCTACGTGTTTCGTCGATTATTCCGTGAACCCGTAGGGTGGAACCTCCCGCAGGGAGATTCCGCCATCGTCGGAAACCCGGGCATCCGCGCAAGAAAACGGCGGAAACCGCTCCGCGGGTTCCGCCCTACATGTTTCGTTGATTATTCCGCGAACCCGTAGGGTGGAACCTCCCGCAGGGAGATTCCACCATCATGACGAGATGTCGCGTCGCCGGTTACTCCGCCAGCGCCTTCACCAGGTCGGTGAGGTAATCGCGGCCGACGTACACCGCGCGCACTTCCAGCCGTTCGTTGAGGCCGTGCACGCCGTTGCCGTCGGGGTCGCCCCAGGAGCCGGGCACGCCGTAGGTCGGGATGCCCACCGCCGACAGGTACAGGCCGTCGGTCGCGCCGGTGGACATCGACGGGATGACCGGCACGCCGGGCCAGTATTTCTCGCTGAGCTTTTCGATCGGGCCGATGATCGCCGGGTCGAGCGCGGGCATCTTCGCCAGCGGCTTGTCCTTGCGCGCCTGGTCGATGGCAATCGCCGGGTTGCCGATGACCTCGGCGAGCTGCTGCTGGATTTCGGCCGGCGTATGCCCGGGGAAGATGCGGCAATTGACGTTGGCCTCGACCCGTTGCGGCAGCGCGTTCAGCGCGTGCCCGCCCTCGATCATCGTCGCGACGCAGGTCGTGCGCAGCATCGAGTGGTAGGCCCGGTCGGTGTTGACCAGCGCCGCGGCCTTGGCATCGTTCGGGTCCTTGGCCAGCGCGATCATCGCGTTGCCCAGCGCGTCCTTGCGCGCGGCGCCGGCGCGATCGAAGAACACGCGGGTGGTGTCGCTGAATTCCTGCGGGAACTCGTGGTCGCGGACCTTCAGCAGCGCCTCGCTCATCGCGTAGATCGCGTTGTCGCGCACCGGGATCGAGCTGTGCCCGCCGGGATTGGTGGAGACGAACTTGTAGTCCTGGTAGATCTTTTCGCCGACCTGGATGGACTGGTCGATGATGTGGCCCTTGCCGTCGGTGTCGCCGCCGCCGCCCTCGTTGAGGGCGAACGCGGCGTCGATGAGGTCGCGCTTGTGGTTGGCGAGGTATTGCGCGCCGTTGAACGCGGTGTCGGTTTCCTCGCCGCAGGTCAGGGCCATCTTCACCGTGCGCGCGGGTTTGTAGCCGGACTGCTGGAAGCGGATGAGCATGTCGGCCCAGGTCGCGGCCATGAATTTGTCGTCGGCGATGCCGCGGGCATAGTAGTAGCCGTTCTCCTCGACCAGTTTGTAGGGGTCGCGCACCCAGTCGGCGCGCTTGGCGGCGACGACGTCGATGTGGGCGAGCAGGAGCATGGGTTTGAGGGTGGCGGAGGTGCCGGGGTAGACGGCGACGATGCCGCCTTCCTTGGGGTGTTCGGGGACGGAGAACAGGGTGATCTGGTCGTCGCCGAAGCCGGCGGCCTTGAGGCGTTCGGCGATCTGGGCGGCGGCCTGGGTGCAGCCGCCGTTGGCGGGGTCGTCGACTGAGGTGATGGAGGTGTCGGTTTCGACCAGTTGCTTGTAGAGGTCGAAGAATTGTTTCTGGTCGGGGCGAAGCTCGCCCATTTTTCCGGTGGGCACCTGAGCCTGGACCGAACCGGCCACGAACATGGCGGCGGCAGCCGCAAGCAATGCGAATTTCATGAGCTTCTCCCGAATTGGTCCCCTGCCCCATTCTTGACCTCTGCCGGGCCGAAAGAATGGGAAGGAGGTCATGCCCGCAAAAATGTTGACCCAAACATTTCCCTGTGGCGCATAGGGCGTGCCTCTGCTGGCTCACTGGCGTGAATTGCTGCGGCACTTGCGGTCGGCTAGTCTTGGCCACACGCTAGCCGGGGAACCACGGCCTCATATACCTCCGGCTCTGTTCTTTTGCGGGCAAACGTGGAAAATTTGCCGTATGAAATCCAACGCCCGACTGAACACAAGCGGACAAAAGCGCCGCCCTAAGGCTCGGGCAGTTAGCCTATTTTCTGGTTGTGGCGGGTCCGATCTCGGCCTCCACCAAGCAGGATTTGAAGTAGTGATGGCGAATGACATCTTGGCTTACGCCAAAGATGTCTACGAAGCCAATCTTCCTGATACCAACTATGTTCTCGGCGATGTGCGAGAAGTAGATAGTTTTCCATCGGCGCAGTTGCTCGTGGGCTGTTATCCATGTCAGGGCTACAGTCAAGGCGGTGCCCGTGAAGCCGACCGTGGCATCAATTACCTATTTGCGGAGTTTGGGCGCGCATTGCGCGCGATTCGACCGAAAGCATTTATTGTCGAAAATGTGTCTGGCCTTATGCGCGCAGACAATGCGCCGTTATTCCAGCGACAGATCCGCAACTTCCGTCAAGCCGGATACCACGTGACGTGGAAGCTGTTGAATGCAGCTGACTTTGGCGTAGCGCAAGATCGCGCACGGGTAATAATTGTCGGTCTACGGTCGGACTTCGGGCTAAAGTATGAATTTCCAACGCCGACTCATGGTCCGAATGCGCTTTTGCCGTACAAAACGATCCGAGAGGCATTAGCAGGGTTACCGGACTGGCCGGAAGGCGAATTCAATATCGAACCCTTCCACTGGTACTATCTGTCACGAAATCGGCGCCGAGAGTGGAACGAAACATCTAAAACAATCGTGAGTCGTGCGCGACACATGCCATTGCACCCACTTTCACCGCCCTTGATTTGCAAAGGGCCCGATCACTTCGAGTTCATGCATGATGGTCCGGCTCGACGCTTTAGCTATCGCGAGGCTGCACGCTTACAAGGCTTTGGCGACTTGGAGTTTCCAGATAGTTGTGGCATGCACACCCGTTACAAGGTTATTGGGAATGCGGTCCCCCCGGCGCTGTTCAAAGCTGTCGCCAGTTCTTTGCCGAATATTTGGTAGGCTGAGTTTTATACAAGGGGCAGCCGTTCTATCAAGAATTCTTGCAGGTAATCTGGGGCCTGAATAGTTGCCCAGTCTACATCTGGCCCGAGTGGAATAACGATGCGAAGCCTATCGAACAGAATTGTTCTACCTAGATCACCCTCTACCGCCCACTTTCCAAGATTGTCACGGAAGCTCTGAGGAATCATCAGCGCTTGCATCCAGGGATGTGAGGCATGAATCTGATTGCCAAGACGATCCCCAGAAATTTCTGTTTGCTTGCTAACCCATTGATCGCGAGAGCAAGCACATTGACCAAGAAGCGCGGGGATGTTGCGGCGCTCATGATCATCGAGTGGCAACGCTGCCATCAAATCAATCCCACCATCGCCAGTGTCTCGCCCTCTGAACGTATGCTCTGTGCATGCACCACGCCCACCGATGTCGATAGCAAGCTGATTGATTCGACTCCATTTCTGGCCCGTGTAGTCTGTCAAATTCTTGCCGAAAGGACGAACAACGCCTTTCAAAGGCCAGATCGCCTTAATTGCGAGTAGGGAAATGCGTTCAAAAACAGAAGTGAGCGCTAGAATCTCAGAACGTATGAATGGCAGATTCGCACATAAGAGTAGAAGCACATAAAGCCGTTGCCAATTGGAAAGGTCATCCGGCGCGCGCAGTGTTCGACCCTCAGGAACGACAAACGGATAGGCTTCGGAGTAAGCCATTGCACGCCATTCCAACTGGCTGAAGCAATCTTCTAGCTCGTTATCTTCAATCCTTACATCGCCTACGTCGCGAATCCGATCTCGGATACTCTCACGACTACAAATACGGTCCGCACTGAGCAAGCAAAGAAGCTCTGCATAGTCAGCCAACGTATGCGAATCACGATCTCTCGGGCGGTCAAGGTCAACCATCCGCCTCACTCACCGGTCATTAAAGAATTAAGAGAACCCGCAAGTGCCGCAGCGGCTTTGCGAATACGATCAGCTTGCGAGACATCGTTTTCATCAAACCCTTCGGCGAAGCTCAAGGAATCCTGCGCACTTCGGATGTTGTTTTCTGCAAGATGCATAAATTTACGGACCGCTTCTAGCGGGCCACTAGTTAGCAGATCAGCTTCTTCGAGAGTGGCCCCGCTACGCAAGGTGGCCACCGCTCGCTCATTGGCAACAACACGCGCTAACTTGTCAAAATTGCGGGATTCCCCCAAAACACTCTTCGCGCCATAGCGCTTATCGAAAACCCAAGCAAAAAATTCTCCGAACTCGTCTACTTTTAGATTTGCCGCATCTACATCCGCAGCATTAGCAATGCCAATGAAACGCGCGATGTTTTCGTAACCAATACCAGTTGTCAAAAGTGAGAACGGAACATCCTCTTCTCTAAGTCGGAGCGCATTAAGCAACCCAACATCCCTTGCGCGATCCAATAGCGTAAGACCAGTAAGAAGCTTTGCCACCTGCGCGGAATTGCTTCCAATCTCTTTCGCCAGAATTTTATGCGCCTCGGTGTGGTTTAACTCACTATATCGTTCGCGCAGCTGCCGCAAATAACGAGCCTTCGCGAGATGATTCCACTCTTTGATCCCCGTAATATGTCGATAACCAAGATAACTAAGGATTTCCGAGCGTTTATCGAAAATTAAAACCGGTATGGAATCGGGATGATGCTTCGCAGTTTCCTGCGCCTCTTTTACCTGCTTGGGTTGCACAGGGGGGATAGCTCCAGGCTGCAGGAGCTTGAGTGCACCTAATCGCCGATTCCCTTCGACGACGATATACCCGCCTTCTTCTCTCCGTACCGCCAACAAAGGTTCGCCTTCGAAATAGCCTTGCTCACCGATTGAGAGCATTAACTCAATCAGATTAGCCTCAAGCAGTAGATACTGCAGGACCGCCGGATCATCCGCACGATTCAAGGTCTCAGGTAGGCGCGGGTTCTCCGGGTCAAAGTGCAACTCGCCTAACTTAAGGGTCTCTAATTTAGCCATATTGATTCAGATCCCCATTGAAATATTGATCTTGCTTGTGACGGCTATACCGAATGTTTGTCCAGCGCTACATATTGCGACGATATTCACCACCCACATCGTACAACGCATGGCTGATCTGCCCGAGGCTGTGCGTCTTCACCGCCTCCATCAGCGCCACGAACACATTCCTGCGGTCGCGCGCCGTCTTCTGCAGATAAGCCAACCCGTGGCCATCGTGCGCCTCGCCCTCCACCGTCGCATCCTCGATCACGTGCGCGTGGTCCGTCTCGCCCACCGGCGCCAGCGGATTCCGGTTCTCCTGGTACGCCCGCACGTTCGCGATCTGCTGGCCCTTCTCCTCTTCCGTCGAACGGATCAGCTCGATCTCCGTCGCGATCTCGCCGCCGTGTTCCTTCGGCAGGAACGTGTTCACCCCCACCAGCGGCAGCGACCCGTCGTGCTTCTTGTGCTCGTAGTACAGCGACTCCTCCTGGATCTTGCCGCGCTGGTACATCGTGTCCATCGCGCCGAGCACCCCGCCGCGCTCGCTGATCGCCTCGAACTCCTTGTACACCGCCTCTTCCACGATGTCGGTCAGGTACTCGACCGCGAAACTGCCCTGCCACGGGTTCTCGTTGAAATTGAGGCCCAGTTCCTTGTTGATGATCATCTGGATCGCCACCGCGCGCCGCACCGACTCCTCGGTCGGCGTGGTGATCGCCTCGTCGTAGGCGTTGGTGTGCAGCGAATTGCAGTTGTCGAACAGCGCGTACAGCGCCTGCAGCGTGGTGCGGATGTCGTTGAACTGGATTTCCTGCGCGTGCAGGGACCGGCCGCTGGTCTGGATGTGGTACTTCATCATCTGCGAACGCTCGTTCGCGCCGTAGCGCTCGCGCATGGCGCGCGCCCAGATGCGCCGCGCGACGCGGCCGATGACGGTGTATTCCGGGTCCATGCCGTTGCTGAAGAAGAACGACAGGTTCGGCGCGAAGTCGTCGATCTTCATCCCGCGCGCGAGGTAATACTCGACGATGGTGAAGCCGTTGCTCAGGGTGAAGGCGAGCTGCGAGATCGGGTTCGCGCCGGCTTCGGCGATGTGGTAGCCGGAGATCGAGACCGAATAGAAGTTGCGCACCTTGCGGTCGACGAAATACTGCTGGATGTCGCCCATCATCCGCAGCGCGAATTCGGTGCTGAAGATGCAGGTGTTCTGCGCCTGGTCCTCCTTGAGGATGTCGGCCTGCACGGTGCCGCGCACGGTCGAAAGCGTTTCCGCCTTGATGCGTTCGTAGGTCTCGGCATCGACCAGCTGGTCGCCGGCGACGCCGAGCAGCCCGAGGCCGAGGCCGTCGTTCCCGGCCGGCAGATCGCCGTGGTAGGTCGGACGCTCGCGGCCTTCGAAGATCTTCGCGATCTTCTTTTGCGCATCCGCCCAACGCGCGTCATCGGCCTTCAGGTATTTCTCCACCTGCTGGTCGATCGCGGTGTTCATGAACATCGCGAGGATGATCGGCGCGGGGCCGTTGATGGTCATCGAGACCGAGGTGGTCGGCGCGCACAGGTCGAAACCGGAATACAGCTTCTTCATGTCGTCGAGCGTCGGGATGTTGACGCCGGAGTTGCCGATCTTGCCGTAGATGTCCGGGCGCGGCGCCGGGTCCTCGCCGTACAGGGTGACGCTGTCGAACGCGGTGGACAGGCGCGCGGCGGGCAGGCCGACGCTGAGGTAGTGGAAGCGGCGGTTGGTGCGTTCGGGCGTGCCCTCGCCCGCGAACATGCGGATCGGGTCCTCGCCGGTGCGGCGGTAGGGATACACGCCGCCGGTGTAGGGATAGGAACCGGGCAGGTTTTCCTTGCCGAGGAACACCAGCAGCTCGCCCCAGGACTTGTACGTGGGCGCGGCGATCTTCGGCACCTTCTGGTGCGACAGCGATTCGCGGTAGTTCTCGACCTTGATCGCCTTGCCGCGCACTTCGTATTCGGTCGTGTCGTCGGTGATCGACTTCAGCCGCGCCGGCCATTCGCGCAGGCTGCGCAGCGATTCGGTGGTCAGCGCCTGCACCGCGTCGTTGTAGCGTTGGCGCAGGGTGAGGAGGCTGCGATCCACCGTGGGAGCGACGGAAGTCGCGACTGCCGTCGCTCCCACAAGATCGTCTGCGGCATACAACTCCAGTTGCTTGGGCAACTTCGCATCGCCGAGTTCCTGCAGCGCCTGCCAGAACGCCTGCGCGCGGTCGGCGGCTTCGGCCTGCTTGTTGATGCCGGCGTTGATCGCCCTGCCCTGCTCGGCGATTTCGGCGAGGTAGCGCACGCGCGCGCCGGGGATCAGCACGGTGGCGCGCGGTTCCTTCAGCGTGGTGTCGATGCGCGGCGTCCATTTGTCCGCCGGCAGCGACAGCTTTTCGCGCAGCAGGCGGCACAGGTTCGCGAACATCCAGCTGATGCCGGGGTCGTTGAACTGGGAAGCAATCGTCGGGTAGACCGGCACGTCCTCGTCCGCGGTCTTGAACGCGGCGTGGTTGCGCTTCCACTGCTTGCGCACGTCGCGCAGCGCGTCCTCGGCGCCGCGCTTGTCGTACTTGTTCAGCACGATCAGCTCGGCGTAGTCGATCATGTCGATCTTCTCGAGCTGCGAGGCCGCGCCGTAGTCGCTGGTCATCACGTACATCGGGAAATCGACCAGGTCGACGATCTCGGAATCCGACTGGCCGATGCCGGCGGTCTCGACGATGACCAGGTCGTAGGCCAGCGACTTGAGGAACGCGATGCAATCCTTGAGCACGGCGTTGGTCGCGACGTTCTGTCGGCGCGTGGCCATCGAGCGCATGTACACGCGGTGGCTGCGCAGCGAATTCATGCGGATGCGGTCGCCGAGCAGCGCGCCGCCGCTGCGGCGCCGCGTGGGATCGACCGAAATCACCGCGACCCGCATCTTCGGGAAGCTGGCGAGGAAGCGGTTCAGCAGTTCGTCGGTGACGCTGGACTTGCCCGCGCCGCCGGTGCCGGTGATGCCGATGACGGGCGCGGAGCGCCGGTCGCGGGACTCGGGACTCGGGACTCGCGACTCGGAGGGGATTCCGGAGTTCCACTGCCTGCGCAGGAGCGCCAATTCCGATTCGGAAAATTCGCCGTCCTCGATGGCGGAAAGCATTCGGCCGATGGCGATTTCATCGTCCATCGACGGCTTCGAGCCTGCCTGCGAGTCCCGAGTCCCGAGTCCCGAGTCCCGGCTCTCTCCGGCGCGCACCACCACGTCCTCGATCATCTCCACCAGCCCCATCTTCATGCCGTCGTTGGGGTGGTAGATGCGCTCGACGCCGTAGGCCTCGAGTTCGCGGATTTCCTCGGGCGTGATCGTGCCGCCGCCGCCGCCGAACACGCGCACGTGCGGCGCGCCGCGTTCCTTGAGCATGTCGACCATGTACTTGAAGTACTCGACGTGGCCGCCCTGGTAGCTGGACAGGGCGATGGCGTCGGCGTCCTCCTGCAGCGCCGCGCGCACCACGTCCTCGACGCTGCGGTTGTGGCCGAGGTGGATGACCTCCGCGCCCTGCGCCTGGATCAGCCGGCGCATGATGTTGATCGCTGCGTCGTGGCCGTCGAACAGGCTGGCGGCGGTGACGAAGCGCAGCGGCTGGGGCTGCGGTTGGCGATCGGACAGGGTCTCGGCGGGACTGCTCATCGGCGCGCTCGCGGGCATTCTCGATTGATCCCGGATTGTAGCGCGGGGCCCGGAACGCCCCGCCCGGATCCGCCGATTGCCGGCTGCGAACTGGATTATTCTCGGGAAATGGAGGACGCCGGACTCGCCACGCTTCGCGCTGCAGCCGCATCGGGCGATCCGGAAGCGCTGTACCGGCTCGGCAATGCCCTGGTGCAACGACGCGAGATGGAGGAAGCCTGCGCCCACCACGCCCGCGCCGCTGCGGCCGGGCATGCCCCGGCCCAGATCGAATACGCGCGGATGCTGCTCTACGGCATCGGCGCGGAGCCGGCGGCCGGACAGGCCGTGCACTGGCTGCAGCGCGCCGAACAGGCCGGCAATGCGGTCGCCGCCTACTACCTCGCGCTGGTCGCGATCGGCGGCGTGGCGCTTCCGCGCGACGAAGCGATGAACCATCGCCTGCAGGCGGCCGTGCGCGCGGGCTTCCCGCCCGCGATGCGCGCCGCAGCCATCCATTTCGGCCGCAAGCCGCATCCGGAAGACCAGCGCCTGTGCATGCGCCTGCTGCACGATGCCGCGGTGCGCGGCGATGCCTCGTGCGCCGCGCTGCTGGCGGAACGCCTGGCCCTCGGCGAAGGCGTGCCCGCGGACCCGTCGGCCGCCGCGCGCCTGCGCGCGGCAGGCGTGCCGGCGTTGCCGCGGCTCGCGGCGTCGACGCCCCGGCAGATGCCCTGCGAAGCCCGCACCCTGGAATTGCGCGACGCCCTGTTCGCGCCATCGCCGGAAACGCGCAGCCGGCGGCCGTACGTCGCCGTCGTCGACGACCTGCTTTCGGCCGACGAATGCCGGTTGTTGACCGCCACCGCGCAGCCGGCCCTGCGGAAATCGATGGTCAACGATCCGCGAACCGGCGAAAACGTCGCCAACCCGATACGCACCAGCAGCGAAGCCGGCATCGATCCGGTTTCCGAAGACCTGGCATTGCGCATCGTGCAGGTCAGGCTCGCCGCGGCGGCGGGTGTCGACCTGGCGAACGCGGAACAGCTGATCGTCCTGCGCTATGCACCCGGGGAGGAATACCGGCCACACCGCGACTACATCACTCCGCGCGCACTGGAAGAGGACAATCCCGGCGCCGGCAACCGCACACGCACGATCTGCGTCTATCTGAACATCCCGGAAGCCGGCGGGGAAACCGAATTCCCGATGGCCGGCATCCGCGTCGCGCCGAAACCCGGGCGCGCGCTCGTCTTCGACAACATGATCTTCGACGACCAGCACCCCGACGGGCAGCTGGACCCGGACAGCCTGCACGCGGGCCTGCCGGTGCAACGCGGCGAAAAATGGCTGGCCACGCTGTGGTTGCGGCAACGCCGCTACCGTCGTTTCTGAAACCGGACGCGGCGACGCGGCTGGATGCGCCGCTTCGGCAATGGCCGCATTCCCCGGCGATTCCCGGGCCGGGAACGCGCGAACCGCCCCTTCCAAGCCCGTCCCGGCCGATTCCTTTAGAATGCCGGCCCTTGGCCGCGGCCCCCGCCTGATTCCGGGGAAAATCCGCGGATTCCCGACCCGATCCCGACGCCGCGCAATCTGCGTGGCAGGCGCATTCCGGAGCCAGCGATGATCTTCGAAACCCTCGATACCACCGGCCACGAGCAGGTCGTCTTCTGCCACAACAAGGACGCAGGCCTGAAAGCCATCATCGCGATCCACAACACCGTGCTCGGGCCCGCGCTCGGCGGCACCCGCATGTGGCCGTACAAGAGCGAGGACGAGGCGCTGAACGACGTGCTGCGCCTGAGCCGCGGCATGACCTACAAGAACGCGGTCGCCGGCCTGAACATCGGCGGCGGCAAGGCGGTGATCATCGGCAACCCGGCCACCGACAAGTCCGAGGCGCTGTTCCGCGCGTTCGGCCAGTTCGTCGAATCGCTGGGCGGCCGCTACATCACCGCCGAGGACGTCGGCATCGACGTCAACGACATGGAATACGTGTACCGCGAGACCGAGTACGTCACCGGCGTGCACCAGGTCCACGGCGGTTCCGGCGATCCCTCGCCGTTCACCGCCTACGGCACGTTGCAAGGCCTGATGGCCACGCTGCAGCGCACCTACGGCAACGAGGAAGTCGGCAAGTACAGCTACGCGGTGCAGGGTCTGGGCCACGTCGGCATGGAATTCGTGAAGCTGCTGCGCGAGCGCGGCGCCAAGGTGTTCGTCACCGACATCAACAAGGCGCTGGTCGACAAGGCGGTGGACGAGCACGGCGCCGAGGCGGTGGGCCTGGACGACATCTACGACGTCGCCGCCGACGTGTACTCGCCGTGCGCGCTGGGCGGCACCGTCAACGAGGCCACCCTGCCGCGGCTGAAGGCGAAGGTGATCTGCGGCGCGGCCAACAACCAGCTCGCCAACAACGCCATCGGCGACGAAGTCGAGAAGCGCGGCATCGTCTACGCGCCGGATTACGCGGTGAACGCGGGCGGCGTGATGAACGTGGCGCTGGAACTCGACGGCTACAACCGCGAACGCGCGATGCGCATGATGCGCACGATCTACCACAACCTTGCGCGCATCTACGAAATCAGCGAACGCGACGGCATCCCGACCTACCGCGCCGCCGACCGCCTCGCCGAGGAGCGGATCGAGGCGATCGGCAAGCTCAAGCTGCCGATGGGCCGCGGCACGCCGCGATTCCAGGGACGGATCCGGGGGCATTGATTCCCGACTTCGCCGTGAATCACCCAAAGTTTGCAAACAAACTTTGGGCCTCATGCTTCACTGCCACATCCCCCGCCGCTTCGCGGCTGCCCCCTTGACTCAAGGGGGCGAAGGCCGCGCTTCACGAATCAAGCGATAATCGGACGGGGCTTCGGCCCCGTCCTCGTTTTGCGTACCAAGAACCCGAACCACGAAGGCTGATCCCGATGCGTGCATTCCCCCTCGGCGAAGACATCGATGCCCTGCGCGACGCGGTCCGCCGCTTCGCCGAAAGCGAGATTGCGCCGCGCGCGGCGAAAATCGACGAGGACAACTGGTTCCCGCAGGACCTGTGGACCAAGCTCGGCGAAATGGGATTGCTCGGCATGACCGTACCGGGTGAATACGGCGGCAGCGACATGGGCTACCTCGCCCACCTCGTCGCGATGGAGGAGATCTCGCGCGCTTCGGGTTCGGTCGGACTGAGCTACGGCGCGCATTCCAACCTCTGCGTCAACAACCTCTACGCGAACGGCAACGAGGCGCAGCGAGCGAAATACTTGCCCAGGCTGTGCAGCGGCGAATGGAAGGGTGCGCTGGCGATGAGCGAACCAGGCGCCGGTTCCGACGTGGTCGGCTCGATGTCCTGCCGCGCGGAATTGCGCGACGGCCAGTGGATCGCCAACGGCAACAAGATGTGGATCACCAACGGCCCCGAGGCCGACGTGCTGGTGGTGTACATGCGCACCGCCGGCAAGGACGCGGGCAGCAAGTGCATGACCGCCTTCATCGTCGAGAAGGGCATGAAGGGTTTTTCCACCGCGCAGAAGCTGGACAAGTTCGGAATGCGCGGCTCCAACACCTGCGAGCTGGTGTTCGAGGATTGCGAAATCCCGGCCGAAAACGTGCTCGGCGAAGTGAACCACGGCGTCAGGGTGCTGATGTCGGGCTTGAACACCGAACGCCTCGTGCTCAGCGGCGGCCCCATCGGCCTGATGCAGGCGGCGCTCGACATCGCCCTGCCCTACGTGCGCGAACGCAGGCAGTTCGATGCGGCCATCGGCACCTTCGGCATCATGCAGGCGAAGATCGCGGACATGTACACCGCGCTGCAGTCCTCGCGCGCGTTCGCCTACCAGGTCGCGCGCGATTACGACGCCGGCCACAAGAGCCGCATCGATGCGGCCTCCTGCCTGTTGCACGCGAGCGACGCCGCGGTGCAGGTCGCGCTTGAAGGCATCCAGGCGCTGGGCGGCAACGGCTACATCAACGAATTCCCCACCGGCCGCATCCTGCGCGACGCCAAGCTCTACGCCATCGGCGCCGGCACCAACGAAATCCGCCGGATGCTGATCGGGCGCGAACTGTTCGCCGGCCATTCCTGAGCCTGGCCGGCGATTTGCCGCAGCGCAACATGCGGCGCCATAATCGGGTGAACGGGGCGAGCCGCCCCGGCCGCACCAGGAGTCCCTCGTGAGCGACGTCGTCATCGTCGGTGCCAAGCGCACCGCCATTGGTTCCTTCCTCGGCCAGTTCACCGGCGTTCCCACGCCCGCCCTCGGCACCGCGGCGATCCGCGGCGCGCTGGAACACGCCGGCCTCGCCGCCGATCAGGTGGACGAAGTGATCATGGGCTGCGTGCTGCCTGCCGGCCTCGGCCAGGCGCCGGCACGGCAGGCCTCGCGTGGCGCCGGCGTCCCCGACGCCGCCGGCTGCACGACCATCAACAAGGTCTGCGGCTCGGGCATGAAGGCGGTGATGTTCGCGCACGACATCATCAAGGCCGGTTCCGCGAACGTCGTCGTCGCCGGCGGCATGGAATCGATGACCAACGCGCCGCACCTGCTCAACGGTTCGCGCACCGGCATCCGCTACGGCAGCGCCGAGATGCTCGACCACATGGCGTGGGACGGCCTGACCAATCCCTACGACGGCAAGGCGATGGGCGTGTTCGGCGACGCCGCCTGCGCCAAGTACGGTTTCGATCGCGCCGCCATCGATGCGTTTTCGACCGAAAGCGCCCAGCGCGCGCAAGCGGCTTCGACATCCGGCGCGTTCAAGGACGAAATCGTTCCGGTGACGGTGCAGGGCCGCAAGGGCGAAACCGTGGTCGATACCGACGAGGAGCCGGGCAGGATCGACGTGGCCAAGATCCCCGCGCTGCGCCCGGCCTTCGGCAAGGAAGGCGTGCTCACCGCCGCATCGTCCTCGAAGATTTCCGATGGCGCCGCCGCGACCGTGCTGATGTCCTCCGACGAAGCCGCTCGGCGCGGGCTGAAGCCGATCGCGCGCATCGTCGCGCACGCGACGCATGCGCAGGCGCCGGAATGGTTCACGACCGCGCCGGTGGCCGCGATCAAGAACGTGCTCGACAAGGCCGGCTGGAAGGTCGGCGACGTGGACCTGTTCGAAATCAACGAAGCCTTCGCCTGCGTGGCGATGGCGCCCATGCACGATCTCGACATTCCCCACGACAGGCTGAACGTCAACGGCGGCGCGTTGGCGCTCGGGCATCCCATCGGCGCTTCCGGCGCGCGCCTGATCGTGACCTTGCTGCACGCCCTGAAGGCGCGTGGCGGCAAGCGTGGCGTGGCGTCGCTGTGCATCGGCGGCGGCGAAGCCACGGCGGTCGCCGTCGAGATCGCGTGAAGGGCTCGCTGACGGAATAACGAAAAAAAACCGGACAAACGCTTGACACGCGAAATACGCTTGTCATCATGTTCGACGCGCAATTGCGCTTTGCCATCACCATCGACGAGGAAGAATCAAATGACCATGAACAAGGCCCTGATCGCCCTGGCTCTGGGCTTCGCTCTGGCCGCGTGCTCCAACAGCCAGCAGGCCGCCGATTCGGCTGCCGACGCCCAGCAGGCCGCCACCGACGCCCAGCAGACCGCTGATGCCACCGCCGCCACCGGCGACCAGGCCGCTGCCGACGCTGCCCAGGCTTCCGCCGACGCTGCCGCCCAGGCTGCCGACGCCGCCGCCACCTCGGCCGACGCCGCTGCCGCCGCCCCGACCGCCGACAAGGCCGATGCCGCTGCCGACGCCGCCGAGCAGGCCGCCGACGCCGCCGACCAGGCCAAGGACGCCGCCGCCGACGCCGCCACTTCGGCCGACGAAGGCAAGAAGTAAGATCTTCGAGTTCCAGGAATTACCGAGAGGTCAATTTCTGTTTCGCGAAACTGGAAGGGCCGCCGGTTTTCCGGCGGCTTTTCCGTAAGCCCCGCCCCTTGATCCATGGGTGGCCCGCCGGCGGATACCGGCCAGCAGCGCGCACAGGCGTTGCCTGACAGCAACACAACCCTCAGACAACTCCTCCGGAGACAACACATGAACACCAAGCTCTTCGTCCTCCTCGCCGCTGGCGTGCTGGCCCTGTCGGCCTGCAACAAGGAAGCTTCCGATTCCGCCGCCCAGGCCGCCGATTCCGCCGCCCAGGCCGCCGACGCTGCCGGCGACGCCGCCAACGCCGCGACCGACGCCGCCGGCCAGGCTGCCGACGCCGCGGGCGATGCCGCCGCCGCCGCGACCGACGCGACCGCCACCGCCGCCAGCGATGCCGCCGCCACCGCGACCGACGCCGCCGGCGACGCCGCCGCCGCCGCGACCGATGCCGCTGGCCAGGCTGCCGACGCCGCCAAGGGCGCCGCTGCCGACGCGACCCAGGCCGCCGCCGACGCCGCCCAGAACGTTGCGGACAAGGCGCAGGACGCCGCCGACGCCGCCAAGAAGTAATCGGCGCGCAACGCAGCACCTCGAAAGGCCCGCTTCGGCGGGCCTTTCCTTTTGGCGTGTCGCCCGCTTCGGCGGACCTTCGCGTTTTCCGCGCGGCCGTATCGCGGGCTCCCGGAGCGACGCTGCGGTTATCCTGTCGCTTCGCACGCATCGACGACGCCCGCATGCCCGCGCTGACCACGCAGATCGACATCCGCTCGCAGGATTTCGCCGACAACGCCTCCTTCCATCGCGAACTGGTCGCCGAGCTCGACCGCCGGCTCGCGCGCGCCGCGGACGGCGGCGGCGAGAACGCCCGCGCCAAGCACACCGAACGCGGCAAATTGTTGCCGCGCGATCGCATCGTCGCCCTGCTCGATCCGGGCTCGCCCTTCCTTGAGATCGCCCCGCTCGCCGCCGAAGGCATGTACGACGACGCCGCGCCCGCCGCCGGCATGGTCTGCGGCATCGGCCGGGTCATGGGTCAGGAAGTCGTGGTCGTGGCGAACGATGCCACGGTGAAGGGCGGCACCTACTTCCCGATGACGGTGAAGAAGCACTTGCGCGCGCAGGAGATCGCGCGCGAGAACCGCCTGCCGTGCATCTACCTCGTCGATTCCGGCGGTGCCTTCCTGCCGCTGCAGGACGAAGTCTTCCCGGACAGGGAACACTTCGGCCGCATCTTCTACAACCAGGCGCGATTGAGCGCGGAAAACATCCCGCAGATCGCGGTGGTGATGGGCAGTTGCACCGCCGGCGGCGCCTATGTGCCGGCGATGAGCGACGAAAGCATCATCGTCAAGGGACAGGGCACGATCTTCCTCGGCGGCCCGCCGCTGGTGAAGGCCGCGACCGGCGAAGTGGTCGATGCCGAAACCCTCGGCGGCGCCGACGTGCACACCAGCATCTCGGGCGTCGCCGACCATTTCGCCGAAGACGATCGCCACGCGCTCGAGATCGCGCGCGGCATCGTCGGTTCGCTCAACCGCAACAAGTCGCTGCCCGTCGCCACGCAACCGTCGCGCGAACCGCTGTACGCAAGCGAGGAGCTGTACGGCATCGTGCCCAAGGACGCGCGCCGCCCGTTCGACATCCGCGAAGTGATCGCGCGAATCGTCGACGCCTCGGATTTCCAGGAATTCAAGGCGCGCTACGGCAAGACGCTGGTCACCGGATTCGCCCACCTGCATGGCTACCCGGTCGGCATCGTCGCCAACAACGGCATCCTGTTCTCGGAAAGCGCGCTCAAGGGCGCGCACTTCATCGAACTGTGCAACCAGCGCGGCATCCCGCTGGTGTTCCTGCAGAACATCACCGGCTTCATGGTCGGCAGGAAATACGAACAGGCCGGCATCGCCAAGGACGGCGCGAAAATGGTCACCGCCGTCGCATGTTCGAGCGTGCCGAAGTTCACCGTGGTCATCGGCGGCAGTTTCGGCGCCGGCAATTACGCGATGTGCGGACGCGCGTACGGCGCGCGTTTCCTGTGGATGTGGCCGAACGCACGCATCAGCGTGATGGGCGGCGAACAGGCCGCGAGCGTGCTGGCCACGGTCAAGCGCGACGGCATCGAAGCCAAGGGCGGGAGCTGGAGCGCGGAGGAAGAAGACGCGTTCAAGGCACCGATCCGCGATCAGTACGAATCGCAGGGAAACCCGTACTACGCAAGCGCGCGGTTGTGGGACGACGGCATCATCGACCCGGCCGATACCCGCCGCGTACTTGGGCTCGGACTTTCCGCCAGCCTCAACGCGCCGATCGAACCCGCGAAGTTCGGCGTATTCAGGATGTAACCTCCCTGTCTTCAACAATGACGCGCACTTGGCGTCGGAAGTTGTGGCATTGCATCAAGAATTTGTCGTGGAAGCCGTGCTAGGCTCGGCCTCCCGCGTGAGCGCGGGCGTCTTCTGCATCCCCCGGAGGAAGTCACCAGCATGGCCATTTTCAACACCCCGCAACCCGCCGCGAAAAAGGATGTCGCGCCCTCGTTCGCCGCCGATCCGCTGCCGCCGCGCGATGCCGCGCCGACGCCGGCCGAATCGCCCGCAACGCAGCCCGCCACGGGCCCGCGCCCGGTCGCGAACACCGCGAAGGAATCGCTGATCGCCTCCGACCTCACCATCGAAGGCAAGATCGAAGGCAGCGGCCACGTCCGCATCGCCGGCCGCTTCAAGGGCGACGTCAACGTCCAGGGCGATCTCACCATCGAACCGGGCGCCAAGCTCGCCGGCGGCGTGCGCGCGAACAAGGTCACCGTGTCCGGCGAACTGGAAGGCAACATCGATTCCGCCTCGCAGGTCGAATTGACCAATTCCGGCGCCATCCACGGCGACCTCAAGGCCGACACGCTGACCGTCGCTTCCGGCTCGCGCATCCGCGGTCACGTCGAATGCGGCAACTGGGGCGACAAAGCCTCGGCCCGCAACGGCAGCGAACGCGGCAACGGGTGAAGGCCACGGCCCGCCCCGCCACCGCCGGAGCCACCCGCGCCTGTCCGCACTGCAAGGCGACCATCCTCGAAAGTGCGGCGGTCTGTCCTGCTTGCCGCGGCCACCTGCGCTACGACTCCGCGGCGCAGGCAGCCAACGCACCGGAAACGCATTCGCCCTTGCGCGTGGAAGGCGCGATCCGCCACCCGGGCGAAGGCCCGGCGTGGGAATACTCGATGTTGCTGACCATCCGCAACGCGCGCGGCGAGGAAGTCGCGCGCCAGCTGGTCGGCGTCGGTGCGCTGCAGCCGAACGAAGAACGCACGTTCACGCTTTCGGTGGAAGTTTCGGCGCCCGGGCGCCGGCGCTGATCTTCAGTCCGGGCCGCAGTTGTCGCAGCCGTCGCAGCCCTTGCCTGCGACGCGCGCTGGCGGCGCGATCGCACGACCGAGCGGCTTGAACCAGGCCGGCGCGCCTTCGCGCAACAACGGCAACGCCAATGCGATGCGCAGCCTGCGCGTCGCGTTCGGGAACTGCTTGCGCATCACCACCGCGATGCTTGCGACCACAGCGAGCGCGATCACCGCGTACTGCGCGAGCAGCCCCGTCGACATCAGCCGGCTCCCATCGCAACCGCGACCTGGTAAGTCACCAACGAAGCCGCGTAGGCGAGTCCGAACAGGTAAACCGTGGCCGCGGCCATCTTCTTCCACGAACCGGTTTCGCGCTTGATCGTGGCGAGCGTGGAAATGCAGCCCGGCGCGTAGATGAACCACACCAGCAGCGACAGCGCCGTCGCCACCGTCCAGCCCTGCGAAATCAGCGGCGACAAGGCCTGCGCCGCGGCATCGTCGGACACCGACAGCGCGTACACGGTCGCGAGCGATGACACCACGACTTCGCGTGCGGCCAGCCCGGGGATCAGCGCAATGCAGATCTGCCAGTTGAAACCGACCGGCGCGAACACCGCGGTCATCGCGTGGCCGATGCGGCCGGCCAAGCTGTAGTCGATCGCGGGGCCTGCGGCGCCCGCGGGTGCGCCCGGGAACGACAGCAGGAACCACAACAGGATCGTCAGCGCGAGGATGATGCCGCCGACGCGCTTGAGGAAGATCATCGCGCGTTCCCACAGGCCGATCAGCAGGTCGCGAGGATGCGGGATGCGGTACGAAGGCAGTTCCAGCAACAACGCGTGCTCGCTCTTGTCGCGTCGCCACTTCTTCATTACGAGTGATACAACGACGGCAGAGACAATTCCTGCTACGTAGAGCGTGAACAGCACCAGGCCTTGCAAATTGAACCAACCAACTTTTTGCGCCGGAATGAACGCGCTGATAAGCAAGTTGTATACAGGCAAGCGTGCACTGCAAGTCATCAAGGGTGCGACCAGGATCGTCGCAAGCCGGTCGCGCGGATCCTGGATCGAACGCGTGGACATGATCCCGGGGACTGCGCAGGCGAAGCTCGACAGCAGCGGGATGAAGCTGCGTCCGGAAAGACCGGCGGCCGCCATGCTGCGGTCGAGCAGGAACGCCGCACGCGGCAAGTAGCCGGATTCCTCGAGTGCAAGGATGAAGGCGAACAGGATCAGGATCTGCGGCAGGAAAACAATCACGCTGCCGGCACCTGCAATCACGCCATCGCATAACAGACTATTGAGCGGCCCTTGCGGGAGCAACACGCCGACCTGCTCGCCGAGCCACTTGAAACCTGCATCGATGCCATCCGAAAACGGCGTGGCCCATGCGTATACCGCCTGGAACATCAGGAACATCACTACGACAAAAGCCAGCAACCCGATCACGGGATTCAGCAGCCAGCGATCCAGCGCATCGTCGATCGCCGCGGTGCGCCGGGGCATGCTCACCGCCAGCGACAGCAGGCGTCGCACTTCGGCGTGCAGATCGGCATCGGCCGGCAAACCTGACGGCGCTTCGTGCGGCATCGCCACGGATGCCTCAAGCTGCTTCACCAGCGCATCGGCGCCACCGCGCTGCACGGCCACCGTTTCCACCACCGGCATGCCGAGTTCGCGCTGCAGCGCGTCCACGTCGATGGCGATGCCGCGCCGGCGTGCGGCGTCGGCCATGTTCAGCGCGACCAGCATCGGCTTGCCCTGCGCTCGCAGTTCCAGCACGAAACGCAGGTGCAGGCGCAGGTTGGTGGCATCGACCACGCACACCAGCAGGTCCGGCGCGGGTTCGCCGGGATAGAAGCCGCGGATCAGGTCGCGCGTCACCGCCTCGTCGAGGCTGGCCGCGTTGAGGCTGTAGGCGCCGGGCAGGTCGAGCACCGCGTAATGGCGGCCGGAGGGCGCGGTGAGCCGGCCTTCCTTGCGTTCGACGGTGACGCCGGCGTAGTTCGCCACCTTCTGCCGGCTGCCGGTGAGCTGGTTGAACAGCGCGGTCTTGCCGCAGTTCGGATTGCCGACCAGGGCGATGCGCGGATTCCCGGGATGCGTGCCCTTCGCATGCAGCCCCCGATCCGCGATGGCGACGGCGGCGTTCATGCGCCGCCCTCGTTGCTTCGCAAGCGAACGCGCGCGGCCTCGGCGCGACGCAACGCAAAACGGGTGAAGCCGACCTGCACCAGCAGCGGTTCGGCGCCGAGCGGGCCGGCCGCGACCACTTCGATCTGCTCGCCGGCGACGAAGCCGAGTTCGCGCAGGCGCCGCGCGATGGGATCGTTCGGCGCGCGCTCCTCCACGGCCTCGACGATGGCAGGCGTGCGCCGCGCGAGTTCGGTCAGGGTCATGGTTCGGGGCGCGTCGCCGGAGAATGGGAATTGTTCTCAATTCTAGCACCGGCCCGCGCCGGACCGACGTGTCGCACGCGGCCGCTATCATGGGCATTCATCCCGCACGCCCGGCCCGGACCAGCGCATGAGCGAAGCCCTGCAGTTGCACCACGACGGCCCGGTCGCCCGCCTGCGAATGGCCCGCGCGCAGGTGCACAACGCCTTCGATGCCGGGCTCATCGCCGACTTGACCGCTGCGCTGGAACGGATCGCGGCCGATGCGGCCGTGCGGGTGCTGGTGCTGGAAGCCGAAGGCGCGTCGTTCTCCGCCGGCGCCGACCTCAGCTGGATGCGCGGCATGGCCGCCGCCAGCGAAGCCGAGAACCGCGAGGACTCGCTTGCCCTCGCCCGCCTGATGCGCGCGCTGGACGAATTGCCGAAACCGACCATCGCCCGTGTACAAGGCGCGGCCTTCGGCGGCGGCGTCGGGCTGGTCGCCTGCTGCGACATCGCCATCGGCGTGCCGGAAGCGAAGTTCGGGCTGACCGAAGCCAAACTCGGCCTGCTGCCGGCGGTGATCTCGCCCTACGTCATCGCCGCGATCGGTGCGCGCAACGCGCGGCGTTATTTCGCCAGCGCGGAAATCTTCGACGCCGCCGAAGCGCTGCGCATCGGCCTGCTGCACCAGGTCGTGGCCGCCGATGCACTGGACGCCGCCGTACAGAAACAGATCGACCTGCTGCTGAAGGCGGGGCCCATCGCATCGGCCAGCGCCAAGCAACTCGTGCGCGATGTCGCCGCGCACGCCGATGGCGCGAAACACGATGCCGACAACGCCGCGCTGATCGCGAAACTGCGCGTTTCGCCGGAAGGACAGGAAGGCCTGTCGGCCTTCCTCGACAAACGCAAACCGAACTGGATCGTGGAATGAGGATCGCCGACTGATGTTCGACACCATCCTCATCGCCAACCGCGGCGAAATCGCCTGCCGGGTGACCCGCACCGCGCGCAAGCTCGGCATCCGCACCGTGGCGGTGTTCTCCGACGCCGACGCCGACGCGCAGCACGTGCGCCTCGCCGACGAGGCGCACCGCATCGGCGGCCCGCGCCCGCAGGACAGTTACCTCCGCGGCGATGCCATCATCGAAGTCGCGAAGAAAACCGGCGCGCAGGCGATCCATCCCGGCTACGGCTTCCTGTCCGAGAACGCCGACTTCGCCGACGCCGTGCAAGCCGCGGGCATCGCCTTCATCGGCCCTTCCGGCGCGTCGATGCGCAAGATGGGCAGCAAGGCCGGCGCCAAGGACCTGATGGCCGCGGCCGGCGTGCCGGTGGTGCCCGGCTACACCGGCGAAGACCAGTCGCCCGACGTGCTGCAACGCGAAGCCGACCGCATCGGCTACCCGCTGATGATCAAGGCCGCGCATGGCGGCGGCGGCAAGGGCATGCGCATCGTGCGCAACGCGGAAGAATTCTCGACGAACCTGCAAAGCTGCCAGCGCGAGGCGGCGAACGCGTTTGGCCGCGACCGCGTGCTGCTGGAACGCTACATCGAGCATCCGCGCCACATCGAGATCCAGGTGTTCGGCGACTCGCACGGCGGCGCGATCCACCTCGGCGAACGCGAATGCTCGGCGCAGCGCCGCTACCAGAAGGTGCTTGAGGAATCGCCTTCCGCATTCCTCACGCCGGAGTTGCGCGCGCGCATGGGCGCGGCCGCGGTGCAGGCCGCGCATGCGATCGACTATGCGAACGCCGGCACGGTGGAATTCATCGTCGCGCCGAATGGCGAGTTCTTCTTCATGGAAATCAACACGCGCCTGCAGGTCGAACATCCGGTGACCGAGGAAGTCACCGGGCTCGACCTGGTCGAATGGCAGCTGCGCATCGCTGCCGGCGAGACGTTGCCGCTGGCGCAGGAGCAGGTCGTGCAACGCGGGCATGCGATCGAAGTGCGGCTGTACGCGGAAGACCCGGACGCTGGCTTCCTGCCCGGTTCCGGCACCCTGCAGACGCTGCGACTTCCATCGGCATCGAAAAACGTGCGCATCGATTCCGGCGTGGTCGAAGGCGACACCGTCACGATCTTCTACGACCCGATGATCGCCAAACTGATCGTGTGGGACGAGGATCGCCCGCGCGCCCTCGCCCGCCTGCGCGATGCGCTGGCCGAATGCGAGATCGCCGGGCCGAAATCCAACATCGCCTTCCTCGAACGCCTCGTGCGGCATCCGGCCATCGTCGGCGCGACCATCGACACCGGCTACCTCGATCGCCACCTCGACGAGTTCCTCGCCCCGACCGAACGCGATCCGGCGCTGCTGCTCGCCGTCGCGACTACGCGCCTGCTCGTGCAGGAAGACGCGGCCCGGGCGGACGCCGCGCGCAGCGACGACCCGGGTTCGCCCTGGGCCATCGCCGACGGCTGGCGACTGGGCCATGGCGGCGCGCGGAGGCTCGCATTCGCCGACGGCAGCTCTCCTGTCGAAAGCCGGCGGATCGAACTGATCGCCCACGGCCACGGCGGCGACTATCGGATCGAAGTCGATGGTGCGACCCACGAGGTCTCCGGCGCGCGGCTCGACGGCGGCGCGCTGAGCGCGCGCATCGATGGCGCGATGCATCGTTTCCTCGCCGGATCGCGCGGCGACGACGTACGGGTGCACGACGGGCGCCAGCGGCTGCGCCTGCGCGCGGAGGCGGTGTATCGTCGACAGGGGGAGTCCGGCGGCGGCAGCGACCATCGCATCCGCGCGCCGATGCCCGGCCGCGTGGTGCTGGTCCAGGCCAAACCCGGCGACGCGGTGAAGACGGGGGACGTGGTGCTGGTGATCGAAGCGATGAAGATGGAACTCGCGTTGAAGGCTCCGCGCGACGGCGTCGTCGCCGAAGTGCGCGCGACGCCGGGCGAGTTCGTCGAGGCCGACGCGGTGCTGGCGACGCTGGAGGCCTAGACGTGGCCTATCCCGCCGAAGTACGCATCGTCGAGGTCGGCCCGCGCGACGGCCTGCAGAACGAGAAGCTCGACATCGGCACCGCGAACAAGATCGCGCTGATCGATCGTTTGTCCGCGACCGGGCTGCGCAGCATCGAGGCCGCCGCCTTCGTCAGCCCGAAATGGGTGCCGCAGATGGCGGACGCGGCCGAGGTGCTGGCCGGCATTTCGCGCAAGCCCGGCGTTTCCTACCCGGTGCTGGTGCCGAACGAACAGGGCTACGAACGCGCCCGCGCCGCCGGCGCCGGGGAAGTCGCGGTGTTCACCGCCGCGTCCGAGGCGTTCAACCTGAAGAACACCAACGCCGGCATCGACGAATCGCTGCGCCGCTTCGAACCGGTGCTGGCGCGGGCGAAGGCCGATGGCGTGAAAGTACGCGGCTACGTTTCCACCGTGCTCGGCTGCCCCTACCAGGGCGAGGTGCCGCTGGCCGACGTGGTCCGGGTTTCGCGTTCGCTGCATGCAATGGGCTGCTACGAGATTTCGCTGGGCGACACCATCGGCATCGGCACGCCCGGAAAGGCGCGCGCGATGCTGCAGGCGGTCGCCGCCGAAGTGCCGATGCCGGCGCTGGCGGTGCATTTCCACGATACCTACGGCCAGGCGCTGGCCAACGTGCTCGCCTGCCTCGAGGAAGGCGTGGCCGTGGTCGACAGCGCGGTCTCCGGCGCCGGCGGATGCCCGTATGCCAAGGGCGCCACAGGCAACGTCGCCAGCGAGGACGTGGTGTACATGCTGCACGGATTGGGAATCCGCACCGGCATCGACCTCGACGCGCTGGCCGCAACCGGGCGCTGGCTCGCCGGATTGCTGGGCCGCGATACCGGCAGCCGGGTGGGCAAGGCGCTGGCCGCGGCATGAACCGCAGCGACCAGCCGGGAAGCGACGCCGCGACGCGCGCGGCGGAGGCGCTTTCCGCGCTGGAACGGGCGTTGCGGGACCCGCAACTCGACGAAGCGCAGAAGCGCCTGCTCGGGCAGGCGCGCGACGCCTTGCTCGCCGCGAACGCGGAAACCGAACGCGAACACGAACGCTACCGCGCGTTGTTCGACGCGGTCCCCGATCCGGTCAGCGTCCTCGCCTGGGACGGCACCGTGCTCGACCTCAACAAGGCCGGGTCGAACGCCTACAAGCTGCCGCGCGAGGACATCATCGGCAAGCCGATCGAGGTGTTGAACCCGGAACTCCCCGAGGGACACCTGGTGCCGGTGTGGGAAACGCTGCGTCGCGGCGAGACCTACGTCATCGAAGTCACCAACAAGCGCGCCGACGGCAGCCGCTTCCCGGTGGAAGTGCACTCGGCCCTGCTCCGCCAGGACGACCGCGATTGCATCGTCGCCGTGGCCCGCGACCTCAGCGCGCGCGCCGAGGCCGAACTGCGCTACCGCGAACTGATGGAAACCGTGGACAAGGGCATCATCGTCCGCGACGCCACCGGCAGGATCACCCACGCCAACGCCGGCGCGATGCGCATCCTCGAACTGGACACGCGGCTCGGCCTCGAGCAAACGCTGCGCAACGACGTCTGGCTGACCCTCGACGAGGACGGCCGCGAAGTCCCGGAGGAACTGCGCCCCGCGACCTACGTGCAACGCACCGGCAAGCGCGTCGACAGCACCGTGCTCGGTTTCTACAACCGCGACAAGGGCGTGCTGAAGTGGCTTTCGGTCACCTGCGTGCCGCAGTTCCAGCCCGGCTCGGACAAGCCCTACCAGGTGCTGTCCATGTTCAGCGACGTCACCGCGCTCAAGCGCGACAGCAGGCTGTTCGACCGCGTGCAGGACCTCGCCCGCATCGGCGGCTGGGAATGGGAATCGGGCAGCGACCGCCTGTACCTCACCGACGAGGCGGCGCGCATCCTCGGCCAGGCGCAGGTGCCCGCGACCATGCACGACATGCTCGCCGCGCTGCGCGAACCCGATCGCACCGCCCTGCAACAGGCGCTGCGCCAGGCCGCCGATTCCGGCGCCGGCTTCGCCATCGAATGCATGGGCAGCCGCGCCGATGGCCGCACCTTCTGGATCGGCGTGATCGGCGAAGCGAACTCCAGCGCCGCCGGCACCAACATGACCGGCACGTTGCAGGACATCACCGAGCGCAAGCAGGACGAGGAAACCCTGCGCGTGCTAGCGCGCACCGACCCACTCACCGGCCTGCTCAACCGCGACGCCGTCCTCGGCGAACTCGACATGCGCATGGGCGACCTGGCCGCCGGCACGATCGCGGTGCTGTACATCGACCTCGACCGGTTCAAGGCGGTGAACGACGTGCTCGGCCACGCCGCCGGCGACGAACTGCTGGTGGCCGCGGCGCGGCGCATCCGCGATGCCACCGGCACCGAGGGCCTGTGCGCGCGTTTCGGCGGCGACGAATTCCTGGTGCTCTGCCACGCCGGCGACGACCCCGGCCTGCCCGAGCGCATCGCCGGGCGCATCCTCGACGCCTTCAGCGACGGTTTCCGCTTCGGCAGCGAGGAATTCCCGGTCACCGCCAGCATCGGCATCGCCTGTGCGCCCGAGGACGGCCAGCGCCCGCAGGTCCTGATCCAGAACGCCGACGCCGCGATGTACGACAGCAAGCGCCGCGTCCGCAACAGCTTCCAGCGCTTCACCCCGGCGCTGGTCCAGTCGCAGCAGGAAAAGCTGAAGCTGGAAGCGCAGTTGCGCCGCGCCGCCGACAACAACGAATTCCACCTCGTGTACCAGCCGCAGGTGGACCTGCGCCAGGGCCGCATCGTCGCCGCCGAGGCGTTGATCCGCTGGCGCAACCAGCAGCTCGGCGAAATGCGGCCCGACCATTTCATCGGCCACGCCGAGAACACCGGCGACATCATCCGCATCGGCCGCTGGGTGCTGCGCGAGGCCTGCCTGCAGGCGGCGCGCTGGCGCGACGCCGGGCTCGGCATCGTGCGCATC
The DNA here is from genome assembly GCF_007556775.1 of Lysobacter lycopersici. GTDB lineage: Bacteria > Pseudomonadota > Gammaproteobacteria > Xanthomonadales > Xanthomonadaceae > Pseudoluteimonas > Pseudoluteimonas lycopersici. Next base: position 781,813 of record NZ_CP041742.1, read on the forward strand.
GCGGTCAACGTCTCCTACCGCCAGTTCCTCGGCGAGGACCTCGCCGCGACCGTGCGCGATACCTTGCGCGAATTCTCCCTGCCCGGCGCGGCGCTGGAACTCGAATTCACCGAACGCGTGCTGATCGAGGACGCCCCGGACACCATGCGCACCTTCGCCGAACTGCGCGCGCTCGGGGTGATGCTGACCATCGACGATTTCGGCGAAGGCTACAGCGCACTCAACTACCTGCGCCGGCTGCCGATCCACGGACTCAAGCTCAGCCAGCTGTTCGTGTCCGGCGTGCCCGGCAATTCCTCGGACATCGCGGTCTGCCAGGCGGTCGCCGGCATCGCCCGCAGCCTCGCCCTGGGCGTGGTCGCCGAAGGCATCGAAACCGAAGCCCAGCGCGATTTCCTGCTGCGGCTGGGCGTGCCGGTCGGCCAGGGCTTCCTGTTCGCGCCCGGCCTGCACGCGGACGAATTCGGCTACCGCATGCTCGAAGAACAGCGCCGCGCCGGATGATGCCGGGCGACACCATCCGTCCCATCGCGCCCGCCGACGACGCGGCGATGGCCGCGATCATCCGCACGGTGATGCCGGAATTCGGCGCCAGCGGCCAGGGCTTCGCGATCAACGACCCGGAAGTGGACTGGATGAGCCGTGCGTATTCCGAACCGCGGCACGCCTACTTCGTGTTCGAACGCGGCGGCGTGGTGCTGGGTGGAGCGGGCGTCGCGCCATTGGCCGGCGGCGACGGGGATGTCTGCGAACTGCGCAAGATGTACTTCCTGCCCGAGGCGCGCGGCCTCGGCGCCGGCGCGACGATGATGACGCGCTGCCTCGACGCCGCGCGCGCGGCCGGCTTCGCGCAATGCTACCTCGAGACACTGCGCGGCATGGACGCGGCCATGCGCCTGTACGAACGCAGCGGCTTCCGCCGCATCGACGGGCCGATGGGCGCCACCGGGCACGGCGGCTGCAATACGTTCTATCTCCGGGACCTGTAGGAGCACCGTTCACGGTGCGACTGTCGCGCCCTGAAGGGCGCTCCTACGGTCGGAATCCCCATCCGGTAAAATCGCGGTTTTCCGCCCGCAGGAATCCCCATGCAACTCGCATCCGTCCGCGCCGTGGTCACCGGCGGCGTTTCCGGCCTCGGCCTGGCCGTGGCCCAGCGCCTGGTCGCCAATGGCGGCAAGGTCGCGCTGTTCGACGTCAACGAAGAGAAGGGCGCTGCCGCGGTGGCCGAACTCGGCGCCGACAAGGCCGCGTTCTTCAAGACCGATGTCACCGACGAGGCCGGCGTGGCCGGAAACGTGACTGCCGCGCGCGATTTCCTCGGCGGGTTGAACGCCTGCATCAACTGCGCCGGCATCCTCGGCGCCGGCCGCGTGCTCGGCCGCGAAGGCTCGATGAAGCTGTCGCAGTTCCAGGCCACGGTGATGGTGAACCTGGTCGGCAGCTTCAACGTCGCCAAGGCCTGCGCCGAACTGATGCAGGGCAACGAGGCCGGCATCGACGGTGAGCGCGGGGTGATCGTCAACACCGCCTCGGTCGCCGCCTACGAAGGCCAGATCGGACAGGCCGCGTATTCGGCGTCCAAGGGCGGCGTGGTCGGCATGACCTTGCCGATGGCGCGCGAGCTCGCCCGCTTCGGCATCCGCGTCAACACCATCGCGCCGGGCATCTTCTGGACGCCGATGGTCGACGGCATGCCCGACGATGTGCAGAAATCGCTGGCGGCGTCGATCCCGTTCCCGTCGCGCCTGGGGAAGCCAGAGGAATTCGCCGACCTCGTCGCCTACATCCTCGGCAACACCTACTTGAACGGCGAGACCATCCGCCTCGACGGCGCGACGCGGCTCGCTCCGAAGTGACCAGATCCCTGTAGGAGCGCACCCGGGCGCGACCCGGCATTTCCCGAAAAACAGTCGCGGCCAGGTCCGCTCCTACAAAAACGAGAAACACAATGAAGGCTTACGACATCAAGAAAGGCAACGTCGTCGAACACAACGGCGGCGTGTACCAGGTCCGCGACATCGAGCGCAGCTCGCCGCAAGGCCGCGGCGGCAACGTGCGCTTCCGCTTCGTCATGTATTCGATTCCCGGCGGCAGCAAGCTCGACGCCAGTTTCGACGGCGACGACGACCTGCGCGAAGTGGACATGAGCCGCCGGCAGGCGACGTATTCGTACAAGGACGGCGAGGCCTTCGTGTTCCTCGACGACGAGGATTTCACGCCGTACACGCTGGACGCGGACGTGGTCGGCGACAACGCCGGCTACATTGTCGACGACCTGGCCGGCATCTACGTGCAGTTGATCGAGGATGCGCCGGTGGCGATCCAGTTGCCGCAGAGCGTGGCGATCGAAGTGGTCGAAACCCCGCCGGAGCTCAAGGGCGGCACCGCGACCAAGCGCCCGAAGCCGGCCAGGCTCAGCACCGGGATCGAGATCATGGTGCCGGAGTACATCGGCAACGGCGAGAAGGTGTGGGTGAACACCGTCACCGGCGAGTTCGCGGGGCGTGCGGAGTAATTTCGCCCGCATCGGCATCACGGCACTGCTCGTGCTGGGCAGTGCCGGATGCCATGGCACGTCCGCTCCGACGGCACCGGAGACGAAAGCCGTATCCGAGGTTCCGTCCAAACCGACCATCGCCTCCGATTGCGTGCCGCCGAAGGGTCCTGTCGATCGGCTTGGCCATTGCAGTTATCCGGCCGATGTTCGCGATTTCATCGACATGCGCGACGCCTGCGACCACTGGCGCGGTGAACCGTGGCCGGATCATCAAGACGATCCGGAAGAAGTCCGCAAGAAGCAGATCCTCGAAGCGATCAAGGAATCCTGCACCGGCACCGACAAGCGCCTTTCCGCGCTGAAGGCCGCTTACGCCGGCGATCCGAAGATCCTGCAATTGCTCGACGAATACGAAGCAGATATCGAATCCGATGATTGAAGCCTCGCGCCTGCAACCGGTCGAACTTTCCGGCTGGGGCGTGCGCCTCGTGCCGCTGTCGCCGGCGCACGTCGACGGCCTGGTCGAAGCCAGTGCCGATGGCGACCTCGGTGCGCTGAACTACACCAACACCCCGCTTGCGAACGTCGACGCCGTTTCGGCATACGTGCAGGCCGCGCTCGACGGGCAGGCCGCGGGCACGATGCTGCCGTTCACGGTGCTGCGCGACGACGGCACGGTGCTCGGCAGCACGCGCTACTACGACATCGACCTGTCGGTGCCGACGCTCGCCATCGGCTACACCTGGTACCGCGCCAGTGCGCAGCGCACCCACGTCAACACCGCCTGCAAGCGCCTGCTGCTCGGCCATGCCTTCGACACGGTGGGCATGCGCACCGTGTACCTGCACACCAGCCATCACAACCTGCGTTCGCAGGCGGCGATCGAACGCCTCGGCGCGCACAGGGACGGCGTGATCCGCCAGCACAAGCGACACAAGGATGGCGGCCTGCGCGATACGGTCTGCTATTCCATCCTCGACGTGGAATGGCCGGCGATGCGCGAGCGGCTGGAAGCGCGCCTTTCCCCGTAGGAGCGCTCTCGAGCGCGACCCGCCATACATATCCGCGCGCCAGTCGCGCTCCAGCGCGCTCCTACAAACGCGACCGGATCAAGGATCGAACACCTTGCCGGGATTCATGATCCTGTTCGGATCGAACACGCGGCGGATCCCGCGCATCAGTTCGATCTCGGCGGCACTGCGCGTGCCGAGCAACCAAGGCTTCTTCGCCAGCCCGATGCCGTGTTCGGCGGAAATGCTGCCGCCGTGCTTTTCCAGCAGTTCGGCGAGATGCACGGTGACGCCGCCGCAGCGTTCGGCGAATGCCCCCTGCGCCATGCCCGCCGGCTTGAGCACGTTGATGTGCAGGTTGCCGTCGCCGATGTGCCCGAACCAGACGACCTCGAAATCCGGGTATTCGCGGCCAAGCAATGCATCGGCTTCGGCGAGGAAGGCCGGCATCGCCGACACCCGCACCGCGACGTCGTTCTTGTACGGCGTATGCGGCGCGAGGCTTTCGCTGATGCCTTCGCGCAGGCGCCACAGTTCCGCTGCCTGCGCTTCGCTCGCGGCGATCACGCCGTCTTCGACCCAGCCTTGTCCGACCGCATGTTCGAACGCGGACAGCGCGGCGGCTTCGTCGACCTCGAATTCGGTGAGAACGTAGTACGGGTGCGTGGAATCGAATGGATCCTTTCCGCTGTGCGCGAGCACGTGCCGCAGCGCCTTGTCGGTCAGGAACTCGAAGGCTTCCAGCCGCAGCGTTCGCCGCAGTTGCGCGAACAGCGGCATGATCGCATCGAAGCCGGGTAGCGCCAGCAGCATCACGCCGGTCGGCGGCGGCGGATCGGCGAGCCTGAGCGTCGCCTCGACCACAATCCCGAGCGTGCCCTCGGCGCCGATGGCGAGATGGCGCAGGTCGTAGCCGCTGGAGTTCTTGAGCAGGCCTCGGTTGAGGTCGAGCAATTCGCCCGTGCCGGTCACCAGTTTCAGTCCGGCGATCCATTCGCGGGTGTTGCCGTAACGCAGCACGCGCACGCCGCCGGCATTGGTGGCGATGCCGCCGCCGATCGTGGCGGTGCCGCGCGAAGCGAAATCCACCGGATATTGCAGGCCGTGTTCGCGCGCCGCGTCCTGCGCCGCCTGCAGCGGGATTCCGGCTTCGACCGTCAATGTGCGATCCACCGGATCGAAGGCCAGCACCCGGCGCATGCGTTCCAGGCTGACGACGAGCTCGCCGTTCGCCGCGACCGCGCCGCCCGACAGGCCGGTGCGCCCGCCCGATGGCACCAGCGCGATGCGATGTTCGTTCGCCCAGCGAGCAATGCCCTGCACTTCGCCGGTGTTGGCCGGCTGCGCGATGGCCAGCGGCGCCGGCGTCCAGCGCCGGGTCGCGTCGCGACCGTAGTGCTCGAGGTCGGCGGCTGCGTCCAGCAGGCGGAGTCCCGGCAAGGCGTGGCGCAGCGCATCGAGGCGAAGGTCGGTCATCCGCCGATTCTACGGGAGCATTCCCGACCGTTTGCTCCTCGCCTTTCCTGTCAAAATCGCGACGATGAAAAAGACTTCCTACCCCAAGGGCGACATCCGCGTGCTGCTGCTGGAAGGCATCAGCCAGAACGCGGTCGACACTTTCCGCGCCGCCGGCTACAGCCGGATCGAGCTGCTGCCGCAGGCCCTGCCGGAAGACGCGCTGAAACGCGCCATCGCCGACGCGCATATCCTCGGCATCCGCTCGCGCAGCCAGCTCACCGCCGAGGTACTGGCGCAGGGCAAGCGCCTGCTCGCGGTCGGCTGCTTCTGCATCGGCACCAACCAGGTCGACCTGGACGCGGCTGAACTGCAGGGCGTGCCGGTGTTCAACGCGCCCTATTCCAACACCCGCAGCGTCGCCGAACTGGTGCTGGCCGAAGCGGTAATGCTGTTGCGCGGGATTCCGCACAAGTCGGCCGAATGCCACCGCGGCGGCTGGTCGAAATCGGCCGCGGGCAGCCACGAGGCGCGCGGCAAGACGATAGGCATCGTCGGCTACGGCCACATCGGCACCCAGGTCGGCCTGCTCGCCGAGGCGCTGGGCATGCAGGTGCTGTACCACGACATCGAGACCAAGCTCGCGCTCGGCAACGCCCGCCCTGCCGCCGACCTCGGCGACCTATTGGCGCGCAGCGACGTCGTCACCCTGCATGTGCCGGAGACGCCGGCGACGCAGTGGATGGTCGGTGCCCGGGAACTGGCACGGATGAAACCAGGTGCGCACCTGATCAATGCCTCGCGCGGGACCGTGGTCGACATCGAAGCGCTCGCCGCCACCTTGCGCGAAGGCCGCCTCGGCGGCGCCGCGGTGGACGTGTTCCCGACCGAGCCCAAGGGCAACAGCGAAGCGTTCGAATCCGCTTTGCGCGGGCTCGACAACGTCATCCTCACCCCGCATGTCGGCGGCAGCACGCTCGAGGCGCAGGACAACATCGGCATCGAGGTCGCGGCCAAGCTGGTGCGCTACAGCGACAACGGCAGCACGCTGTCGGCGGTGAATTTCCCCGAAGTCAGCCTGCCCGAACACGACGGCAGCCATCGCCTGCTGCACATCCACCGCAACGTGCCGGGCATGTTGTCGCAGGTCAACGCGGTGTTCAGCAGCCGCGGCATCAACATCGACGGCCAGTTCCTGCGCACCGACGCGAACGTTGGCTACGTGGTGATCGACGTCAGCGGCGCCGGCGACGAACAGGCACGCGAACTGCGCGATGCGCTCGATTCCATCGAAGGAACGCTGCGGACACGGGTGTTGTATTGATCTGCTTCGATCTTCCCCTGTAGGAGCGGCTTTAGCCGCGACAAATTTCGCGAAAAAAATGGGCCCGCAGGAGTTGCAGCATGAACGTTCGGAACGCGCTTCTCGCCATCGCTGCAGTCTGCCTCTCGGTCGCATGTGCGCATCGTCCATTCGATGAAACCCCGTATTCGAGCGACGATGGCTTCTCCTTCCAGGTCTACGATGGAACGGGGACCTTCGATTCGAAGACAAAGACCTACAAGCCCCTGTATTGCGGGACTGAATATCCCGAACGACGCTTGGATATCGGCCAAGCCGGCTTCGATGCCGTCAAGGGATTGGTAGACGCTGGCGATCTTTGGTCCGCGAAGGTCGCTGAAAAGCCCGATTGCCGGGGCATGGATCCCGCCCCGAATGCTCAGTTCTTCCACTTCCAGAAATCCGGCAAATCACAGACGCTGGTAATCGAACAGTGCGAAGAGGTCGCAGCCCAATACCGTCCCTACCTTGCTGCGATCAAGCAGATCGTGCGTGGAGTCAGCGACCAGCAGACCTTGCATGTGCAAGGCGAGTGCGTCCGCATCTAGCAGTCGCGGCTACCGCTTTTGACAGCCGAATCGCTGTCCGACCCGCTCCTACGGGGAGCCGGCACGCGCCATCCACTTCCCCGCCATCCGCCTGAGCGATGCGTCGCTGGCCGGATCGTTCGCGATCGCTCCGATGTCGCGCCACGCCAGATCGTGCGATTCCTCGCCGACGACGAATTCCTCGCTGCCGGTCGCGCGCACGACGAAACGCACGTCGTAGTGCCAGTGCCCCGGTTCCGCGCCGCGTTCGGGAATCCAGTGCCGGTCGAGGTCGAACAGTTCGCCTTCGACCACCAGGTCGCGCAGGCCCGATTCCTCCTCGGCCTCGCGCAGCGCCGCGCGGGCGAGGTCACGGTCGCCGTCGGCGTGCCCGCCCGGCTGCAGCCAGCGGTCGAGCTTGCGGTGATGGGTGAGCAGCGCGCGCCGGCCATCGGCATCGACCAGCCACGCCGAAGCGGTGAAGTGCCCTTCGAGCCGTTCGCGCCGGTACGGATCCGCGTCTTGTTCCTGCGCAAGTTCGGCGAACTGCGCCACGGTGGCGGCTTCGTCCGGATGGCGTTGCCGGTAGGCATCGAGCGCGGCGATGAATGCGGGCATGCGGGGCGCGGACCATGGCGATCTGGAATCCGGCCATTATCCCCGCGATGCGACCGGCCACCGATGGCGCTTGTGCCCCGTCCACGCCACGGTTAAGGTCGGCGACTGCTGCATTCAGTCCTTGGGGAAACGATATGCTCTTTTGGCGCGTCAAGCCGCTGGATCACATCCTCGCAACAGCCGAGAAGAAATCGCTCCATCGCCAGCTCGGCCCGATCCAGCTCACGCTGCTCGGCGTCGGCGCGGTCATCGGCACCGGCATCTTCGTCCTGACCGCGGAAGCGGCGCAGAAGTCCGGCCCGGCGATGATGATCGCCTTCGTGATCGCCGCGGTAGTCTGCGGCCTCGCGGCCCTGGCCTACGCCGAACTCGCGTCCATGGTCCCGGTGTCGGGTTCGGCCTACACCTACACGTACGGCGTGATGGGCGAGGTGATCGCCTGGATCGTCGGCTGGGCGCTGGTGCTCGAATACGCCATCGGCGCGACTGCCGTCTGCGTGGGCTGGTCCGGATACGTCAACGGCCTGCTCAACAGCGGCATCTTCGGCTTGGTCGCGCCGGGCTCGCTCTCGCTGCCCACATGGCTGCAGACGGGTTATTTCTCCGGTGGCGGCTTCAACCTGCTGGCCTTCCTGATCGGCGTCGCGGTGACCTGGCTGCTGGTCATCGGCACTTCGAAGAGCGCCAAGGTCAACGCCGTGCTGGTCGCCATCAAGATCATCGCGCTGACCGCATTCATCGCGCTCGCGCTGCCGGCGGTCCAGAGCTCCAACATGCATCCGTTCATGCCCACCGGCTGGGGCAGCCCGACCGGTGGCGTCGGCGTGCTCGGCGCCGCGGCCTCGATCTTCTTCGCCTACGTCGGCTTCGACGCGGTTTCCACCGCCGCCGAGGAGACCAAGAACCCGAACCGCAACATCCCGATCGGGCTGATGGGCGCACTGGGCATCTGCACCATCTTCTACCTGCTGGTCGGCTACGGCGCCGCCGGTTCGGTCGGCGCGCAGCCGCTGTTCGGTGCGGACGGCGTGGCGCTCGATCCCGGCTCGCCGGCGATGACCGCAGCGTGCGCGCTGGCCGCCAACGCCGACAAGCTGGTGTGCAGCCACGAGCCGCTGGCCCATGTGATCCGCCTGCTCGGCTTCGCGCAGGTCGGCAACCTGATCGCGCTGGCCGCGGTCCTCGCCCTGCCGTCGGTCATCCTGATGATGATGTTCGGCCAGACCCGCATCTTCTTCACGATGTCGCGCGACGGCCTGCTGCCGGAGATGCTGTCGCGGATCCATCCGCGCTTCCACACCCCGCACGTGGTCACGGTCATCACCGGTATAGTCGTAGCGATCTGCGCCGCGCTGTTCCCGGTCGGCAAGCTGGCGGACACTTCCAACGCCGGCACCCTGCTCGCGTTCGCGATGGTGTCGATCGGCGTACTGATGCTGCGCCGCGTGCAGCCGAACCGCCCGCGCCCGTTCCGCACGCCGATGGCCTGGATCGTGTGTCCGCTCGCCGTGCTCGGCTGCGCCCTGCTCTTCGTCAACCTGAGCTGGGTCGCGAAGTCGGTGTTCGTGGTGTGGGGCGTGATCGGGCTGGTCTTCTACCTGCTCTACGGCAAGCGTCGCAGCTACCTGGCCCCGGGCAACCAGGAACCGGAAGGCGATGCCCACCTGGAACAGCCGCCTAAGTTCCACGAGGGACCCGATCCCGGCCCGTAAAAGCCGCGACGCACCCGAAGGCCGGCCCCGTCGCCGGCCTTCGCATTCCCGAAGACCTGTATCGGATCCGCGCCATGAATCGACTCTTCGCCACCAAACACCCGCTGGCCGTCAACGACGAAGCCGGGCAACTGCAGCTGCACCGCACCCTCGGCCCGTGGGGACTAACCGCGCTCGGCATCGGCGCGGTGATCGGCGGCGGCATCTTCGTGATCACCGGGCAAGCCGCGGCCGAACACGCCGGCCCGGCGATCATGCTCTCGTTCGTGCTGGCGGCGATCTGCTGCACGTTCTGCGCGCTGGCCTACGCCGAATTCGCGGCGATGGTGCCGGTATCCGGCAGCGCCTATACCTACACCTACGCCACACTCGGCGAACTCGCGGCCTGGTTCATCGGCTGGATGCTGGTGCTCGAATACGGCGTGTCCGCATCCGCGGTGGCGGTGAGCTGGACGGGGTACTTCCTGAGCCTGCTCGACCACTTCAACATCCATTTGCCGGAGCAATGGGTGAACGCGCCGCTGGACGCGAAACTGCAACCGACCGGCGCCATCGCCAACCTGCCGGCCGCGGGCATCGTGTTGTTGCTGACGTGGCTGTGCTACGTCGGCATCCGCAAATCCTCGTCGATGAACATGGCGATGGTGCTGCTCAAGACCGGGCTGATCGTGCTGGTGATCGCCGCCGGCTGGAAATACGTGGATCCGGGCAACTGGCATCCCTTCATCCCGGCGAACGAGGCCCCGGGCCGCTTCGGCTGGGACGGCGTGCTGCGCGGCGCGTCGATGGTGTTCTTCGCCTACATCGGTTTCGAGGCGGTTTCGGTGGCGGCGCAGGAATCGCACAAGCCGCAGCGCGACCTGCCGATCGGCATGCTGCTGTCGCTGGCGATCTGCACGGTGCTGTACGTGGCGATGGCGGCGGTGATGACCGGGCTGGTGCCGTTCGCGCAACTGGGCACCGACGAACCGGTGGTGACGGCCGTGGCCGCGCACCCGGAACTGGGCTGGCTGCGCGTGATCGTGGAGATCGGCGCGCTGATCGGCCTGTCGTCGGTGGTGCTGGTGATGATCATCGGCCAGCCGCGCATCTTCATGATCATGGCGCGCGACGGCCTGCTGCCGCAGGTGTTCACGCGCATCCACCCCGTCTACCGCACGCCGCACATCAATACCGTGATCACCGGCATCGGCATCGCGCTGCTGGCGGCGGTGTTCCCGCTCGACGTGCTCGGCGACCTGACCTCGATGGGCACGCTGATCGCGTTCGCCGCGGTCTGCGCGGGCGTGCTGATCCTGCGCCGGACGCAGCCCGACCTGCCGCGGCCGTTCCGGATCCGCTTCGTCTGGTTCGTCTGCCTCGCCGGCGTGGTCAGCTGTTTCATCCTGCTGTCGACCATGACCATGCACAACTGGGCGCTGATGCTCGGCTGGACCGCGATCGGCTTCCTGATCTACTTCCTGTACGGCTACCGGCACAGCCGCCTGGCCCGATCCGGCTCCTGACCGGCGCGATCCGACCGACGAAAAACCCGGCCCACGCCGGGTTTTTCTTTGTTCGCTAAACTCCCCGCATGGACGCATCCCTGCCCTACGACGCCCAGCACCTGCGCCACCTCGCCGGCGAGATCATCACCAACGTGCGCGAGCTGTCGCTGGCCGGCTGGACGCCCGCGACCAGCAGCAACTTCTCCCGCCGGCTGGATGAAAAACACGCCGCGATCACCGTCTCCGGCCGCGACAAGGGCCGCCTGACCGAAGCCGACATCATGGTCGTGGACTTCGACGGCAACGCGGTCGGCAGCGAACACCGCCCATCCGCGGAAACCCTGCTGCACACGCAGCTGTACAAGCGCTTCCCCGACATCGGCTGCGTGCTGCACACGCATTCGAAGACGCAGACCGTCGCTTCGCGCCTGTACGCCCCCCAGGGCCACGTGCGTTTCGACGGCTACGAACTGCAGAAGGCCTTTGCCGGCAACACCACCCACGAAGGCGTGATGGACGTGCCGGTCTTCCCCAACACGCAACACATGCCGACGCTGGCGGCGCAGGTGGACGCGCTGCTCGACAAGGGCCCGATGTGGGGCTACCTGATCGACGGCCACGGCCTCTACGCCTGGGGCCGCGACATGGCCGAGGCGCGCCGCCACCTCGAGGCCTTCGAATTCCTGCTGGGCTGCGAGCTGGAACTGAGGACCCTGAAATGAGCCGCCTGCGCATCTTCGACGAGAACGATCCCGCATCGCCGCTGCTGGCGACCTCGGATCGCGGCGAAATGGCGGCGGAACTGGCGAACATCGACGTCGCGTTCGAGCAGTGGGACGCGAGCCAACCGATCGCACCCGGCGATCCGCACGACAAAATCCTGGACGCCTATCGCGCCGACATCGACCGCCTGGTCGAAGCCAACGGCTTCCGCACCGTGGACGTGGTGAGCATCGCGCCGGACAACCCGAACCGCGGGGAGATGAGGAAGAAATTCCTCGACGAGCATTTCCACAAGGAAGACGAAGTGCGCTTCTTCGTCGCCGGCTCCGGGCTGTTCACCCTGCACGTCGACGGCAAGGTGTTCGAAGTGTTGTGCGAAAGCGGCGACCTGATCGCGGTGCCGGACCGCATGACCCACTGGTTCGACATGGGGCCGGAACCGAGCTTCGTCGCGATCCGCTTCTTCACCGAACCGGACGGATGGGTCGGGCATTTCACCGGCACCGACATCGCGCAGCGGTTCCCGCGCTACGAATGAATGTCCTGTATTCCTGAGCGCAGCGAAGGACCTGCTACCGGATTCGCGTGAAAAGCAGGTCCTTCGCCTTCGGCTCAGGATGACAACTCGGAACTTCGCGACTCAATGACCACCATCCTCACCGACATCGAAGGCACGACTTCCAGCATTTCGTTCGTCAAGGACGTGCTATTCCCGTACGCGCGCGCGGCGCTGCCCGGATTCGTGCGCGAACACGGCCATGAGCCCGAGGTGCGGCGCTGGCTGGACATGGTCGCGGTCGAGAACGGCGGCATGTGCCAGGACGCCATGATCGTCGAGACGCTGCAGGGCTGGATCGATGAAGACCGCAAGCACACCGCGCTCAAGGCGTTGCAGGGCATGGTCTGGGACGCCGGCTACCGCGACGGCGATTTCACCGCCCCGCTCTATCCGGACGTGGCGCCCATGCTGCGCGCCTGGCGCGGGGCCGGGCACAGTCTCGCGGTGTATTCCTCCGGTTCGGTGCCGGCACAAAAACTGCTGTTCTCGCATACCGACGCCGGCGACCTGGCGCCGTTGTTCGACGGTTTCTTCGATACCGAAGTCGGCGGCAAGCGCGATGCAGCGAGTTATCGCGCCATCGCCGATGCGCTCGGCGTGTTGCCGAAGGACGTGGTGTTCCTGTCCGATGTCGTCGCCGAACTCGACGCCGCGCGCGAAGCCGGGATGCGCACGAAGCTGGTCGACCGCCGCGAGGACTATCCTGAACCGCGCCTCAGCGAACACACGCACGGACACGTGCGAATCGAGCGATTCGACCAGGTCGATCCCGACTTGCTGGATCCGTGAACATCCGGGCCGACAACGTCGATCGGAAAGCAACGCTCGGCGGAATCTGCGCGATCGGCTTGTGGTCGTCGCTCGCGCTGCTGACCACGCTCACCGGCGCGCTGCCGCCGTTCCTGGTACTGGCCTGCTGCTTCGGCTTCGCCGGGCTGTTCGGCCTGACGTGGGCCGCGCGCACCGGAACCGCCGGTCTGCGCGCGATGCAGGCGCCGCCGGCCGCGCTGGCCTTGAGCACGTTCGCGTTGTTCGGCTACCACGCGCTATATTTCTTCGCGCTCAAGCACGCGCCGCCGGTCGAGGCGAACCTGATCAACTACCTGTGGCCGCTGCTGATCGTGCTGTTCGCGGGCCTGTTGCCCGGCGTGCGCCTGCGCGCAGGCAACATCGTCGGCGCGTTGCTGGGCCTTGCCGCTGCTGCATTGCTTGTCACCGGCGGACGTGGACTCTCCATCGACTCTTCGCACACGCCCGGCTACCTCGCCGCGTTCTGTGCCGCGATCACCTGGGGCGGCTATTCCGTGCTCAACCGCCGCTTCGCCGACGTGGACAGCGCGGCCATCGTGCCGGCCTGCATCGGCGTTTCCCTGCTGGGCATCGCGATGCACCTGCTGTTCGAACCTGCGACCACGATCGCGCCGACGCAATGGCTGGTGCTGGTCGCGATGGGCGTGGGTCCGACCGGCATCGCGTTCCGGCTGTGGGATCGCGGCACCAAGCACGGCGACATCGCCCTGCTCGGCAGCCTGTCCTACCTCGCGCCGCTGCTGTCGACGCTGCTGCTGGTGCTCGCCGGTCGCGCCGAACCGCACTGGATCCAGACGGTCGCGGTCGGATTACTGCTGCTGGGCGCATGGATGAGCGTGCGCGCCTCGCGCGCGGCGATGCCGGCGGCCGCGGCGCCATGAGGAGACGGCGCATGTTCTGGCGGAATGCAATTCTCGCCGCACTGCTGCTCGCGTCTCTGGTGACGAGCGCAGTCTCGCGCAAGATCGATCCGGCCGCCGCTTTTAACAGCCGAATGGCTGTTCAACCCATCGCCGACCGCGACGAGACGCTGGTCGCGAAGGAAGTCGCCGCGTTGCCTGCGCAACGCCCCGGCGTCATCGACCTGTACGCCATCGGCGTGGCCGGCGACGGCACCGAGAACGTGTTCCGCAACGAGACCGAGTATTTCGAGACGTTGATGCGAACGCGCTTCCACGCGCGCGGCGTGGTCACGCTGGTCAGCAACCCGGACAGCGTCGGCAAGAAGCCCCGGCCGCTCGCGAGCTACGACGACCTCTACGACGCGGTGACCGGCGTCGCGCGCAAGATGGACAAGCGCGAAGACATCCTGCTGCTCTACCTCACGATGCACGGCTCCCATGACCACGAGCTGGCGCTGAATTTCCCGCCCTACGTCGATGACACACTGGTACCGGACGACCTGCGCTTCGTGCTGCGCAAGGCCGGCATCCGCAACCGCGTGATCGCGATTTCCGCCTGCTATTCCGGCGGTTTCATCCCGCGCCTGCAAAACGACGACACGCTGATCATGACCGCCGCGCGCAGCGACCGCCCCTCGTTCGGCTGCGGCGCGGATTCGACCGCGACCTTCTTCGGCCGCGCATGGCTGGTCGAAGGCCTCAACCGTACGATCGATTTCGCCGAAGCCTTCCGCCATGCGCAGGGCCGGATCCAGGCGTGGGAAGAACTGGAAGGCGACGATCCGTCGCATCCGCAGGTTTCGGAAGGCGCCGCGATCCGGAAACGCCTCGCCGCGTGGCGCGCGCAAACGACGCCCGGTCCGACGGTGGCCTATCCGTGGCCACTCGACGACCTCGACCATCCCAAGCCGGACGCGGGTGGGGACGACGCGCCGTCGCCCTGACCCGGGCACGACTGCGTCGCCGCGAGTCAGTGGATTTTTTCGCCCCGCGCGAGCATCGCCACCAGCTTTTCCACCCGCGCGGCCTTCGTTTCCGGCTTGAGCGCGCTTTGCACGCGCCAGCAGACCGCATAACGATTGGCTTTGTCGAGCTTGTCGAAGAACGCCTTCGCTTTCCGGTTCTTCGCCAGCGCGATCGCCAGTTCTTGCGGCACGTCCATCTTCGCCGCGCCGTGGTAGGCGGCGTCCCAGCGACCATCGGCCTTGGCCGCCTCCACCTCGCTCAGGCCGGCGGCGCGCATCCGCCCGGCGGCGATGAGCCGTTCGACATGGGCGATGTTGTTCTTCGACCACAGGCTGCGCGCGCGGCGCGGGGTGAACCGCTGCAGGAAGCAGTTTTCATCGAACGACTTCTTCTGCCCGTCGATCCAGCCGTGGCACAGCGCCACCTCCAGCGCCTCGGCATACGTGACCGACGCGATTCCCGAATCCTTCTTCGCGATCTTCAGCCACAGGCCGGCGGTCGAAGCGTTCTTCTCCAGCCACTTTTCGAATGCCGCGGCATCCTCGAACGGCCTGACCGGCAGGTCGGCCGACCCGCTCATGGCAAGGCATCCTGCAGCCGGTACGTCGTCTTCGCGCGCTGCTCGCCACGCCAGCGGTCGAATTCGCGCACTTCGATCGTGTGTTCGCCGGCCGCGAGGTCGGTCGGCAACGCGGCTCGCCACAGGTGAGGCGAAGGTTCGGCTTCCGGCGAACGGTCGTAGCCGCGCAAGGCATCCGCCGCATCGTCGCGTGCGTTCCCGGCGAGCAGGTTCGGGTCCGGCTGCAGCACCTTCTTCATCGGCTTCCATTCGCCGCCGTCGACGCGGAACTCGACGCGCGTATCGTCGTCGCCCATGTACACGTTCGCGTACACGCCCCAGGCCGGGTACGCGCCCTGGCGCAGCACTTTCGGTGCGTGCAGGCCGATCTGCGAATCCGCCGCATCGCGCGCGTTGTGCCAGGCCAGCGCGTAATCGCCGCCAGGCTTCAGCGTGAGCACCGCGTAGCCGTTCGGCGTGCCGTCGGCCATGGTCGCGTCGGGGATGCCGCTCGCGTCCTTCACCCCGGACCAGTACGCGCCGCAGGCCGCACCGACGTTGTATTCGTGCAGAGGCGCCGCGCCATGCCAGCCATCCGCTGCATCGTGGAACACGTTCCGCTGCGCGTGCGAATGCGCGCTCAGCAGCAACACGTGCGGGAACGGCTGCAACAAGGCGAACAAGCGCTCGCGATCCGCATCGCGGAACGTGTCCCGGCCAAGCTCCTCGAACAGCGGGATATGCACCGCGATCACCAGCAACTTGTCCTTGGCCAGCGTCGGCAAAGCCTTCTCGAGGAAGTCGAACTGGTCCGGACGGAAGCCGCCGATGTAGGCCGGATGCCGGCCCGGCATCGCGATCACGTCGTCGAGGCCGATGAAGTTCGCGAGTTTCGTGCGACGAAGGAAAGTGTCGTCGCCGAATGCACGATGGAAGCTTCGCAATGATTCCGCATCGCTCGTCGCATCGGCATCGATGTCGTGGTTGCCCGGCACGTACAGCCATGGAATCCCGAGTTCGCCGGTGGCCAACTTCACCGCCGGGTACAGCGAAGGGTTGTCCGCGGCGATATCGCCCAGCGAAATGCCGAGCTTCGCGTGCTGTTTCCCGAGCAACGGCTCGACGATGTCGCGCCGGAAGTAATCGACATCGACCGCGGTCTGCGGCTGCGGATCGCCGAACACCAGCACGTCGAAGGATGAGTCTTCGCCAGCGGACGCGCCGGCACAGGCCGCCAGCAACAGGATCGATGCGGCGAAGCGCGGACGCATCAGCCCGCGGCGCGCGCGGCTGCCAGCACGCTGCCGTCGTCGACCAGTGCGAGTGCGGTGCGCACGTCGCCATCGAGCGCTCGATCGCGATCGAGGAAGGCGATGCGTTCGCGGATCGCCGCATGCGCTGCGGCGACGGCGCGCCCCGGATGCGCTTCGCCTTCGACCATGCGCACGCGCAGGTCCAGCGCCTGCGCGGCGGTCATCAGTTCCAGCGCCAGCACCTTGCCGAGGTCGTCGACCATCGCCAGCACGTGGCGTGCCTCGTTCGCACCCATCGACACGTGGTCCTCGGCGTTCGCGGAAGTCGGGATCGAATAGACGGTGGCCGGCATCGCGCGGCTGGCGAGGTCGTTGACGATGGCCGCGGCGGTGTACTGCACGATCATGAAACCGGATTCGGTGCCGTCTTCGTTGCCGACGAGGAAGCCCGGCAGGCCGTCGCTGGTCGCCGGATCCACCAGCTTGTTGAGGCGGCGTTCGGAAATCGACGCGAGCACCGGGATCGCGGCCTTGACGTAGCTCATCGCCAGCGCCAGCGGCATGCCGTGGAAGTGGCCGGCGGAAATCACCTGGCGATCCAGCGGCGCGTCCGTCGCCTCGGGGAACACCAGCGGATTGTCGGTGACCGCGTTGAGTTCGATCTCGAGCACGCGTGCCGCCTGCGCGACCGCGTCTCGCACCGCGCCGTGCACCTGCGGCACGCAGCGCAGCGAATAGCTGTCCTGCGGCTGCACCTTCTTGTCGCGCACGCGCGCGTACGCGATGTCGGCCAGGGTCGAACCGGCGAGCAGCGCACGCAGGCGCGCGGCGACGTGCACCTGGCCCGGATGCGGGCGCAGCGCGTGCACTTCCTCCGCGTAGGCGCCGAGTCGCCCGGCGAACGCGTCCAGCGTCATTGCCGCCGCGATGTCCGCGGTATCGAGCAGGTCTTCGAGTTTCTGCAGCGCGAGCACGCCGGTCGCGAGCATCTGCGCGGTACCGTTGTTCAACGCCAGGCCTTCCTTGATCGTCAGTTCGACCGGCTGCAGGCCGGCGCGATGCAGGGCTTCGCTACCGGGCATGCGTTCGCCGCCGAAGAAGGCTTCGCCACCGCCGATCAGCACGATGGCGAGGTGCGAGAGCGGCGCGAGGTCGCCCGAGGCGCCGACCGACCCGAGCTGCGGCACCACCGGCACCACGCCTGCGTTGAGCATCGCCGCCAGCGCCTGCAGCGTCTGCACGCGGATGCCGGAATGGCCGCGCAACAGCGTGTTGACGCGGATGCACAGCATCGCGCGCACCACTTCCGGCGCGAACGGTTCGCCGACGCACACGGCATGGGTTTCGATCAGGTTGCGCTGCAGCCTGGCGTAAATCGAGGCATCGCTGCCGCCGAGCAGCTTGTCGGCATTACTGCCGAAGCCGGTGGACACGCCGTAGATCGGCTGCCCCTGCTCGACCTTTCCGGCGAGGAAATCGGCGGCGCGCGCGACGTTTTCCAGCGCGGCGGGATCGAGTTCGACGCTGGCGCCGTGCGCGACTTCGACCAGCTGCGCGCGGGTCAGGGAACGACCATCGAGGCGGATCGGTTTCATGCGTGGCCTGTTTCCTTCGCCTTGAGCAATGCGTTTGCGATTTCCGCGTCGTTCGCCTCGAACTGTTCGCCGCGGCGCAGGTCCTTGACCGCGACCGTGCCGCGCGCGGCCTCGTCTTCGCCGCGCATGGCGACGAAGCGGATCCCGGCCTTGTTCGCGTATTGCAGCTGTTTCGCCAGCTTGCGCGGCTCCAGCTGCGTTTCCACGTTCATGCCGGCGGCGCGCAGGCGCTGCGAGAGCGCGAGCGCATCGGCGAGCATCGCGTCGTCCATCAGCGCGACCAGCACGTCGACCGAGCTGTCGGCAGTGGCGACCAGGCCGGCTTCGCGCAGCTGGTAGAACAGGCGAGTCAGGCCGATGGAAATGCCGACGCCAGGCAGTTTTGACTTGGTGTAGTGGCCGGCGAGATCGTCGTAACGGCCGCCGGAGCAGATCGAACCGATTTGCGGGTACGCATTCAATGTCGTTTCGTAGACCACGCCGGTGTAGTAGTCGAGTCCGCGCGCGATCGACAGGTTGATCGCGTAGCGGTTCTCGGAGACGCCCAGCGCCTTGAGTTGATCGAGGATCGCGCGCAATTCGTCGCGGCCTTCCTCGAACAGCAGCGTGCCACTACCGAGCGCATCGAGCTTGGCCAGCGCATCGGCATGTCCGTTGGAATGCACCCGCGAGAACGCCATCAACTTGTCGACCACCTCGGCCGAAAGCCCGAAGCCATCGCCCGCCAGCGTCGCGCGCACCGCGTCTTGGCCGCGCTTGTCGAGCTTGTCGAGTTCGCGCAGGACCAGCATCTGTCGCTCGCCTTCGATGCCCTGCCCTTCGAAGAAGCCGCGCAGCAGCTTGCGGTGGTTGAGCTGGATGGTGAAATCGCCGATGGCGAGCGCGTCGAACACCGCGGCGATCACCGCCGGGATCTCGGCGTCGAAGCGCGGCGACAGCGCGTCCTTGCCGATCACGTCGATGTCGCACTGGTAGAACTCGCGGAAGCGCCCGCGCTGGGCGCGTTCGCCGCGGTACACGCGCTGCATCTGGTAGCGGCGGAAGGGAAACGCCAGTTCGTGCTCGTGTTCGGCGACGTAGCGCGCCAGCGGCACGGTCAGGTCGAAGCGCAACGCCAGTTCGGGCCGACCCTCGTCCTGCTTTTCCAGGGCCCCGGTCGATTGCACGAAATACACCTGCCGCTCGGTCTCGCCGCCGGTCTTGGTCAGCAGCACCTCGGACAGCTCCATCACCGGGGTTTCCACCGGCAGGAAGCCGAAGCGCTCGAAGCCGCCGCGGATCGCGTCCAGCATGCGCTGGAAGGCGATCTGGTCGCGGGGCAGCAGCTCCATGACGCCGGGCGGGGTGCGGGGCTTGATCAAGCGTGGAACTCCGGCTCGCGTGAGGCGCCTAGTTTAGCCGGCCGGCCGCGCGCCCACTTGCCCGGACTGCCCTCGACCCCTAAAATGCGCCGTTCTGCCGTCGGGGTGTAGCTCAGCCTGGTAGAGCGCTACGTTCGGGACGTAGAGGTCGCAGGTTCGAATCCTGTCTCCCCGACCACTGTTTTCCCGCCACATCAGCGGGTTATACGAACAGCTCTGAATCGTAATGAATAACGATTCAGAGCTGTTTTTGTATACCGATGGCCCAAGAGTGGCCCAAGCGATTCAAAGCGATTTTTTCTAGTTGACGTACGCCGCTTGTCGTTGTTATTCGTAGCGGCAATGAGCGGAACTGATCGCCCCAATAATAGAACACCAGCCGATCCAAAACGGCAGGCCAGTCTTACGCTCGAGGCCGCTCTCGTCCCTGTCCGACAAAAGTTCGACTTGCACCGCAAGCGGATCTACATCTTGCTGGCCGTCGCGGCGATTGCAGGCATCTTGGGCATCGTCCTGACCCAGACATTGATAGAGACGGTGCCGCTGGCTGGGATGCCGCTAATGGCGTCATCGTTCGTTTTCCTCGCAGCCGCTTTTCTGGCTGGCATGACGATTATTGTCGTCGAAGTGGCACCACCGCCTATCCGGTCGTGGCTTGCTCCAGGACTTGTCGCCTTGATGTCGGCGGCGCATGTCTTGAATACTCCTCGCTGGCCTGTGGCCGGCCAAGAACGCCCTCCGCGGCCTGGCCGGGCATAGCGGCAGCTTCCGCGCGGCCCTGCCGCAGCCCTCCCTCGCGCATCAGCTGAGGGCTAAAAATGAGCATCAACACTGAGTCGAAGCTGCCTCGCACGCTCACGACCGAACAAATTGCGATCTTGCTCGCACTAACTGTAACGACCGTCCGTACTTATGCAACTGCGAAAAGGTACCGTCACTTACTCCCGCGCCATTTCAAGCTGCCTGGAGGCAGACGTTTATTGTGGGATGAAGATGAGGTACTGGAATGGATGCGCTCTGGGCGCATTGCAACTTTACCCCGGCCCCCGAAAAAACGCGGCCGTCCCTCGAAACGGCAACAATTCGAAAGCGCGGACGCAACCGCGCAAGCCAAAGAGGGCCGATCTCTGAACTCTCTCCGGTGGTATAGGTAATACTGCAAGCTCGTCGTTGGCGAGCGGATCGGCCTGCTTGTATTGAAGAGAGGGTGGTATCTCGGCGCCATATGCTGGATTTTTTTGGCATATGGCGCCCTACTCTCAAATGCCTAAAAATCTGGCAGTCTTAGACCACCCACCTAAACCTCTTTAGCCAGCAGCACCACGAACGCTGCCACTCCCGATCACCAAGCGCGAGGTGGAGTTGAGTATCCGTCCGGCACGATTAGTACAACGGCTTCGATCAATTTCTACGGCGTCTATCTTGAGATCAGGTCGGTCTGATTAAAACTAGATCGGCTTAATTTTGCTCGTTCTGGAGACGCATTGTGCAGATCGCATGAGTGCGTGATGAATACGAACAAACTAGAGCATCGCGAAAACAAAACTACACGCCATCCAGACAAGAAATGCGAGGAATGCCACCTGCATCAAGATTCGAATGAATTCACGTAGTACGAAGAGAAGACTGTAAGAACACAGTCCGACAGTCCAATACACTGCGTTCTTGATCCATACGTGATGGAGAAAGAACGGCATGTCATGGATCCATTCCCTGACGCCATAAACTGCAACAGCAGTACCGCAGATGATGAAGCAAAAGATCCAGAGGTCCGCGAAGCCGCGAACCGGATCGACGCCAGACGCGCGCATGTGATCCCAACGGGCTTGCCAGATCTTGTCCCATTCTGCGGAGGCTCTGGCGCTAGCCCAACCAGCATTGAAATCAGGTCCGTAGCTCATGCGAGTTCCTTGCGTTTGCAGCGTTGGAATTTCGGCTTAACTGGTCGAGGTGACTCGAAATGTTCCACCGACTTCAATTCTAAGCGTTTCCACCCATTATGTCACTTATAGGACGTGCTCTTATATCGCGTGGCCGGATAATGCGGGCACACCTAGCATCCGGGCATGCCCAGACCGGCCAAGAAATCCGTCGACCCGCTGGAGCTTTTTGGCCAGCGCCTGATTCAGTTAAGGAAGGCCAAGGCGTGGTCTCAGGAGCGCCTCGCCCTAGAAAGCGGGCTGGCCCGCAGTTATGTCGGCGGCATCGAGCGCGGCCAACGCAACATTGCCCTGCTCAACATCTACCGCCTGGCCGAAGCACTTCGCGTTCCTCCTTCGGCCTTGCTTGAAGCACCGCACTAAAGGGCCTCTGACCACAGAGCCAGGCGCTGGGGTCTAAGACAACGAGGCGCCACGTTCCGCTCACCCGCTAAAGGGTCTTCACTCCAAGCGCGGCCCGGAACTCCGCAACGGCTTCCGGACCAAGGCTATGGTCGTGACCACCGTCTTCGTACGTGTCCAACCGCAGACGTGACCGATCAATCCCTTCGACATCGTGCTTGGCAATGAGCGCTGTTGGCGTGTCTGCAAACCAGCGCCGATGATTGAAATCCGCGTCATCCTCGGCCATGTACCGCCCGCCTCAGCAAATCCAGATATTGCTGTCTGTCATGGTCAGATCTCCATGATCAAATCGGGGTCGAACGCGGGTCTCGGGTCGAAACCGATTTACACGCTCGGCATAGCCAAGCGGATTACAGGCCAGCCACGAACCGATTTCATTCCCCATCTTGCTTGCGTATCTCAGGGGTCGGAAGCCAGACCGTGATTCGACACGAAGCGTCCTCCAGCACTGCCGGTGTGGCGCCTTGAGGCGTATGCGCGTGGCATTTGGTCGTGAACCAATTTCGCTTCGTCTTGTAGAGCTCGCCAACAGCTCCGCATGTTTCGCAAGTCCGGTAGGACAGGCCTTCAGCAAAGCGGATCAAGGCATGTTGGCTCGCGCTGGCTTGACCGATATAGAAACGCAGCCCGCCGAACTTTTCCTTGATCTGATGCGCCTCCACTTGCGGGGCGCCTTCGTGATCCGTGTAGTGCTGCAACTGCTCGCATAGCTCGTCGAGCAAGGTATTCCACCCAGCTTCGATCTGGAGCGAAACCTTCTTGCCGTTCGGGGCCAGGATCTTCGGCCACCGATCATGGATCGCTGAATAGAGGGCTTCATTCATCGCATGGTCCCTTCAGGGGCATGATTGTCGTCAGCAATCGCGCCGTAGTCGGATCGACCTAAAGCAATGCAGCTCCACGACCGGGGCCAGCCCTTCGTGGTAGCCGTCGATCGCTTCGGCGGCATCCGGTGGAATGGGACCCAAGCCGCAGGCACGCACCTCCTCCCAGGTCATCAAATCGCGGGGTTCGAAGCGAATGATTTGCGCGGTCGGCTGCGCGTCCTTTGACATGTCGGGCTTCCAGAGTCAGCCGGGATGTCACGGATAGTAGGCCAATCACATCGCATCAACAAGCCTAGCATGTTAGGGTTAGAGGGCAATCCTTGAGCGGCCGAAATGTTAGGCAGGAACGAGACAGCCCATGCCCCGCAAACAACATACGCTTCAAGAAATCGTCCAGATCCTTGCCGAAGGTTTAAACGGCAAGAGAATCAAGCGGGAGGTATGCCGCCGCCATGGCATCACCGAACAAACCTTCTATCGCTGGCTAAAGAAGTATCCGCGGGCCAAGGAAGCCCACGATGCCGTCATCCTCAGCAACAAGACCGGCTCTTTGCACTTGCTGCAGGCGCTGTCCGGAGCACCGGATCCCTCAGAGAACTCTCAGGAGGATTGCGGTATCAGTGATCCTTACGAAGAGCCTGAAGATGCCCCGCCGTGGGAACAGCTCATCACCGAGGGCCGGGAAACGTCCATTGGGGAGACCCCGACAACCCCAGCTGTGACTTATCACACGGCATTCCGCGATCGCGACCGAACAGTGAAGATCCATGGCCGACTGCCGCGTGGGGAATTCGAGTTCGTCCAGATCGCCCTCCCGAAAGATCTGCATCGATTACTGAAGAAATCCGTCGATGGCAGCCTCAACCAGGCACTGATTGGCTTGGTGCGCTATGCGCTGGAGGCCCTGGATCGCGACGGGCAAACCCTGCATCTATTCGATGCCAGCCTGCCTAGGCCACAGCTTCCCAGCAAGAAACCAAGGGTCAAATTTCTGAAGGACTTCAATCAGTAGCGCTCACTGCTGTCATTCGCATGCGCTAACGAATTCGTTCCCACCCTGGATGTTGTGGCGGCGGAAGCGGGTGTTCGTCCCGCTTATCCTTTTTTCGGCGCCGACCAGAGCTAGTCCCGATAAGCGTGATGTGATGGGTGATGTTGAAAAGCAGGCTAGTGAAAGTCGCGTCGCGGCCCAGAAGACGAGTCCGCCGCAAGGACTAAGAACCGGCTCATGGCGTCGGCCCGCTCCCGAGATGCACGTCGTAATTGTCAGAATCAAGAGTCGGTGCCGACGCCTCTCGTTGTTGCCGCAATGAAGCCTCGACTTGCTGCAACTCGTCAGCCAAGGACGCGGCGTTGTCTACGCGCCAGGCAGACTTCGCGGACTCCTGATGCGCCTCATCCTCGACAGTTGCCAGCATCTTGGACCAAGCCTGAACTGCGGATTCTTGTCGCATTTGCGCCACCTGAAGCTCACTCTGCAAGCGGCCAAATGCCTGCCTAGCCTCTTCCCACTGGCGCTGCAACAACTCAGGGGCGGCGATCAGCTGAGCAGCGGGGGTTTTTAGCAATCCGAGGTCATGTAACCACGAACGCAATGAATGCACTTGACGCCATTGAAGTACCGCACTGCATTGCCGTGCCTGCCGACGCAACTCACGCCCTTCTTCCTCAAGCAAATTTATCCGCCTCTTGATTTTACTAACACCTTCCTTGGCTTCGTCCATATGCAGAATCGCCATCTGCAGTGGTTTGCTCTTTTTCAAGTACAGTGCGCGAATGAACGGAAGGTCATTACGCCGACGGGCAATTTCCGCACGAGATTCCTCCGCAGCCGGCAGGTGCGACAACCCAAGCACATCACGCAGCTGTTGTCGCAATTTCCCATAACGTTGTGCCATGCGATCACTATGCCAAGACACCGGGTCCGCACTGACCGGATCTTCGGATGGCGTCCTTGCTTGGCACCTAATTCTCTCAAGCTCCAGGTTGATCACTGCCACCTCGCGATTCAGGTTCCCGGGGGCCGTGCGAGTACCACGCCGTTCGAGCGTGCTCGCCTGCGGGCCGAGATGAACAGTGGCTAGAGGCGCCAGTTCAACGTTAATGCCCTGAGCCAACATCTGGCGCTTGTAGCTGCGGTGGTCGACCCGTGCCGAGACCGCGCCTTCCTTCAACGCCAAGTTGACTCGCCGCGCCCAGCTCTCCCTCCATTTCTCTATGAGATCCTTGTCATTCCATTCCCTGGCCTTGCTCCCGAAGTCGTTACCATCAATATGACGTAGCGTCAGAAGAATATGTGCATGCTCGTTTCGACGGTCGCCAGTCTTTCCGGGCTGGTGCATTGCCACGTCCGCCACCATACCTCGCGAAACAAATTCATCGATTACATAGTCGATCAACAGGCGCCTTCGCCTTTCATGAGACAGCTCATGTGGAAGCGAGACCTCGATTTCTCTCGCGAGTTGCGCATCCTTTCGCTTTTCGATGCGCTCGACACCATTCCACAACGCGTCGCGTTCGTGCATCCATGGCGCCGCGGTGTCGGGAGCCAAGATGAAAGACTCGCGAACTCCGCCCTTGTGCGTGAAATCATGGACCTCTCCCGTTCGCTCATCAAGGATGCGAGTTGCCGCGCGATAGGCGGCTGCCGCAGTCGATGACCGGCCGCTACTGCGGCCGATGACCTGCGCGGAAAGGTGAAAGATGCTCACGCGCGCTCCACTTCCGCCATTTCTGCGCCGGTTTTTTTGCCGCCAGCGGGCCGCACACATCGCGCAGCGATGTATAAGTGCGCCCTTGCTTTCGCTTCGGTTTGCATCGCAGCAGCATGGCCACGATACGATAATAACAACAAGACGCATTAAACGATTCAAAGCGAATTTATTTTTTGCGAATCTGTCGTAATTCACAACAATTCAAAGCGAATTATTCTCCTTGCATCAAGCGCGGATTGTGGATTTCATGTGTGCGCATCCACGAACCAAGGAGACACGAAATGCCAAGCAGCCCGAGCAGGATCGATGCACTGGTCCAGAAGCGGCAAATGCTCGATGCAAGAATCGATCGCCTCAAGCAGCGCGAAGCCGCATCCGATCGAAAAGCCAGAAGCAGGGCGTTATTGCTGCTTGGCGTCGCGGTCGAAAAACAGATCAGGCAACAGCCAGATTCCATTGAGTCGGTACGTCGACTGATCTCGCAGAACTTGTTGCCGCGTGAACAAGCAGCGGTGCTCGCCTTCCTGTCTGCGAGCACCATATCAAGGGCGGCGACATCGCCGTAGCGACTTGAAGAATCATCCGGAGATCGCGCATCAACAGTGCGCCCTGCATATCAGCATTTCTCTTGCGTTGGCAATTTTTCACACTCAACCAGTAGATCGAGAATCGCGTAAGGTCTCGCCTGAACCCTGTGTTGGGGTATCCGATGCAAACCTTGATCCTATTGGGTGCGGTCCTCGGGCCTTCGCTGCTTCTCCTCGGTGTATTGCTGGGTAAGCGGTTTTGGCGGTTGCGCGACAGGCGGCGCTCGCCGATCGCACACAAGGTGCTGAACTTCCCTGGCGAAGGACTGCGCCGGAAGATGCAGATTCTGGTCAAATTGACCATTCGTGCCGCTAAGCATCTGGCCTTCCAGCTGGTTATGGACGCCCCTCGCCGAATTGCCCACATCGACTGGGTAGATCTTTCGGGTCGATCGCTGCGATCGGCCAGCTGATACTGATTAGCGGCGTGATAATGACGGCTCCCGGCCAGTAGCGGCCTTCCCGCTGATGCCTAATCCAACCCTTGCTCTAAGCACGCTAGTCAATCGGCCCCAGATGTAGCGGTATGAGGGCGGATCGACCCTCTTGATATTGTGATAGACGCCTCCATGTCGCTGTGGTCTCGGTCTATGAGACAGGAAGCCTGAACACTGAGGGTCCTTTCCACCGCAATCCGGACAGCAGCGTCCCAAGGGGCCATATGACCGTCATCGTCGAGCAAGGAGAGGACGATCCGCACGACCTGACGGGCAGCACGCCGAGTGCTGCCCGGCCCGATTCCCCTTTCCGCATCTTGAGCCTGTCCGGCGGTGGTTACCGCGGGCTCTTCACCGCCCGCATCCTCGCCGACCTCGAAGAGCGCATCGGTGCGCCGATCGCGACCCGCTTCGACCTGATCGCCGGCACCTCGATCGGCGGCATCCTGGCCTTGGCGTTGGCTTTGGAAGTGCCGGCCAAGCAGATGGTGGCGCTGTTCGAGGAACGCGGCGACGAGATCTTCAAGAAGCGCTGGTCGTTCCTCAGCTACCTGCGCTCCCCCTACACGCAAGCATCCCTCGCCACCTTGCTCGAGTCCGACACGTTGTTCGGCCAACGCATCCTCGGCGCATGCACGCATCGCGTCATCGTCCCGGCGATCAACCACACTACCGGGCGCCCGGTCCTGTTCAAGACGCCACACCACCCCAGCTTTTCCACGAACTACAAGGATCGTCTGGTCGATGTCGCGCTGGCCACCAGCGCCGCACCCGGATTCTTCCCGCGGCACGTCTTCAACAACTGCCAGTACGTCGATGGCGGGTTGTTCGCCAACGCTCCCGGCCTGCTGGCACTGCATGAAGCCGAACACTTCCTCGGCCAGCAGCGCCCTAACCTCCACGTCATGGCGATCGGCACCATGTCGGCAAAGTTCACCGTCGACCCGCACCGCAACCGCAATGGCGGTGCGCTGGACTGGGGCGGCTGGAAGCCGGCCAATATGCCCAAGCGCCTATTCGGTGTCTCCATCTCCGCGCAGGAATCGCTGGTCCACCACCTGCTGGGCCACGCGATCACGCCTGGCCAGTACCACCACCTCGACGAAGACCTGACCGACGAACGTGCCCGCGCCGTGGCGCTGGACAAGACCGACGGAGCTGCACGGGAAATCCTGCTGGGCTCTGCGGCGGAATGCGCCAAGCGCGCGCTCGGCAACGCATCGATCCTGGCGCTGCTGGATCGCCCCGCGCCGAAACCGACCTTCTACTACGGCGAACACGCCAATTCTGCTCAAGGAGCATGATCATGTTGAAGTTGCACAAGCTGTTTCTCAACGCCGGCCATGCCTTGAGCTTCGACGAGGTCATCGAGCCGACCACGACCCAGTGGGACACCTTGGTCGAGGCGAAGAACGCCATTCGCGACCACCTGCGGGCAAGCCTGCGCGCCGCCTCCACCGAGTTGCTGGGCATGGACGTGAAGATCGGCCCGCGCTTTCGCAGCCAGGGCTCCTGCGTCTATCGCACGCTGATCCAGCCGGCGCACTCCGGACAGGAGATGGACTGGGACTTCGGCGTCTACCTGCCGGTAGAAATCATGGACGCGCGGCCGAAGACCGCTGCCAAGACGTACTTCGACATCGTCGAAGCGGCGTTGGACCAGTTGTGCAAGAAGCGCGGATGGTCGCTGGACCGCAGCAAGAAGAGCTGCGTCAGGGTCAAGATCGCGCCCTGGGCGCACATCGACGTTCCGCTCTACGCCGTGCCGGCCAGCGAGTTCCACACCATCCAGGAACGGGCCCTTGCCACCGCCCAGCTGTATAGCGGCACGCGCGACAGCGTGCGGCTGAGCGAAAGCGTGGACTTCGCCGAAATGCCCGAACCGTTCTGGCAGATGATCGAGGGCGTCCACCTCGCCACGCGCGCCGGCGAATGGCTCAAGACCGATCCCGAGGAGGTCGCCCGCTGGTACAACGACCGCGTGGAACAGCACGGTCCGCAACTGCGCCGGGTTTGCCGCTATGTGAAAGGTTGGCGCGACTACTACTGGCCCGACTGCGATGGGCCTAGCTCCGTATCGCTGATGATCCTGGTGGCGCGGAACTTCGTCCCGCGCCTGCGCCGGGACGACCTCGCGCTCGAGGACGCCGCCCGCGCTATCTATGAGGGCATCGGACACGACATCTACGAGCCCGGCATCGACGGCGGCGAAACCGACTTCAACCGGCTGGATGCGACGCAGCGGAAGGTGGCCAAGGCGCAGGCCAAGGACTTGCTGGACCAGTTGTCGAACTCGCGTCACTACGCCAGCTTGAATCTGGCGCGCGACGCAATCCGCAACGTGCGCGGCCAGTTCGGTAGCCGCATCGCCGACGACATCAGCTTCATCGAACTCGACGACAGCGCTGACCAGGTGCGAAGGTCGTCGGCCGCGGCCGTGGCGCCGCCGCTGGTGGGCTCGAACCAGTCGGGGTGACATGCCCGCGTCGCGGCTCGCGCTAGGACTGAGGAAACTGGACGAGCTCGGCTTCAAGCCCATCAAGCGTCCAGGCCCGGCGCGCTGTTTCGTCGGCGAGCTGCAGTGCGCCAAGGATTCGGTCAAGGTTAGGTTCGAGATCTCGGACTGGGAGTTCACCACCTACCCGACGCTCGTCATCCTCGAACGCCCGCCGTTCCTGCCCGCGCTGACCCCGCACGTTTCCGGCGACGGCTACCAGTGCTATTTCGTGCAGGGTCGGGTCGTACTCGACCGGTACCGGCCGGACCACGCGATCTGGCAGTGCGTCGAACAGGCGCGGAAGGAACTCGACCACCTCAGCGCGAACCCCAAGTACCGCGAGCGGGAATTCGAGCAGGAGTTTGGTGCCCACTGGGCGATCGGCCAAAAGCCCCACCCCATTCCTGTGCTGCTCGCCGATGTCGCCGGCGCCGGCGACGGTGCTGTGCCCTGTTTCGGGATCGGCGTCGACGACGGGGTCTACATCATCGCCGCGAGTGATGAAACGCAGGTCAAGGCGTTGGCCGAGGCGCGCGGCTGGCCCACGCCCAAACTCAAGAAGATCGGCACCTACATCGTCCGCAGCCCCAAGTCACCGACGTTGCCGAGCGAACAACTGCCCGCAACGATCGCCGAGGCCTTCGCCTGGATCAAGGCGTGGGATCCGGACGCCATGAAGCGGATTCATGCCGTGCTCGGCCAACGCGAATGGCTGGGCTTCAAGGCCATCCAGTTCCTGATCGACACTCCGGCCGGCTGGTTCGGATTCTTCTTCGATCTGAATCCAAGACGTGCGCTGATGCACAAGCGCAAGCCCTCCGGCTATCGGCAGCACCTGTACAACAAGGGAAACGAGCTTCCGATCATCCGAGTCAGCGTCAGCCAGATCAGCCCGGATTTCATCCATAGCCGCAACTTGCAGTTTCCGTCGTTGAAGGACCGCAGGATCACCTTGATCGGCTGCGGCGCCATCGGCGGATACCTCGCGCAGGCGCTGGTGAAGCTCGGTGCCGGATCCGGCACCGGCTCGTTGACGCTGATCGACCCCGATCTCCTCGCGCCGGGCAACTTGGGCAGGCACTTCCTCGGCATGGACAGCCTATACAAGTCCAAGGCGGTCGCGCTGCAAGAAGTGCTGACCCGGCAGTTTCCCCACGCCAAGATCGTAGCCGAGGCGCGCAGCGCGGCCTACCCTTCCGACATCACCGGCGATCTCGTCATCGACGCGACCGGCGAGGAAGCAGTCAGCGAAGCGATCAATGCGAATCGCCGTACCAAATCCCGCGCCGAAGGTGTACCTGTTTTGCACACATGGATCGTCGGCAACGGCGAGTGCGTCCAGGGCCTGTGGGTCGATCAGAAAAAGTATGCGTGTTTCCGTTGTATGCGGCGGAACGACACTGCGCGAACTCCGCGATTCCCTGTCATCGATCATGACCCGGAGACGAGGATCGTCGGCTGCAGCGCCTATACCCCCTATGCCGTCTCGGCGCCGATGTCCGCATCCGCGCTCGCCATCGACATGATCATCGACTGGCTCAAGGGCGATGTCTCGCCGCGATTTCGAACACGCTGCGTAGAGGGCGCCGACATCCGGAAGACCAAGAACCAGAACGTCTCGCCACTCGAGGGATGCCCAGGATGCTCAGCCCCCTCGTCCTGAGGCGACCCGACGACGACGGCTTCGTCCTGGTCGAAGAGCAGGTGCTCCAGGTATTCGTCCGGCATCGGCAACTCCACCAGGACGCGTGCGAATCCGGCGGCATCCTGCTGGGGTATCGGCGCGGCTCCCACCTGCACGTGACCGAGGCCACCGCGTCGCTGGATTCCGACCAGACAAGCAGGACCCGCTTCTTTCGTTCCGCCACGCCACATCAACAGGCCGCCCTTGCGCGATGGCGCGAGAGCGGAGGAACCATGGACTACCTAGGCGAGTGGCATACCCATCCGGAGAACAACCCATCGCCGTCAACGATCGATATGCGTAGCTGGCAGCACATCTGCAGCATGCGCAAGGCACCAATGGTGTTCGTGATTGCAGGTATCCAGGATCGACTTTGGATCGGCCTCGGCATCTCAACCGGGCTGCATTCGATACCCGAACTGACGTAATGGCGGGCGCCGCCGTGATTGCCGGCATGTTCTCCAATCTTCTGGCGTCGACAGGCCTCCCCGGGCCCATGTAATCTCGACCGATGAATGAGTTGCGCCCGGACGAAATCTTCGACCTGCTTGGGCAGGTGCGTTCGCATGCGACGCACGCATTCTCCGGCCTTGGTCTGATCTTCTATTCCTCGCTAGCCGACCTTCCTATCGTGGCGCTCGGCGATCAAACGCTATTTCCGCAGACGCTACCTGTCTCTGATCGACAGACGCTGGTGTCTATGCTGGCGGAGATATCAACGTTCATCTCGCCGTGGCACGACGGGTTTCACCTCATTGATGCCAACTCGTTTGCGCTGACGCATATCTCGCAGTTCCTGTCACCACCAGTGGAATGCCTTCACCACTCGAATTCTCGAGGGTTGCCGGTTGGCGCAAGGCACATGGCGGCGATGGCGGGTTCCAGGATTGCATCGGTTTCCTATACCGCCCTGCTGAGCAACAAGTGCGCACCCGCCGTGTTTCAGCGTGGGCGCTCGCTGGGTCGAGAGGTGCAAGCCTAATGGCAAGCCTGACGTTGACCGGCGTGGAATTGTCGCGATTAACGAAGGTATTTGCCGTGACCACGCTGGTGCTGACCGCGGGCATCTCGTTGTTTCGATGGGGACTACTCGACCATCCTCTCGGTCAGGCGGTTCTGCAGTCAGTCTTCCTCGCCATCACTTTGACCGGCCTATTGTTTGCAGGCTTCTACAAATTCGGATGGCGACTTGGACCGTTGGCGAGCTGGATGGGTCGGCCAGACCTTCGTGGCGTCTGGCTCGGTCACCTTGCGTCGAGCTACTTTAAGGATGGGCAACCAATCCCGATCGTGTTCGTCATCCGCCAGACCTATCTGGATATCTCAATCTGCAGCTACACGGAGAAACAGCGAGGCCAATCGACCTTCGAGGCGCTGATCCAGAATGACCGCCACGCAATCACCGTATTGGCCTATATCTACGAACTACAGAGGCACTACGCGGGTGCGCAAGAACGGGTCAAAGGGACTGGAGAAGTCGAACTTCTGGGCGGCGACAGGCTGCGGGGCTTCTATTGGACCAACTCTCCCACACATGGGTCGATCTGCCTGCAACGTAAGTCGACTCAATGTGAAGGCATCCATGAATTCGAGGATGCAGTGCAGAAATGGCCGATTTCGGATTGGCCGATATCAGGATTTTGATTGAGCCGGCAATTTTCCACCTTCTGAGGTGGTCTGCGACTGTATGTATGTCCGCTTCGAGTCGAAAGCACTCATGACCAACTCCCTGCTCGGGAGTTGGTCATGAGGTATTCCTTGTGCGTCGTTGCTGTTCTACATCAGTCTCAGCGGGGGCCTGCCAAGGCAACGGCATCAGCGCCAGCCGCAAAGTGCAGACGGTCGGATCGATCATTCGCGGCCCCGAAGATGGCAACTGCCACATCCTGCGGATAGGTAATCGCCTCCGGCTTGGCGAACGCCTCGAAGACCGGCCCTGCAAACCCGGCATAGGTCTCGGGGATCAGGCCGTTCATACGCTCCGCCCCGTTTTCCGTGAATCGTGTCGATGGGCCATATCCCGGTTCGACCAGTTTCACCTGTACCCCGAAGTGACCCAACTCATGCGCCAGGGATCCGGTGAAACCCTCGATCGCGGTTTTGCTTGCGGTGTACGCCGCGGCCAGCGGCATGCTGGCCAAGGTGACACTCGAGGTGACATTCACGATCGTGCCCGCCCGGCGCTCGCGCATCTGCGGAATCACGGCCTGCACCATCGCCATCGTGCCGAATGTGTTGGTCTCGAATACCTCGCGCACCGCTTGCATCGACGTGGCCTCGAAGGCACCGACGACGCCGATGCCTGCATTGTTGACGAGAACGTCGATCTGGCCGGCCTCGGCTATGGCGTGCGCGATGCTTTCGGCATTGGTGACATCCAGCGTGACCAGTTTGATGCGGTCGGATGCGGGCAGGAGGTCGTGATTCGGGCGACGCATGGTGGCGACGACATTCCACCCGCGATCATGGAAGTAGCGGGCGGTTTCGAGCCCGTAGCCGGAGGAACAACCTGTGATCAGGACCGTCTTCATTGCGGTAACTCCGTGGTGATGGGTGCGACCACGATAGGTATGCAGCGAAGGACTATCGATGCCGTATAGTCCATAAAACATTGGCTATCGTCCTGAAATGACTGACCCTCTAGCTGAATTCATCACCCTGCTTCGACCCGCCAAGGTCATGGGCAAGAGCATCTCCGGCGCCGGGCCATGGGGCGTTCGCTATGCGCCGTTCGGGCACCCCGGCTTTTGCGTGGTGACCGACGGTGCATGCTTGCTGCATGTCGATGGCGCTGACCCTCTGCGCCTGGAGGCAGGCGATTTCGTGTTCCTGCCTGCGACGCCGGGATTCGTCCTGTCGGGATTCGAGTCCGTCGAGCCGCAGCACATCGATCCCGCCTCCATCGCGGACCAAAGCCATGAAGTACGTCATGGCTCCCTCGAGGGGGAACCGGACGTGCGCATGCTGGGCGGCTATTTCGTGTTCGATTCGCCGGATACGACGCTGCTGGTAACGCTGCTCCCACCGGTCATCCACGTCCGGGGTGAGGGCCGCTTCGGCGTGCTGGTACGCCTCGTGCGCGAGGAGGCCATGCAAACGAAGTCGGGGCGCGACCTCATCCTGACTCGATTGGTCGAAGTCCTGCTCATCGAAGCCTTGCGGGCTGCACCGGGCGACACGGCACCAGCGGGCCTACTACGCGGCTTGGCGGACGAGCGCTTGGCTCTGTCAATCCGGGAGATGCATCGCGATCCGTCGCGTGCGTGGACGGTGGAGCAACTGGCCAAGGTCGCGGCCCTTTCAAGGTCCGCCTACTTCCAACGCTTCAACCGTGCGGTAGGCATGCCGCCGATGGAGTACCTCCTTGCTTGGCGCATGGCGATCGCGAAGGACATCCTCGATCGCCAGGATCTCGTAATCGAGAAGGTGGCCGAGCGCGTCGGCTATTCCTCGGCGAGCACGTTCAGTACTGCATTCACCCGCTACGTGGGTCGATCCCCGAGTGGCTATGCCCGAGAGAGGCGCGAAGTACGCGCACGCGTAGCCTGATGTCCGCTTCGGGTCGCATCAGGACTAATCTTCTAGCGGGCGTGGTGAACAAATTCCCCAGATCGAGCGAAGTCCAATCCGCTCCATCGCCTTCAGGGAAAATGCTTATCCATGACCGCGGAGCCTTCTGATATTGCCTCGCGAGCAATAAGGCCATCCTTCTTCTTGCCAGCAACGCGCGGCGTCGATGGTGGGTTCCCATCCCGCGTGGCCCCGTAGGCAAGTGCCAAACCTCGCGTCGACGGGGGCGGCAGGTACGGGGCAGGCTGGCGCCATTAGGACTTTTCCTATCCGACCTTGACACCTTGCCTGATACCTCTCAGCTGCGGCCGAGCGCACTCTGACTCTGCCAGCAACGTGATCGAGGCACCGGGCCGCAGGCTTCACCCCTGTTCCTGAGGTCACTCAGTGCCAGGCGCGGGCCGCAGGATGCGGCTGCTGGCTCCTCCTTGAATCGGAGCCGTTTTGATGACCTCAGACGAATACCTCGATGCCTTGCGGGCTGCAGCGCACGCCGGTGATCGCAAGCGGCTGCATTCCTCGATCGCTATGCCTCGCGCCTGGTCGAACTGCCGTCTCTCTCCTCAAAAATCTGCAGAGGCTGAGATCGCACATCAAACTCTGCTGATGGTAATTAATTACCCTGAAACTCTTACAGACCAAGGTGTCTGATTATCGTATGCACCTTTATTAGGTAACACCGAGAGGTGCAAATGCTGAGTGTGTGGATTACGACCTGTATAGGCACGCCATTCCCACGCACCTTTTCCTTGTATTGGGTAAGAGCAGCAAATTCTTCGGTTCCAAATTATGTATTTGATTCTCGAATCCTTGTTTGCTTGCAATGAATTAGCTATCGCTTCGCAGTCGCAGCCGCTCCTCGGATCGTGCGTGATGTCGAAAGCCGTAACGACTCCACCAACCCCATCATCGTCATCAATCCATGGATTGTGATCTGAGTTGGTTTGGCAGTGGGCCTGATCTCCTATGAACCCATCTTCTTGTGTGTGTCGTTTAGGTGCCAACGTGTCCACTTGATTACGCAGAACCTCCAAGCTCAAAGCTTTGCGCCACTTACGCCCGCACCCATTACCAATGCTTAATGCATCCAATTCTGGGAATTCATTTGCAGCCTCCTCGTCGTCGCCTGCGTTTGCAACCGGCTGCAGCTCATTTTCGTTATCTGATGTCATATCGTTCTCCTAGAAGGTCGCTGAACATTTGGCGAGCTCCGCATTCACCTTTTCACGCTCTTCTTCCGCAGTTGTTACGCGTAAGTTTCCTTTTGCATCTTTAGGTTCAGGCACTGTCATCAATTTCTTTATTGCATCTTGAATCTTGGTCAAGTCCGGACTAGCCAGCTGCACGTTCGCTTGAAGCTGCCGGAGCCGGCCACGTATTTCGTCGATTCGCTCGTTAAGAACCAAGTAATCGATTGATTCTGAATTTTTCGCTCCGCTTACAACTATGACTCGGCGAAGACAGAGCATCGCATCCGACGCCTTCTCGTAGTTTGTCGCCTGCACGGCATACTGATACCGCTGGGATGAAGCACTGCCACCACCATTAAGCAATGCGCCAACAATTGCAGTTTGTGGGGACTTCGTCAGACCACCTACAATGCCAAGAGCTCCGCCGGCATATGACGCATCAGATGCCCAATAATCGGCAGAGTGCAATTTTTCTGCCGCTTCAAGATAGGTGTTGGAATACGCCTTGAGAGTGCTAAGTGCCTCATTGAGCGTCGTAGGTGGATTCAATCCGCTGAGCTTTAGATTTTCCTTTTCCATTGATGCTTCTGCCAACGGCAAAGGACGCATTGTTTGACACCCTGCCAAGCAGATCAGCAGCACACCTAGACTTGAGCATTTGACTTGTCGATTCATGTGCGCTCCCCCTTGGCAGACGATCACAAGACCGCGGCGCTTCTCAAGGACTTCGCCGCGCACCTGATCGCGTTATCGTCCCTACCCGCTTACTCCAATTCCAAGTCCGTTCACCCGGCCAACTGGTGGACAAAGCTTGAACACTCTTTCATGCTTTGGTTCGTTCGAAAGCGAGACGAGTGCTTGGAAACTTTCCTAGACGCATGGACAGCGATTAACTAGCGAACGATCAAGCGCCTGTCGAATAGTAGGTAACGACAATCACGCCGTTGGCTCCCGCTCCTGCCGTTCTACCCGCGCCAGAGCGCGCACCACCACCACCCGCACCATAGTTGCCGCCATCTCCGCCCGAGGCGGTTGTGCTTGCGCCACCTCCGCCACCAGCGCCAGCGGTTGTCGGAACGCCACCAACTGTTATTCCGGACCATTCCCCGCCATTGCCGCCAGCAGATCCGGTTGCGCCTCCTGCCCCGCCTGATCCGGCATCCCCTTGACCGCCGTTGGCAAAGCTTCCTGCCGCACCCGAGCCATTGGGGCCTGGGGCACCCGATCCGCCACCCGCCGTGCCACCTGCCGTACCAGCAGTGACGACATCGCCGGAACTGGTATCAGATGAGCCTGCACCTTTGCCCAGCACCACCACGGAGCCTGGAGTGGTAAAGGAAGTGCTGGTGCCATTCAGCGCCGAAGTCTGTGTACCCCGTGCACCTCCTACGCCCAGTTGTATCGTGACCGTATCGCCTGGCGTGAGCGGGACGGAATCGCGTCTCGCATAGTCTCCAGAACCGCCTCCATTGCTGCCCAAGGCGATCCAGCCGGACTGACCGGCGCCAATGCATTCGACCTTTGCAGCGACGCAGTCCATGGGAACGGTCCATGTGCTGCCGCTGGTGATCACGATCGTTGTCGGCAGGGGATCAAAATCAAACACGAGAGCTCCGTCGCCGCCAGCGCCCGCGGTCAAAGCGGGAGAAGCTGATGCGGTACCCCCGCCCCCACCTCCGGCAAAACCTCCCGTGCCGCCATCATCCGATGTTAGGGCCGTACCTGCGGAGCCTCCCGCGCCGGCACCAGCGGTGTTGAACTCAGCGCCGTATTGACCGTTATCGCCAACCTTCTCGCCATCGGGTCCGCCGTAAATCACACCGCCCGCAACATCGCCTGCTGCGCCGTAAAGGCTGCTGCTGGCATTGCCTGCGCCATGCGGCCCGGCCGCCCCACTTCCGCCGGCGTTTGATTGCGCGCCTCCCGCATGCGTTGTGTCGCCAACACTGGTGGTTCGCGAGGGAGCAGCGCCTGCTGCCAAGAGAAACCCAGTGTTATCGAACCAGGTATCGGTTCCTGAATTTGCGGTAGAGCTCGTTGTCGCCGCTCCGCCTTGACCGACATTGATGCTGATGCTCGCGCCTGGGGTGAGCGACACGTTGACTTTATTTGCATAGTCCGCGCCGCCACCGCCGTTGTTGCTGGTTCCGACAAACCCCGATTGACCACCCCCGAAGGCATGGATGGTGTTATCAGACGAGTTCCAGTCGCTTGGTACCGTGAAGTTGGATCCGCCGACGATAACGTGACGCGGCCTTCCGCTGTTAAAGGCTTCGCGAATGGCTTGGCCCGTACGTATCGACACCAAACCGAGCTCGCCGAAAGCGATCGCGGTATAGCGCGCCACGATCATGTACAACGAGCGATCCGGCCACAGGTAGGGATAGAACCCGAAGGACCCGCCGCTGCTGTATCCGCCGTCGGGCTCGACCCAACACCCTGCTGCCGAGTAACCCCAGTTCTCGTTGCTGGGTGCTGGCGATGCCACCCCGGAACCGGAGGCCGTGATCGTATGCGCGCCCAGGTGCGATGCCATTTTCAACGCGGGAGATGCCCCACACAGACCCATCATGACCGCGCGGTACGCGATGACATTTCCAGTGACCCCGCCTGCCATCAACGGCTGGGTGAACGACATCACGTCGGTACCAGAAAGGCCGAATGTCGTGTTGTATTCCGCCGCCAAGGCGCTGTAGTTCATGCCGGGAATATTCGGCGCGGGCGAGTTCCAGCACCCGGTGTTGTTGTTGGCATGGTTCTGGAAGTGCCCCGCATCGTAATGGAACGTACCGTCGTCGGCGGACGTATAGGTCCCGTACGGTGGCGTATTACTCGTGATGCAGTGATGCACTGTTTCCAGGTGAGCGCACCCTCCCGTCATGGTGTCGTAGCCGCTCGACATGTTCAGATACGGCCAGTCGGTAGTTGACAGCACTGATTCGAGTTGCTCCCAGACGTACGCCTGGTACAACATCTTCGATGCCGAGGCATAAGGGCCCGAAGTGGTCTCATCCACCGGATTGCCGGTGAACGGATCCGTCCCGACACTCCCCCAATACAATCGCCCGGTTTCATCGCCGATTTCCCAATAGAACCCGGGGACCGGGTCGGAATTTGCCGTTCTGATCGCGGCGGCAATCTGTTGATTGATCGTAGGCATACTGATTCTCCCGAGGCTATTGAACGCTTAGGGAAGATCGACGCGCTATGCGTCCTGTAGACCACATCTCTTCAGGCTTCGCATCTCAATCCCTTAAAGCCTGCAACGAACAGCCTATGTGGGAGCGGCCAAAGCTTGGGCAACTTGTGCAAAATTACCTAAATCACCATAACCCAGGGAAGACGTTTTGGGACCGACAGTGGAACCAAGAGGCTCAACGCTGGCCGGCACACGCGCATCGCACTCTTCCACGCCTCACATAAGTTGACCGAGCGCTACCCGGAACTTCAAGTCGATCTGTTGAAAGCGTATGACCCAGCTTTACAGCAAGCGATCATCGATAAGAGATTTGTAATGGGTATCGCTGCGCTCAACCCATCCTACCTTGCTCAGCTCAACCTATCGTGCTCCAGAATGCTGGCTAGCGGCAGCGACTTACACAAAAGACGTAAACGTAAACTGTTAGCGCTGAACACAGGAAGTTACGGTCACCAGCCCTTTAAGCTTCCTGTACAACCCGCAGTGCGGCCTTTAACGTGCCTTATTCGAATTTCCAACACAGATTTTCGATGCATTTGAAGCGGCGACAACAACGAGCTGGCTATGTTTACGTTGCCGTATTTCAACGTACACGCCATAACACCCATCTCCAAGGCCGTAATACTCCCTTAACTCCTGCAGCGAAAGCGTAAATCCGCTCATTTCCCCTGGGATAATGGATATATCTGGCACTGATGGCATTCGATCTGCGTCATCTATCGGTCGATAGCGGCATGTTTTGCAGAGAAGGCCGTTATCTGCATAAAACACAAAATTGATTTCATGTCCTAAAGAAAATCTATCTGGCCGACTAGAAAATGGAAGGTCTTTCAACGATTGATTAACAATATAGAAGTCAACCCAACCGTCTCTAGCATTCAAGACATACCTGGCACGGCCTGCACGGTTCTCAGCATTTGCATGTCCCATGATTGCGATAGTCAGAAAAATTGATGCTCCTATTTTTAAAATTCTTGACATGCTAATGCCTCCGATCCACAGCCATTGTTCCACACATGTAAGGCATCACGGAAATTATCAATTTCCTGCTGCCAACCACCCAGTTGTCCACGTCTAAAGTAGTCCGACGCCTTCCAGAAATTCTCTCTGGAGGCTTGGTATTTGTACGCCGCAAACTCACGGTGCCCTTTCTCTCTTGCTCCGTAAGATGGGCCAAATTTAATATATGAATACAGGTGTACAACCTCATGGTCAATGATCGACGAAAGGCCGTAATAGCCGTGGGTAAAGGCTGATCGGAAATAAGTGGTCTTACCAGCTACCGTTATTGCAGATACTGAAGGATCTGGACGACCGAGTTTATTCCTAAAATCATCATTCACCGCAACCATTCTGTCGGCAACATTGCCATACCCTAAATTAGTGGCAATAGTTTGTACCGCGCCTGTCCATGAGTCTGGATCAAGCAACTGACTGCGTAAGGCTTCTGGTGCATCTGCGAATGAAAGGGTTTCTGGAGATTCTCTTGATTGCAAGGCATCTTCCTGTCCAGCCATCGCCCCCTGAATCGCTCCGCTGATCGCACCATTGGCAAACTTCCCGCCGGTCACTTCGGAAATCGTCCCGCCAATCAGTGCGCCCAGCATGATGCGCCCGCCGCGGTTGCTCGCTACATTGCCCAAGTGCGGCATCACCGCGGCGGTGAGTCCGGCTGCAATAAATCCATTGCCGAAATTCCCGCCTTGCAGGCTTTCCGAGATGCCGCCCGCCATGGCCTGCGCGAAGACCTGATAGTTTTGAGGAACCCAACTCGCGATCCCGAACGTGAGTGCGGCTCCAAAGGCGGAT
Source organism: Lysobacter lycopersici (assembly GCF_007556775.1). Lineage (GTDB taxonomy): Bacteria > Pseudomonadota > Gammaproteobacteria > Xanthomonadales > Xanthomonadaceae > Pseudoluteimonas > Pseudoluteimonas lycopersici. The sequence continues at coordinate 822,051 of NZ_CP041742.1, forward strand.
AACAATCCACCCTTGAAACTTTGCGTTGCAATGGCCCCCGAGAGGAACGCCGCTGAGACGGTAATTGCGAACACCTGCGTGGAAGTCAGCGTTGCAAACCACCCGATCGATGCACCTCCGGTCCAGACCGCTGCCACAATCGCAACGATCGCCGCCGCCCACATTCGCTCCGTCGTCCCGATCATCCCGGTCGGATCGGTATAGGTCAGTGGGTTGTTGAATGCGTAGCTATAAGCATTCCAGCTTTGTGCGTTGTCCGGTGCCTGGATTACCGGATCGGGCTGAATGAATCGCCCCTGCGCGGGGTCGTACAACCGCGCATTGAAGTGCATCAGCCCCAGGTTGCCGTCGATGTGCTCCTGCCCGGTGAACCCGCGCGTGGTCAGCGTCGGCACTTGGCCGCCGCTCGCCTGCGTATCCCAATCCCGACGCCCGCCGAAGGCGGCATAGTCGAGGTTGTTGACCGGCGTGCCGGTGGCATTGGTGATGCGCACCAGGTTGCCCAACTGGTCGTGGAACAGATAGTTCTCGGTCGCCACGTTGCTGACGATGGTCTGCAGGTACTCCCCAGCCAGCGTGCGGCGGAACGTGTTCACACCGCCCTCGATCACGATCTCCACATTGCCCAGATACAGCGTCTTCTTGCTGCCATCGATGCGCTTGTAGCGCGCCCCGTCCGAGCCGTACCAGAACTTGACCGTCGTGCCCGAGCCCGGCGCCGCCTCGTAGGCATGGTTATCCAGGCTGTACTTGATGGTGCGGTCGTAAGTGGCCGAGGGCGCATCCTTTGTGATCTGGTTACCGCTGGGGTCGTAGCCGTAATAGACCGTGGTGCCTCCGGAATCGCTCTGCACCAACTGGTGCGCACCATAGGTGTTGGCACTGCCATTGCCATAGGCGCTGTTCTTGTCGTCGCCCAGTCCACAGCCCGAGCGCCCCAGATAGGTGAACTCCGCGGTCTGTAGCATCGAGCCCGAACGCCGGCAGACATTGCCCAGCGCGTCGTACTCGAAGGATTGGGTAACGGTGCTGACGGGGAGCCCGTCCTGCACCAGCAGCCGCGCTTCCTTCAGCCGGTTCAACCCATCGTAGGCGTAGGTCTCCGCATAGCGGTTACCGTTCGACATCGCCTGGGTGATCAGGTTGCCGGCCTGATCCCAGTTGTAGCCGGCATCGAAGAGCTTGCAATCGCCGTGCGAGTCGCGTGCACCGGCGCAGATCGTGGCGATGCGGCCGGTCTCCGGGCTGTAGGTCCGGACAACATCCATAGCCGCGGTATTGCCGCGGCGCTCCCAGACCGCATGTCCCCATGCATCGGTTTCCAGGGTCGTGAAGACGCTGTTGCTCGGATCGCAATTGAGGCCGGCATCGGCCGCCGTGCTCTTGCACACCACATCGGCCATGCCACGGTCGTTGTAATGGGTTTTCGACCATCTCCCAGAAGCGTCCATGACTTTCGTTGGACGTCCATACGTATCGTATGTAACGGCAGTATCAAAGGTGCTGTTATCCAGTCCCGTAGTCGTGCCCGATGGCCGTCCCAACGAATCGTAGGTATAGGTTCTGGAGAACGCCAGGTTGTTGCCCGGGCCGGGTGTCCAACCTGTGTAGGTACCCGTGATGGTCTCAAAGGCGAGTTGCCCCAGGCCGTTGGTCGTCGTGTCATAGGTAAACGTGGCCGTCGACTCGACCGCGCCATCGGGCACCAATGCCGTCCGCTTCCAGACCCGCCCGCGTGCATCGATCAGGTTCTCGATACGGGCATCGCCCTCATGCTGCTGCCAGATGAGTTCGCCCAATGCGTTGTAGCCGAACTGGGTGGTTCCGGTGTCGGGGTCGTTCTGCAGGATTTTCCGGCCCAGTACATCGAACTGGAAGGTGTTCAGCACCGCGCCGCGACCAGCATTGCGGGAGACGCTGGAATTGCTGCCATCGGCGAGATACCCGTAGGTGGTCACCAGCCCGGCGGCATCGGTGACCGAAATCAACTCGCCCAGGCCGTTGACGGTCTTGATCGTGGCGTTGGTGCGCGGATCGATCGTGGTGGTCGTGCGCCCCGAATAGGCGATGCCCACCGTCGCCGTACCGCCGTTGATGTCCGGACTCTGGATCTGAATCGGTCGACCGAGCACGTCGTAGGTGGTCGAACTCCACAACACACCGGTTGCGTTGCAAGCACTGGCCAGGCCGATGGGTCCGTTGCCGCCCGCCACGCCCGGCAAGAAAAACGGATTGGAGATCCGGGCGGTCTTGCCCGTAGGTGTATAGGTCGTGCACACCGCGGACAAATCCTTGTCCGGATCATCGATATTGAAGGTCTCCGAGACCTTCATTACCGGTCGCCCGAGGAGGTCGAAGTAGGTCCAGACCGTCGGCGCACTATCGGCCTTCTGTTCCTGCCGGAACCGGGCCCCGGTCGGGCAGCCGACATCGCCGCAATTGCGGTACTTGGTGTAGGTTCTGACACCGCTCATCGGATCGCCCGGTGTGCTCCCCGGGACGGTCTCTGTCCAAGTGTAATAAGGTCGCCCGAATCCGCCGGTGACCGCGACGGTATCCACGCCGTTGACATCGAAGGCTTGGGTCACGTCGCCGAACATGTTCCGGGAGACCACGGTCTGCGTGGTCTTTTCGACCACGCCGCTCCCGGTGCCGCCATTCCAGAACGGCGCCACGGTGGTCTTCGGATAACGCCCAATGGAGTCGTAGGCCGTGCGGGTGAATCGGTTGACCGTGGTCAACGAGGAGGGCTGGAAGACGACGCCCGTGGTATCGCCACATGTCGTGACGTCGATGCTGCAAGCACTTTCGAGCGTCCGGTTCCCGTATTCGTCGAGCACATAGACCCGCTTGAGGTCGACGTTCGCAGGATTCACCGTTTCGCCGTACTGGCTACGTTCCCGCAGCAATTGCCCCGTGGTCGCGTCGTAGGCAAAGGCTGTCGTCCGTACGACATCCGTCTGGCCCGGCCGTGAGTGCCTCACCGTGGAATATTGAAGCCTTGCCAGAAACCATGCCGAGGGCGTATCCGAATAGGTGTTTTCGGTCGTGGTGGTTGCCGTAGCCGAGGTCGATGTCCCGGTATAGGTATCGACGACCGTCGTGTCGACATTGCCATACGCCTCATACGTGAATGTCGTGCTGACCTTGCTCGTAGTGGCGCCCGAATAGGGATCGCGCAACAACTCGTCCGTACCACTGGTCCGGACATGGATCGGCGCTTGAACCGTAGCGGCGAAATCGGTGAGCCCTACGCTCGCAAGGTCTGTATCGGCCTCCCAGTATTGCGTGTTGTCGGAGAACCAGTTGCCTGCTGGTGTCGGAAAGGTTGTTGCGCCATAAGTATAAAAACAGGTATCGCTGATCGTCTGCGTGAGGCAAGCCGGGATCACATAGGTGCCAGAGGTCACGGCTCGCTTGATCGTGCGCGCGGGCATGCCGACAAGCGGGAACTTCTGGTTGTAGATCGTCTGCGTGGTGACGTAGCCTTCGGCCTCATTAGGGTCGATGGTCACGATTTCGCGAAAGCCCAGGAAACCACGCCCGCCGGCCTGCATTTTGGCACCGGCGTAGCGGTAGAACAGCTTGGCCACGCCATTGGGATTGCCATCGCTCGGCGCGCTACTCGCCGCACGGGCGACGACATAGCTCGGCATCAGCAGATCCGTCACCGCCGCGCCTCGTCCCGCATCGATCGAATTGCGCGATCCGGTATCGCGCAAGTACACGGCATTGTTGGTCAACGCCGCATATGTCAGTGTCGTCGTAGCACCCAAGCCATTGGTGATGCCGGTGATGACATCGCGCGGTAAGTATCGGTAGTTCGGCCGGGAGATGTAGACGTCCGCATTGTCGTCCATCTTGATGGACATGAAATCGAGGTTTCCATCGCCATCCAGGTCGGTGAATATCGGCACCTTCTTGTCGTTATCGCACTCTGGCCCTTCGCAAATCCTTGCATTCCCTCCACTCGGCAACCAAGCTTCCGCACCGAATCCACCGCCAGGCAGAGCTTGCAATGCCTTGTATGCCTTGTAAGAGCCCGTATTCGCGACATGCAGGATGTCAGTACGGCCATCGCCATTGACATCCGCGAATCTCACCTGGTCTTCATAGCCATCCAATGGCACTTGGACAGGTGAGAGCATCCCGATTCCGGTATTGACGTTGTACTGCCATTCGCTGGAGTCGGTCGGCCGCCAGAACACATCCGTCAATCCGTCGCCATTCACATCCGCCAGATTCACCGTGGATACCTGGGCGCCGAAATCGTAATAACCCTTGAGGGTGACGGAATCCGATGCCAACGCCGCGACCGTAAGGGCGTAGGTATGGATCTTCGTGACATCAGGCGGGCAGGCGCCGAGCGCTGGGGTGCCATTTCTCCGGCTAGCTTGCAATTGGGGCGTACAACCGCCGCCGGTGTAAGTTGCGAGATTGAAGATCTCGGCGATCAGATCGGATGCGGCATCGCCATTGAGGTCGGCCAACTGGACCTGGCCCGCCTTGGTGGTCAGTCCATTCAACCCGATGAGGCAGTCGTAATTGGTCTGCGTGCACTTGTCCAGGAACGCTGGAATGTTGCTGGTATCGACAAACAGCCTGCGCTCTGCACCCCAACCGAAGGAGCCACTCCCATCTCGCTCCATGAGCCGAGTCTTCATCCCGCTCAACGTCGGGTACACGATATCGGCCAAACCGTCGCCATTGAAATCGACGAGCTGCACCTGTTCGTTGCTTGCGGATTGCGAAGGAATGGCCGGCGAAAGCGACGCGATGAGGTTCGTACCTGAATCGAAATTCCAGTTACCAGACCGACCTTGAGACGGATACAGATACCACTGGCTCGTACCCCGGATGAACAGATCGTCACGACCGTCCCCGTTGTAATCGACCAGTTCCCAACTGCCCTCGATGCCGCCATCTTCGGCCGGTGTGCAGATCGGCGAGCCTTGAAGATAGCTCAGGGCGCCGGTTGCATCCTGCGTTGCGAACAGGACATAGACGTATTCCGTTGAGCAATACTCGCCGCTGCTCCCATCCTTGAGATAGACCACGTCCTGGCGACCGTCGCCATCGACGTCGCCCATCTTGAAGCCCTCGAACTTGCTCAGGCTTCCTGTCGGCCAATTGCTGGGGGATTCATTGGTCGCAAACCCGTAGTTGCCAGCGCTCCAACCGAAGGTCGTCTCGGGAAGGCAAACAGTTTTGTCGCTATTGGTGCACTCCTGGAAGCTGCTCAGCGTATCCAGGCCGCTTCCCGCGGAGCTCGCCGCGTAGGTCAACTGGTAATAGCGCGCCTGTTGCGTGCTCGGATCGCAGTTCGCCGTGCCGCCGATCGTACAAACTGTCACGCTGTCGAGGCGGCGACTTTGCGTCAGCATGCCACCAGAGGCGTAGCCTTTGCCCCATTGCGTCGTCGGGCGCGCGGAATAGTTGAATTTCAGCTTCGCGTATGGGGCTTTCGCACTTCCCGTCTGGCCGTTCAACACCGTTTTCCCGGTGTAGCGAACCTCGCTCAAAACCTGTTCACCGGTGCCTGTACCACCGGGGTTCTCGCTGTAGATGTAATCAATATAGTTGCCGGTCGAGTCCTGGAAGCGGGTCTGCGCCCAGGCCAAAGCAAAGTCCGCTTTATCCGAACGGGTACTGTTGAAATACCCGTCTGCGCGATTTCTTGTCGAATTGTTGTCGCGATCGCCATACCAGCTGGTTGAGCCGTCCTTGCGATTGACCGTGAAGAATGCAAATCCCGTATAGGGAGAACCAGGTGAATAACCGCACACGCGCTGGAAGGACTCGATTTCCGTACGAAACGATGTGACGATAAGTCCGGGTAGCGTCGGGCAAACCGATGCAGACGTGACTTGGATCAGCCGCTGACCATCCAGGCAATAGGCATCCGTGTCGGTGAAATTGACTGGGTTCGGAGACCCATCGGTGACGACGCCTCCACTGATGAAATCGCCTGCTTCGCGCGTCTTTCGACAGCGCGTGACGCTCGACAGGCCGCCGATGGACCAGCCCTTGCCGATCGGGCCATAACCGCCCTGGCTGGAGTAGTTGAGCGAGAGCTTGGGCGAGACGCCAGCGGTGCCGGGAACCGCGTAGAGGGGAATGGTGTAAGTCGCTGCGCCCGATTCGTCGACCCGGAACTCGGCGGCCGTGGCCGCGACAATATCCGAGGCATCCTCGGGCAAAACGGTCGTCCCGATCGCGCCACCGCCGGTGTCGGCCAGGACGTTCGAGATCAGTGCGCCGACTTGCAGCAGCACCAGGAACAGCACCGTGAGAAACAGAATCCCAGCGCCCCGCGGCGCACGCTCCACGACGTTCTCGTCCACGCGTTGTCCCCTCGCAGTCCCTGCGACAGGCCGCATTACCGGCCTGCGCCGTTGCGTCCCTGCACCGCATCTCCTTGCCACCCCCGGCGAGAGTGCGTGCAGTCCCCAATCCCCGTTGACGTTGTTACAGCGGACCCCGTGACAAATCAAGCGCGAGAAGAAAACAACAAAACTTGTGCACGCAAGTAATTGATTCGGCAAATACGCGATGACATGCGAAACGCCAAATCGATCGCAGTTCTCATCGGCATGACTCAGGCATGCGCAGGTGTGAAATATTTACTTTTTCAAAAGCATCGTAAGTGTGAAATATTCACCTCGCCGAATCGGGGGAATTGGCATGGACGCACCAAGCCAACTGCGGAAGGACGAGTCGATTCCTTCCTTGCCTGCGAACTTGCTGGCTCGACTCGCGTCCATCGGCGAGGTGCAGGAATTCAACACGGGCGACATCCTGCTCTGCGAGGGCGAGGTCTCGTCCCAGCTCTATGTCCTGCTGTCGGGCAAGCTCAAAGTCTTCGCTAGCCAAGGCAAGGGGCGTGAGGTGGTCTACAACACGTTGCAGCCTGGCGAGTATTTCGGGGAATTAGCGTTCGATGGAGGTCCCCGCTCCGCTTCGGTGCAGGCCCTGCAAGGATCGCGTTGTCTAGTCCTCACCGCAGACACACTCCGGGAACTCGTCCATTCGGAACCCGAGTTCGCCGTACACCTGATCACCAAGCTCATGCGTCTATTGCGGCGTTCCACGCAGCAGTTGAAGAGCATCGCCCTTGATGATGTCCGCAGCCGCGTTCTGTCGCTGATCGAAGCGGAAGCCGTCAACGAGGGCAGTATCCGCCGTTTGCCGAAATCCTTTACCCAGCGCGACATCGCCCACCGCGTCGGCGCTACCCGGGAGATGGTGAATCATGTCCTTCAGGACTTGGCGAAAGAAGGATTTGTGGCCAAGGATCCGCAATTAGGGCTCGTGATCCTGAAAAGTATACTTCGGTGAAACAGCATCGTCCTCACTGCTCCAGTGGCATCGATGTCGCTTGGCTCTGATCGGCGGCTTTCGGCCAGAAGCAGACAGATCGGACTCAAAATCCGCCGGTGGTAACACTGTAAGGGTTCGAGTCCCTTTTCCAGCACCAATAAAAACAAAGGGTTAGGCCTCACGGCCTAACCCTTTCGTTTTGGGCAGTCGGCCACGCCGCGTAGCGGCCCGTAGCCCGCGCTACTCGTAGTGCCGATGATTGACGTTTGTGCGGCAGGCAAGGCAACGGCGATATGCACCGCCCCGGTCAGTTCGGCCTACGCGCTCGAAGCCCAGCGGCCCACCGCATACACAGCAGCCTGCCGCCGCGCCCTGCTGCCAGCGCCACAAGCCCCACGTGCGAACGGCCCACAGCCCCATTGCAGCCGCCAACGCAGCGAGCGGCACCCAGCGGGCCAACGGCACCAGCCCAGCCAGATACGGACTGGATTGCAATCCGGCGACTACGAACATCGACACCACTGCGACCGCCAGCGCGAACGCCGCCGGCATGTAGCCGCGTGCGACGGCCCAAGTCATTCGATCCATAGTCCCTCCCTAGTTCTGCCACTAGGCGAATAGTCCGTTGCCTAAGTCTCAGGACGTGAGACTTTCCGGGCATTGAATGCAGGCTATCGCGCCCCTACCCTGAAAAGACAAGGTGGCACGAACGGACAAACACTTAAGACGGGGGACAGCATGAAGCTGATCAAGGCGCGGGTTCGCAATTTTCGCTCTGCCGAGGACACCGGTTGGTTCGAGATTGGGCAACTAACTTGCCTAGTGGGCAAGAACGAAGCCGGAAAGACTGCCGTTCTATCAGCACTTCACGGGATCAATTCATTTTCTGGATTCAAGTACGACAAGATTCGTGACTACCCACGACGGCATCTGGTTCGATACGACGAACGCCACGGAGAGAGCGAAGCGCGCGTTGCGTCTACTGTCTGGAAACTGTCCGCTCTCGAAAAGAGCGCCGTCGAAAAAGTGCTTGGTGAAGGCAGCTTGATTTCGGATACCGTCGAGATCGAAAGCGAGTTCGGAAGTAGCACGAATTACTGGACCATAAAGATCGATGAAGCCAAGGCCGCCAAACATCTGCTCAGTAAGCATGCTGTAAAGGGGCCTGAGCTAACAAAGTTCAGCAAGATTCAGTTCGATAACCTTGTTTCTGAGATCGATGCAGCCGAAGGACCTTCGGAGGCCTTGCTTGCGGTCAGGAAGGAAATCGCAACCTTCCGTGAAGGCCGAGCAACGCTCAAGGCAATTGATTTGCTGCGCGTGCCGAAATTCTTCTATACGTCTCACTACGACCGCATGTCTGGAGAGATCTCCGTCGTCAAGCTACAAGATGACAAACAGCATGGCCGCAAGATCGAACCTGGGGATCAGATTTTTCTGGATTTCTTGGAGTACGCGGGCACTTCAATCGAGGAGCTACAAGCCAGCACTCGACTCGAAGAATTGAAGGCTAAGTGCCAAGGCGCGTCGAACGATATTACGGATGAGATTTTTGAGTTCTGGAGCCAGAACGATGCGCTCGCTGTGAATATCGAAATGGCGCAAGGACTCAAGGACGACCCGCCTCCGTTTAACAACGGCACCGTGGTCAAGATTCGTATTAACAATGCCAATCACAAGGTCGATGTGCCGCTGTCTGAGCGCAGCGCCGGATTCGTTTGGTTCTTTTCCTTCCTTGCCCAGTTCAAGCAGATGCGCAAGAAGGCGCCAGGCGCCGTCATTCTTCTAGACGAGCCAGGGCTCACGTTGCACGGCAAGGCACAAGCCGACCTGCTCCGCTACATCATTGAGCGACTTCTCCCGCAGCATCAGGTCATCTACAGCACGCACTCGCCGTTCATGGTGCCCGCGGAACGACTTGAGGATGTTCGCGTGGTTGAAGACGTTGTTGAACGCGACGAGCGCAACAGGCCGGTTATCAAGGGTACGAAGGTATCAGCAGACGTACTTACCGTTGACAAGGACACCTTGTTCCCGCTCCAAGCCCATCTCGGCTACGAAGTTACTCAGGCGCTATTCATCGGTGCGAACACTCTGCTGGTCGAGGGACCATCAGACATTCTGTATCTACAAGTGGCTTCACATGCGCTGAAAACACGCAAGCGCGAAGGCTTGGATACCCGATGGACGATCTGTCCGTCTGGTGGCATCGACAAGGTGCAGTCATTCGCATCGCTGTTTAGCGGAAAAGGAATCAACATCGCTGCACTTTGTGACTACGGTAGCGGCGACAAGAGCAAGGTTCAACGCCTGCGCACATCGCAGATCTTGAAAACTGAAGGGATTCTTGTTGCGACCGACTACACAGGCAAGAATGAAAGCGACATCGAAGACTTCTTCAGTCCCGAGTTGTTCGCCGACGTTGTGAACGGCGCATATGGGCTGAAGGGAAAAGCAACTCTGAAGGCAGGAGACTTCACGAAGGAAGGCGCACTTGAAAGGCAGGTCAAGCAAGCCGAAGCGCTGTTCAATTTGATGGACAGCTCAATTCCTGAATTCGATCACTTCACCCCTGCGTCTTGGCTGCTGAACAATCAAGATTTGTTGTCGAAAGACACGGCCGCAGTAAATGAATCGCTTGATCGCTTTGAGCAAGCCTTCAAGGCATTGAACGCACTCCTGCCGCCCAAGTAGCGGCAGGGGCTTCGGGTTGCCCTCTCTCCGCCGCGCGAGCATTACCTTGACGCTCCCCGGCTGCGCAGGCTTTGGGCGTGAAAGGCCGAACCAAGGGCAAGGACCAAGTATCGTGAGCACCCTCTCGGGCATTGAACGCGGCTCTGCTCGGATTACTTCACGCGAAAGTCTTCTCGGTCGCTTGCGGCAATCCCTCCGAGATGGTTCAACTCTGCCTTTGTCAGTAGTCGGCTACCAAGCCGACGTATGACCGGACCCAGCAGGCGGGGCGTGTTACGACCGCTTAGGGTCGCATCAGGGCAAATCTTCTAGCGGGCGTAGTGAACAAATTCTCCAGATCGAGCGAGGCCCAATCCGCTCCATCGCCTTCAGTGAAAATTCTTATCCAGGACCGCGGAACCTTCCCATATTGCCTCGCCAGTAATAAGGCCATCCTTTTCTTGCCAGCAACGCGCGGCGTTGACGATGGGTTCCCATCCCGCGCGGCCCCGCAGGCAAGTGCCAAACCTCGCGTCGACGGGGGCGGCAGGTACGGGGCAGGCTGGCGCCATTAGGACTTTTCCTATCCGACCTTGGCACCTTGCCTGATGCTTCTCGGCCATGCTCAAGCGCACGCTGGCTCTGCCAGCAACGTGATCGAGGCACCGGGCCGTAGGCTTCACCCCTGTTCCTGAGGCCACTCGTTGCCAGATGCGGGCCGCAGGATGCGGCTGCTGGCTCATCCCTGGGTCGGAGCCGTTTTGATGACCACAGACGAATACCTCGACGCCTTGCGGGCTGCAGCGCACGCCGGTGATCGCAAAGCGGCTGCATTCCTCGATCGCTATGCCTCGCGCCTGGTCGAACTACCGTCGCTGCCGTCTTTGTCAAACGTAGCTGCGACATCGCATCCAGCCATTGGGCAATACAACATGGCGAATTTCTGCTGCGCATTGATCCGCGGCTGAACACCAGAGGCAGCGTTCGGTATGAAACGCCTCACCGCCCCTTAACGTGGCGCGCACATGCCAGAACGGATCATTTCAGGATGGATCTCAAGAGCGGTTATCCGTATTGGGCCGTCAAGAGCGGCCTCATCCACTCGTTCCCGAAACTGACCCGCGACAATAGTTGCGAGGTCGCGGTAATTGGCGGCGGGATCAGTGGCGCGCTCATTGCGGACGAATTGGCCACCCACGGCCATGACGTGATGGTTCTGGAAGAAAGGGATATCGCCTGGGGAAGCACATCGGCAAGCACGGCCCTGATTCAGTACGAGATCGATACGCATTTGATCGACCTCGCAAGCATGTTCGGCGATGAACAAGCGAAGCTCGCTTACAACAGCTGCCTTGTCGCCGTGGAGTCCTTTGCTGCCATCGCAGCCCGCGTCAAGGGAATTGGCTTCAGGAGGATGCAAAGCGTGTACTTCGCTTCCAGTCGCTCGGATTCCATCACGCTGAAGGAAGAGTTCCTTGCCAGGGAACGGACTGGACTACCGGTCTCGTGGCTGGATCGTGAAGGCTTGTCCGAACGATTCGGGATCGACGCACCTGCCGCCATTCTTTCCAGGACTGCAGCCGTGGTCGATCCCTATCGCATGACCTACCGGCTGTTGGCAGCCTGGAAACGGCGCGGAATGCCCGTTTACGATCGTAGCCGCGTGGTCGATATCGTTGTTCGCCCTCGATCGGTTCAACTGCAAACGGAAGAAGGGTTCCACGTCACCGCCAAACATGTCGTCATGGCAACGGGTTACGCCGCACAATCCCTGCTCAAGCAACGCATCGCCAGAAACCGCAGCAGTTATGCATACGTCACCGATCCCATCGATCGAACCGTGCTCGGACCCCTCCGTGACGCCATGCTCTGGGAGACGGCTCGGCCTTACCTCTACATGCGCACGACCTCCGACGGTCGAGTAATAGTCGGCGGTGAAGACGACAGCATCGATATTCCTGCGCGGCGCGACGCACGCGTGGCCAAGAAGGCCCACCGCCTGGCAAAACGTGTTTCCGGGATGTTCCCCCGCCTTCAGGCACGACCTGCATTTTCATGGGCCGGCACGTTCGCGGAAACGGCCGATGGGCTACCGTTCTTCGGTGCGCACCGGCAATACGGGCCGCGCGTTCTCTTTGCCATGGCCTATGGCGGAAACGGCATTACTTATTCGGTACTTGGGGCAAGCATCTTGCGTGCTGCCATCGAGCGCAAGCGCCATGCGTTATTCGCCCTCTTCGGGTTCGCTCGCTTTCACTGAAGGCATTTGATGAAAGGGCTGCGCTAACCTTTTGGTCCGCCCATGACCGGCAACACGACCCCGTTCACGTAAGACGCCGTTACCGGAGACGCTAGAAATACAAACGCAGGCGAAAGCTCCTCGGGCTGTGCAGGTCGCCGCATGGCGCTGTCCTTGCCGAATTCGGCGACTTTTCCGGCGGGCTTGTCGGCCGGATTGAACGGCGTCCACACCGGGCCCGGCGCCACGGCATTGACGCGAATGCCCCGGTCCAGAAGGTTTGCAGCAAGGGCCTTGGTGAAGGCGTGGATCGCGCCCTTCGTCGCCGAATAATCGATCAGCTTTGGACTGCCGAACAAACCCGTCACCGAGCCAGTATTCACGATCGAAGCGCCGGCTTGCATGTGCGGAAGTGCCGCACGCGCCATATAGAAATATCCAGCGATATTGGTCTGCAAGGTTTCCTGCAAGTGATCGTCGCTGATGTCCTCCAGCTTGTCCGCATGCAGCTGGAAACCGGCATTGTTGACCAGGACATCGAGACGGCCGAAGGCTTTGACCGTTTTATCGACGGCATGTTTGCAGAAGGCCGAATCGCGTACGTCGCCGGCGATCACGATGGCATGCCGGCCTTCCTTCTTCACCCAGCGTGCGGTTTCCTCTGCGTCCTCGTGTTCATCCAAGTGCAGGATGGCTACATCCGCGCCTTCGCGCGCGAATAACACCGCTACTGCGCGGCCGATACCCGAATCCGCCCCGGTGACGATCGTGGCCATGCCTTCGAGCTTGCCGCTACCGCGATAGTCGGGTGCCTCGAAACGCGGCACCAACGCGAGATCGGATTCGCGGCCCGGCTTGGCGAGGTGCTGCGCTGGCATCCGGCCGGGTTGCTTGCGCGCACCAGCCTGCACGGCCTTTTTCGATTCGGGCTTGGGCTTGCGCTTCGCATCCTTGGCATCGATCTCCCGTTGCAGTTCCCGCTGGCCGGCAACTGTCCGCTTAGCGGCCTTCGTAGTGGAAACCGATGTCCGCTTGCTGGCCTTGTGCGTCGCCATACGTCAGCCCGCCTTGCGCTTCGTCGCGGCCTTCTTCGCCGCATTGGCGGGCGTTTTCCTCGCAGCAGCCTTTGCGGCTGTGCTTCCATCTTTCTTGCCCAAGCTCTTTTGCAGCAGCGCCACGAAATCGACCACGTTGGTCGCGGCACCCTCCTGTGCCTCCTCAGGCTCCTCCAGCACCTTGGTGGTCTTGCCCTTCTGTTTGATGCGCTTGCGGATGATCTCGGACAACCGCGCGCGAAACTCGTCGTGATAATCGTCCGGATTCCACTTGGTGGCCATCGATTCCACAAGCTGCGTAGCCATGGTCAATTCCTTGGCCGTCACTCGGTAGTCGCCGCTCTTGCCTTGCGGCAGCTTGTATTCGCCCGGCTCCACCAACTCTTGCGGGTAGCGCATCATCACCAGTACCAGCGCGTCCTTCAGTGGCATTACCGCCGACAGGTATTCACGAGTACGAATCACCACCCTTGCGACGCCGATCTTCTTCGCCTTGACAAGAGTTTCGCGCAGCAAGACATAGCCCTTCTCGGCCTTCTTGCCGGGCACGAGCACGTAGGGTTTCTCGAAATAGCGGATATCAATCGCATCCTCGTCGACGAAGGCCTCGATCTCCACCGATTCGTGTGTTTCTGGTGCCGCGGAGGCGATGTCCTCCTTTTCGATCACGACGTAGCTGCCCTTGTCGTATTCGAAGGCCTTGATGATGTCCTTCCACGGCACTTCCTCGCCGGTGTCGGCATTGACCCGCTCGTAGCGAATTGGCTTGCGATCGCGGGCATCGAGCATGCGGAACGACAGGTCCGTGGATCGCGTCCCCGGCATTAGCGATACTGGGACATTGAGCAGGCCGAAGCTGAGATTGCCGGTCCAGATCGGGCGCGCCATGGCGAAGCCTCGTGGGGTCGGGCGTTCCAGCCTGCGCTAGCCCCTGTCGTCGTACCGTGACCTAGGCCGACAGCGTCTGCCGGATTCGTTCGATTCCAGCCCAGGGATGCGATTTCAGCCGCTTCAGACGCGCCTGTGCATTGCGGATGTCGAACGCATGCCCACTGGCGACCTTGCCCAACTCCTCCCAGCGCAACGGCATCGCCACTGGCGCGCCGGGACGCGCACGCGCAGAGAAGCTGGCCACGCTTGTAGCCCCGCGCCCATTGCGCAGCCAGTCGATGAAGATGCGGCCCCTGCGGAGTTTCTTCGAAGCGGTAGCGACATAGCGCAGCGGATCGGCCTCGCGCGTCGCTTCTGCGACCGCCTCGGCGAATGCGCGCGCACGTTCCCAAGGCGCGGCCGGCGCCAGCGGCACGACGAGGTGCAGGCCTTTGCCGCCGCTGGTGCGGACGAAGGATTCCAGCCCGGCCTGCTGCAGGTAGCCGCGCAGTTGCCGGGCCGCGGCGACCACGTCCTTCCATGCCACCGCCGCGTCGGGATCCAAGTCGAACACCAGCCGGTCGCAACGTTCGATGTCGTCGATATGTGTGCCCCAGGGATGGAACTCGATGCTGTTGAACTGCACCAGTTCCATCACGCTCGCCGCATCCTCGGCCACGAGGTAATCCTCGGTGCCGCCATCAGATTCCTCGATAGGCACGCGCGAGACCAGTTCGAAACCGGGGGTGGCGTGCTTCTGGAAGAAGCATTGCGCACCGATGCCGCCGGGGCAGCGCACCACCGACAGCGGCCGGTTCGCGATCTCCGGTAGCAGCCAGTCCATCACCGTGGCGTAGTAGTCGGCGAGTTCCCGCTTGTCGATGCCGTCGTCGGGGAACAGCAGCTTGTCCGGGCTGGTCAGGGTGGGCGGCTGCCGGGTTTTGGGCGTGGTCTTGCGCCGCACGGTTCTCTTCGTTGCCACCTTCTTCTCTCCCGGGCCATTGGAGCCTCGATCGCTGTCAGTCAACGAGGCAATGGATTTGTCGGGTCGCAACGCCTTGAAACTAGCCTGACGGAGCAGGCCGCGTCCTCCGATGCCGCGTTCGAACACCTCGACCACGAACAACGGTTTCGGCAACCACTTGGCCTGACGCAGATCGGTATCATTCTCGGGCACATGGACGACCGGCGTATTACCGCCTTTGCCGCGGAGCGCCTTTCCCAGTTCGCGCAATTGTGCGTCGCTGAAGCCACTGCCCACGCGGCCCACATAGCGCCAGCCATGCTGTTTGTCGGGCGTCGCCAGCAGCAGCGAGCCGATGCCAGCTCTGCTGCCCTTTGGCGGCGTGTAACCGATAACCGCGTATTCCGCACTGGCCAAGGCCTTGCACTTGCGCCAGTCGTCGCCACGGCCGGAATGCGAGATCGCATCCACGCGCTTGGAGACGATCCCTTCGAACCCTGCCTTCACCGCAGCCTTGAATGCCTCGGCACCTTGGCCCACGCCATGCGAGCTGTAACCCAGTGCCATGGGCGCCTTCGCCAGCAAGCGTTCCAGCAAAGCCTTGCGTGCGATCAAGCCGACCTTCGACAGGTCGATGCCATCCACGTACAGGAGATCGAACAGCATGCAGCGCAACTGGCCTTGGCGCTCACCCGAAAGCACCTGCTGCAGCAGGTTGAAATCCTCGCGGCTGCCGCGGCTCGTGACCAGTTCGCCATCCACAATGGCATCGCGCAGGCCGAGCGTGGCGAGCGCATCGCGCACTTCCGGCACGCGTTCAGTCCAATTCAGGCCATTGCGCGACCACAGCGTTGCTACGCCTTTGCGAATCGCGCCGAGTAGACGGTAACCGTCCCATTTCAGTTCGTGCAGCCAGTCGTCGCCCTGCGGCGGCGCATCAACCAGCCGCGCGAGTTGCGGCGCTGGCAGTTTCGCCGGCATCGCGCGCTTGCGCGCACTAGGCAGCGCGGCGGCTTCGGCCTGCCAGTCGATGCGGGAAGCGCGCTTCGGTGTTGCCTTTTCGGCGGCTGGAATGCGTTTATTCGCCCCGAGGCGCCGCGCACGGCGCACATCCTCTGTCGGTGGCGGGGTCACGCCCTGTAGCAAGTCGTCGGCTTCCTTTGGTGCGGCCCAAGCATCGTCCTGCTTGAACAACAGCCATTGCGGTTGTCGCGCCGGCTTGCCCGAGCGCACCAGATGCCAGCCACCCTTGAGGCGTTCGCCGTGCAGTTCGAAACGCAGATGGCCCTTGGCCAGTTGCGCTGCTACGTCGCCTTCAGTGGTCCATGTGCCACGATCAAACAGGGCCACATGGCCACCACCGTATTGGCCCTTCGGGATGTCGCCCTCGAAGCTGGCATACCCCAGCGGATGGTCTTCGACCTCCACTGCCATGCGCTTTACCTTCGGATCGAAACTCGGGCCTTTCGGAACAGCCCAACTCTTCAGGGTGTTGCCGACCTGGAGGCGGAAGTCGTAGTGGCGATGGCTCGCATGGTGCAGTTGAACGACAAAGATAGGACGCCCGCCTGGCCTGAGGCGGGGCGGGCGAACTGCGGGCTCCGGCGTCTTTCCAAACTGACGCTTGCGGGCATATTCCTCAAGCACGGACGTGGGGACTCCAATTCAGCGCGTCAGTGATGGGAGCTCTTGGAATGGCTGCTGCTTTTCTTGCCGCCACCATCCTGTTTGTTGACGGTCGCCCATGCGATGCGTTCGGCCGACTTTTCGCTCTTGCCGGATTTCTTCTCGCTCTGCTCGATGTGAGCAGCTTGACGCTTCTGTTTGTCCGTATAGCTGGATTTGTCTCCGCGGGGCATTGTTCTTCTCCTGGGAGTCATTGAAAGGGCAGGCTCTCACCCGCCCATAGGTGTTTCACTCTTGTTCGTCTCGACCAGGCGACTGTTTTCCAGACCGGTTTTCGTCGTCCTTGGCATGCTTCTGTTGTTGCTGTTGATCGGTCGTTTGGCGCTGACCCTTGTCCTGGTCCTTACGGCCTTGACCTTGTTGGTCTTGATTGTTCGGCATCTCGATTTCCTTATTGGAAGGTGATCGAAAGTGATCACGCGAACACGATCCATCGAGGCGTGTTGTTTTATCGAGAACATGGGGTCAAAGCGCGATTAACGGATGAACAGTTCACATTACTGCAAACCACATTCATCCTATTGGGGTGGCTTCGCAGGAATGAACGGAGACACTGGATCGCTCGCGGGGAACGTTTCCTCCAGCGCTTCATCCTGATTTTCGTTCTCGCGTTGCTTGCGCTTGAAGCGTTGCAGTGATGTTTCTGGCTTGCTTGGTTCATCCGAAGGAATGGCCGGATCTTTCCTGTCCTGGTTCATCGTCGCCATGGGATCCTCTGCAAGGACAATTCGATCGAATGCTGGGGACTTTTCCGACCAAGCCTCCCTGACTTGATCCTTCACGTCTGCCCATGCTTTCGTGTCGACCAATCCGAATTCGCGCCAAACTTGCGCTGCATACGGTTCGATTTCCGACCACGACTCGCCATAGAAGGTTTTCTTCAAGGCAGTCACATACGCTGCGAACTCGGCATCTACCGAGTCGAGACCTGGATAATTCATGGTGGCTTCCTCATGCGGAGCTGCACGGAGGCCCATCTGCAACGGCGCTATTGAATCGCCGCTGTGCGGTTGTTCACTACACCCCTTGTTGTTAAGGAAGCGCGAGACAGAAATTTCTATTTATTACAAACTGGCCGGGAATGCCGCAAACTATGCCTATTCATGGAAGTCGGTCCTTCGCACCGTTTACGCCAGACATCCGTGCGCAGCTCGCACAGCAATAGACTTTCTCATCGGATCCGATGCCATGCCCCACGATTGCGCAGGCACAATGGCCGCATCGAGGGGCAAGCTTGTGAATGGCGCATTCGAAAGAATCGAATTCCGTCTCGATGCCGGCCATTCGAATCACGAAGGTCTTGTCGTAACTATTTCCGCAAACAGCGCACGTTCCCATTTCCGCGGCCTGCCAGTTTAGTTTCGACAAAACTATTGCCTACCACGATGTGCTGAAGTGAAAAAGCACTGCTCGTTCCGTGACCCGGCGCTAACGAAACCGACCCACAAGCGTTCAGGAAAGGGGGCGCGACCGCCCTCCTGATCCTCCGCGAGTCGAATGAGATCCGTGGTAAATGGCGATGTCGACGGATTCATTGCCGAAACCCCAAGTCGGCCAGCAATTCTGCGGGCCAAGCCGTAGCAACGCCCGGATCCAAGGCGCGGTGCGCATCCAGCAGGTCGAACAAAGCCTGCCTTTGCATAGAGGTCAACCAGCCGGCCCTGGCGTCGGAATGCGCTTGATGGATTAGCCCTACGAGCGTGTCCTGTTGTTCGCGCATGACGGCCGCCAACCATGGAGTCGCCGTGTTATGCACGACATAGCCCTGCGCCGTCAGCTCCTCCATGATGCGGCGTATTGCCGAATATGCACCCCGATACCACTCTGTCTCGCCACCCGCTTGCTGCCGCATGGTCATGGGTACCGGGCAGCGATGAGAATTCAGGGTCCGATGCATTTGCGTTTCGATGCATTGGGCATCGCTGCGCGTTTCAGTTTCGACCAAAAGGCTATGTTCGAGGTCGAATGCTTCGAACCAACGTGGATGAAAGGCAGGCCAGCGCATGAATGGATTCTGGCTGATCCCGACCTTGAGGATGTCCTCCGGACCGCTTAGGCGAAGCACATACAGAAATGCCCGTCCGGCATAGCGGATGTCCGTAGAAGCCATGTGGCGACAATACCCGTCTTTCACGCTGGCTTGTTCGCGGCGCAGGCATATGAATGGAACTACGTACGAAGAATCCCATGCCTGAAGGCCCTTCCATCATCATCTTGCACGAAGCGGCGGCCAAGTTCGCGGGCCATGTCGTGCGCAGCGCCACCGGTAACAGCAAGCTCGACCTGAAGCGGATGGAAGGCCGCAAAGTCAGGGCCATCCGCAGCTGGGGCAAGCACTTCCTGATCGACTTCGGCGACTTCGCCATGCGCGTGCACATGCTCATGTTCGGCAGCTACCGGGTGGATGAGACCAAGCCCGCACCTCCGCGCATGTCGCTCGCCTTCGATAACGGCCAACTCAATTTCTATTCCTCATCACTCAAATACATCGAGCAACCGCTGGAGGAGGCCTACGATTGGCGCTCCGATGTCCTGAGTCCCGATTGGAGCCCGCGGCTCGCGCGAGTGAAGCTGAAGAAGCAGCCCGACACCTTGGTCTGCGATGCGCTTCTCGACCAAGCCATCTTTTCCGGCGTCGGCAACATCATCAAGAACGAGGTCCTGTTCCGGATCAAGGTGCATCCCGAGACGACCATCGGCGCCCTACCGCCCGCGAAACTCACCGCGCTGATCCGGCAGGCCCGCGACTACAGCGAGGACTTCCTGGAATGGAAACGTCGCTTCGTGCTGCGCAAGCACCTGCTGGTCAACGGCAAAGGGAAATGCCCCGATTGCGGATCGAAGCTGGTCCGTGCCTACCTCGGCAAGACCCATCGCAGGACGTTCTACTGCCCTCACTGCCAGGTCCGCTATTGAACATGCAGCAACCGCGTCGCGGATCGCCGTCCGAGGAGTCACTGCAGGAGCAACCGGCGTGACCCGACTCCAGGGATTGCATTACGTCAGCGATGCCATGCCCGGCATCCGCCGCAAGGGCAGCAAGCGCTTCCGTTACCTCTCGCCAAAGGGTCGTACGATCCGAGCCCCGAGGACGCTGGAACGCATCCGCGCCCTTGCGATTCCGCCGGCATGGTCAGATGTCTGGATCTGCGCGGACCCGAATGGACACCTGCAGGCCACGGGCCGCGATGCGCGTGGACGCAAGCAGTACCGCTACCATCCGCGGTGGAATCGGTTACGGGGCCGCGACAAGCACGCTCGCATCGTTGCCTTCGGGACGGCTCTGCCCAAGCTGAGGAGCGCGGTCCGCAAGGCGCTCGCCATCCCGGGATTTCCCAAGGACAAGGTGGTGGCCATGGTCGCGGCCGTGATGGGCACGACCCTGATCCGGATCGGGAACGAGCAATACGCAGAGAGCAATCATTCTTACGGCCTAACCACGTTGCGAAACCGCCACGTACAAGCCATGCGGCGCGGAGGACTGCGTTTCCAGTTCCGCGGTAAGTCCGGGAAGCTGCAGGAAGTCATGCTGACGGACGCGCGACTGACCAAGCTGATCAAGCGTTGCCAGCAGTTGCCGGGGCAGATGCTTTTCCAGTACGTCGACGCGGACGGACATACCCAGCCGATCGATTCCTCGGATGTGAACCGATGGCTGCAGGAAACGATGGGAGAGGATTTTTCCGCCAAGGACTTCCGCACCTGGGGCGCGACCGCATTGGCCTTCCGGGCGCTCGCGTCGAACGATCCTCCGGTCGGCGAAGACGGAAAACCCACGCCGGACACCGTGCTGGCCGCGATGGAAAACTCGGTCGTTGAACAGGTTGCTGGTGTCCTCGGCAACAGCAAGACGATTTGCAGGAATTCCTACATCGATCCTTCATTGTATGCCGCTTGGCGATCCGGACAGCTCTCGCGCTATGCGAAAAACGTAAGAGGCGAGCGCCAATGGGAAACGGCGATGTTGCGGTTCTTGCGTTCTCAGCATCCAATGAAAAAGCTAAGTCATTAGCAATGTTCGCTTAGGGTCGATAGCAGTCGAAAGCGGATTATCCAAGTTTTTTAGCCAAGTCCTCGGCTCGCGGGTGGTAGTATCGCTTGAGCATCCGCACATCCCGATGCCCCGTAACCGCGGACAACTCAAGCACGTTAGATAACTTGTCGGCTAAGCGTGAAGCTGCCTCATGGCGCAAGTCATGAAAATGCAAGTCGTCAAGAAATTTCATTTTAGGTTTCCGTCCCGCTTCCTTGCAGTCCTGCAAGTACTTCGCCTTGGCGCGTTTTATTGCACGCCCGAAACCAAGCTGCACCGCTACAGCGCTTATTGGGAACACGCGCCCTGAGAGAGTGCGAGGCATAATCATCAATATCTCGGTTGCCCTAGTGGACAACGGCACGGTCCTCGGATCCCCGTTCTTGGTATCTGGGAGATGGGCGGTCCGACGCTTCAGATCCACGTGCTGCCATTCCAGCGCCAAAAGCTCACCGCGGCGCATTGCAGTTTCCAATGCAAGTTTAATCAGGGGAGCGAGCCAGGGATTACGTGCTCCTGAAGCAAGTGTCCCATCTTTTCTCCTAGGCGTCTCTTCAAGCGCGACCATGAGGTAGGTTTCCTCATCGGGGTCAAGCCTTCGATCGCGTGCCTTGGACTTTTCGGGGCGTTTGACGTAAGGAATTGGGTTCTCAACATGGATGCCCCATTCCCTTCGGGCATGGTTGAGCACAGTGGACAACACGTCGATCTCCCGATTCACGGTACCCCCCGTGACCTCTGCCAGCCTGCGATCTCGCCATGCCGCAATCGCAGCACTGGTGATGGCCGACATCTTGAGGTTCGGCAGCACAGAATCCCGTAGCAGCACCTGAATTTTTATCGCTTCTATTACCGCGCTCTTCTTCCCAGGCGTGACTTCTCGCTCATAGCGCATGAGGACGGATCGGAGCGTATTTTTTTCTGCTTCTCGGCGATCGACGAATCCCGCCGTCTCCAGTTCCCGCTCGAGTGCCCTCGCCCACTTCTCAGCATCTTCGCGGTACATGAATGTCCGCGACTGATCGGGGTAGCCCTTAACTCGAACCCGTGCTCGCCACTGCAAGTCTCCGCGTTTTGTGATCTGCGCCACTTCGCCCCCATTGGCCCATGGATGGCCCAATAAAGGCGATTATTTCACAAAGCTATTGATATTTCTACATCTATTATTACGTTCGGGACGTAGAGGTCGCAGGTTCGAATCCTGTCTCCCCGACCAATCGATTCGCGCGAAAACGCTGCCTTCTGGCGGCGTTTTTCGTTTCCGATGCTCGAATCACGCAGCCAACGCTTCGAGCCTCCGGCGCAATTCCCCGAGCCGCAAGCCGCAAATCGCCCGCGGCACCGGTGCGGCATGTCATTCCCCGCGAATCGCCTCGATCGGATCCAGCGCCGCCGCTTGTCGCGCCGGATACACGCTGAAGGCAAGGCCGATCAGGGCGCACAGGCCGGCCGACAGCAGGATGGGGATCGGCGCCCATGAAACGCTCCAACCCGCGAATGCCGCGATTGAATACGCCAGCGCCGCACCGAAGAGGATGCCGATCACGGCGCCGCTGGCGCAGATCACGACGGCTTCGCGCAAGAAACGCACGATGATGTCGTTCCGGCGCGCGCCAACCGCGCGCAACAGGCCGATTTCCCGACGCCGCTCGAGCACGTTGGCCAGCATGATGTTCATGATGCCGATGCCACCGACCAACAGGCTGACGGCTGCAATCGACCCCATCACGACGGAAAAGATGCGCTGGGTCTTCTGGCTCTGCTGGTACAACTGCTGGGGAACGATCAACGTGGTGTCGTCGGCGCCGCCGTGACGCTGGTTCAGCAGCTCGCCGATGAGACGCGCATCCCCGCCCAGACGCGAGGGATCGTCGACATGCAGCAAGAACCGGTCGATCTCGTCCTCCATCGGCTGGAACCTGAAACGCGCCCGCGCGCTGGCGAGCGGCACGAACACATGGTTGCTCTCGGAGCCGAGCGAAACTCCCTGGAACTCATCCTTGCCCAGGTCGCGGTCGGCCAGGACGCCGACCACGCGCAACCACACATGGTCGACCTTGAGCAGTTTTCCGATCGGATCGGTGCCGGGAAACAGCTCCCCGGCGGCCTGGTGCCCGAGTACGGCGACCGCGGCGAGGGTGTCATTGTCCGTTTCGGTCAGCGCCCGGCCCCTGGCGACGCGCAGCGAGGAGAGGTCGAAATACTCCGGGCTCACGCCACTGGCCTTGACGTCCGCGCTCCCGTAGTCGGAAAACACCGATTGCACGCGCAGGTCCTTCTCGCCGGAAAAGCGGCCGGCATCGGGGAGCACCGCTTGCGCCGCACGTGCGTCCGCCAGGGTCAATCCAACGCTTCGGGCACGCAGTTCCTTGAGTGCGTCTTCGTTCTGCGGCGAAGACGCCTGCACGATGATGTTGTGCAAGCCCAGGCTTTCGACCATGCGCAAGGCTTCACGCCGGCTGCCTTCGCCCACGCCCTGCATGGCGACGATGGCGCCGATGCCGAAGATCAGGCCCAGGAGCGTCAGCAGCGTCCGCAGCTTGCGGCGCCACAGTTCCTCGATGGCCTCGCGCCAGGCAGGTTCGATCCCGATGAGGCGGAAATTCACGTACCGTCTCCCGGATCGCCGCGATCCGCCTTCGCATCCGGGGCGTCCTCTTCCAGTGCCGACTTCCGGGCGCCATGGTCCAGTACCACCACGTCGCCGGCCGATAGGCCCTGCAGAACCTGCGACCGCGTCGCGCCGCGTACCCCGAGCCTCACCTTGCGCACGATGGAATCGTTGCCGGATCGCACTTCCACCGTGGTGTCGTCGCCGCTGTCGTCGATGGCAAGATTGGGAACGCTGAAGGCGTTCCGTGCGTGCAACAGCACGATGCGGGCATCGAATCGCTGGCCCGGGATCCAGCCATAGCGGCGGACGGATTCCGCGGGAACCGAGGCTTTCATCATCAGGTACTTGACGGGACTTTCCCGGCTTCGCGTTTGTGCGGCGGCGGCGATCCACGTGATCTTCGACGCCGCTTTCTCCAGTGGGGCGCCCGATGGATGCAATTCGACCAGGTTCCCGACGCGGATGCCCTGCGCCTGCACTTGCGGGATCGCGAGTTCGACCTCCATCGATGCGGTATCGGGCAGGGTCGCGAGGGGATTGCCTGCGTAGAGGTTGGAGCCGACGTGCGGCTTCTCGCCGCTCCAGTCCGACTCCAGCACCAATACGCCGTCGTGGGGTGCACGCAGGTCCAATGCCTGCAGGTCCGACTGCTTCTGTTCGGCATTCAGGGAATACGTGGCTCGCTGCGCATCGAGGACGGCCAGTTCCGCCCGTCCCCGCACGTTGGACTGGCCGCGGCGCCAGTCGAGGATGCCCTGCTTGGTCTCCAGGAACTGCTTGTCCTGCACGGCATCGAGCACCGTATTCCGCGAGACCGCGATTTGCCCGGCATTGGCATAGCGACGCGCGATGGCCAACTGCGAAGCGACCTGCGCGATGTCGACGTCGAGTTGTCCGCGCTGTTCGCCGAGCTCCGCCTGCTTGCCAATGCGTGCGATCGCATTGCGCTGGAGATCCACCAGCGCCTGGGCGAGATCCTGTTCGCTCTGGACCGCCGAAAAACGCGCAACCAGATCGCCTGCCTTGACCCTGCTGCCGTCGGGAAGCGTCCATGACAATTGCCGGGCCGTCCACTGCGGGCCCGGGATCAACAGTGGCGTCGATTTGGTGGCCTTGAGTTCGCCCTGCGCCTGTACCGACAGGTCCAGCGTTCCCGGTTCAATGCGCTCGGTCAATGCGCCGGCCTCGTCGGCTTTGCCGCAACCGGCCAGCGCCAACACCATGCCGGCAAGGACGACGGACGCGAGCTTTCGCGAGCCGGTCATTTCGAAGCCGCCCTCGAGCCCGTGGCGACGGGGATTTCCACGCGAACGGGCTGCCCGGGCTTGAGCGAGAGTCCGTCCAGGCTAGCCAATTCGATATCCAGATCGACGACCGGGATGTTCTCGGCGCGCGATTTGCTGTGCACGCTGTTGCCGACCCCGGAAATGGTCCCGGCCACCCGGCGGCCTGCGCCGCCGAGAACGACCGCGACGGTCTGGCCCTCGCGGACGCGCCGGAGATCGCGTTCGGAAAGGCTGGCACGCACGGCGAGCGTCTTCATGTCCGGGATGTCGGCCACCGAAATCCCGCGCCAGACCTGGCTGCCGGTGTCGATCTTGTCGCCATTCCAACTCGAATGGTGCAGGAGGATGCCGTCACGCGGCGCAGCGATGCTGAGTTGTGCGAGCGATGCCTGGATGCGCGCAACCTCGCGCTTGAGTTGATCGACCTCGGCGTCGGCCGCGCGTTGTTCGGCGCTCCGGTCCCGGGCAGCGACCAGTTCGCGCTGCTTCGCGAGGGAGCGTTTCCTGGCGGTGCGGTCCCGGTCGATCAGCAACTTCCTGTATTCGACGCCGGCAATGTATTCCTTGGGCTGCCGGGCCTTGCGTGCGGCCTTGTCGGCATCCGCAATGGCCTGCGCGGTTGCGAGCGCCGCCTCCCGCGCCTTGTCCGCAAGTTCAAGGCGGAGCTTTTCCTGGATGCGCTGTTTTTCGGCAAGTTCGCTCTGCTTGGAGGGCAACTGCTGCATCAGGTCGCCTCCCGCGAAGACGACGATGGGTTGTCCCTTCCTGACCTGGCTGCCGTCGCCGGCCATCTGCGTGATATTGAGCTGCCAGAGACCCTCGATCTGCGGAGGCAGGATGGCGATGGTTCTCTTGGCGATGATCTCCCCCGTGGCCATGATCGGCTTGTTGGCCATGCGCATGGTTGGCACCGGTCGATTCGTGGTGTCGGTATCCACGCGCACGCTCATTCCCGGCAACATCGGCAGCCTTACGGCCCCGCCGTCGAGCGAGATATCGACGGAAAAATACCGGCCATCGCCCCATTCGGGCTTGGCTGCCGATGCGCCCGAGATCGCCTTGATGCGCCCCGATGCCCATTGCCCGGGCAACGCGTCGAATTCCAGCCTGACCGGCTGACCGGGCTTCAAGCCGGCGCGGTCCGGCTCCAGCGCCCACGCGCGCACGCCGTAGCCGCCCGCCGAGGCGACCACCTGTCCCACCACCGTGCCCGGGAACGCGGTCGAGCCTTCCTCGTAACGACCGCCATCCCCGCCGAACGGTCCGTTCTGGAAGGCATGCACCACGGTTCCGTCGCGGCGCGCGACGACGGTCGCCGTGTCGACTTGCGCCTGGAAATAGCCGAGCTGCAGTTCGAGCTTCCTGACTTCCAGCCCTCCATCCTCGCGGCGCTGCGCGATCGCGGAAACGGCATCCGCCAGCTTCGCCCTGGCAAGGACATGCTCGCGCTTCGTCCGTTCGTATTCGCCTTGGTACTTGTCGTAATCCAGGGCCTGCAGGAGCTCGCGCGGAAGCGCCGCATCGATCGCGGCAGTCTCCTCCGCGGCGCTGGCATCGACCAGCGCCAGTTCGGCGTCCACCCGCTTGAGTTCGAGGTCCGCGACATCCTTGTCGGCCTTGATGCGCGCCTGGTCGATCTTGTCCCGCAAGGATTGCAGTTGTTGCGCCGCCGAACCCGCATCGATGCTGAGGACGGGATCGCCCTTCTTCACCTTTGCGCCATCCTCGGCGTAA
Source organism: Lysobacter lycopersici (assembly GCF_007556775.1). Lineage (GTDB taxonomy): Bacteria > Pseudomonadota > Gammaproteobacteria > Xanthomonadales > Xanthomonadaceae > Pseudoluteimonas > Pseudoluteimonas lycopersici. The sequence goes on from NZ_CP041742.1 coordinate 848,525, forward strand.
AAACGCAACACCACCGGCGAGCTGTCGGATGGCGGCGTGAAAATGTCCTGCGCATCCCCGGAACGGACTTCCCCGGTCAGCACGACCGCCTGCACGGGGAGTGCGGCGAACACGGCAAGCGCGAATCCGAGCGCAAAGGCGCCATGGCGACGACGCATCGGGATCCGGTCAGGCAACGTCGTCACGGTCGATCTTTCCATCCCGCAAATGCACCTGGCGTTGGGCGCTCGCGGCCACTTCGCTGTCGTGGGTCACCATCACCACCGTCTGTCCCCGCCCATGGACATCGGCGATGAGGTCGAGCACGTCGGCCGCGCTCTTCGAGTCGAGGTTGCCGGTCGGTTCGTCCGCGAGCAGCAGCGCCGGCTTCATGAGAAGCGCCCGCGCGATGGCGACGCGCTGCATCTGTCCCCCCGAAAGTTGGCCGGGACGGTGGTCCAGCCGTTGCGACAACCCCATGCGTTCGAGGAGTTCGCGCGCATGGGCTTCGAGGCCGTCGTCGCTGCCGCGCAGGAAGCGCCGCGGCAGCAGCACGTTCTCCAGGACATTGAGCCTGGGAAGCAGGTGGAAGGACTGGAACACGAAACCGATGCGCCGGTTGCGGAAATCGCTCGCGAGTTCGTCGTCGAATGTCGAGACGTCGATGTCGTCGAGCCGATAGCTCCCGGAATCCGGCCGATCCAGGCAACCGAGGATATTGAGCAATGTCGACTTCCCGGATCCGGAAGGCCCGACGATCGCCACGAATTGGCCTTCGGGGACGTCGAGGTCAAGCCCATCCAGGGCATTCACCACCTGGCCGCCGATGCGATACCGGCGCCGGATCCCCCGCAAATTGACCATCTGCCCCCCTTGTGCATCGTCCCTGCGCCCGGACAAACGCGCCCGGTTCCCGTCATGCCGATCGCAGGCCCGCCATGCGTGCGGGATTGGGACCTTTCGTATCGTGCATTGGTTCCCCGGCCAAGGCCGATCGGCGGGGATTTCCCCCTTGCAACGACACGATTGCAGATTCGCAGGAAGCACTGCCCGCGACAACCCGCCGTTGCGGAATCAAGCGTGCCCGCAGGGTTGCAGGGGCCGGGGAAACCGCCGCAATCGCCATCGCCGCGCAACGGATTTCAACGGGCGATAGCTTCGAGCCTGCGGCGCAATTCCCCGAGCCGCAAATCGCCCGCGGCACCGGGCGACACCCGCGCAGCGAGGCTGGCCCGTGGATCGCCCTCGCTCCAGCGCGCCGGATCGGCGGCCTGTTTGTAGGCATCGCGGAACGGCACGCCCTGCTTCGCGAGGTCGACGGCGAGGTCGGCGGCGTACATCGATGGCTCCAGTGCATTGCGCATCGCCTCTGGCTTCCAATCCAGCTTGCGCAACAGGTCGGGCAGCAACGCCAGCGCGGCCAGCCCCTTGCCGAAGCCATGGAACAGCGCACCCTTCGACACCTGCAGATCGCGGTGGTAACCCGACGGCAGCGACAGCAGCTGTTCTATCTCCGCCTTCGCCGCCGCCACGCTGGCGTAAGTCGCGCGCATCAGCTCGATGACATCGGGATTGCGCTTGTTGGGCATGATCGAACTGCCGGTGGTGTACTTCGCCGGCAACGCGATGAAACCGAATTCCGCGCTGGCGAACAGCGACAGGTCCCAGGCGAGCCGGCGCAAATCGAGCATGGCGCTGCCCAACGCTTCCAATGCGGCGAGTTCGAACTTGCCACGCGAAAGTTGCGCGCAGGCCGGCGAGACCTGCATCCGCGCGAAGCCGAGCGCTTCGGTGGTGAACTCGCGATCCAGCGGCAGGTTGACGCCGTAGCCGGCGGCGGTGCCGAGCGGATTCGCGTCGATGAGGTTGCGCGTGTCGATGGCGCGCCGCGCGTCGTCGATGAAGGCTTCGGCCCAGCCCGCCCACCACATGCCGGCCGAGGACACCACCGCGCGCTGCAGGTGCGTGTAGCCCGGCATCGGCAGGGTCGCTTCGGCTTCGGCGCGATCCAGCGCGACCGTCGCGACCTCGCGGGCAAGCATCGCCACGCGCTGGATTTTTTCCTTCAGCCACAAACGCGTCGCGACCAGGACCTGGTCGTTGCGGCTGCGCCCGGCATGGAGTTTCTTGCCGGCCTCGCCGAGGCGTTCGACCAGCCGCGCCTCGATCGCGGAATGCCCGTCCTCGTAGCGTTCGTCCAGCACGAAGGCGCCGCTGCGGAAATCCTCGGCGAGCGCATCGAGCTCGCGTTCCAGCGCGGAAAGCTCGTCGCCGGACAGCATGCCGATGCGCCGGAGGCCCTGCGCATGCACGCGGCTGGCGGCGATGTCGCACGCGAAGAACTCGCGATCCAGCAGCACGTCGTCGCCGGCGAGGAAGGACTGGATCCGCGCGTCGACCGCGACCCCGGGTTTTTGCCAAAGCAGGTCAGACATCGGGAATCCCCGCGAATTCGTCCAGGCCGAACGCCAGGTTGAGGTTCTGCAATGCCTGCGTCGCCGCGCCCTTGAGCAGGTTGTCCTCGGTCGCGACCACCACGAGGCGCTTGCCGTCGTCGGACAGGGTAAACCCGCCGATGTCGATGTGGTGGCGACCGGCGATGCGGCTCACCCAGGGCGCATCGTCGACGATGTCGACCAGTGGCTCGTCGACGTAGCGGTCGAGGTAGCGCGCGCGCACCACGCCGGGCGCCATCGGCTCGCGCAGGTGCAGATTGGCGGTGATGGCCAGGCCGCGGAAATGCGGCGCGACGTGCGGCATGAATTCGACCACGTGGCCGAGCCGCGCCGAGGCCTCGCGCTCGTGCACGTGGCCGGCGAGTGCGTACGGGATGAGGTTGTCGCGCAACTTGTCCGGGTCGTTCCTGTCCGAAGGCGTGGTGCCCGCGCCGGAATATCCCGAAACTCCGAAGCACTGCACCGGGCCTTCGAGCGCGTCGAGCATCGGCGCGATGGCGAGCTGCATCGCGGTGGCGTAGCAGCCGGGATTGCTGATCCGGCGTTGTCCGACGTATTTCGCGCGGGTCAGTTCCGGCAGGCCGTAATGCCACTCCGGATCGAAGCGATGGTCCGCGGACAGGTCGATCATGACGGGATCGACGTTCGCGTCGTCGAACGCGCGCACGATGCCGGCGGCCTTGTCGTTCGGCAATGCCAGCACCACCGCGTCGGCGCCCAGCGCCGGCAGTTCTTCGTGCGCGGGCGACGCATAGCGCAGTTCGCCGCGATGCGCCGGATTGTGGTCGGACACGCGCTGCTCGGCGAGTTCGCGCGAGGACACGAACGCCAGTTCGAAACGTGGATGTCCGGCGACGAGCCGGATCAGTTCGGCGCCGACATGGCCGCGCGCGCCGACGATGCCGAGCCGGATCGGGTCAGGCTGCATTGGCGTGGTCCTCCAGGGTCGCGGGCCGCCTGGAACAATGCGCGACGCAGCGTTCGATCGCGTCGAAACCGGGCAGGCCGTACCAGAACACGTTCCATTCCACCTGCCGGATGCAACCGTCGGATTCGGCGTGGTAGAACGGATTGACCGGGTTGCCGTGGCGCGAACGCCAGAACAGCACCGGGTTCGATTCGCGCATCACCTGCCATACCGCGCGGCCGAGGCCCTCGCCCTGCGCTTCGTCCAGCACCGCGAACTTGTCGAGGTACACGCCCTCTTCCTCGCGGGTCAGGATCACCGCGGCGCGATGGTGTTCGCTGACATAGGCGCGATGCAGCTTCGTCGTTTCGAAATACCCCGGCACAAGCCTGCGCCCGAACGCGGATTCGATGAGCCCGCGCAACCGTGGCAGGTCGAGTTCGTTCCACGATGCGGCCTCGATCACGCGCTCGCCGCGACGCACCAGCGTGCCGGAACCCTTGTGCGTGAACAGTTCCTTCGCCAGCTCTTCCGGCCGGGTGATCGACACCGACGAGGCCTGCGGCAAGCCTTCGAGCAGGTCGCGGATCTGTTCCAGCTTCAGCTTCATGCCGCCGTTGATCCACGGCTGCGCAACGAGGTGTTCGTATTCGGTCGATAGGTTGATCGAATCGATCACCTTGCCGCTGTCGTCGAGCAGTCCGCCGGTGCCGGTGAGGAACACGATCTTGTACGGCTGCAGCACCTGCACCAGTTCGTTCGCGGCGAAATCGGCATTGACGTTGAGGATCTGCCCGCCGGCGGTTTCGCCGAGCGAGGCGATCACCGGGATCGAACCGGCCTGCAGGCTGGCCTGGATCGGCGCGAGGTCGACGCGCTTCACCTCACCGACCAGTCCGTATTTCTCGCAGTCAAGATAGTCGGCTTCGAACACGCCGGAGACGATGCTGGTCGCACGTGCGTCGCTGGCCTGTAACGCTTCGACGAGCTTCAGGTTCTGCGCATGGAACACCCGGCGCACGATGGCCAAGGCTTCCGGCGATGTCACGCGCAGGCCGTCGATGGCCTGCTTGACGATTCCGGCCGCGGACAATTCCGCGTCCAGCTGCGGGCCAGCGCCGTGGATCACGATGGGAGTCAGCCCCACGTCCTGCAGGAAGGCGAGCGAAGACACCAGCGCATCGAGGTCGTCGCGCAGTACCGCGCCGCCGACCTTGACCACCGCGAAGCGCGCTGCATCGAGTTGCGAGAAACGGTTGAGGTACTGCGAGATTTCCTTGGCACTGCCCATGCTCGACAGCAACCGGACGATGGTCTGCCGCGTCTGCGCGCCGTGGACGGGCATGTCGTGGAAGTCGTTCGAAGCCAGGATCGGCGTCACGACGCGTTGCCCCCGAGGATTCGGACGATGGAATCGGCGTAATGTTGGAGTTGATCCAGCGAAACCCATTCGTCCGCGGCATGCGCCTGGGCGATGTCGCCGGGGCCGTACACGAATGCGGTCAAGCCGGCCTGCGAGAACAGCGAGGCCTCGGTCCAGAAATCGACCGCATTGCCGATGGAAAGGCCGAGTTCGTCGGCGAGGTCGCGAGCGGCGAGCCGGCGTTCCTCCGCCATCGCGATGTCGCCGGCCGGCAACGACGGGCCACGGAAGGTTTCCGCGTAGCGATGCAGCGCACCGGCATCGGCGCAGGCGCCGAAACGCGCATGCAGCGCATCCACATCGTGCGACGGCAGCGGCCGGAAGCCGAAGCGCACTTCCGCGCCGGGCGCGATCACGTTCGCCTTGATCCCTCCCTCGACCTTGCCGATGTTGAAACGCAGGCCAGTCAAGCCGCCGAAACGCGCGCGGGACTCGCTTTCGACCAGATCCATCGCATTGGCGCCCCAACGCATCGCCTGGTGCAGCGCGTTCGCGACCAGCGCGTTTTCGCCGGAAGCGTGCCCGGCCTCGCCCTTGAACCTGAGCAGCACCGAACTGATGCCGCGATGGGCAAGCACGGCTTCACACCGGGTCGGTTCGGCGACGATGGCCTCGGAAAACCCGTGGTCGCGCGCGAGGAAGGCCGCGATGCAGCGCGCGTCGTTGGCTTCCTCGTCGGTGGTGAACAGGAACGCGGCGTCGCCGTTCGTCTCATTCGCCGCCGCGAGCAGTCCTGCCGCCGCACCCTTGATGTCGCAGGCGCCGAGGCCGATGGCGCGATCGGCGGTCACACGCAGCTTCAGCGGATCCGCGGTCCACGCCTCCGACGACGGCACCGTGTCGAGGTGCGCGTTGAACACGCGCCGTGGATTGCCGCGCACGGCGAACAGCGACACCGCGCCGTCGCCGTGGTCTTCGACCTCGACGCGGAATCCGGGCAGCTGCGCGCGGAGGTAGTCGAAGATGCCGGCGGTGCCGATCCGGCGCGGCGGGTTGCGGGTGTCGAACGACACCAGCGCTTCGAGGTGGCGAAGGATATCGGCCAGCATCACGCGCCCCCGTTCACCTGTGCCCACAACGTCGAACTCATGCCGAACAGCTTGATGAAACCCTCGGCTTCCTCCACGCCCCAGTCCGCCGACTGCGCGTAGGTCGCGCCCTTGGAATTGAGGATGTGCGGCGAACGCACGGCGATCGCATCCGCGCGACCGCCATTCGTGCGCAATACGACTTCACCGTTGACCTTGCGCTGGGTGGACGCGAGGAAGGCTTCGAGGTCGGCCTTGAGCGGGTCGTGGTAGAAACCTTCATAGACCAGTTCCACCCACTTGCGCCCGACCTCCGGCTTGAAGCGATTCTGCTGCTTGCTCAGCACCGCTTCCTCCAACGCACGATGCGCAGCGAGAAGCGCGGTCAGCCCCGGCGCCTCGAACACGATGCGGCCCTTGAGCCCGATGGTGGTGTCGCCGGTGTACAGGCCGCGGCCGACGCCGTACTGGGCGAACATGGTGTTGAGTTTCGCGAGCAAAGCCGCGCCCGGCAGTTCGTTCCCGTCCAGCGCGACCGCTTCGCCTTCGATGAAGCGCAGCGTGACTTCCAGCGCTTCAGCCGGCCACTGCTCGCGCCGCGCGCACCAGCCGCGCGCGCCTTCGCCCGGAGCTTCCCATGCGTCGATCTCGCCGCCAGAAAGCGTCACGCCCAGCAGGTTCTCGTTGATCGTGTACTGCTTCTGCTTGCCGCGAACTGCGTAGCCGCGTTCCTCGAGATAGACCTGCTCGTAGGCGCGGGTCTGCGTGTGTTCCTTCTGGATTTCGCGGATCGGCGCCACGATGCGGTAATCGCCGCTTGCCTTCACCGCGAGGTCGAAGCGCACCTGGTCGTTGCCCATGCCGGTGCAGCCGTGGGCGATGGCATTGGTACCGAGGTCGTTTGCGCGCGCCAGTGCGGCATCGACGATCAGGTAGCGATCCGACACCAGCAGCGGGTACTGCGACTGGTAGCCCTCGCCCGCCCACACGAACGGCTTGACGAAACCGCTCCACAGCGCCGGCCCGCCATCGACGGTGACATGCGAGGCCACGCCGAGTTCCGCCGCACGCGCTTCGATGAAGCTGCGCTCATCGGCGTCGACGCCACCGGTATCGGCGAACACGGTGTGCACGTTCCAGCCGCGTTCCTTGAGCCAGGGCACGCAGAAACTGGTGTCGAGTCCGCCGGAAAAGGCAAGGACGATGTCGCAGGAGTCGTTGGGGGTGGTCATCGGAGTCTTTTCGTGGGCTATTGGTTCGCGAGCGCGGCCATCACCGCCTTCTGCACGTGCAGGCGGTTCTCGGCTTCGGCTATGGCGATGCAGTTGGGCGAATCCATCACCGCATCGGTCGCCTTGACGTTGCGGCGCAGCGGCAGGCAGTGCGAGAACACGCCGTTGTCGGTCAGCGCCATCTTCGCTTCGTCGACGATGAAGTGCCTGTAACGGTCGCGGATGGGTTTTTCCGCCGCCCAGTTGCCGAAGTACGGCAACGCGCCCCAGCTCTTGGCGTACACGACGTCGGCACCGGTGTAGGCGGATTCGATGTCGTGGCTGATTGCGAACGAACCGCCGCTCTCGGCGACGTTGGCGTTCGCCCAGCCGATATAGCGCTCGTCGAGGATGAAATCCGGCGTCGGGCATAGCAGGGTCACGTCCATGCCCATGCGGGTTGCAATCGTCAGCGCCGAATTCGCCACCGCGGTGTTCAGCGGCTTGGGGTGGTAGGTCCACGTCAGGACGTATTTCTTCCCGCGAAGATCCGTCGTACCGAAGTGTTCCTGCAAGGCCTGCACGTGCGCCAGTTCCTGGCATGGATGGGTGATCGTTTCCATGTTGATCACCGGCACTGGCGAGTATTTCGCGAAGGACTTGAGCACCTGGTCCTCGCGATCGTGCCGCCAGTCGACGAATTTCGGGAACGCGCGCACGCCGACCAGGTCGACGTAACGGCCCAGCACCTTCGCGACCTCGGCGATGTGCTCCTCGGCCTCGCCGTCCATCACCGTGCCGAAGTCGAATTCGATCGGCCACGCATCCTTGCCCGGCTGCAGCACGACGGCGTGACCACCGAGCTGGAACGCGCCGAGTTCGAAGCTGGTGCGGGTGCGCAGCGACGGATTGAAGAACACCAGCGCGATCGACTTTCCCTTCAACTGGTCGCCGGGCTTGTCGCACTTGAACGCGGCCGCCTGCGCCAGCAAGGCGTCGAGCTCGGCACGGCTCCAGTCCTGGGTGTTGAGGAAATGTCTGATCGAAGCCTGTTTCATGGGAAATTCCGGGAGAAATCGAGGAGCCAGAAACGAAAAAACCCGGCGCGATGGCCGGGTTCGTGCAGCGCAAGCGGATGCGCGCGTTATCCGGCGAGGCGTCGGGTCAGCGGTCGGCGCGCGCGCGAGGTCATCCCCGCCGCCATGCGGGCGGAAGTCAGGACAACGGCGGTGGCGCGACTCATCGGCATGCAGGGATCGTCGCATGCGACCGTGCGGGGTGCAAGCTCAGTTGTCCGATTCGGTCGCTTCGTAGGGGGTGATGGACACCCGCACCCGCAACATGTTGCCGGGATCGCTGGCCAGCCGCGAACGGAATTTCATGCCCTTGTAGATGTAGTCCACGTCGTAGGCGATGGGCGTGCGATAGGTGCGTTGCACCGTGGCCGGCTGGCAGTCCTGCGGCGCGTCGGCGGCCTTGTGCCCGTCGCGCGTGATCACGCCCTTCACCGCCTGCGCCATCCGCGACAACGTCCCCTCCGGCTTGGCCTTGGCCGCGGGCGTGCACTCCTGCTCGACCGTGGTCGCGCGCAAGGTCTGGTAGACCGGCTCGACGCGCAGTACCTGCGCATAGCCCACCCGCACGTTTTCGACCGGAAGCACCCGCACCTGCTGCGCGGACGCCGGCACCGCCGCCAGCAGGCAGGCGACGACGAGATGCCGGAAGCGCAGGGGCCGGAAGGTGGGCATCGCGCGAGTTTAGGCGCGCAAGGCCACCGGCTGCTGAATCGCCGCTGTCGCGCCGGGGACGCGACCGCTAGAATTCACGTCCCCCACGCGCGACCCGTCCATGGGCACGTCTTTGCACGGCATGCAGCTCTACAACACGCTGACACGGCGGGTCGAGCCGTTCGCGCCGCTCGATCCCGCCAGCCCGACCATGTACCTGTGCGGGCCGACGGTCTACAACTACGTGCACATCGGCAACGCGCGCGGGCCGGTGGTGTTCGGCGTGCTGGCCGCACTGCTGCGCCGGCGCTTCGGCGGCCTGCGCTATGCGCGCAACATCACCGACGTCGACGACAAGATCAACGCTGCGGCGAAGGAACTGGGCGCGCCGATTTCCACGATCACCGACAAGTACGCCGCCGCCTACCGCGAGGACATGGCCGCGCTGGGCGTGGACGGCGAATTCGCCCCGGACATGGAGCCGGAGGCGACCAAGCACATCGATCGGATCGTGGCGATGATCGAACGCCTCATCGCCGATGGACATGCCTACCCTGCCGAAGGCCACGTGCTGTTCGCAGTCGCCAGCTTCGCCGGTTACGGCAAGCTCTCGCGCCGCGACCCCGAGGAAATGCTGGCCGGCGCGCGCGTGGACGTGGCGCCGTACAAGCGCGATCCCGGCGATTTCGTGCTGTGGAAGCCTTCGACCGACGATCTCCCCGGCTGGAATTCGCCCTGGGGCCGCGGTCGCCCGGGCTGGCACATCGAATGCTCGGCGATGGCCGAAGCGCACCTCGGCGACACCATCGACATCCACGCCGGCGGCATCGACCTGCAGTTCCCGCACCACGAGAACGAGGTCGCGCAGAGCGAATGCGCGCACGGCGGCAGGCCCTTCGCGCGCTGGTGGCTGCACAACGGCATGCTGAATTTTGGCGGCGCCAAGATGGCGAAATCGGTCGGCAACATCCAGAGCGTGCACGAACTGGTGCGCGAACACCCGCCGGAAGCATTGCGCTATGCCTTGCTGTCCGCGCATTACCGCCAGCCGCTGGAATGGTCGGATGCGTTGATCGAACAATCGGTGCGCACTCTCGATCGCTTGTACGGCACGCTGCGCGACCTCGTCGATGTCGATGCATCGCCGACGATTCCAGCCGAAATCGAAACGACGCTCGACGACGACCTCAACACGCCGCAGGCATTGGCGGAAATCTCGCGTATCGCCGGCGAAGCGCGCAAGGCGACTTCGCCGATGGATCGTTCAATGCTCAAATCGCAATTGCTCGGCGCGGGCCTCGCACTCGGCCTGCTGCGGCAGGATCCGGCCGCGTGGTTCGCGCGCGGCGTGTCGGGTGACGACGATGCGCGCATCCAGGCGCTGGTCGACGAACGCAACGCGGCGAAGAAGAACCGCGATTTCGCCCGCGCCGACGCGATCCGCGAGCAGCTCGCCGCGGAAGGCATCCTGCTCGAGGACACGCCGCAGGGCGTGCGTTGGAAGCACGCATGAGCGATTCGCCCTTCCCCCTCGAACCCACGCCTGCCGAAGCGCAGGCCGCCATCGCCGACGAATTCGCGTTGTTCGGGGACTGGTCCGAGCGCTACCAGTACCTCATCGACCTCGGCCGCAAGCTGCCGCCGTTCCCGGAGGAATGGAAGACCGAAGACCGCCGCCTGCTCGGCTGCCAGTCCAAGGTGTGGATCGTGTCGTCTGGCGACGCCTCGAAACTCGACTTCGCCGCCGCCAGCGATTCGGCCATCGTCTCCGGCCTGGTCTACCTCGCGCTGCGCGTGTATTCCGGCCGCAGCGCGCGCGAGATCCTCGACACGCCCGCGGACTACATTTCCGCGATCGGCCTCGCGAAGCACCTCTCGCCGACGCGCAGCAACGGCCTCGCCGCCCTGCTCGCCTCCATCCGCCAGCGCGCGCAGGACGCGTTGGCCGCATGAGCGAAGCCATCGCACAAATGCCGGCGCAGCCCGGGGAATCCCCGTTGCGCTCGGTCGGTTTCCGCTGGCTGATGCTGTTCCGCATCTGCACCCTGCTGTCGTATCAGGTCGCGGCGGTGACGGTCGGCTGGCACATCTACGAGCTCACCCGCGATCCGTGGTCGCTGGGCCTGGTCGGGCTGGCCGAAGTGATTCCGTTCTTTTGCGTGGCGCCGTTCTCCGGCTACCTGGTCGACCACCTGCCGCGGCGCAAGCTCGGCGCGGCGGCCTGCCTCGGCCTGGCGATCAACGCCGGCGCGCTGGCCCTGATCGCGCATGGCGCGCTGCCGACATCCGCGTTGTGGCCGATCTACGCGGCGGTCGCGGTCGGCGGCGTCGGCCGCTCCTTCCTCGGTCCGGTCTACAACGCCTTGTTCGCGCGCGTGCTCAAGCGCGAGCAGTTCGGCCGCGGTGCGAGCATGGGTAGCGTGGTGTTCCAGGCCGGGTTGGTGCTCGGGCCCGCGCTCGGCGGCGTGCTGGTGGGCGTGGCCGGCAAGTCCGTGTCGTACGGCGTGGCCGCGGTCTTCGCGGTCGCGGCGGCGCTGGCGTTGCTGCGGATGCGGGTCACCGAGCCGGCGCAGACCCTGCAGCGTGGACCGGTGTTCGCGAGCATCGCGCAGGGCATGCGCTTCGTCGCATCGAACCAGATCATGCTCGGCGCGATGGCGCTGGACATGTTCTCGGTGCTGCTCGGCGGCGCGGTGTCGATGCTGCCCGCCTTCATCAAGGACATCCTGCACCAGGGCCCCGAGGCGCTGGGCGTGATGCGCGCGGCGCCGGCGATCGGTTCGATCTGCGTGGCGATCTGGCTCACCCGCCATCCGCTGCAGCGCAATGCCGGGCGCATCCTGCTGTTCGCGGTCGCCGGCTTCGGCCTGTGCACGATCGCATTCGCGCTGTCGCGCCATTACTGGCTGTCGGTCGCGCTGCTGGTCGCCTACGGCATGTGCGACGGCGTCTCGGTGGTGCTGCGTTCCACCATCCTGCAGCTGGTGACGCCGGACGACATGCGCGGCCGCGTTTCGTCGATCAACAGCATCTTCATCAGCTCATCGAACGAACTCGGCGCGTTCTACGACGGCACCATGGCGCGCCTGCTCGGCCTGGTGCCGGCGGTGATGATGGGCGGTTTCGTCACCCTCGGCGTGGTCGCCGCCACCGCGCGCCTCGCGCCGCGATTGCGCAAGCTGGATTTGCGCGAACTGCACTGATGGAACGAAAAACCCCGCCGAAGCGGGGTTTTCGTCGAAACCGGAGATTCAATCTCCAATTTGCTTTTGCAGATGTTCCCAACGCTCCTGCTCGTCGATCGTGCGCTCGGCGGTGAGGCGCGCCTCGAGCCGATCCAGGCCGATCTCCTCGCCCGAATCGACGCTGTAGCCGTATTCGCCGGATTCGACGCGCTTGAGCGTGGAATCGATCTTGCCGATCAGCTTGCGGTAGCGGTCGCGGGTGCGCAGTTCCAGCGAGTTCTCGGTTTCGCGGGTGGCACGCTCGGCCTCGTCGCCGATGTCGCGCACTTCATCCTTGAGGTTCTCGATGGTCTGCTTGGATTCTTCGACCAGGTCGTCGCGCCACTGCAGCAGGCGCTGGCGGAAATACTCCAGCTGCAGCGGACCCATGTATTCCTCGGCCGGATCCGGACGATAGCCCTTCGGCAGGATCGGGCGACCGGTGTCGTCGCTCTGGTAGGCGACGACCTTCACCTTGCCCTTCGCCGCCGGCGCGGGCGTACGCGCCGTCACGGCAACCGCGACCTTGCCGACGGGGCGCGGTGCGGGTGCCGGACGGGCTGCGGTCACCGGCGACGCCGGATTGCCTGCCAGGGCGACAGCAACACCCTGCTTGTTCGGCTTGGGATCGACCGCCGGCTTGGTGGGCTTGGGCGCAGGCTTCGGAGCGGGAGCAGGCTTGGCCGCGACCGGCTTGGGCGCGGGGGCCGGCTTCGCGGGCTTGGCCGGCGCCTTGGCGACGACGGCCTTCTTTTCCGGCTTGGGCGCGGCCTTGGCCACCGACTTCTTCGCCGGCGCGGGCTTCGCGGCCGGCTTGGCCACGGGCTTTTTCGCAACGACCTTCTTCACGGCCTTGGCCACGGGCTTTTTCACGGCCACGGACTTCGCCGGCGCGGCTTTCTTCGTCGCCGGTTTCTTCGGCACGGGCTTCTTCGCCACCGCTTTCGCGGGCTTGGCGGTCTTCTTGGCGGGCTTGGCGGCCTTCTTCGCGGGTTTCTTCACTGCCACTTGCACGTATTCCTCTGGTTCCCTTGAGCCGGGAAAGCGCGCTGTTATACCCTGCCGGGACTACAGCGGCAACCGCGCAAGCCTGCGCGAAACCGCGTACAAACCCCGTGATCGAACGCCTCCTCATCCGATTGCTGCGCGGCTACAAACGCTGGATCAGCCCGCTGCTGGGGCCGCGTTGCCGATTCACCCCAACTTGCTCGGAATATGCGATGACGGCGGTCGAACGCTTCGGCGCCTGGCATGGCGGCTGGCTCGCGCTGCGCCGCATCGGCCGCTGCCATCCCCTCAATCCCGGCGGCCACGACCCGGTGCCGCCCGCCACTGGAGAACATCGATGCCGGACACCCTGATCGTCAATGCGCGGCTGGTGAACGAGGGCCGCGAATTCGACGGCGACCTGCGCATTTCCGGCGACCGCATCGCCGGGATCGGCAGCGGGCTTTCGGCGCGCGGCGGCGAAACGGTGATCGACGCGAACGGCCGGCGCCTGCTGCCCGGGATGATCGACGACCAGGTCCATTTCCGCGAACCGGGCTTGGAATACAAGGCCGACATCGCGACCGAATCCGCGGCCGCGGTCGCAGGCGGCCTGACCAGCTTCATGGACATGCCCAACACCCGGCCGCCGACGCTGGATGCCGGCGCGCTGGAGGACAAGTACCGCCGCGCGGCCGGGCGTTCGCGCGCCAACTTCGGCTTCTACATGGGCGCGTCGAACGACAACCTCGACGCGATCCGCGCGATCGACCCGCGCGCCACGCCGGGCGTGAAGGTGTTCATGGGCGCATCCACCGGCAACATGCTGGTGGACGACCCGCAGGTACTGGACGGCATCTTCCGCGAATCGCCGGTGACCATCATCACCCATTGCGAAGACACGCCGATGATCGACGCCAATGTCGCCGCGTTCCAGGCGAAGTACGGCGACGACATCCCGGTCGAATGCCATCCGGACATCCGTTCGCGCGAGGCCTGCATCAAGTCCACGCGTCTGGCGATCTCGCTCGCGCGCCGCCACGATTCGCGCCTGCACGTGCTGCACATTTCCACCGCCGACGAACTGGCGCTGTTCGAACGCGGGCCGCTGATCCGCGCGGATGGATCGCGCAAGCGCATCACCGCCGAAACCTGCGTGCACTTCACGCGTTTCGACCGCGGCGACTACGCGCGCCTCGGCAACCTGATCAAGTGCAACCCGGCGATCAAGGATGCAAGCGACCGCGAAGCGATCATCGCCGCGCTCGCCGACGACGTGCTCGACGTGCTCGCCACCGACCACGCGCCGCACACGCTGGAGGAGAAGGCCAAACCCTACGCACAGGCACCGAGCGGCCTGCCGCTGGTGCAGTACGCGCTGGTCGCGGCGCTGGAACTGGTGCACGAAGGCAAGCTCAGCACCACGCAGGTGGTGCAGAAATTTGCGCACGCGCCGGCCCAGCTGTTCGACGTGGCCGAACGCGGCTTCCTGCGCGAAGGGAATTTCGCCGACCTCGTGCTCATCGACGACACACCGTTCACCGTGCGCCGCGAGGACGTGCTGTCGAAATGCGCCTGGTCGCCGTTCGAAGGCACCACGTTCCATTCGCGCATCGCCTCGACCTGGGTCAACGGTCAACTCGCATGGGATGGTTCGAAACTGGTCGGCGAGCCGGTCGGTTCGCGGTTGGCGTTCGCGCGATGAGGGGTTTTCGTTCTCGCATTTCCCTCTCCCCTCGTGGGAGAGGATGTCCCGAAGGGACAGGAGAGGGGGCGTGTGTTTTCCCCTCTCCCGGCGCTACGCGCCACCCTCTCCCTCAAGGGGAGAGGGGAAAAGCCAAACGCTGGATTCAGGCTTTCGCCGGCCGCGTTTCACGGCGCTTGTTGCCGTGTATGACGAGCCTATTGCTTCTCGTTGCCTGCACCGCCCTCGCACAGACACCAACACCGCCCGCAACGCCGATGGTTGGTGGCGGCGGCGCGATCCCGACCCGCGCCACGCGCCTGCCGACATCCGTGTCGCAAGGCGCGATGGTCGTCGGCAACACGCATCCCGCGGCGATCGTGCAATACGCCGGGCGCACACTGAGCGTCGCGCCGGACGGCGATTTCGTGTTCGGCGTCGGTCGTGACGAAAAAGGCCCGTTGATCGTGAAGATCAAGCAGCCCGCGACCGGCTGGATCGAGCACAGCATCGCCGTCACCGCGCGCGACTGGCCGATCGAGAACATCAAGGGCGTGCCGCCGAAGACGGTGAACCCGCCGCCGGAGATCGCCGCGCGCATCGAACGCGAACAGGCGCAGGTCTCCGCCGCGCGTACCCGCGATGGCGATGAAACCGGCTTCGCCCAGCACTTCGAATGGCCGGTGCATGGCCGCATCAGCGGCCGCTTCGGCAACGCGCGCGTGTACAACGGCCAGCCCGGTTCCGGGCATTCGGGCATGGACATCGCGGTGCCGCAGGGCACGCCGGTGAAAGCGCCGGCCGACGGCGTGGTCACCTTCGCCTCGCCGGATCTCTACCTCACCGGCGGCACCGTGCTGCTCGACCACGGCCACGGCATCAGCAGCAATTTCCTGCACCTCTCGCGAATCGACGTGAAGGTCGGCGACGTGGTGAAACAGGGCGACGTCATCGGCGCCGTCGGCATGACCGGCCGCGCCACCGGCCCGCACCTGCACTGGGGCATGAGCTGGTTCGACGTGCGGATCGATCCATTGTTGGTGCTGGAGCGCGGGAAGTGATGTGCAGCAATTCGGCGAGACTGGTTCCGCTGCGAGCTGCAATCGCCTTCATTGTGTTACTTGCAGGAATCCCTTTCTCTGCGTTCGCCGTGAAATCATGCTATTCGACCATCACCAACAACGCGCCAAAAACAAAATGGCTGCGATTTCCACGCATATTGATCTTGCTGGATGATCCAGCAGAAGGTCTCAAGCAGCGAAAGTCAGCCAAGGCGCTCGATTGGGTCGAAGGTCCGGACAAAACCTATTTCAAAGGGGAGTTCGGTGACAGTTTCTGGATGCTCGATCACGGCCGACTCATCATCGCGATCGGAAGCGGGTTAGACGGCATTCGGATTTCCCTGTCCGAATCCATGGGTGGTTACGAAGGCACGGCGGTAAATTACTCAGATGGCCCCATGCCGCCAGGAACCAAGCCGGAGACTTACGAAGTGAAATTGCATCCGGTCACATGTCCACGGCCGTAGGCTGGGATGAAATCTCAGCAATTACGCGACGTAATCAATACGGTCGCGGCTGTAAGCCGCTCCTACAAAATCAGGCGTTGACGCCACTTACCCACGCCACCACGTCATGCGGATGCAGGCTTTCGAAGCAGACGTAGCCCGGGTAAGCGGAGCGCACCCGGGGTTCCTATTCTATGGCGAAATCCCGGATGCGGCCTGCGGCCTTATCCGGGCTACAAGTGCTAGCGAAATGCCGTAGGGCGGAACCCGCGAAGCGGTTTCCGCCGGAAACCTGGCCGGAACGCATCCGGCGGAATCGCCTGCGGCGGTTCCGCCCTACAATTCAGGCATTGACACCTGAAACCCGCGCCATCGCGTCGTGCGGGTGCAGGCTTTCGAAATGCGACACGGTCGCGTCGTAGCGTTCGACGCGAGGATCGTTGGCGAGCACCGAAGCCACGCGGCGCGCGGCGTCCTCGCAGAACATCAGGTTCTCGGCATTCAACCGCGCGAAAGCCTGTTCATCCTCGCGCTTCACCGCGGTCTGCACAGGCGTCGCCAGCGCCGCCTCCAGCGCATCGACCAGCGCGAGCAGCGGCAATTCCTCGAACTGCGGTTTCAGTTCGACATGCACCTGCGCGCGGCTACGCTGCGCATGCGGCGTCGCGGCCATGCCGCGATCGGAAGCGAGCCAATCGCGCACAACGCCCACTGACAGCGGTCGCGCCGCTGCGAAATCCTCGGCGAAGCGCTCCGCATTCGCCTGCCGCGACAGTGCGGCCGACGCGGGACAGGTGCTGGAATATTCGACCGCGAACGACAACGCCAACTGCAGATGGCCATCGGCGAGCGTCGCTTCGATTTCGACCGGATAACGCTTCCATCCGGCGAAGCCGCTTTCCAGCGCAGGTCGCTGCAACAGCGCGTCGTAGCGGATGTGCAGCCGCGCCTGCGTGGCCAGGCCCTGTTGCGAGGCGATGCCGTCCTGCAGCAGGTGGCGCAAGCCGGCCGGGGTGATGGCTTCGCGCGCGAGGCCGTCCTGCAATTGCAGGTACAGCCGCGACATGTGGATGCCGCGCGCGTCGGCGTTCTTGAGATTCACCGCGACATCGATGTCGGCCGCGACCTGCAACTGGCCACCCTGCCCGTCGGGGATGCGCACCGGCAGCGCGATGTGGTCCATGCCGACCCAGTCCAGCGGGCGCGCAAGCGCGACGGTGTCACCGGCGACATCGGGCAATTGGGCGGGATTGCGGTTAGCCATGCGCGCCATTCTACCGGCGCGGGCGGGAACGCCCCCGGAACGCTGCGTTCAGCTACGCGCGATGACGCGGCAACGCCACGGCAGGGTCAGCCGCGACCAGGACGACGGCGAACGGCCATCGGCGGTGGCCTGCAGGCGTTCGCGCACCAACAGGGCCTGCAGCCGACCCGGGATCGAGCCGTGGTGCGGCGGCGCCCAGCGCTGCAGCAGGCGTGCGGCCCAGGCCTGTACTGCATTCCCGCCGGCTTCGCCGCGGATCGAGTCCGGCACCGCGACTTCGCCCTGCCGCAACAGGCGTTCCGCGAGCAGGCCGTACACCACGCTGCGCGGCGGCGGCGGCGATGGCGGTGGCTGTGCGGCATCCGCGAACAGGGTGATGCCGATGCCGGCCACTCCCTCGGCGAAAGGCTCCAGCCGGATCGCGGCCTGATCCGGATCCGGTGCGATGCCCCGGCTCGCGAACAGGGAGGGGATCGAATCGGCCAGCAGGATCCACGGTACCGGTTGCTTCTGCAGCACCGCCCCGAGCGGGTGTCGCCTCCGGCCCTGGGCCCAGCCCTGGAGTTCTTCCCGCCACCACGCCAGCTTGGCCTCGCCCGGGCGCGGATCTTCGCCGGCCCAGGCGGCTTCGGTCAGCTCATGCCGCAGCGCGAACCAGGCCGATGCCACCTCGCGCTGTTCCTCGGGCACGAACGTCTCCGCCACCGACCATTCCGGCCAGTGTTCTCGCCATTTGGCGATGAACTCCGCAGGGGCGGCATCGTTGTCCATCACGGCCACCGTAACGGATCGAGCAGGTCCGCCGCCACTTCCACCAGCATGTCGCCGCCCCACCCTGCCGGTTGTTCGTCCGGAAGGCGATAACCCCAAAGCGCGACCACCGATTTCATCCCGGCTGCGCGCGCGGCCTCGATGTCGCGCTGGTCGTCGCCGACGTAGACGCAATCGGCGATGTCCGCGCCCAGCGTTCGCGCCGCATGCAGCAGCGGCAACGGGTGCGGCTTGCGTTCGGGCAAGGTATCGCCGCCGATCAGGATTGCGCAGCGCGATTCCCAGCCGAGCTGCGGCAACACCAGCCTGGCGAGGTATTCCGGCTTGTTGGTGACGATGCCCCAGCGCGCGCCATCGACCTCGATCGCATCCAGCAGTTGCGCGACGCCATCGAACAGGACGCTGTGCCTGCCGAGTTCCTGTTCGTAGGTGTCGAGGAACTCGCGGATCATGTCCTGCGGCACGTCGCCGCCAAGTTCCGGGAAAGCCGCGGCGCTCATCGCGCGCGAACCACGCGACACATGTGGGCGCAGCTCTGCCAACGGCATCGGTCCCTGCCCGCGGCGTTCGCGCATGCGGTTGATCGTCGCAACCATGTCCGGCGCGCTGTCGAGCAACGTGCCGTCGAGATCGAACAGCGCGAGTTTGGGGAAATGCCGGGAACCGGATGGATCCGGCTCTCGCCTTTCCTGTTCCCCGACCCCTGCCCCCTGATCCCTGCCGTTCATGGCTTGCGCGCGCAGGCCAGGTAATTCACGTCCGTGCGCGACACGATCCTCGCGCTGTTGCGCCACGGCTCGTAGGCGAGGCCACTCACGTCCTCGAGTTCCAGTCCCGCTTCGCGCAGCCACGCGGCGAGTTCGGAGGGTTTGATGAAATCGCGGTACTGGTGCGTGCCTTTCGGCAACAGCCTTGCGACGTATTCGGCACCGACGATGGCCACGGCGAACGCGGCCGGCGTGCGGTTGAGCGTGGACACGAACAGGCGTCCGCCGGGCTTGAGCAATTCGGCGCAAGCTTCGATCACCGACGCCGGCTCCGGCACGTGTTCCAGCATTTCCATGCAGGCGATGGCATCGAACGATGCAGGCATCTCGTTCGCAAGCGCTTCGATCGGGGATTCGCGGTAATCGACCTTGACGCCCGACTCCAGCCCGTGCAGGCGCGCGACTTTCAGCAAATTCGGCGCAAGGTCGATGGCGGTGACGTTGGCCCCGGCCAGCGCCAGTGACTCGCTCAGCAGGCCCGCGCCGCAACCGACATCGAGCACCGCGGCATCGCGCAGCGTGGTGCGTGCGGCGATGTAACCGAGCCTCGCGGGATTGAGCGCATGCAGGGCTTTCTGCGGGCCATCGGGATCCCACCAGCGTTGCGCGAGCTCGTCGAACTTGTCGAGCTCGCCCTGGCGGAAATTGCCGGATGCCGTGCTCACGATGTCCGCACCGCCGCAATCCGCTCGCGCCACTGCCGCGCGTTCGCGACGATGGCCGCGGCGTCCATGTCGACCAATTCGCGTTCGCGCAGCTTGCGCGCGCCGGCGATCCACACATCGCCGACCTGGTGGCGGCCGGTGGCGTAGATGATCTGCGACACGACATGGTGCAGCGGTTGCGTTTCCAGCGGCGACAGGTCGATGCAGGCGAGGTCGGCCTGCTTGCCCGGCTCGATGCTGCCGATGCGGTCGTCCCAGCCCAGCGCCTTCGCCCCGCCCAGCGTCGCCGCGCGCAACGCGGAGAACGCGTCGAAGCCGGCGGCGTCCTGCGCCACCGCCTTGGCGAGGATCGCCGCGGTGCGGGTTTCGCCGAACATGTCGAGGTCGTTGTTCGAAGCGCAACCGTCGGTGCCGATGGCGAGGGTCACGCCCGCGCGTTCCAGCGCACAGGCCGGGCAGAAGCCGGACGCGAGCTTGAGGTTGGATTCCGGGCAATGCACCACGCTCACGCCGCGTTCGGCGCAGAGGAGGATCTCGGCTTCGGTCAGCTGGGTCATGTGCACCGCGATCAGGCGATCGTTGAACAGGCCGAGCCGGTCGATGCGCGCGATCGGGCGCTGGCCGTGCTTTTCGACGGACTGTTCGACTTCCTGCGCGGTTTCGTGCAGGTGCAGGTGCACCGGGATGTCGAGCTGGTCCGACAACATGCGCACGCGTTCGAAATTGGCGTCGTTGACCGTGTACGGCGCATGCGGCGCGAACGCGGTGGCGACCAGCGCATCGTCGCGCCACTGGTCATGCACTTCGCCGGCGCGTTCGAAGTATTCGTCGTCGGACTTGGCCCACGCGGTGGGGAAATCGATCACCGGCAGGCCGACCCGCGCGCGGAAACCGAAGCGCTTGTACGTGGCCCCCTGCACGTCGGGGAAGAAGTAGTTTTCGTTGGCGCAGGTGGTGCCGCCGCGCAGCATCTCGGCAATGGCGAGGGTCACGCCGTCGGCGACGAAGTCCGGGCCGATCACCGCGGCCTCGATCGGCCAGATGTGCTGCTGCAGCCAGACCTTCAGCGGCAGGTCGTCGGCGACGCCGCGCAGCAGCGTCATCGGGTTGTGGCAGTGGGTGTTGACCAGGCCCGGGATCAGCGCGCCGTCGGGGCGCGACACCGTTTCCTTCGCGTCGTAGCGTGCGCGCGCCTCGGCGATGGGCAGCACCGCGAGGATGCGCCCGCCGGAAACGACGACGGCGTGATCCTCGAGGACCACGCCGTGCGGAACCACCGGCACCACCCAGCCGGCTTCGATGATCAGATCGCAGGCCTGCGGGGCGGACTCGGTCATCGGCTTATTTCACCCGCGACACGTATTCACCGCTGCGGGTGTCGACCTTGATCATTTCGTCCTGGCCGACGAACAACGGCACGCGCACCACCGCGCCGGTTTCCAGCGTGGCCGGCTTGCCGCCGGTGCCGGCGGTGTCGCCCTTCACGCCGGGATCGGTCTGGACGATCTTCAGCTCGACGAAGTTCGGCGGCTGCACCGCGATCGGGTTGCCGTTCCACAGCGTCACCACGCAGGCTTCCTCGCCCTTCAGCCACTTCTCGGCGCCGCCCATGCCGGCCTTGTCGGCCTGCACCTGCTCGAAGGACTCCTGGTTCATGAAGTGCCAGTACTCGCCGTCGGCGTAGAGGAACTGCATGTCGGTGTCGACCACGTCCGCCTGCTCGACGCTGTCGGTGGCCTTCATCGTCATTTCCACCACGCGGCCGGACTTGATGCTGCGGTACTTCACCCGGGTGAAGGCCTGGCCCTTGCCCGGCTTGACGTATTCGGTCTCGGTGATGATGCAGGGGTCGTTGTTGACCAGGATCTTCTGGCCGGTCTTGACGTCGTTCATGCCCAGGCTGGCCATGGGTGCTCCTGTCTCGCCATCGCACGGACGGCTAAAATATTGATTCGGAAGTTCCGGCGATGCCGGAACGCGCTGATTCGAAGCCGCAATGATACCCGCTGCCCCCATCCGACCGCATCCTGCGGCTGCGTCGCCCGACTGGCGACGGGCCTGGCGCGAGGCCGTGCGCGATCCGCGCGAACTGCTGGCGATGCTCGGGCTGGAATCGCTGGCCGGGCGCATCGCGCCGGAAGCCGCATCCGCATTCCCGCTGCGGGTGCCGCGCGGTTTCGTCGCGCGCATGCGCCATGGCGATCCGGGCGACCCGCTGCTGCGCCAGGTCCTGCCGCTCGACGACGAGGACCGGATCGTACCGGGCTTCTCGGCCGACGCGGTCGGCGACGAGGCCGCGCGACGCGGCGGCGGGCTAATCCACAAGTACCGCGGGCGCGCGCTGCTGGTCGCGACCGGCAGTTGCGCGGTGCATTGCCGCTACTGCTTCCGTCGCCACTACCCCTACGCCGAGGACACCGCGGCGGCGGCCGGATGGCGCGAGGCGGTGGCGGCGATCGCGGCGGACCATACGATCGAGGAAGTGATCCTGTCCGGCGGCGATCCGCTTTCGCTCGCCGACCACAAGCTGACCGAGCTCACCGACGCGCTGTGCGGCATTCCGCACGTCCGCCGTCTGCGCATCCACACCCGCCTGCCGATCGTCTTGCCCGAACGCGTCAATGGCGGTTTCCTCGCATGGTTGCGTTCGCTGCCCTGGCCGGTGGTGGTCGTGGTCCATGCCAACCACGCCAACGAATTCGATGCGAACGTGGATGCGGCCATGGCCGCGCTGCGCGATGCGGGCGCGACGCTGCTCAACCAGTCGGTGTTGCTGCGCGGAGTGAACGATTCGGTCGAAGCCCTCGCGAACCTGTGCGAACGCGGCTTCGCCGCCGGCGTGCTGCCCTACTACCTGCACCAGCTCGACCGCGTGGCCGGCGCCGCGCATTTCGAGGTCGGCGACGCCGAGGCGCTGGCCCTGCATGCCGCGCTTGCTGCGCGCGTGCCGGGCTACCTGCTGCCGCGGCTGGTCCGCGAAATCGCCGGCGATCCGGGCAAGCGTGCGCTCGCCCCGGCGTGGACGCCGCCGCCGCCTTCGTGTAATTAGGCGTTTCCCCCACCGGAGATCCGCATGTCGAAGGGAACCGACGCCGCGCTGCGCCTCGTCGTGGTCGACGACAGCGTCGAGGACGCCGAGGCCATCGTCAGCGGACTGCGCAACGCCGGCATCGCCATCCGTCCGCAGCGCCCAGCCTCGGCCGAGGAGCTTTCCACGCTGCTGTCCGGGCAAGCCATCGACCTGGTCCTGGCCTCGCGCAGCGCCCAGGCGATTCCGTTCGACGAGGCGATGCAACTGGTCGTCGGCAGCGGCAAGGACATCCCGGTGCTGGTCCTGTTCGACGACATCGATGCCGCTGGCGTCGCGGCCGCGCTCGGTGCCGGCGCGCGCGCGATCGCCCTGCGCGACAAGCCGCAGCAACTGCTGCAGGCGGTGCGCAACGAATGGGCCGACCTCGACGCCCGCCGCGCCCTGCGCCGGCTCGAGGCCCAGGTGCGCGAGACCGAGCGCCGCTGCGACGCGCTGATCGAATCCTCGCGCGAGCCCATCGCCTACGTGCACGAGGGCATGCACATCCGTGCGAACTCGGCCTATCTGGAGATGTTCGGCTTCGATTCCTTCGACGACGTCGAGGGCATGTCGCTGCTGGACCTGGTCGCGCCGCGGCACGTTGCCGACTTCAAGCAGCTGCTCAAGCAGTTGAGCAAGGGCGAGGCGCCGCCGCCGAGCTACGAGCTCGAGGCGCGCGGCATGGACGGCGAGGAATTCCCGGCGGTGATGGAGTTCACCCAGGCCAGCTACGAGGGCGAGGCCTGCGTGCAGGTGGTGTTCCGCCGCCAGGAACTTGCGAACGACCCGGAACTGGCGCAGAAACTCAAGGACCTGCAGGAACGCGATCCGGTCACCGGCCTGCTCAACCGCCAGACCTTCCTGCGCACGCTGGAGGACGCGATTTCCGACGCGGGCAAGAACCAGGCGCGGCACGGCCTGCTGCTGGTCGAACCCGACCACTACCAGCGCCTGCTGCACGACATGGGCCTGGACGCGTCCGACGCCATCCTCGCGGCCATGGCCGGGCGCCTGAAGGGTGCGCTGCAGGGCGATGCCGTGGCGGCGCGCTTCGGCGAACACAGCCTCGCGGTGCTGCTGCACGGCGGCGACCACGTCGGCACGCCGGCGTTGGCCGAGCGCATCCGCGCCGCGTTCGCCGACGGCATCTTCGAGGTCGGCGACCATTCCAGCGCGATCACCGCCAGCATCGGCGGCGTGCAGATCGGCGAAAAGATCGCCAACGTCTCGCAGGTGCTGGCCAGGGCCAACCAGGGCGTGCAGTCCGCGCTCGGCGTGGGCGGCAACCGCTTCGAGATCTTCGACCCCAGCGCCACCGACCGAGCCGAGGAGGAACGCATCCAGGCCTGGGTCGCGCGTTTGCGCGACGCGCTGGACAAGGACCAGTTCGTCCTGCACTACCGCCCGGTGATTTCGCTGCTGGGCGAACCGGAACCGCTGTACGAGGCCTACCTGCGCCTGGACGCGGGCGAAGGGGAAATGGTCGGCCCCACCACGTTCATGCAGATCGCCGAAGAACACGGGCTGCTCGCCGAGATCGACCGCTGGGTGGCCGGCCACGCGATCGCGGTGCTCGGCGAACGCCTGAAGTCGGGCAAGCCGGTCACCCTGCTCATGCGCATCAGCCAGGATTCGTTGGGCGACGAACGCTTCGCCAAGCACATCGCGGAAACCCTGCTCGCGCGCGGCGTGCCCGGCGACCGGTTGGTGCTGCAACTGTCCGAGTCCAAGGTCTTCACCCACATGCGCGACGTGCAGTCGCTGATCGAAAGCCTGCGCAAGCTCGGCGTCCGCACCGGGCTGGAGCAGTTCGGCGCGGGCATCGATTCGATGCAGCTGCTCACGCACGTGACTCCGGCCTTCCTCAAGCTCGACCGCAGCTTCATGGAGGACCTGCCGAAGAACGCCGACAACCAGAAGCGCATCCAGGCCATTGCGGCCCACGCGCGCGAGCACGGGATGCGCAGCATCGCCGAGTTCGTGCAGGACGCGGCCAGCATGTCGACGCTGTTCTCCTGCGGCGTGGACTACGTCGAAGGCGATTTCCTTGCCCTGCCGAGCGCGGAGATGAACTACGAATTCGAATAGCGGTAAGCCGTGAGCGGTGAGCGGTGAAATCGAAAAGCCCGCCGGATGGCGGGCTTTTTGTTGCAGCGAATCGTACGATTCGTCAGCGGATCACGCCTTCCCGGATCGAATTGCCGCCGAGCGGTGCGTTGCGCAGCGCGGCGATGCGTTCCTCCAGCGGCGGATGGCTCATC
Source organism: Lysobacter lycopersici (assembly GCF_007556775.1). Taxonomy (GTDB): domain Bacteria; phylum Pseudomonadota; class Gammaproteobacteria; order Xanthomonadales; family Xanthomonadaceae; genus Pseudoluteimonas; species Pseudoluteimonas lycopersici. The sequence goes on from NZ_CP041742.1 coordinate 873,456, forward strand.
AGCAACCTGCCGAGGCCGAGGCTGCCGCCGCTGATGCCGAACGCGGCCATCTGCTTGGGCAGGGTGCTTTCGCCGTGGTTCTGGGCGAGGCGTTCCAGCGCGGCGATCATCTTGTCGCGGCCGGCCAACGTCGCGCCACCGGCGTCGGCGCGGAACTCGCGGTGGCGCGAGAACCACATCGCGATCACACTGGCGAAGATGCCGAACACCAGCTGCAGCACATTGACCACGATGAAATAGCCGAAGCCGCCACCGTCGCGATTGCCGGAAATGTAGCCATCGACAATGCGGCCGACGACGCGCGCGAGCACGATGACGAAGGTGTTGAGCACGCCCTGCAGCAACGCCATCGTCACCATGTCGCCGTTGGCGACGTGGCTGACCTCGTGGCCGAGCACCGCTTCGGCCTCGTCGCGGTTCATCGCCCGTAGCAAACCGGTCGAGACCGCGACCAACGCATGGTTGCGGTTCGCGCCGGTGGCGAAGGCGTTGATTTCCGGCGCGTCGTAGACCGCGACATCGGGCATGCCGATGCCGGCTTTCTGCGCCTGCCGTTGCACGGTCGAGACCAGCCACTGCTCGGCTTCGTTGCGCGGTTGGGTGATGACCTGCGCGCCGGTGAAGTGCTTGGCCACCCATTTCGACATCAGCAGCGAAACCAGCGAGCCGCCGAAGCCGAACAGCGCGGCCATCACCAGCAGGCCGGTGAACTGCTGCGGGTTTACCTTGAACACGGACATGACGATGCTGACCAGCATCAGCACCGCGAGGTTGGTGGCGAGGAACAGGCCGACGCGCTTCAACATGGTTGGTTCTCGATTCCCGCGCGACCGGCGCGGACACGGGCTTAGTGTGGCAGGCGCGGGTTAAATTCAAGCCAACCATGGACATGCCTGCCCCCTACCGCGGTCGTTTCGCGCCCTCGCCCACCGGCGCCCTGCATTTCGGCTCGCTGGTCGCCGCCTTCGGCAGCTGGCTGGCGGCGCGCCGCGCCGACGGGGAATGGCTGGTGCGGGTCGAGGACCTGGACCCGCCGCGCGAGGTCGCCGGCGCCGCCGAGGCGCAATTGCGGGCGTTGGCAAGATTCGGGTTCGAAGCCGATGGCGCGATCTGGCGGCAATCGCAACGCGGCGAAGCCTACCGCGCCGCGCTCGATCGCCTGCTGGCGGACGGACTCGCGTTCGAATGCCACTGCAGCCGCAGCGAACTCGCGAGCGAAGGCGGCATCCACCGGCAATGCATTCCCGGTGCGCACCGCCCGGACCCGGCCATCCGCCTGCGCGTCCCCGACGGTTGCGACATCGCGTTCGAGGACGCGGTGCACGGGCGCATCGTGCAGCGCGTGGATCGCGAAGTCGGCGATTTCGTGCTGCGTCGCGCCGACGGGCTCTGGGCCTACCAGCTCGCGGTGGTCGTGGACGATGACGCGCAGGGCATCACCGATGTCGTCCGCGGCGCCGACCTGCTCGATTCCACCCCGCGCCAGATCCTGCTGCAGCGCACGCTAGCCCTGCCGACGCCGCGTTACCTACACCTGCCGCTGGTGGTCGACGACGACGGCCGCAAACTGTCGAAATCGCTGGCCGCGCTGCCCGTCGACCCGGCCGATCCACTGCCCGCCTTGCGCGCGGCCTGGACCGTGCTTGGGCAGGACACGGCGGCGCTTGGAGGCATCGCCGGACGCGATGCCCTGCTCGCGGCCGCGATCGCCGCGTTCGACCCGGCGCGCATCCCGCGCGGACCGGTCGCGATGTCCGCCGCGTTGCAACATGCGTGATGCGGAGCGAGGTCTAGAATCGATCGCAACACAACACGGACAAGGACAGGAACCCGTCATGGCTTCGAGAGTCGCATTCGTCACCGGTGGAACCGGCGGCATCGGTACCGCCATCGTCAAGCGCCTGGCCGACATGGGCCACAAGGTCGCGACCAACTACCGCAACGAGGACAAGGCGCGCGCCTGGCAGCAGCAGATGAAGGCCGATGGCTACGACGTCGCCATCGTCAAGGGCGACGTGACCTCGCCGCAGGAAGCCGAGGCGATGGTGCGCGAAGTGGAATCGCAACTCGGCCCGATCGACATCCTCGTCAACAATGCCGGCATTACCCGCGACGGCACCTTCCACCGGATGAAGGCCGAGCAGTGGGGCGACGTGATCAACACCAACCTCAACTCTTGCTTCAACGTGACGCGCCCGGTCATCGAGGGCATGCGCGAACGCAAGTGGGGCCGCGTCATCCAGATCAGCTCGATCAACGGCCTCAAGGGCCAGTACGGCCAGGCCAACTACGCCGCGGCCAAGGCCGGCATGCACGGTTTCACCATTTCGCTGGCGCGCGAGAACGCGCGCAACGGCGTCACCGTGAACACGATTTCGCCCGGCTACATCGCCACCGACATGGTGATGGCGGTTCCGGAGGAAGTGCGCGCCAAGATCGTCGCCGACATCCCCACCGGCCGCCTCGGCACGCCGGAGGAAATCGCCTACGGCGTCGGCTTCCTCGCGGATGAACAGGCGGGCTGGATCACCGGCTCCAATCTCGATATCAACGGCGGGCACCACATGGGGTGGTGAACGTTTTCCGTTCCTTCTCCCCGCGGCAACGGGGAGAAGGAAAAGCAAACACGTTCCCACCACACCCCACCGCACGGAAATCCCGGCAGTTGCAAGCCGTGCTGCACTGCGCCATGCTCGGGCAAACGCCCGGGGGAAACGGCCGCATGGCAGTCCGCGTCATCAAGAAATACCCGAACCGCCGCCTCTACGACACCGAGATCTCGAGCTATATCACGGTCGAGGATGTCCGCCAGTTGATCGTGGACGGCGAGGACTTCGAGGTGCGCGACGCCAAGACCGGCGAGGATCTCACCCGCTCGATCCTGCTGCAGATCATCGCCGAGCACGAACAGGACGGGCAGCCGGTGCTCTCGACCCAGTTGCTCAGCCAGATCATCCGTTTCTACGGCGATTCGCTGCAGGGCTTCATGGGCAATTACCTCGAGCGTTCGATGCAGATGTTCCTCGAACAGCAGGGACAGCTGCGCAACCAGCTCGGCGGCGTGCTCGGGCAATCGCCGTGGGCGCTGATGAACCAGCTCACCGAACGCAACCTGCAGTTCTGGAACGACCTGCAGAAGAACGCGGCCGGCGGCGAACCGCCGTCGCCGCCCAAGGACCGGGCCGGCGCCAGGCGCCGCTGATCGCCCGCGAAGATTCGAAAGGGGAAAGCATCCGATGGGCAAGCGCGTGGCCGTCGTTTCGGGCGGCGTGGGCGGGTTGGGTACGGCGATCTGCCGCAGGCTGGCGCAGGACGGCTGCCGCGTGGTCGCGGCCGACCTCGCGGGCAACGAGGAACGCATCGCCGCGTTCCGCGATGCGACGAACGATCTCGACATCAGCTTCGCGCCGCTGGACGTGCGCGATTTCGATGCCTGCGGCGAACTGGTTCGCAGCATCGAAGCCGAACACGAATCGCTCGACATCCTCGTCAACGCCGCCGGCATCACCCGCGACGGCACCCTGCGCAAGATGGACAAGGCGCAATGGGACGCGGTGCTGGGCGTCAACCTCGGCGGCGTGTTCAACCTGTGCCGGCCCGCGGTCGAAGGCATGGCCACGCGCGGCTTCGGGCGCATCGTCAACATCAGTTCGGTGAACGGCCAGACCGGCCAGTTCGGGCAGACCAACTACGCCGCGGCCAAGGCCGGCATGCACGGTTTCACCATGTCGCTGGCGCGCGAGGTGGCGCGCAAGGGCGTGACCGTCAACTCGGTGTCGCCGGGCTACTGCGCCACCGCGATGGTGATGGCGTTGCCGGAAGACATCCGCGCCGGCATCGTGGCGAACGTGCCCGTGGGCCGACTTGGCGAACCCGATGAAATCGCGCGCACGGTGTCCTTCCTCGCCGCCGACGATGCGGGATTCATCACCGGTGCGAACATCCCGGTGAACGGCGGGTTGTTCATGTCGTTCTGATCGACGCCGCCTCTTGCAACGAAAAAACGGGCCTAGTGGCCCGTTTTTTCGTTGTTCCCATCAGAATGCAGTCGTGATGTCGTCGACAAACTTGAAGGAATTCACCGTCCATCCGTCGTTCCCTCGATAAAGAATGAAACGCCAGACCATTGCGTGTTTCTCGAACTTCTGCAGATAGATCACTTGCGCCACGGATGAACCGACCTCGTCTTTTCGGATGAGCTCATAGCCGATGCTTTTTCCGAAACGGGCCAAAAAAAGCGGCTTCTGCAGTTCCGCTTGCCCTGACGCCGCATCGATTTCCGCAGGAGGAACAACCGCATAAGGCTTCATGAGGTCGAAACCTCCTTTCAGGTCTCCTGAAGAAACAAGCCTCATCACTTGGTCCGTGAGGGCAACGGCGGAATCAAGGTTTTCGAGTTTTGCGGCGCAAGCAATTGGTGACATCAAGAACAAAAACACCGCCAGGAAGAAGCTGGAGCCTCGCATCGCCATCCCCAAGTAAAGAAAGAAGAAAATTTTACTGAGCGGAAGCCCCGCAGAACTTCTGCCGATACTCCATCGCCTTCGGCATCAGCCGCTGTAGGTCCTGGATGCGCGTGCCCGCGCTCGGATGGTCGGAAGCGAATTCCGGCGGCGCCTGCCCGCCGCCCTGCGAATCCATGCGCTCCCAAAGCGGAATCGCCTCCTGCGGATTGAAACAGGCCGCGGCCGCGAGCATCAGCCCCATCTCGTCCGCCTGCGTTTCCTGCTTGCGCGCGTACGGCAACGAGTGGCCGTAGCCGTACACCGCCATCACCGCCTGCATGCTCTGCTGGCTCATGCCGCTCATCGCGCCGGCCATCTGCCCCACCTGCTCCAGCTTCTGCTGGGTCATGCGCTGCGCACCGTGCCGCAGCAACGCGTGCGAAATCTCGTGGCCGAGCACGATCGACATCGCATCCGCGTTCTGCGCCACCGGCACCAGTCCGGTGTAGACCGCGATCTTGCCGCCCGGCAGGCAGAACGCGTTGACCTGGTCGGATTGCAGCACGTTCACGTCCCAGTCGAACGACTTCTCGATGTGCGGCGCCTGCATCCCGTGTTCGGCGGCGAGCGCGTCCTCCACCTGCGGGATCTTCGCGATCAGGCGCTGGGTGATTTCGCGCACCTGCTTCGAAATCTGCGAATTCGGATCGACCGGCTGTTCCTGCTGCAGGATCTCCTGGTAGGCCTGCAGGCCGAGCGCCTTCTCGTCCTCGGGCGAGATGTTCTTGTCGATCGTCACCGTCTCGCCGGTGTAGGGATCGGTGCTGCGGTTGGAAAACCAGTAGTACGCCGCGTAACCGGCGAACAGCACCAGGATCAGCAGGCGCGGGCTGATGCCGATGCCGCGCCGTTGCGGTTGTTGCCCGCCGTAGGCCTGTCCGTCGAATGGGTCCTGTCGCATTACGTCTCTCCCCGGTCCATCGTCGTCAGAGGTCGCGCACCAGCCTAAACCCGATGTGCGCGTTGGTGGTATCCACCGGCGCGGGCGTGCGCCAGGCGGAACGGCACTGCGCCGGCCCGCTCGACCACGATCCGCCCCGCACCACCCGCGTGCGACAGCCCGGGTTGAGCCAGGCTTCGCCGTTCGCGGGCGCGCGGCGATAGCCATCGTGCCAGCAATCGCCCACCCATTCGCTGACATTGCCGTCCATGTCGTGAAGGCCGAATGCATTGGCCCGGAAACGGCCGATCGGCGCCGGCCCCCAGTAGCCGTCGGCGACGCCGGCGAAGGCGTTGCTCCAGCGCCGTCCCTGCGGGGAAACGTCGAGCCCGCCGGTGACGTTCGCGGTACTGCGCGTCGGCGGGCCATCGCCCCAGGGGTAGCGGGCCTCACCACCGGCACGCGACGCGTATTCGAATTCGGATTCGCTGGGCAATCGGTAATGCGCGCCGGTCTGCTGGCTGAGCCATTTCGCGTAGGCCTCGGCGTCGCCGGCGCTGACGTGCACCACCGGCAGGTCGGGCGCGGCCGGATTGCCGGCGTAATCCGAACGCCAGTCGACGTTGTTGCGGAAGGCGAAATTGCCGCTGTGCGCATCGTAGGCCAGCGATACGCCGCGCTTGTCGGCGCGGGTGCGGTAGTTGGTCGCCGCGACGAATTGCCCGAACTGCGCGACCGTGGTTTCGGTGCGCGCCATCGCGAAGCCGCGCTCGAAGCGCACGTAGTGCCGTGGCATTTCGCTGTTGCTGGCGTCCTCCTCGTTCGCCGCCGCGCCCATGCGGAAGCCGCCATGCGGTACCACCACCATGTCCGGCCCGCGCCCGCCGACCTCCATCGCATCGCTGAATGACTGCCCAGCGTCGTGGAAGCGGCCGTAGTGCGAAACGCGTTCGATCTCCACGCGCAAGTCGCCGGCCACCGGATCGCCCGCCGGCGCGATGCGCAGGATTTCCGCCAGCAGGCCGCGTGCCTTGGCCACGCCGTCGACTGCCGGCAGCACCGCCATCGCCTGGTCGCGCAGGCGTGCGATGGTGTCGGTTTGCACCTGCTCCAGCCGGATTCGCGCCGCGGCGATCGCCGGACTGTCCGTGCGCACGCTGGCCGCGAGCCCGAGCCAGCGCCACGCGCCGGTGAAGTCGCCCTTGGCCGCGGCTTCCTCCGCGCGGCCGATTACGCCGCTTTCGACCGCGGCAATGCCCCGGGTCGCGCGTTCCTGCTTCGGGCGCAAGCGCAGCGCTTCGCGGAACCCGCCGAGCGCACCGCCGCCCTGCACGCCGAAGCGTCCCGCAGCGAGGTCCGCTTCCGCCTGCCGGTTGAAGTCCCATGCCTGGTCGGCGATGTCCACGCGCGCGAGGTAGGCCTCGACGTCCTTCGTGCCCGACGCGGACACGCGCGCCACCGCGGCAACCTGGTGCGCGTCGCGCAGCGCGCCGAAATCCTCGTCGGCCTTCGCCAGCGCGGCATCGCCTTTCGCCAGAAGTTTCGAAACCGAGCGTCGCAGGTTGTCGCGCGCCTGCGCGTCGTCGGCATGCAGGTGCAGGATCGCGAGGTCGATCGGGATCGCCGCATCGGCGTCCTCGAAAAGACGTCCCTTCGCCAGCGCGCGCGCGGCCTTGCGCCGCTGCGCGGCGAGGTTGCCGTCGTCGATTTCGACCGCAGGTGGTGCCCAGGTCAGCATCGCCGCGATGCTGTCGTCGCCGGCGATGGTGACTTCGCCGCTGCCGCGCGGCGCCTTCGCCCCAGCTGCCGCACCCACGGCCTGCGATGGCTCGGGCACCCGGCCGCATGCGGCGAGTGCGAAAAAGATGGCGACGATGGCGGGTTTCGCGCGCAAGCGGCCTCCTGCGATCCTCCGCGCACGGTAGGTCAGGTGCCGTGCGGCGGCAACTCGTTTGCCGGTTCGCCACGGCCTCGCTACCCTGCGCCCGAATGGATGCGAAGCACATGGCCGGAACCCACTGGATCGACGACCCCGCGGAACTGTCGCGACGGCTCGCCTGCTGCAGCGATCGCGCCGGCCTCGACCGTGTCGGTCTGGATACGGAATTCATCCGCGAACGCACCTACTGGCCGCAGCTCGCGCTGGTGCAGGTTTCGACCGGCGAGGACATCCTGCTCGTCGACATGCTCGTCCCCGGCATGCCCGCCGCGCTGGCGTCGCTGCTGCGCGACGCTTCGGTGTCGAAGATCATGCACAGCGCGAGCGAGGACCTGGTCGCGCTGCAGCACGCCTGCGGTTGCGTTCCAAAACCGCTGTTCGATACGCAAATCGCCGCCGCGCTGTGCGGCGTCGGCGCCGGCATGGGCTACCAGCGCTTGGTCTCGGACCTACTCGGCATCGCGGTCGACAAGGGCGAGACGCGTTCGGACTGGATGCGCCGCCCCCTGTCCCCGCAACAGCTCGACTATGCGGCCGACGACGTGCGCCACCTGTTCGCGTTGCACGACCAGCTCGATGCCCGGCTCGAAACGCTGGGACGCGGCGACTGGCTGCGCGAGGACTGCGCGCGCCTGGTCGATGCCGCCGACGCTGGCGGCGAAGACCCGTGGCCGCACCTCGCGCTGCGCGCGGCGCAATTCCTCGATGCCGACGCGCAACGGCGCCTGCTGCGGCTGCTGCGCTGGCGCGAAACGCAGGCGCGCGCCGGCGACCGCCCGCGCAACTGGATCCTCGATGGGGAACTCGCGGTGCTGCTGGCGAAGAATCCGCCCGCCGACGCCGATGCGCTGCGCAGGTTGCTGGAATCGCGCCCGAAGTCGCCGTTGCGGCTGTCGAACGCGATCTGGGACGCGCTGTCCACGCCGCTCGCGGACGAAGCGACGATGCCGCTCGCGCGCGACGACGAAGGCGACCGCAAGACCTTGCGCCGGCTGCAGGATGCGGTCGCCGAACGCAGCCGCGAACTCGCGCTGCCCGACGGCGTGCTGGCCTCGCGCCGATGGCTGCAGGCGCTGCTCGAACAGAAGCAATGGCCGCCGATGCTCGCGGGCTGGCGTCGCGGCCAGCTCGAGCCGGTGCTCGCGCCTTTGCTGGCCGCCGACGCGGGCAAGCCCGCAACCGCCTGATCGCCGATCGCCGCGACGCTCAGCGCATGGTGTCGGCCAGCCGCGCCAACGCCTCCGCCCGGCCCTTGGCGAGATCCACCATTGGGCGCGGCGGATAGCCGTTCGGCGAGGTGCCGCTTTCCCACGGCGCGTGGATCGCCCTGGCGTCGAGCCTGCGCAATTCCGGTACCCAGCGCCGGATGTAATCGCCATCCGGGTCGAACCGGCGCGACTGCGTCACCGGGTTGAACACCCGGAAATACGGCGCCGCATCCACGCCGGTGCCCGCGACCCATTGCCATCCCAGCGCATTGTTGGCGAGGTCGGCATCGACCAGCGCATGCAGGAACCAGTCCGCGCCGTGCGTCCAGTGCAGCCCCATGTGCTTGGTCAGCCACGAGGCGACCACCATGCGCACGCGGTTGTGCATCCAGCCTTGGTGCCACAGCTGGCGCATCCCGGCATCCACCAGCGGCACGCCGGTGCGGCCGCGTTTCCATGCCTCCAGCCCCGCCGCGTCCTCGCGCCAGCCCATCGCATCGAAGCGCGGATTGAAATTCTCGCGGATGCTGCGCGGCCAGTGGTGCAGCACGTAATAGGCGAATTCGCGCCAGCCAAGTTCGGCGGCGAACTTGTCCGCGCCGGCTCCGCCGCGCTCGCGCGCCGCGGCGAGCACGCGTCCCGGGCCGATCTCGCCGAAATGCAGGTGCGGCGACAACCGCGACGTACCGTCGACCGCCGGCAGGTCGCGGGCCTCGGGATAGTCGTCGAGCCGGTCGAGGAATTCGTGCAGGCGTTCGCGCGCAGCCGCCTCGCCTGGCGACCACGCGTCCCAGAACCCGTAGTCCCACGCCGGCCGCGGCGGCGCGATCGTCGCCCCGAAGCGGCGTAATGCTTCGGGCAACGGCACGCAGGCCAGGCGCTCCGGCGGCGGGCGTTCGCGCAGGCGCCAGCCGGGCATCGCCGCCTTCAGGAACGGGGTGAAGACCTTGTAAGGCGCGCCGGACTTGCCCAACACCGCGTCGGGATCGCCCAGCAGCCGCCCGGCCGAACGTCGCAGCGCGACGCCATTGCCCGCGAGCGTCGCCGCCAGCCGGGCATCGCGCGCGTCCGCCGCCGGTTCGTGCAGCGCGGAGACGTGCACGGCGTTCGCGCCACACGCCGCCGCGGCCATCGGCAGCAGGGTTTCCGCCTCCCCGGCGAGGAGGTGCAGGCGCCCGCCGCGGCGTTCGATGTCGGCGCCGAGCGCGGCCAGCGATTTGCGCAACCAGGCGCGGCTCGCATCGGCCGCGGGTTCGCCGGCTTCGTCGATGTACAGCAGCAGCAACTCGTCGTGCGCACGGCACGCGCGATCCAGCGCCGGATGATCGGCCAGGCGCAGGTCGCGCCGGAACCAGAAGATGCCGCGGTTCATGCGCGCAGCATCGCTCGCTCGCGCGCCGTCAACGGCTCGCGGCCGCGGACTGCGGCACCATCCGCAACTTCGTGGTGTCGTAGCCGAGCGCCCCGATGCGCGCGATCGCGGACTCGAGTTCGGACTCGGGCAGGCTCGGGGTGCGCGCCATCAGCCACACGTAGTCGCGCTTGCTGCGGCCGATGATCGTGCGCGAATAGTCCGGGGCGAGGTCGACGATCACGTACTCGGCCTTGACCGGCCACACGAACTGCATGCCCCAGACGGCGTTGTGCGTCCCCGGCACCACCGTGCCGACCGGTTCCATCGTCTCCGGCGGTGCGTCGAACCCGCCCTTGCGGTAGCGGAACGTGGTGCGGATGCGGCCGTCTTCGCCGAGGCGATAGGACTCGACCGCGTCGTAGGCCTCGCGCTCGGGCCGCGAGGGAATGTGCGCGATCACGTACCAGTCGCCCATGAAGCGCGGCAGGTCGACCGACGCGACCGGCGGGATCGTCGGCGGGTGCGTGGCGCAGGCCGCGAGCCCGGCAGCCACGAGCGGGATCCAGGCCAAACGCGGTTTCATGCGGCTTCCTTCGCGAAGCGGTAGTGCGCGACCATCCATTCGCGGCCGTGGTCGTAGCCGAACAATTCGGCGCAGGCCATCCAGAACATGCGCCAGCGCTGGAACCACAGGTGCGCGGCGTCGCCATAGGCCTCGCGCAGGATCGGCAGGAGTTCGGCGCGATGCGCATCCTGTTGCTGCAGCCAGTGGTTCGCGGTGCGCCGGTAGTGCGTGCCGTCGACCAGCCAGCGATCCTCGATCCGCAGCGCGTGCTGGAACCACAGCAGGGTGTCGGCCGCGGGCATCAGGCCGCCGGTGAAGAAATGCCGCCCCATCCAATTGCCCTCGCCTTCGGTCTCGAACGGATACAGCAGCGTGCGATGGCAGAAGATGTGCGCGAACAGCTTGCCGCCTGGCCGCAACCAGCCGCCGATGCGATCGAGCAACACCTCGTAGTTGCGCATGTGCTCGAACATCTCGATGGACACGCAACGGTCGAACGCGGCGGCCGGCAGTTCGAGCCGGTTCGCGTCGCAGGTGAGCACGCGCACGTTGGCGAAGCCGCGCTCGCGGCAGCGCTGCTCGATGAAACGGCGTTGCGGCGCGGAATTGGAGACCGCGGTGATGCGCGCGTGCGGGTAGCGCTCGGCCATCCACAGCGTCAGCGAGCCCCAGCCGCAACCGAGTTCGAGGATGTCCTGGCCGTCGGCCAGTTGCGCACGCTCGCCGTACAGCGCGAGCATCGCCTCCTCGGCTTCGGCGAGGGTCTCGTTCCCGGTCGGATAGAAGCAGCCCGAGTACTTCAGCCGCGGCCCGAGGCAGCGCGCGAAGAACGCCGGCGGCAGCTCGTAATGCTGGCGGTTGGCCGCGTCGGCGTGGATCGCCACCGGGCTGCGCCGCAGTTCGGCGACCAGCGCGGCGGCGTGGCGCGCGGCCGCGGCCGGATCGCCTGCGCATTCGTCGCGCAAGCGTTGCGCGCACATCCGGCGGATGCCCAGCCGCAGCAGGCCATCGGGAATCCATCCGCGTTCGGCCCAGCCGAGCAATCCCGGCGCGGGACGGTCGCTGGCGAGTTCGAACGCATCGGCGGTGGCGTTCATCGATCCTCCTTGGGAAACCACGGGAACAGCATCGACGTGCTGCGCTGGTAGCGGGCGTAATCCTCGCCGCGGCTGCGCAGGGCCTGCGCCTCGGTGAAGGGGATGCCGCTGATCCAGCGCAGGAATACGTACATCAGCAGCGGCCCGATCCATGCCAGCCATGCGAACGGGGATCCGACCGCAAGCAGCACGTAGGCGAACCAGTGCAGCCACTCGAAGAAATAGTTGGGATGCCGCGACCAGCGCCACAGACCGTCGCGACAGGTCTTGCCGCGATTCGCGGGATCCGCGCGGAAACGCGCAAGCTGGCGGTCGGCGAGCGTTTCGCCGACGACGCTGCCCAGCCATACCGCGATGCCGGCGATGGTCCACGCGTTCCAGTGTTCGACCGGACTCGCCGCCACCGCGAGGAACGGCAACGAAAACAACGCAACCAGCAGCGCCTGGAACTGGAACATGCCCAGCCACTTCAGGGGCGCGGCGCCCCAGCGCTTGCGCAATTGCGCGTAGCGGCCATCCTCGGCCTCGCCGCGCACGCGACGCAGCAGGTGCAGGCCGAGGCGCAGTCCCCAGAGGCCGCCGAGCGCGGCGAGCAGCGCGCGCGGCAAGGGCGCGCCCGCGCCGGTCGCCGCGGCCACGACCGCCGCGGCGCCGAGCCCGAACGACCACGCCACGTCGACGATCCCCGCGTTCGCGGTGCGCTGCTGCCGCGCCCAGGCGATGCCCTGCGCGATCGCCGCCAGCGCCCAGACCAGCAACAACTGCTTCCAGGGACTCATGCGCGCACTCCAATGGCCGCGCGCGCGGCGCGGGAACCGCCCGACGCGGCCCGCAGCAACAACGGCAGGGCGATCGCCCACGCCGAGCCGAGGTAAAGCAGCGCCGGCCATGCAGGATCGTGGAAGGCAAGCGCACCGAATCCGCGCGCCGCGCCGAGATAGGCCAGCGGACCGCCGACGGCAGCGAACGCGGCCGCGAGCCACGGGCGCGGCGCGAACCACGCCATCGAATGGTTCATCGTCATTGCGAACGCGCACCACAACAACACGATCCACGCCGGCGCCGGCAAGGCGGGAAACGCGGATGCATACGCGAGCAGGCCGGTCCTGGCGGCGATGCCATCCACGAGCAGGCCGCAGGCCAGCGCGGCCAGCACCACGCGTGCGTCCGCGCGACGCGCATGCGAGCAGCGCCACTGGACGCCGATGAATGCGATGCAGGCGAGCATGCCGATCCATGCGCGGCCATGGCCCGCGCTCCATGCCACCGCGAACCAGGTCGCCTGGTAGCCGAACAGGTTGGCCCAGGACGCCACCTCAGGCCTCCAGCAACCCGGGCAGGTAGGAATCGCCGCGATAACCCGGTTTCGCCATCAGCAGGTGCGCGACGCCGATCGTGCGTTCGAGGAAGCCGCCTTCGCAGTACGCGAGGTAGAACTCCCACATGCGCAGGAAGCGTTCGTCGAAGCCCTGCGCGCGGATCGCCCCGCGGTTCGCGAGGAAGCGCCGGCGCCAGTCGCGCAAGGTGCGCGCGTAGGACGGACCGAAATCCTCCAGGTGCACCAGCGCGAGGTCGGTGCTGCGGCTCTTCGCCGCGAGCATCGCCGCGATCGAGGGAATGAACGAGCCCGGGAACACGTGGCGCTTGATGAAATCGACCGTGCGCAGCGCCTGCTCGTAGCGATGGTCCTCGATGGTGATGGCCTGCACCAATGCCAGCCCGTCCGGCCTGAGCAGCCGGCCGAGGGTGGCGAAGTAGGCATCGAGGTATTCCGCCCCGATCGCCTCGACCATCTCGATAGACACCAGCTTGTCGTATTCGCCACGCAGGTCGCGGTAGTCGGAGAGCAGCACCGTCACCCGCCCCTGCAACCCGGCCTCGGCGACGCGCCGCGAGGCCAGCGCGTGCTGTTCCCTCGAAATGGTGGTGGTGGTCACCCGGCAGCCGCGGGTCCGGGCGGCGTGGAGGGCGAAGCCGCCCCAACCGGTGCCGATCTCGACCACATGGTCGTCGGCACCGATTCGCAGCTTGTCGCAGATGCGATCGAGCTTGCGTTGCGAGGCGCCTTCGAGCGTATCGCCGTCACCGGCGTACAACGCCGAGGAATACATCATGTCTTCGGACAGGAACAGGCGGAAGAACGGATTGCCGAGGTCGTAGTGCTCGGCGATGTTGCGGCGCGCCCCGTCGCGGGTATTGCGGCGCAGCGCGTGCAGCGCGCGCATCGCCAGGCCGCCTAGCCGAGCCGGTCCGCGTTCCATCGCATCGAGCAGGCCGCGGTTGCGCACCAACAATTGCACCAGTCCCACCAGGTCGCTGCAGTCCCAGGCGCCGTCCATGTACGCTTCGGCCGCGCCGACGCTGCCGTTGCGGGCCAGCGCGCGATAGAAGCCGGGGCCGTGCACCGCCAGCCGTGGAACCTCGATCGGCCCGGGCTCGCCGATGCGGTGCGTGCCGAGCGCATCGGACAATTCGACGCCACCGCCGCGCAATGCGTCGAGTCGACGCAGCAGGCGCGCGCGCAGGAAGCGGTCGAGCGTGCCGTAGCCGGCGGCGGGGGCGTGCGCGATGCTGTTCATCGCCGGGTCTCCGGTTTCGAAGGATGGTCGTGGACCGGCGTGCGCTTCAGCCACAGCCGCAGCGCCTGCCAGTGGATGCCGGCGATCACCTGCGCGGTCATCAGCGGATAGCGCCACAGCACGCGTGCAAGGTTCGGCCCGTCCAGTGGGCGCCGCTCCAGCGCGAGGGTCGCATCGAACTCGCGCCTGTCGCCGTCGAACACGCCCATGTGCACGCGCAGGTCCTCGCCCGGCGCGGTGAACGACCATGCATAGCGCCGGTCCAGCGGCAGGAACGGCGAGACGTGGAACGCCTTGTCGAAGCTCCATTGCAACGCCCTGCCCCGCGCCTGCGCGCGCGCCAGCGGCAGCACGTAGGCGTGTCGTTCCTTCCACGGCGTGTTGGTGATCTCGGCGACGATGCTGTGCAGCGCGCCCGCGGCATCGTGGCAGTAGTAGAAGGCGACCGGATTGAAGCCGTAGCCGGCGTAGCGCAGGTGCGCCAGCAGGCGCACCGGCCCGCGCGGGCGCTCGCCGGTTGCGCCTTCGATGCGGTCGCGCACCGCCTCGGCCAGAGGCTGCGCCGGATCGCCGAGGAAATCGCCACGGCGGAACTCGGCGAGGTTGCGGCTTTCCCGCGACCACAGCCAGCGCCCGCGGAACGCCTCGTCGACTTCATCGAGGTCGAGGTACAGCTGGGCCATGCGGTATTCGAACGCGTGTTCGCGCGGCGCATGCCGGCGATGGCGCACGCGGCCCTCGTAGATCGCGCTGGCCAGCGCGCTCATGCCGCGGCTTCCGACAGCAGGCCCGCACGCGGCCATTCGACCCCGAGCGCGTTCGCGACCTCCACGCCGCTGCGCATGCCGTCTTCGTGGAAACCCCAGCCCCAGTACGCGCCTGCGAACCAGGTGCGGTTGGCGCCCTGGATCTCGCGCTTGCGCGCCTGCGCGGCGACCGCGGCGTGGTCGTGGACCGGATGCCGGTATTCGCGGCGCGCGAGGATCCGCGCCGGGTCGATGTCGCGCGTGCGGTTGAGCGTGACCACCAGCGGCGTGTCGCCCGGCAAGCCCTGGAGCAGGTTCATGCAGTAGCTGACCGTGCAGGCCTGCGCAGGATCGGCCGGCACCCACGCATTCCATGCCGCCCATGCCTTGCGCATCCGCGGCAGCAACCGCGCATCGGTGTGCAGCACGGCCTCGTTGGCCTGGTAGCGGATCGCGCCCAGGATGTCGCGCTCGCGATCGCCGGCATCTTCGAGCAGCGCGAGCGCCTGGTCGGAATGGCACGCCAGCACCACCTGGTCGAAGCGTTCGCTGCCCTCATCGCAACGTACGATGGCTGCGTGCGCGTTGCGTACCACGCCGCGCACCGGGGTGGAGAGGCGCTTGCGCAACTTCCAGCGCGCGGCCAGCGCCTCCACGTAGCGGCGCGAACCGCCACGCACCACCCGCCACTGCGGCCGGCCGGCCACCTGCAGCATCTGGTGGTTGGCCATGAAGCGGACCAGGTACCGCGCCGGGAATTCGAGGATCGCGGCCGCCGGCGACGACCACAACGCGCTCGCCATCGGCACCAGGTGCAGGTCGCGGAACGCCGAGCCATAACGGCCGGCGGCGAGGTATTCGCCGAGCGTGGGGCCGGGGGCCTCGCCCTCCAGCAAAGCCGGCGCATCACGGTAGAAGCGCGCGAGGTCGCGCAGCATGCCCCAGAAGCGCGGCGAGGCGAGGTTGCGGCGCTGGCAGAACAGGGCGTCGAGGGACGTCGCGTTGTATTCCAGCCCGCTTGCTGCGTCCTGCACCGAGAAACTCATGGTGGTCTGCTGCGACTCGACGCCGAGTTCGTCGAACATCCGCGTCAGCAGCGGGTAATGCGCCGGGTTGTGGACGATGAAACCGGTATCGACGTCCAGGGCGCGGCCGTCGAGTTCGATGCGGTGGGTATCGGCGTGTCCGCCGAGGTAGTCATTCGCTTCGTACAACACCACTTCATGCCGGCGCGACAACAGCCACGCCGCGGACAAGCCGCCGATGCCGCTGCCGACCACCGCGATCCGCATGTCAGCGCCCCGCCTTGTCCAGCACCCACGCCGGCACCGGCTTGAGGTCGCGCACCAGGCCCATCGCCTGCATGCCCCGCAGGCCATACCAGGTGAGGTCGATTTCCCACCAACGGAAACCCTGGCGCGCGCTGCCCGGGAAGAAATGATGGTTGTTGTGCCAGCCCTCGCCGAAGGTGATCAGCGCGAGCAGCCAGTTGTTGCGACTGTCGTCGCGGGTGGCGTAGCGCCGGCGTCCCCAGCGGTGCGCCAGCGAATTGATCGTCACCGTCGCATGGAACAGCACCACCGTGGACACGAGGAATCCCCATACCAGCAGTTGCGGTCCGCTGGTGCCCAGTGCCGGCGCCCAGCGCTGCAGCGCCGCGCCCAGCGCGTACAGCGACACCGCCAGCGCGACCGGGACCGCGGTGTCGTAGCGGTCGAGCCAGCGCAGTTCGGGGAACGCGAGCAGGTCGCCGATGCGCGAGGGATCGGTGCGGAAGCCGGCGCGGGTGAGGAACCAGCCGACATGGCTGCGCCAGAAGCCCTTGCGCGGGGTATGCGGATCCTGCGGCGTGTCGGCGTGCACGTGGTGGTGCCGATGGTGGGCGGCCCACCACAACGGCCCGCGCTGCACCGACGCCGAACCGAGGACGGCGAACGCGAACTGCACCGGGCGCGAAGTGCGGAAGCTGCGATGCGAGAAATAGCGGTGGTAGAAGCCGGTGATCGCGAACATGCGCGCGGTGTACAGGCCTGCGGCGATCCACAGCGCGGTGGCGGACACGCCGACCCAGGCCACGGCGAGGCAGGCGATGTGCATGCCGATGAAGGGCGCGGCGCGCAGCCAGTCGATGCGTTCTTCGTCCGCCGGGCCCGTACGCCGGTCGCCGGCGCTGGTATCGAACCAGGATCGCAACGCGGCGCTCCGCGCGGGACGATCCGGGGATCCACCCGAGCCCTGCCTGGCGTTCATCCGCATTTCCGTTCGCATGCGGATGCATACGCGCGTGCGCGGCAAACGGATGCAGCGGCTTCAGATCCCGAAGACGGGTTGCAACGCGCGGGCCAGCCAACCCGGGAACCGCAGTGGCGCGTCCAGCGCGGCGACGCAGACGCAGGCGGCCCCGGGCAGGATCACCGGCTGGTGCTCGATGTCGGCATCGAGGTCGGCGACGTCGCCGGCGGCGAAGCAACCGAGCGAATCCTGGTAGGCGCCGCGCAGGATCTGGGTGATTTCGCCGCCGCCGTGGCCGTGCACCGGCATGCGCTTGCCTGGCGCGATGCGCAACATCAGCAAGGTGCCGCCGCTGGGCCCGCGCACGCGGATGAAATGCCGGCCCGGCCCCATCCAGCGCCAGCGCAATCCGCTGTACTTGCTGCCGAAATACGGATGCAGTGGCGTGGGCAGGCGATCTGGATCGGGCTCCGAAGCGGCTTCCCGCCACGGCGTCGTCGCGGCGGCGGCAGGCTCGCGGTCGAGGCGCTCCAGCATGTCCGCGCGCAGGCGTTCGCATTGCGCCTCGGCCGCGGCATGCACATGCTGGTGCTCCAGCAGCAGGCCGCCGATCCGTTCCGCGCGCGCGACCGCGCGCCGGCACTCACCGCATGCCTCCAGGTGGATGGCGACGATGGCCGCGGCTTCCGGCGCGATGGCGCCGGCCGCATGGGCGAGCACGGTGGCCGGATCGAGGTGGTGGCGCGGGTTCATGCTTGTCCCCCCAGTTCGCCCTGCAGGCGCAGGAAGGCCCTGCGCAGGTGGGATTTCACCGTTCCTAGCGGCATTCCGAGTTCGGATGCGATTTCCTGGTGGCTCTTGGCTTCGAAATACGACATCCGAAGCAAGCGCGCCTGCACCGGCGGCAAGGCGTCGATGCGGCGTTGCAGTTGCACGTGCTCGGCGTAGTCCTCGGCCGCGCTTCCTTCGTGCCCGGCTTGCAGGTCGGCTTCCCGTTCCGCCTCGCGGTCGCGCGCATGCCAGCTTTCGCGGCGGACCCGGTCGATATGCAGGTTGCGGGCGATGCGGAACAGCCATGTGCTCACCGCGCTGCGGGCGGGATCGTAGGCCGCCGCGTGCTGCCACAGCCGCAGCAGGGATTCCTGCGCCAGTTCCTCGGCCACTGCCTCGACCGAGCCCATGCCGCGAAGGTAGAGGCAGACCCGCGGCATGAAGTGGTGGTAGATGCGCATGAAGCAATCACGGTCGCGCCGGCGCGCCACCGCGGCCATCTCCGATGACCAGTCCTTCGATTCCCTGGCGGGCATACCCATGGTCGACATGCGCCTGGCCGCCTCGAACGGCGACGGATCCTCCGGTTTGCAGCTTGCGGCCATCCTACATTCCACCAACGGGCAACGATGTACGCATACGCACGGACGCGGCGCATGGATGCGGCCGGCAAAAAAGAAAATCGGCGCGAGGCCGGTTTCGAAGAGTGGCGCGCCCGCCCTAAGGCCATGCCTGAGGGCAGGATCGACGGGCCGACGGACGCAAAAAGCCAGCTCGAAGAGCTGGCTTTAGCGAGAGTGGCGCGCCCGGAGAGATTCGAACTCCCGACCCCCAAGTTCGTAGCCTGGTGCTCTATCCAACTGAGCTACGGGCGCGCATGAAACGTTTGAATCGTGGTGGAGCCAGGGAGGATCGAACTCCCGACCTCGTCATTGCGAACGACGCGCTCTCCCAGCTGAGCTATGGCCCCACGAGGCCGCGAATTATACGGACGCACCAGAAGCAGTGCCAGCGTCCTAACGACGAAACAACGAAAAACTGGCGGAGACTGAGGGATTCGAACCCTCGATGGAGCTTTTGACCCCATACTCCCTTAGCAGGGGAGCCCCTTCGGCCTCTCGGGCAAGTCTCCGTGACGCATACCGCTGCTGTGGCCCTGCGGCAGGCGCGGAAGGATACCGGCTCACTCCGACTGCGGCAAATCCGGGGATTCGTCAGATGCGGACGATCCCGATTCGCCCTCGCGGTGGATGCGCTGGTAGATCTCCTCGCGATGCACGGCGACATCCTTCGGCGCGGTGATGCCTACGCGCACCTGGTTGCCCTTCACGCCGAGCACGGTGACGGTGACCGAGTCGCCGATCATGAGCGTCTCGCCGACGCGTCGGGTAAGGATCAACATCTGGCAACTCCCATGCCGGTGGCCACTCCCGTGCCGGGACGCATCCAGGCGACGAATCCCACATCTTCTTTACAAACGTGAACGATCATAGCGAGCGACCAATGCCCGCGGCAACGGGCCATTAGTTGGTCAGGTGCGATCGGTGACCCAGCGCACGACACCGGCCAAGGCGTTTTCCAGCGCCGGACCGTCTTCGCCGCCGCCTTGGGCCATGTCCGGCCTGCCGCCGCCCTTGCCGCCTGCCTGCCGCGCCACGTCGGCGAGCACGTCGCCGGCCTTGATCCTGCCCAGCGCCGCGCCGCTGACTCCGGCCACCAGCGCGGCCTTGCCGTCCTGGACGCCGGCCAGCACGATCACCGCGTCGCCGAGTTGCTGCTTGAAGCGGTCCATGGCATCGCGCAGGGCCTTGGCGTCGAAGCCTTCCAGCCGCGCGGCCAGCACCTTGATGCCGTTGACATCGACCGCGGTCGCGGCGAGGTCGGCGGTCGCGCCGGAAGCGGCCTTGGCCTTGAGCGCATCGAGTTCGCGTTCCAGCTTCTTCTGGCGATCGAGCAGTTGTCGCAGTTTGTCGCCGACTTCGCCCACGTTACCGCCGAGCAGCGTCGCCGCATCGTCGAGCCGGCGTTCTTCCTCGGACACGTAATCCAGCGCGCCCTGCCCGGTCAGCGCCTCGATCCGGCGCACGCCTGCGGAGACGCCGCCTTCGGACACGATCTTGAACAGGCCGATGTCGCCGGTACGGCCGACGTGGGTGCCGCCGCAGAGTTCGGTCGAAGTCGGGCCGAAGCGCAACACCCGCACTTCCTCGCCGTACTTCTCGCCGAACAGCGCCATCGCGCCGAAATCCAGCGCTTCCTGCATCGCCATGTGCCGCACTTCGCCCTCGTGGTTGGCGCGAACCTCGGCGTTGACCCGGCGCTCGATCTCGGCGAGTTCGGCCGCGGTCACCGGCTGGAAATGCGAGAAGTCGAAACGCAGGCGATCGGGCGCGACCAGCGAGCCCTTCTGCTGCACGTGGGTGCCGAGCACGCCGCGCAGCGCGGCGTGCAGCAAATGCGTCGCGCTGTGGTTGAGCACGGTGGCGCCGCGGCGCGCGGCATTGACCGCGGCGACGAGATGGTCGCCCTTTTTCAGCGTTCCGGCCTGCAAGCTGCCGACGTGGCCATGGAACTGCCCGGCGAGCTTGACCGTGTCGTCGACGACGAAGCGCACGCCCCCGCTCTTATCGGTATTCCCGTCCAGTTCGCCGGTGTCGCCGACCTGGCCGCCGGATTCGGCGTAGAACGGCGTGGAATCGAGGATGACGATGGCTTCGTCGCCTGCCTCGATCGCGGCGACCGGCTTGCCGCCCTTCAGCAGCGCAATGACTTCGAGGCCGCCTGCCGTCAGCGAGTCGTAGCCGAGGAACTTCGTGGGCGTCAGTTGCGCGACGAGTTCCGCCGGCAGCACGGTGCCACCGCCGAACTTGCCGGCCGCGCGCGCAGTTTCCTTCTGCTTCGCCATCGCCGCGTCGAAGCCGGCGACATCGACCGACATCCCGCGTTCGCGCGCCATGTCCTGGGTCAGGTCGAGCGGGAAACCGTAGGTGTCGTACAGGCGGAAGGCATCGGCGCCGGGGATGGTTCCGTTCGACTTCGCCGCGACCTCGTTGAAGATGCGCATGCCCGAATCCAGCGTTTCCGCGAAGCGTTCTTCTTCCGCCTTCAAGGCGCGCTCGGCGGTGGCGCGGCCCTCGCGCAGCACCGGATAGGCCTCGCCCATCAGCGCATCGAGCGTCGGCACCAGCTTGTGGAAGAACGGTTCGCGCACGCCGAGCATCCAGCCGTGACGCAGCGCGCGGCGGATGATCCGGCGCAGCACGTAGCCGCGGCCCTCGTTCGAAGGCAGCACGCCATCGACGATCAGGAAAGCGCTGGCGCGGATGTGGTCGGCGATCACCCGCAGCGACTTGTTGTCGAGGTCGCTGGTGTGCGTGAGTTCGGCGGCCTTCTTGATCAGCGCCTGGAACAGGTCGATTTCGTAATTGGTATGGACGTGCTGCAGGATCGCGGTCAGGCGCTCCAGGCCCATGCCGGTATCCACGCAGGGCGCGGGCAACTTCGACAACGTGCCGTCGGCGGCGCGGTCGAACTGCATGAAGACCAGGTTCCAGATTTCGATGAAACGGTCGCCGTCCTCGTCCGGCGAACCGGGCGGACCACCGGCGATGTGCGCGCCGTGGTCGTAGAAGATCTCCGTGCAGGGGCCGCAGGGGCCGGTGTCGGCCATCTGCCAGAAATTGTCGGACGCATACGGCGCGCCCTTGTTGTCGCCGATGCGGACGATGCGCTCCTCCGGCAGGCCGATCATGTCGCGCCACAGTTCGAAGGCTTCGTCGTCGGTGTGGTAGACGGTGACCAACAGGCGCTCGGCCGGCAGCTTCCATACCTGCGTCAACAATTCCCACGCCCAGGCGATCGCGTCCTTCTTGAAGTAGTCGCCGAAGGACCAGTTGCCGAGCATTTCGAAGAAGGTGTGGTGGCGCGCGGTGTAGCCGACCGAATCGAGGTCGTTGTGCTTGCCGCCCGCGCGCAGGCAACGCTGCACGTCCACCGCGCGCACGTAGCTGCGCTTCTCCGCGCCGAGGAACACGTCCTTGAACTGGACCATGCCGGAGTTGGTGAACAGCAGGGTCGGGTCGTTGCCCGGCACCAGCGGCGCGGACGGCACGATGGTGTGGCCCTTGGAGGCGAAGAAATCGAGGAAATCCCGGCGGATGTCGGCAGTGCTGATTTTGGAAGGAGTGCTCATAGACCGGCCAGTTTACAGGGCCGATCCGGGGTTCCGGCTCTAGTCAGTTCCGACGGCGGTTCGGACGGGAGCCGCCGGGCCGGGCGCGGGCCAACCGTATACTGACGGTCTTTCCCGTAATTCCCGCGCGAATGAGCCAGGACACGCAAGCCAAACTCCTCGAGCCGACCCGGGCACTCCGCGAGGCCTTGGCGGAAAGCCCCGAACTGACCGAAGCGGAATTCTCGGCATTCTGCGGCGAATGGCATGCCACCGTCGCCGCGCTCAAGCAATTCGCCTTCTCGTCGGACCCCCGCAACAAGCAGGATGTCGCCGCGTTCGAATACGGCTGGGGCGGGCAATCGGCCCAGTTCGTCGTCGACCTCGTGCCGAGGATCCAGGCGGCCATGCTCCGCCATTACACGCGGAAGGACGTCCTGAAGCTGATCGATATCGGCGCCGGTTCCTGCGTGGGGACAAACATCCTCGCCACCCTGCATTCCGACAACATCGTCTGGTCGCGGCTCGAAATCGACGCGATCGACTACACGCCCATCCGTCGGCGCTGGGTGCAAAGCCAGTTCCCCCGGATCAACTACATGGTCGGCGATGCGTTCGCGTTGCCGGATCGCGCCTGGGATTTCGTGGTCTGCAGCCACGTCATCGAACACCTCGACGATCCCCGGCCCTTCATCGACAACATCCGGCGCATCTGCCGCGGTTTCGCGTTCGTCTACAGCCCTTACCGGGAAATCGACCGCATCGCGGCGCATGTCTCCACCATCGACGAATCGACCTACGCCGGCATCCCGAACTGCCGGCTCGAGGTCGTGTCGAGCATGGGCTGGCATCCGGCCAAGCCCGGGGACAAGTGCCTGATCGCGACCATCGACTGCCGTGAACCATCGCAGTCAGTCGTCGAAATCGACTCCGCCCAGGGCAGCCCGGACCTGGTCCATCGCGAACCCGCGTCGCAGCAGCAGGTCGGCAGCCCTTCGTTGCTGCGCAGGATCCTTCGCGACCTGCGCACCTAGCCGGCGGCGGACGAGGTCGCGGGCGATGGCGTTCCAGTCGCCGTCGAAGCCCTCCATCGCCGCGGCGACGGCATCGGAATCGAGCCCGTGCATGCGCAGCTCCGCGCGGACGTGCACCGGCCCGTGCCCGCTGGCCGCGCGGCTGCGCACCAGCAATTCCGCGAAGCGCGCATCGTCCTGCCAGCCGGCCTCGGACAGCTTGGCTATCGCGGCGGCGGCTTCGTCGGCCTCGACCCCGCGCGCGACCAGCTTGCGGCTCAACTCCTTGCGCGAATGCTCGCGCCGCACCAGCAGGCCCAGCGCCCGTTGCGTCGCGGTCGGTGGCGGCTTGCGCGAGCGTGCGGAATCGCTCATTGCTTCTTCGCCTTCGCCGACTTGCGCGGCTTCTTCGCGGGCTTTGGTTTAGGAGCCGGCAACGCGTCCGCGGTCGCGCGGATCAGCCGCTGCAGCAACTCGGTGTCGTCGAGGAATTCATCCAGCACGAACCACGCCTTCGCCTCGGGCCAGGGCTGCGCCTCGGTGACGTTCGGCAGCAACGCACGACCCGCGTCGGTCGGCTTCAGGAACAGGCTGTTGTCCGCAGCGACCGCGACAATCTTCCCGTCGAAGTAGATCCCGTACTCGCCGAACATCTTCTTCGACGTCAGCGAGCCGCCCAGCCCGGCTTGCTCATGCACGTATTCGATGAAGTCGGTGTCGGTGGACATTTTAGGCATCCATAGATTGGGCTGAACACGGTGAAGCCCAACAATTCTCGCCCTCAGATGTTGGGCATCGCTTCGCTCAGCCCAACCTATGAACTGAACTACGATTAGATATCGCCATCGAGGTGACGATTCCCGAGATCCGTCAACCCTTTAACCATTACGACACTGTAAAAATCGTTGCCAGTAAATGATTCTTTGCGAGGAATGACTCCATGAAGGTAGCCAGAGTTGCCAGCATCGATTATTAGCTGAGCTATTGATTGAAAAGCCGAAAGCTCGTTTACCGAGTCACCATTTGCCTGGAATCCTCTGCGACCAGACGCAACTTCTTGTAGCAATTGATCGAGATTCATATTCGCCCTCAGTGATTACTCAGACCAAAATTCCATTGATTAGAAAAACCGCAGAAATAAGACTGGTAATGACTTGGAATACCACCAAATAGGTCTGAATTTGACTGGCTTTAGCGTGAAACCTGCCAATAACCGCGTAGTCCCCTTTTCTAGCCTTATCTGTCATACGGGCGTTGAAAGTACTCCAAGGCCACAGAAGACCCTGATTAACCTGCTGATACATGCTTTCAACATCGATAGGAACGCGACTATTTGCCAGTTCCTTCCCCGTAGCGCGCCCCTCTTCACCTGCAGCTGTACCAGCTGCCACATAAGAAGCAATAAGCTTTTGTGCAGCAGCAAGACTTGCCGAAACTACGAAATACATTGCCCCGAATTTTACATTTGACGTGTCGATGTATGGTGCAAGCGAACCGAGGTTGGCGAGAAGCAAACCATATGTGGCTCCAAACCCCGCGAGAAGCCAGCCCGAGAAGACATCAAGCGACGCACTAATCCTGGATGCTCCGAGCGAAAGAATGCGGCTCGCAGTCAAACTTGTGTTCAATGCTTCGGCAGCTTTTTCGTCCACGCTACACCCCTAGTCATACGATTCTCTTTCTACAAAAAACACAGGGCGACCACCTGCTGACGAACAGGCGGCCGCCCTGCGGGTTCCACACCTTGGTGGCTTCGACGATCAGTCGTCGTCGCCTTCCGCATCGTCCTCGCCACGCGAGGCCTCCTGCGGCACGAACTGCTCGCGCAACGCCGCTTCCAGCTTCTGCGCCACCGCCGGATTCTCCTTCAGGTACTGGCGCGCGTTCTCCTTGCCCTGGCCGATCCGCTCGCCGTCGTAGCCGTACCACGCACCCGACTTGTCCACCAGCTTCGCGTCCACGCCCATGTCGATCAGCTCGCCCTCGCGCGAAATCCCTTCGCCGTACAGGATCTCCGTCATGATCTGCTTGAACGGCGGCGCCAGCTTGTTCTTCACCACCTTGATCCGCGTCTGGTTGCCGATGATCTCGTCGCCCTTCTTGATCGAACCCGTGCGACGGATGTCCAGCCGCACCGACGCGTAGAACTTCAGCGCATTGCCGCCGGTGGTCGTTTCCGGGCTCTGGCCCGGCATCATGATTCCGATCTTGTGCCGCAGCTGGTTGATGAACACCACCATGCAGTTGCTGCGCTTGATGTTGCCGGTCAGCTTGCGCAGCGCCTGGCTCATCAGGCGCGCCTGCAGGCCGGGCAACTGGTCGCCCATCTCGCCCTCGATCTCGGCGCGCGGCGTGAGCGCCGCGACCGAATCGATGACCACGATGTCCACCGCGTTGGAACGCACCAGCATGTCGGCGATTTCCAGCGCCTGCTCGCCGGTATCGGGCTGCGACAGCAGCAACTCGTCGACGTTGACGCCGAGCTTGGCCGCGTAGGTCGGGTCCAGCGCGTGCTCCGCGTCGATGAAGGCCGCGGTGCCGCCGGCCTTCTGGCATTCGGCGATGGCCTGCAACGTGAGCGTGGTCTTGCCCGAGGACTCGGGGCCGTAGATCTCGACCACGCGGCCCTTGGGCAGGCCGCCGATGCCGAGCGCGATGTCCAGCATCAACGAACCGGTGCCGATGACTTCGGTCGGTTCCACCGCGCGGTCGCCCATGCGCATCACCGAGCCCTTGCCGAACTGTTTGTCGATCTGGGCCAGTGCCACGGAAAGCGCGCGCTTCTTGTTCTCGTCCATCATCGTGTCCTCGGATTAGTGTCGAAATTCGGAATGGGATCAGGCTAGGCCCGCGCCATCGCAAAGGCTGCGACTGCGCGGCACGAATCAGGCTGGAGCTTCGGAACGCTTGAATCTGCCGGCCGATGCCGCACCGGCAACTCGGACAATGCCGCACAGACGATCACCGGTTCGGCCCGCTGTTACTAGGTCTGATCAGGCCGCAGTACAGGCCTTCGATCGCGAAGTCCTGCCCCGGCTGCACCTCGATCGGCGCGTAATCCGGGTTGCGCGGCAGCAGGCGGATGCGTTCGCCGCCGGTCTTGAGCAGCTTCACCGTGATCTCGTCGTCCAGCCGCGCGACCACGATCTGGCCGTTGCGCGCGGTCGGGGTCCGGTGCACGCCGATCAGGTCGCCGTCGAAGATGCCTTCGTCGCGCATCGAATCGCCCTTCACCTTGAGCAGGTAATCCGGCGCCGGCGAGAACAGCACGCGGTCGAGGATCAGCACCTGTTCCGAACCGATGTCCGCGCCGATGGGCGCGCCGGCCGCGACCTGTCCCAGCACCGGCAACTGCACCGCGTTGTCGGGGATCGCGGCTTCCAGCGGCAGGTCGGCCTGCGCCGACGGCGGCGGTTGCAGCACGCGCAGCCCGCGCGCCTGCCCCGGGCGGCGTTCGATCGCACCCGCGGCTTCCAGCGCCTCGAGGTGGTACTGCGCGGCACGCACGCCGCTGAAGCCGAAAGCCCGGGCGATTTCGGACTGCGAAGGAGGCACGCCCTCGGTCTCGATGTGCTCGGCAATGAAGGCGTGGATTGCGCGCTGGGTATCGGTCAGGTCCATGGTTAGTAGTAATACTACTAACGAATCCGCGCGCGCAAGGCTATTGACATAAATCGAAATTATTTTATGTTTTACGAAAATTAATTGCCGCGAGGCGCCATGAAACCACAAACCCGACTGCTCCCGCCGCTCCTCGTCTCCGCCGCCTGGCTGGGCATGCTGCTGTGCCCGCTGTACGCGATCGTCATCGGCGGCGCGGCCCGCGCGATGGCTGGCGCGCCGAAGATCGCGCACGACGCCGCAAGCGGCGCGACGATCCATTTCGACATCGTGCCGTTCGATGCCTGGACGGTGTCGAGCCTCGCCGCGATGGTGGCGTTGCAATGGTTCGTCCTGTGGCAGTTGCGCGGCGTCGGCGCAGCGCTGCTGCGGCAACCGGGCATCGGCGCCGGCGTCGCATCCGCGTTCCGCCGCCTCGGCCACGCCCTGTTCGCCTACGGATTGTTCGGGATCGTCGTTCCGACCCCGGCCAGGCATGTGTCGGCGCTGCAGGTGCAACTGGTCGCCGAACGCTTCGGCTATTCGCAGGTGTACCTGATCGCCGTCGCCTGCCTGTGCGCCTACGCGACCGCGTGGCTGCTCGGCGAATCGTTGCGGCTGAAGGAAGAGAACGAGGGCTTCGTCTGATGGCCATCGTCGTCAACCTCGACGTGATGCTGGCGAAGCGCAAGATGAAGTCGAAGGACCTCGCTGACGCCATCGGCATCAGCGAAACCAACCTCTCGCTGCTGAAGCAGGGCCGGGTGAAGGGCGTGCGCTTCAACACGCTGGAAGCGATCTGCAAGGCGCTGGAGTGCCAGCCGGGGGATTTGCTGGAATATCGCGCGGATTGAATCCGCGTCAGAGGTGCTGGGCGATGCCTTCCAGCGCCGCGGCCACGGTCTGCCGGCGCACGGATTCGCGATCGCCATCGAAATGGAACAGCTCCGCGCGCGGATAGCCGCCGCGACGCTTCCACGCGATCCACACCGTGCCCACCGGCTTGTCCTCGGTGCCGCCGCCCGGCCCCGCGATACCCGTCACCGCGACCGCGACGCCCGCGCCGGAATGCACCAGCGCGCCCGACACCATTTCGATCACGGTCTCGCGGCTGACCGCACCGAAATGCTCCAGCGTTTCCGGGCGCACGCCGAGCAGTCCCTGCTTGGCCTCGTAGCTGTACGCGGCGAGGCCGCAATCGAACCATGCCGAACTGCCGGCGATGTCAGTGACGGTCTTCGCGATCCAGCCGCCGGTGCAGCTTTCCGCGGTGCACAGCGTCAATCGTTTCGCCGCGAGTTGTTCGCCGATCGCGGACGCGAGTTCGCGCAAATGTTCGTCCGTGGTGTTCGTCATCGCGCCCGGCTCGTGGGGGAAGGCGCCGTTGTAGCGTAAATCGCCGCCGATGTCGCGCGCGATCGACTGCAGGTCACTCGCGTTCGCCGGATGCGGGACCTGCGAACGGCAGTCCCTGGTCGCGCCGCAGGAATTCGTAGACATCGGCGATCTCGCGATCGGTGAAATTGACGAAACCGTTGCGCGCGACCCAGCCCATCTCGCCGAGATCGCGCCCGCCCACGCCGTTGCCCGTGCGCATCAGGCGCCGGAACGCATCGTCATCGTAGGCGGCGAGTACTGCGAGCGGCGGCCCGCCGTCATAGGTGTTGTCGGCGAAGCGGTTGCCACGGAAATCCAGGCCGTGGCATTCGCTGCAGGTAACGCTGGCGAGGTAACGGCCGCGCTCGAAGGCGTTCGTGCGCGGCAATTCGCCCCAGCGCGGTCGCGCGGGATCGACCTGGTCCGCCGCCAGTTGCCAGCCGCCCGCCAGCAATCGCCAACGGGCCATGAAGGTCACGCTGCGATGCCGTTCCCGAGGTGCCAGCGTTGGTTGTTTCCTGAGATGGGCGATGACGTTGGCGAGATCGGCGTCCGACAACGGGTAGAAGGTGTACGAGATCATGCCCAGCGCGGAGCTGCCGTCGCGCTTGATGCCGTAACGGACGAGCCGGACGAGTTCTTCGTCGCTGTAGCCGGGCAGCACCGACGACAGCGTCGGCGCGCTGACGCTGTAGTAGCCGTCCATGTCGATGGAACCGCCCTCGCCTTCGCGCCCGTGGCAACCGGCCCAGCAACCGAGCACCTTCGACATGCGCCGGCCTTCCTTCGCGTCCGGCTGCAGTTTGCCCATGTCGAACGCAACCGCTGGCGGCGGGTAGTCGCGACGCAACTTCCATTCCGACGCCGCGTACACCACGCCGATGCCGGTGACGACGAGCCCGACGATCGACCCTATCGCCAGCAAAACGGTCTTGGCGACGCGCATGCGCAGGGCCTGGTCGCTACGCCATCGTCGCGGCGTCGATGACGAAGCGGTACTTCACGTCGCTCTTCAGCATGCGCTCGTAGGCGGCGTCGATGTCCTTCGCGGCGATCGTCTCGATGTCGGAGACGATGCCGTGTTCGGCGCAGAAATCGAGCATTTCCTGCGTTTCCGCGATGCCGCCGATCAGCGAACCGGCGATGGCGCGGCGCTTGAAGATGAGGTTGGCGACGTTCGGCGTCGGGTGCGGGTGCTCGGGCACGCCGACCAGCACCATGGTGCCGTCGCGCTTGAGCAGCGCGGTGAACGCATCGAGGTCGTGGCTGGCGGCGACGGTGTTCAGGATCAGGTCGAAGCTGTTGGCATGCGCCTTCATCTGTGCCGCGTCCTTCGACACCACCACCTCGTCGGCGCCGAGCTTGCGCGCTTCCTCGCGTTTGGATTCGCTGGTGGTGAAGGCGACGACCTTCGCGCCCATCGCGTGCGCGATCTTGATGCCCATGTGCCCGAGCCCACCGATGCCGACGATGCCGACTTTCTTGCCCGGCCCGGCGTTCCAGTGGCGCAGCGGCGAATAGGTGGTGATGCCGGCGCACAGGAGCGGCGCGACCGCGGCGAGTTGCGATTCGGGGTGGCGGATCTTCAGCACGAAATCCTGGTCGACCACGATGCGCTGCGAATAGCCGCCGAGCGTGTGCCCGGGCGCGTCCGCGGTCGGCCCGTTGTAGGTGCCGACGAAACCGTTTTCGCAATACTGCTCCAAGCCTTCGTCGCAGGCCGCGCAATGCTTGCAGCTGCCGACCAGGCAACCGACGCCGACGACGTCACCGACCTTGTGGTCCTTCACTTCGCCACCAACCGCGCTGACGCGGCCGACGATCTCGTGCCCGGGCACGCAGGGATATTTCGTTCCGCCCCATTCCGAACGGATGGTGTGCAGGTCCGAATGGCAGATGCCGCAGTAGGCGATGTCGATCTGCACGTCGCGCGGACCCGGCGCGCGGCGCTGGATGTCCATGGCGACGACGGATTCATCGGCGGCGTGCGCGCCCCAGGCTTTGACGGTCATGGCGGTGTTCCTTGCGGGGGAAGTGTCGATTCTGCGCTCAACGGGGCGGACCGGCGAGGTATTCGGCGTCGATCACGTGTTCCATCCACTCCACCACCTTGCCGTCGAGCGCCTCGGTGATGGCGATGTGGGTCATCGCGGTGTCCGGCGTCGCGCCATGCCAGTGTCGGTGCTTGCACGGACAGCAGACGATGTCGCCGGCGTTGATCTCGACGATCGGCCCGCCCTCGCACTGGGTCCAGCCCTTGCCGGCGGTGACGATCAAGGTTTGCCCGAGCGGATGCGTGTGCCAGGCGGTGCGCGCGCCGGGCTCGAAGGTGACGATGGCGCCGGTCGCGGGCGAACCGCCCTCGTGCTTGAACATCATGTCGATGCGCACGTCGCCGGTGAACCATTCGGCCGGACTCTTGACCGAAGGCACCGAACCGTTGCGGATGATTTGCATGGTGAATTCCTCGCGTATCGGGAAAACCGCAGCGCGGCCGGAATCGGCCGGTTCAGGCACACTATCCGCCCTCGCCGCCAACCGCCACCGATGTCCGCCGAACACACGCCCCTGATGAAGCAGTATTTCGCCGCCAAGGCGGAACATCCGGACGTGCTGCTGTTCTTCCGCATGGGCGATTTCTACGAACTGTTCTACGACGACGCGCGCAAGGCCGCGAAGCTGCTCGACATCACCCTGACCCAGCGCGGTTCGTCGGCCGGCGCACCGATCCCGATGGCTGGCGTGCCGCACCACGCCTACGAGGGTTACCTCGCGCGGCTGGTGGCTTTGGGCGAATCGGTTGCTATTTGCGAACAGATCGGCGACCCGGCCGCGAGCAAGGGCCTGGTCGAACGCAAGGTGGTGCGCATCGTCACCCCGGGCACCGTCACCGACGAGGCACTGCTGCAGGATAGGCGCGACACGTTGTTGCTGGCGATCGCGCGTGGAAAGTCCGGATTCGGAATCGCATGGGCCGATCTCGCCGCCGGGCGATTCCTGGTGAACGAGGTCGCGAACGAGGACGCGCTGGAAGCCGAGCTCGCACGCCTGCAACCGGCGGAAACCCTGGTTCCGGACGAGGAAGGCTGGCCGGAATTCGTGACGACGCGAAACGGCATGCGCCGGCGCGCACCATGGCTGTTCGACGCCGACAGTGGCCGCCGCCAGTTGCTGCAATTCTTCGGCGTGCACGACCTGACCGCGTTCGGCATCGACGACAAACCATTGGCGATCGCCGCCGCAGGCGCGCTGCTCGGTTATGTCGAGGAAACGCAGAAGCAGCGGCTTCCGCACCTGACCTCGATCTCGGTGGAAGCCAGCGACGGCGCGATCGCGATGAGCGCGGCCACGCGCCGCCACCTGGAACTCGATTCGCGCATCGACGGCGACGCGAACGCGACCCTGCTCGGCGTGCTCGATTCCACCATTACGCCGATGGGTGGGCGCCTGCTGCGGCGCTGGCTGCACCGGCCGCTGCGCGACCGCGCCACGCTGCGCGCAAGGCACCAGGCGGTCGCCACGCTGGCGAATGGCGCGGATTCGGAATTGCGCGAAGCCTTCCGCGCCTTCGGCGACGTCGAGCGCATCCTCGCCCGCATCGCCCTGCGCAGCGCGCGCCCGCGCGACCTGTCGACCCTGCGCGATGCGCTGGGCATGCTGCCATCGCTGCGTGAAGTGCTCGCGCCGCTCGATTCGCCACGCCTGCAGGCGCTGTCATCCGAACTCGGCGAACACGGCGAACATGCCGCGCTGCTGGCGCGCGCCATCGTGCCGCAGCCGCCGGTGCTGGCCCGCGACGGCGGCATCTTCGCCGAAGGTTTCGACGCCGAACTCGACGAACTGCGCGCGCTGTCGACGAATGCGGACCAGTTCCTCGTCGACCTCGAGGCGCGCGAGAAGGCCGCGACCGGCATACCGACGCTGAAGGTCGGCTACAACCGCGTGCACGGCTACTACATCGAAATCAGCAAGGGCCAGAGCGACAAGGCGCCGACGCATTACGCGCGGCGGCAGACCCTGACCGGCGCCGAACGCTACATCACCGAGGAACTCAAGCAATTCGAGGACAAGGTGCTGTCGGCGCGCGAACGCGCGCTGTCACGCGAGAAGCTGCTGTACGAAGCGCTGCTCGACGACTTGAACACCGACCTCGAATCGCTGAAGCGCTGCGCCGCCGCGCTGAGCGAACTCGACGTGCTCGCCTGCTTCGCCGAACGCGCATCCGCGCTGGACTGGGTGCAGCCGCAACTCTCCGACGATCCGGGATTGCGCATCGAAGGCGGCCGCCATCCGGTGGTGGAAGCGCTGCGCGACGAGCCGTTCACGCCCAACGACCTCGTGCTCGACGAGGTGACGCGGATGCTGGTGATCACCGGCCCGAACATGGGCGGCAAAAGCACGTACATGCGCCAGAACGCGCTGATCGTGCTGCTCGCGCACATCGGCAGCTTCGTGCCGGCGACGAACGCGAGCATCGGCCCGATCGACCGCATCCTCACCCGCATCGGCGCCGGCGACGACCTCGCGCGCGGGCAATCCACCTTCATGGTGGAAATGGCGGAAACGTCGTACATCCTGCACCACGCGACGAATGAATCGCTGGTGCTGATGGACGAGATCGGGCGCGGCACCTCGACCTACGACGGCCTCGCCCTGGCCGATGCCTGCGCACGCCATCTCGCATCGGCCAACCGCAGCTATACGCTGTTCGCCACGCATTATTTCGAACTGACCGCGCTGGCCGAACCCAGCAGCGGCATCGCCAACGTGCACCTCGACGCGGTCGAGCACCGCGACGCGCACGGCCACGAAACCTTGGTGTTCATGCATTCGGTCAAGGACGGCCCGGCCGACCGCAGCTTCGGCCTGCAGGTCGCCGCGCTCGCCGGCCTGCCGAAGACGGTCGTGCGCCAGGCGCGCGCGCGCCTGGCGGAACTGGAAGCGCACCGCGACGCGCCTTCGACGCCGATGACCGCGCAGGCGCTGGATTCGCCACAGCAGATCGGCCTGTTCGCGCCGGCCTCGGCCGCGCTCGACGCGCTGGCGGCGATCGAACCGGACGAGCTCACGCCCAGGCAGGCACTGGAAGCGTTGTACCGGCTGAAAGCGCTGGGTTGAACCGCCGACCGCCCGCGCTCCGGGCTTTGCGGTTTGCTAACACTTCAGCGTCTAGCGTGGCGCTTCCTTCCACCCCCAACCGGGAAATCCGCATGACCAGCCTGACCCAGGGACTCGCCGCGCAACTGTCCGGCGCGCCGGTGCAACAGATCGCGCAGCAACTCGGCGTTTCGCCATCGCAGGCGCAAGGCGCGATCGCGACGGCCTTGCCGCTGCTGATGGGCGCGCTCGGCAACAACGCCAGCCAGCCGCAGGGTGCGCAGGCCTTGCACGCGGCGTTGCAGGACCACGCCGGCGGCGATATCACCAGCGTGCTGGGTTCGGTGCTCGGCGGCGCGATGGGCGGTGCCAGTGGCGGCCAAGGCGACGACACCCTCGGGCGCATGCTCGGCCACATCTTCGGCGGCCAGCAGCAACAGGCGACGCAGGGACTGGGCCAGGCCACCGGCCTCGGCAGCGACAAGACCCAGATGCTGTTGCGCATCCTCGCGCCGATCGTGATGGCCTACCTTGCCAACCACATGTTCGGCGGACAACAGCAGCAGGCATCGGCGCCGGTCGCGCAGGATTCCGGTCCGCAGGGGCTCGGCGACATCCTCGGCCGCGAGGTCGAACAGATCGGCCAGCAGCAGGGCGGGCTCGGCGGCCTGCTCGGGCAGGTGCTGGGCGGTGGAAACGCTGGCGGACTCGGCGGATTGCTCGGCGGCATCCTCGGCGGCGGCCAGCGCAGCTGATCGATTGCAACCATCGCCGCGTCGATGCACGGCGCGGCGGTGGGATGTTTCAAGTCGCCGGCAACTGCGCCGGTTTCGGTTCGGCGATTTCGCCACCGGGCTTAGCGCGTCCGGCCATTTCCGCGCCGGCGTCGCGCGGCAGTTTCCACATCATCCACGCCGAACTCGCGGACACCAGCGCCACCGCCGCGAACGCAATGTAGAAGTTGTGCACGTCGGTATCCGCGCGATGCCACAACCAGCCGCCCGCCTCCAGCAAATAGCCGCCGATGGCGACGCCGAGGCTCAACGACAACTGCTGCACCATCGCCGCCATGCTGCTCGCCTGCCCCATCCGCGCCGAATCGACTTCCGCATAACTGATCGCGTTGAGTCCGGTGAACTGCAACGAGCGGAAACAACCGCTCACCAGCAACACCGCCAGCACGACGATGTGCGGCGTGGACGGGCGGAACAGGCCATAGGTCGCGAGCATCGCCGAGGCGACGAAGGCGTTCGCCAGCAACACGCGGCGGAAACCGAAGCGCTTGATGATCCGCGCGGCCATGGTCTTCATGAACATCGATCCGGCTGCGGACGCGAAGGTCAACAAACCCGACTGAAGCGGGCTCAGGCCGAAACCGAGTTGCAGCATCAGCGGCAGCAGGAACGGAACCGCGCCGATGCCGATGCGGAACAGCGAACCGCCGAGGATGCCGCTGCGATAGGTCGCGAGCCGGAACAGGCCAAGGTCGAGCAGCGGCGCCGCGGAGCGTCGCGCGTGCAGGACATAGCCACCGAGCAGCGCGATGCCGACGACGAGCGCGGACAACGCGATCCATGTCGGCATCAGGTGCCGGCCGAGCGTGGAGAACCCGAACATCGCCGTGGCGAGGCCCAGGCCGGACAGCAGGAACCCGCGCCAATCCAGTGCCTTCGTCGGTTCGCGCAATGTCGGGATGTAGCGGAGCCCAAGCGCGATGCCGAGCGCGCCCATCGGCAGGTTGATCAGGAATATCCAGCGCCAATCGAAATAGGTGGTGATGAAACCACCGAGCGGTGGGCCGACCACCGGCCCGACCAAGGCCGGGATCGTGAGCCAGCTCAGTGCCTGCACCAGTTGCGACTTCGGCACCGTGCGCAGCAGCACCAGGCGCCCGACCGGCACCATCATCGCGCCGCCCATGCCCTGCAGGAAACGCGCGGCGACCAGCGTTCCCAGCGAACCACTGGCGGCGCAGGCCACCGAACCGAGCAGGAACACGAAGATCGCGCTGGCGAAGGTGCGGCGCGCGCCGAAACGGTCCGCGACCCAGCCGCTGATCGGGATGAATACCGCCAGCGACAGCAGGTAGGTGGTGAGCGCGAGTTTCAACGCGATCGGTTCGGTGCCCAGGTCGCGCGCAATCGCCGGCAGCGAGGTCGAGATCACGGTCGAATCCATGTTCTCGATGAACAACGCGCAGGCGACGATCAGCGGCAGCAGCCGCGTGGGTCGCAGCAGCCTTTCGCGCAAACCCGGCCCGGCCGCGTGCGTGCCATTGCTGTCAGCCGGCATCGATGTCGCCCAGCGCGCGGATCAGGCGCCGCGCACGCTTGTCGGGTTTCGTTTCGGGCGCACGATAGCCCGTGCGTTCGGCGGCGCGCAGCGCACGCAGCTGTTCGCGCGCGTTTCGCGACGCTTCCGATTCGCGATATAGCGACTGCGCGATGCTGGCCGGGCCACGCACGTCGGCGAGTGCCAGCACTTCGACTTCGAAGCGTTCCTCGCCGCGCGCGACGACCAGCGCGTCGCCGGCACGCACGCCGCGCGATGGCTTCGCGCGTTGCCCGTCGACCTCGACCTTGCCGGTGTCGATGGCCTGCTTCGCCAGCGCGCGGGTGCGATAGAAGCGCGCGGCCCAGAGCCAGAGGTCGAGGCGGACGCTGGTGGCGATGTTGTCGTCTTGCTTCGTCATTCCCGATCCCGCAAACGCGAACGGCCACCCGAAGGTGGCCGTCGTACGGAAGGCTGCTGCGCTTGCCTTACTCGGCGGCAGCAGCTGCGGCAGCGGCGGCCTTGGCCTTGGCGTTGCCGGCCAGGTCTTCCTTGATGCGCGCCTTCTTGCCCTCGAGGCCACGCAGGTAGTACAGCTTCCCGGCGCGCACGTCGCCGCGGCGCTTGACCTGCACCGAATCGATCGTCGCGCTGTGCGTCTGGAACACGCGCTCGACGCCGAAGCCGTGCGAGATCTTGCGCACGGTGAAGGCGGAGTTCAGGCCCGCGTTCTTCTTGCCGATCACGACGCCTTCGTAGGCCTGCACGCGTTCGCGGTTGCCTTCCTTGACCTTGACGTTGACGACGACGGTGTCGCCGGGGCCGAAGTCGGGCAGCTTGCGACCGGCCTGGGCGGTCTCGAAATCCTGGACGAGGGTATGGAT
Source organism: Lysobacter lycopersici (assembly GCF_007556775.1). Classification (GTDB taxonomy): domain Bacteria; phylum Pseudomonadota; class Gammaproteobacteria; order Xanthomonadales; family Xanthomonadaceae; genus Pseudoluteimonas; species Pseudoluteimonas lycopersici. Next base: position 909,745 of record NZ_CP041742.1, read on the forward strand.
CGACGGAGTCTTCATGGCGTTGCCTGTTGGTGTGGTTGTCGGCGCGAGTGCACGTGGACCCGCGTCCTGGCTGGTGGAACGAAGCCGCGCATTATAGCGGGAAATTTTCCTTGCGGCGCCAGCGTTTAGGCCGGGTCGCCCTGCCCCCGGGCCGAACGGAAGGCCTCCAGCAGCGCCCGATCCCGTTTCGACAGCCCGGCCTCGTCCAGCAGGTCCGGGCGCCGTAGCCAGGTCCTGCCCAGCGCCTGCATCCGTCGCCAGCGGGCGATTTCGGCGTGGTTGCCGGACAGCAGCACTTCGGGAACGGCCCCAAGTTCATGCTCGACCGGCCGGGTGTAGTGCGGGCAATCCAGCAGCCCGTCGGACCCGAAACTGTCCTGTTCGGCCGAATCGGCATCGTTCAGGGCGCCTTCCTGCAGCCGGGCCACGGCATCTACCAGCACCGCCGCGGCCAGCTCGCCGCCGGAGAGGACGTAATCGCCAATGGAAATCTCTTCGTCGACCTCGGCCTGCAGCAGGCGTTCGTCCACGCCCTCGTAGCGGCCGCAAAGCAGGATCAGCCGCGGCTGCGAAGCCAGATCGCGCACCTTGGCCTGCGTGAGACACGAGCCCTGAGGACTGAGGTAGATCGTCTTCGCTGGCGCGGGGTCGGCCGCGCGCGCGGCGCGGATCGCGGCCCGCAACGGATCGACCAGCATCACCATGCCCGGGCCGCCACCGAACGGGCGGTCGTCGACGCGGCGGTAATTGCCTTCGGCGAAATCGCGCGGATTCCAGCCGTACAGCGACAGCAGGCCGCGCTCGCCCGCGCGCCCGACCACGCCATGCGCGGCGAGCTGGGCGACGAATTCCGGGAACAGGCTGACGATGTCGAAGCGCATGTCAGTGCGTGTCCTTAAAAATCGGCGTCCCAGTCGACCGTGACCAGGCCCGCATCGAAATCCACCGAACGGATGTAGTCGGGTTCGACGAAGGGGACCATGCGCTCGCGGTCGCCGCGCGCGACGAGCACATCGTTCGCGCCGGTGGAAAACAGGTGCGAGACGACGCCGAAATCGACGCCCTCGACGTTGCGCACGCGCAGGCCTTCGAGATCGACCCAGTAATACTCGCCGGGCGCCGGCGGCGGCAGCGCCGAACGCGGCACGAGGATCTCGGTTCCGCGCATCGCTTCGGCCGCGTCACGGCCTTCGATGCCGGGAATCGTGACGACGAGCCCTTTGGCACCGGCGCGTCCGCGCGCGCCTTCGACCATGCGTTCGCGGCCCTGCGCATCGCGCAAGGTCCACGGCTGGTAACGGAGGATCGCGTTTTCCGGAGCGGTGAACGATTCGAGCTTGAGTTCGCCGCGCACGCCGAACGCACCGTGCAGGCGACCGACGGTAATCATCCGCTGGCCGACGTCCGGTGCGTTCATCGAATCGATGCCGCCTGCATCAGGCGGCCGTGAGGTCAAGCAGCTTTGGAGGCTTGCTTGTACAGGTCCGAAACCTTCTCGCTCATCTGCGCGCCGAGGCCGACCCAGTGCTTCATGCGCTCGAGGTCGAGTTCGTACGGCTTGTCGTTGCCCGAGGCGACGGGGTTGTAATAGCCCACGCGCTCGATGTTGCGGCCGTCGCGCGCGGAGCGCTGGTCGGTGACGATGACGTGGTAGAAGGGGCGCTTCTTGGCGCCGCCACGGGTAAGGCGGATCTTGACCATGGTGCTTTCTCGGTGTTGCCCAGCGGCCGGGGTGGCCGGGTAAGCCGGTAATTGTAACTCATTGAAGCAGTTGGGCGGAACCCGCCGCTCGAGCCGGCATCAGCCCGAGACCGCGACCCCGAACCAATGCCCCACCGCCGCGGCGAAGGCCATCGCCAGTGCGCTCCACAGGCAGACCCGCAAGGCGCCGCGCACCATCGAGGCCCCACCGACCCGCGCCGCGAGCGCTCCGAGTACCGCAAGACAGAACAGCGACAGCCCCGTCACCCAACGCCCCGCGGTCGCAGTTGGGGCGAGCATCACGATCGCGATCGGCAGCAGTGCGCCGATGGCGAATGCGGCTGCCGAGGCCAGCGCGGCCTGCACCGGGCGCGCGCGCAACGTATCGGTGATGCCGAGTTCGTCGCGGGCGTGAGAGGCGAGCGCATCGTGCGCGGTGAGCTGGGTCGCGACCTGCTCGGCGAGTTCGTGGCTGAGTCCGCGCTTGATGTAGATCGCGGTCAGCTCGCGGTGTTCGCCATCGGGATAGTGCTCGAGCTCCCAGCGTTCCTTGGCGAGGTCGGCGGCTTCGGTGTCGGCCTGTGAACTGACCGAAACGTATTCGCCCGCGGCCATCGACATCGCACCGCCAACCAGGCCCGCGAGTCCCGCGAGCAACACCTGCCGGTGGTCCGACTGCGCGGCCGCCACGCCGACCACGAGGCTGGCGGTGGACACGATGCCGTCATTCGCGCCGAGCACCGCGGCGCGCAACCAGCCCGCATGCCCTCCGCGATGCCGTTCCGGCTTGTGCGCGCTGCGCTTCATGTCAACGGAAAGGCATTCCGCCGCGCCCGCCCATCATTCCCGACAGCCCGCGCATCATCCCCTTCATGCCGCCGCGGCCGAGCTTGCCCATCATCTTTTCCATCTGCTGGTACTGCTTCATCAGCTTGTTGACGTCGGCCGGGGTCAGCCCGGCGCCGCGGGCGATGCGCGCGCGCCGCGAGCCGTTGATGAGCGTCGGGTTGCGGCGCTCCTTCTTCGTCATCGAATTGATGATCGCGATCTGACGCGGGATTTCCTTGCCCGTGACCTGGTTCTTCACGTGGTCGGGGATCTGGCCCATGCCCGGCAGCTTGTCCATCAATCCGGACAGGCCGCCCATGTTCTGCATCTGCTCGAGCTGGTCGCGCAAGTCGTTGAGGTCGAAGCGCTTGCCCTTGGCGACCTTCTCCGCGAGCTTCGCCGCCTTGTCCTTGTCGACTTGCTGTTCGACCTGTTCGACCAGGCCGAGCACGTCGCCCATGTCGAGGATGCGGCCGGCCGCGCGCGCCGGATGGAACACGTCCAGGCCGTCAGTCTTCTCGCCGGTGCCGACGAACTTGATCGGCTTGCCGGTGATGGTGCGAACGGACAACGCCGCGCCGCCGCGCGCATCGCCGTCGGTCTTGGTCAGCACCACGCCGGTGAGCGGCAGCGCTGCGCCGAAATGCTTGGCGGTGGCCGCCGCGTCCTGGCCGGTCATCGAATCCACCACGAACAGGGTTTCGACCGGATTCACCGCCGCGTGCAGCGCCTTGATCTCGGCCATCATCGCTTCGTCGATGCTGGTGCGGCCGGCGGTATCGACGATCAGCACGTCCACGTAGGACTTGCGCGCATCGTCGATCGCGGCTTTCACGATCGCTTCGGGTTTCTGCGAGGCATCGGACGGAAAGAACAGCACGTCGACCTGTTGCGCCAGCGTCTGCAATTGCTCGATCGCGGCCGGGCGATAGACGTCCGCCGACACGACCATCACCTTCTTCTTGCGCTTTTCCTTGAGGTGGCGCGCGAGCTTGGCGACGGTGGTGGTCTTGCCCGCGCCCTGCAGGCCGGCCATCAGCACCACCGCCGGCGCCGGCACGTTGAGGTTCAGTTCGCTCGCCTGCGAGCCCATGACCGCAGCGAGTTCGTCGCGCACGACCTTGATCAGCGCCTGCCCCGGCGTCAGCGACTTCAGCACTTCCTGGCCGACCGCGCGCACCTTGATGCGCTCGACCAAGGCCTGCACCACCGGCAACGCGACGTCCGCCTCGAGCAGCGCGATGCGCACCTCGCGGGTGGCTTCGCGGATGTTCTCCTCGGTGAGGCGGCCGCGGCCGCGCAGGCGGTCGATGGTGCCGGAAAGGCGCTGGGTCAGGGATTCGAACATGCGGGCGGGTCGTGCAACGGGACGCGGATTATAGCGGCGGGCCTTTGTGCGACACTTCTTCGATGACAATCGTTCTCATCGCCATCGGGCTGTACCTGCTCGCGACCGGCTGGCTGGTCGTGTCGCTGCGACGCGAGGACGCGGATTCCCGTGGTTGGCTGTTGCCGGCCAACCTCGCCCTGCTGCTGCACGGCGCCACCCACTACCTCGCGTGGCGCAGCACTGGTTACACCGATTTGCATTTCTTCGCTGCGTTGTCGCTGGTCGGGCTCGGCATGGCCGTGTTGACCGCGATCGTGGGTGCCTACGGCCGGATGCGCGCACTGGGCGTGTTGGTGTTCCCGCTCGCGGCGCTGGTGCTGCTGGGTTACGGCCTGTACGGGCATTCGACCCGGCCCGATCCGCTGGACTGGCGCCTGCTGCTTCACGCATGGCTGGCGCTGCTGGCCTACGCCACGCTCGCCATCGCGGCCCTGCTCGCGATCATGCTGTGGCTGCAGGAACGCGCATTGCGCCGCCACCAGCGACACGCCTGGTTGCGCGCATTCCCGCCGCTGACCGAACTCGAAACCCTGCTGTTCCGCACGATCGCCGTCGGCTTCGCGCTGCTGACGCTGACCCTGCTCACCGGCGTGCTGTTCGTCGAGAACCTGTTCGCCCAGCATCTGGTGCACAAGACCGTGCTCAGCCTGCTCTCATGGCTGGTATTTGGCGGATTGCTGCTCGGCCGCTGGCGGCGCGGCTGGCGCGGCGGCATTGCCGTGCGCTGGACCCTGATCGCGATGGGTCTGTTGTTGCTGGCCTTTTTCGGCAGCCAGTTCGTGCTGGAATTACTGTTGCATAGAAGTTAAATCATTGTAATTAAAAGAAAATTGCGCGAACAGTTCCAAATCGTATATTTGCCTTGACAACTTTTGCACGGACGCGCATCATGCCGCGCCATGCAATCCCCGACCCCCGACCTGAGCGCCTGCGGTTCCTCGCTCGGCCTGCTGTTCCGGCAGGTCCGCGACGCGCTGCGCGATGCGATGGAGCGCGAGTTGGCCGCGAACGGCCATGACCTCACGCTCAGCCAGTACATCACCCTGAAGAAGCTGCATTACGGCACCGCCAGCGCGAGCGAACTGGCGCAGGCCGCGGAGCTGAACCCCGGGGCGATGACCCGCCTGCTCGACCGGCTCGAGGCGATCGGGCTGGTGCAACGCGAGGCGCATCCCTCCGATCGCCGCGCGTTGCGCATCGTGCTGACCGCGCGCGGCCAGGCGATCTGGCCGGAACTCGAAACCTGCGCCGACCGCGTGCGCGAACGCGCGCTCGCCGAACTCGACGCCGAGCAGCGCACGGAACTCGTGCGCATGCTCGAACACGTGCACGCCAACCTCTCCGGCAACGACCGCCAACCATGACCCCTTCCCGCACCAAGTTCCGCAGCATGTCCGTGGCGCTTGCGACCGCATTGCTCGCCGCCTGCGCCAGCACCGGCGGCCTGCAACCCGCTGCCGAACCGCATCCCATCGACGACCACGTCGTGACCCGCAGCCTCTCCGGCGCGCCGCTCAGCCCGGCCGAATTCCCCGCCCAGGACTGGTGGCGTTCGCTCGGCGATCCGCAGCTCGATGCGTTGATCGCCGAGGCCTTGCAGGGTTCGCCCACGCTGGCAGCCGCCGACGCGCGCGTGCGCAAGGCCCAGGCCCAGGCCGGTCTCGCCGACGCCGAGCGCAAGCCGACCATCGGCGCCAGCGGCCAGTACGTCGTGGCGCAGTTGCCGTCCGGCCTCGCCGGCGACGAAATCGGTGGCCAGTTGATGCACAACGCGGTGCTGATGCTCGACTTCAAGTGGCCGCTCGATGTCTGGGGCGGCAAGCGCGCCGACTACATGGCTGCGCTCGGCCAGGCGCATGCCGGCGAAATCGAGGCACAGGCCGCGCGATTGACCCTGGCCGCGAACGTGGCGCGCAGCTACGTCGCGCTGGCGCAGGCCTTCGACGGCCTCGATGTCGCCAACCGCGAAGCGGCGCGTAGCGAAAGCTTGCTCGGCCTGAGCCGACAGCGGGTCAAGGCCGGAATCGACAGCCAGTTGTCGGTGCGCAACGCCGAGGTTTCCATCGCCACCGCGAAGGCGCAAGCCGAAGTCGCGCAGCAGCAGATCGACAGCCTGCGCAACACCATCGCCGCGCTGCTCGGCGCAAGCCCGGATCGCGGCCTTGCGATCGAACGCCCGCGCCTGCTGCAGGCGCCGGCGCCGGGATTGCCCTCGGTGTTGCCGAGCGAACTGCTCGGCCATCGCCCCGACGTGGTCGCAGCGCGCTGGCGGGTGGAAGCCGCCGCGCAGGGCATCAAGTCGGCGAAGGCGAAGTTCAAGCCCAGCATCGACCTGAGCGCGCTCGTCGGCCTCGCCGCCACCGGTTTCTCCGGCTTGTTCGACAACGATGCGCTGCTCGGTTTCGGCGGTCCTGCGATCAGCCTGCCGATCTTCGAGGGCGGCCGGTTGCGCCAGAACCTCGCGTCGCACGACGCCGATTACGACCTCGCGGTCGCGGGCTACGACCAGACCGTGGTCGACGGCCTGCACCAGGTGGTCGACGCGGTGCAGGCGATCCGCGCGCTCGACGCGCAAGCCGCATCGCTGGAACAGGCGCGCGCCGCGGCGGCTTCGGCCTACGACCTCGCCGGCAAGCGCTACCACGCCGGCCTCGCCAATCAGCTCGACGTGCTCGCGGTGCAGAAGCCGCTGCTGCAGATCGAACAGCAACTCGTCGGCGTGCACGCGCAACGCTATGCCGCCGCCATCGACCTCGACCAGGCGCTGGGCGGCGGACTGCAACCCACCACGCCGCAATCGTCCGATTCCATCGGATCCACTTCCTCTACCTCTCCTGCGACCACGCCATGACCACCGAACCGAATCCCGAAGCGAAAAACACCGCGGCGAAATCCGGCGGCAACGGCAAACGCCGCAAGGCGCTGACGATCCTCGCCGTAACCGTCGTGGTCGCCGGCATCGCCTGGCTGCTCTATCACCTGCTGTACGGACGCTGGCACGAGGACACCAACGACGCGTACGTGCAGGGCAACGTGGTTACGGTGACGCCGCAGGTTGGCGGCACCGTGGTCGGCATCGCGGTCGACGACGGCATGAAGGTGCAGGCCGGTCAGGTGCTGGTGCGCTTCGACCACACCGACACCGACGTCGCCTACCAGCAGGCGGTCGCCAACCTCGCCAACACCGTGCGCCAGGTGCGCGGCCTGTACAAGGCTGTCGATGCCGGCCAGGCCGACATCGCCGCACGTCGCGTGGCGCTCGAGCAGGCGCGCGCGGACGTCGCCCGCCGCAGCGGCCTCGTCGCCAGCGGCGCGGTTTCGGCCGAGGAGCTCGCGCATGCCCGCGCGCAACTCGCCGCCGCCGAAGCCGCGTTGTCCGCGTCGCAGGAAACCACCGCGCGCAACCGCGCCCTGGTCGACAACAGCACGCTCGCGGCCAACCCACAGGTGCAGGCCGCGGCCGCGCAGTTGCGCCAGGCCTACCTCGCCGCACAGCGCGCGCAGATCGTGGCGCCGGTGTCGGGCTACATCGCCAAGCGCAACGTGCAGCTCGGCCAGCGCATCGCCCCGGGAACGCCTCTGATGGCGATCGTGCCGCTCGACGAAGTCTGGGTAGACGCGAACTTCAAGGAAACGCAATTGAAGAAGTTGCGCCTGAACCAGCCGGTCGAACTCACGTCCGAACTCTACGGCGACGACGTCGTCTTCCACGGCAAGTTGCAAAGCCTGGGCATGGGTACCGGCAGCGCCTTTTCGCTTCTGCCCGCGCAGAACGCCAGCGGCAACTGGATCAAGATCGTGCAACGCGTGCCGGTGCGCATCGCGCTCGACGGCAAGGAACTGCACGAGCACCCGTTGCGCCTGGGCCTGAGCATGGACGTGGACGTGAACCTGCGCGACAAGGGCGACGGCCTGCTGCCGACGACCACCGACAACGGCAAGGGCCTGGTCACCGATGCGTACGCGCAGCAGTTGTCGAAGGCCGACGCGCTGATCGACGGCATCATCCGCGACAACCTCGGCGGCGGTTCGCGCTAAACCCACCGATCGAGTCGAACGAGAATGTCCGCCGAGACCACGACCGAGGCGCCACCGCCCTCGCCGCCCGCCAATTCCGCGATGGGCATGCCCGGTTTCTCGCCGCCGAACCGGGCGCTGGCCACGATCGCCATCGCGATGGCGATGTTCATGCAGGTGCTGGACATCACCATCGCCAATGTTTCGCTGCCGACCATTGCCGGCAACCTCGGCGCCAGCGCCAACCAGGCGGTGTGGGTCATCACCTCGTTCGCGGTCAGCAATGCCATCGCCCTGCCCCTGACCGGCTACATGGTGCGGCGCTTCGGCGAGCTGCGGCTGTTCGTGTGGGCGACGCTCGCCTTCGCCATCGCCTCGCTGCTGTGCGGGCTCGCGAACTCGATGGGCACGCTGGTGGCCGCGCGCGCGTTGCAGGGCTTCGTCGCCGGGCCGATGTACCCGCTCGCGCAGGCGCTGATGATCTCGATCTATCCCCCGCAGAAACGCGGACAGGCGATCGCGCTGCTGGCGATGGTGACCGTGGTCGCGCCGATCGCCGGGCCGATCCTCGGCGGCTGGATCACCGACAACTACAGCTGGGAATGGATCTTCTTCATCAACGTGCCGATCGGCATCTTCGTCAGCATGATGGTCGCGCGGCAGATGAAGGGCCGGCCGGAACGCCTCGACAAGCCGCGCATGGACTACGTGGGGCTGGCGACGTTGATCCTCGGCGTCGGCGCGCTGCAGATCCTGCTCGACCTCGGCAACGACGAGGACTGGTTCCATTCGACCAGGATCGTGGTGCTGGCCATCGTCGCCGCGATCTCGCTCGTCGTGTTCGTGATCTGGGAACTGACCGACAAGGATCCGATCGTGGACCTGCGCCTGTTCCGGCACCGCAACTTCACCGCCGGCACCGTTGCGATGGTCGTCGCCTACGCCGCGTTCTTCAGCGTCGGCATCCTCGTGCCGCTGTGGCTGCAGCGCAACCTCGGCTACACCGCGATCTGGGCCGGTTTCGCCACCGCGCCGATCGGCATCCTGCCGGTGCTGCTGACGCCCTTCGTCGGCCTGTACGCAGCGCGCTTCGACCTGCGCGTGGTCGCCAGCCTAGCGTTCGTGGCGATGGCGCTGACCAGTTTCATGCGCGCGGACTTCAACCTCGATGTCGATTTCCGCACCATCGCCGAAGTGCAGCTGTTCCAGGGCCTGGGCGTCGCGCTGTTCTTCATGCCGGTGCTCACGATCCTGCTTTCCGACCTGGAGCCGCATGAAATCGCCGCCGGTTCCGGCCTCGCGACCTTCGTCCGCAGCCTCGGCGGCAGTTTCGCCGCCTCGCTGACGACCTGGGCCTGGACCCAGCGCGGCACGGTCCATCACGCCCATCTCACCGAGCACATCGCCGCGACCGACCCGGCGATGCTCGAAACCGTGTCGCGCATCGGTGGCGGCGACCTGCAGCGCGGCGCGGCGATGCTCGACTACCAGATCGCGAACCAGGCGGCGCAGATCGGCTTCAACGAGATCTTCCACCTGCTCGGGATCATCTTCCTGGTCGTGATCGCCTTCGTGTGGTTCGCCAAGCCGCCGTTCGCGGCCAAGCCCGGTGGCGGCGCGGCGGCCAGCGGCGGGCATTGATCACGCGGTCCGGATCAGGGCGAATCCGGTTCTTCATTCCCCTTCTGTTCCGCCGCTTCCTCCCCGGCTTCGGCTGCCTGTTCCGCGGCTTCTTCCTTCGCCTCCGCTTCCTGTTCCTCGAACCATTCGCGGGCGCTCGCTTCCTCGTCCGGCTTCACCTGGTGCTCGATCCACGGATCGCCGGCGTCGTTGCGATAGCGGATCGTGTGCTTGCGCGAATCGACTTCGTAGAATTTGAACGCACCGCGGAGCTTGGTCAGCAGCATGACCGGCGCGGTCAGCACGATGCCGGCCACCAGCTGTCCCTTGCGCAGCGCCAGCGGCAGGATGCCGTAAAAAGGAGGCGCAGCGGGGCTGGCCGATTCGGTCGCGCGGAAGGCGAAATGGCCGAATGTCGTCCGGCCGACCCTCGTGGACGCCGGCAATTCGAGCGTCTTGTCCTCGAGTTCGAACTTCGTGCCCGGGTTGGGCGAACTGATCGTCGACATCGACGAACACGCGACCAGCAATGCGGCGGCGCACGAGATCGCGGCGTTCCTGGCTCGCATTGCCCTTCTCCCCGCAACCGGACGCGAAAGCGTTTATGCCACAACGGAGGTCAAGGCCGCATTCGCGAATGCCGCAAGGGTTTGCAAGTGGTCGTTCGCCGCGAAGTCGCCGGTGACACGGCCGGGGGCCGGGCACGGCCCGGCAACCTCGGCCATGCGGCATCGCTGGATATCAAGGCGAAGCCGTCGTCCCGCTCGTCTGTTGCCGACCCTCGAAGTAGGCGCGGGCCCTGGCTTCTTCCTCGGGCTTGACCTGATAGCTGTTCCACGGATCGCGTTCGTCATCGCGATAGCGGATCGTGTGGCTGCGCACGTCGACTTCATAGAACTTGAACGCGCCCCGGAGGTTGAAGAACAAGGCCGGGGCGAAAAAAATGATGTCGGTCGCCATGTGCCCGCCTTTCAGCGCCAAGGGCAAAATGCCATAAAAAGGCGGCGCGGAAGCATCATAGGTTTCGGTAGCCTTGAATTCGTAATTGCCGAAGCTCGTTCCGCGGATATGGGCGTTCGCGGGCAAATTCAGGCTTCGATCCTTGAGCACCAGCGTGGTCGGCTTCTGGGCGGCCGTGATCGTCGCCATCGACGAGCACGCTGACAGCAACATGACACCGCATGCCAATGCGGCATTCTTGAGTCTCATCCTCGTCCCCTCGCTTGTACGGTTGTTGAAAGCAGCCCCGCGATCCGCGGCACGCGCCAGGCTCCCCGGCCTGGTGGCCCGATTATGCACCTGGAACCAAGCCACGGCGGGTCAGTTCACTCCGCCTCCAGCGCCTCCGCCAGTCGTTCCACCGCGACCACTTCCATACCCTTGTAGCTTCCCGCCTTCGGCGCATTGCCTTTCGGCACGATGGCGCGCCTGAAGCCGTGCGTCGCCGCTTCCTTCAGGCGTTCCTCGCCATTGGGAACGGGGCGGATTTCGCCGGACAGGCCGACTTCGCCGAACGCGACGGTCTTCTCCGCCAGCGGCGCGTCGCGCAGCGAGGACAGCACCGCGAGCAGCACCGGCAAATCCGCCGCGGTTTCCTGCACGCGGATGCCGCCGACGACATTCACGAACACGTCCTGGTCGGCCACGCCGATGCCGCCGTGCCGGTGCAGCACCGCGAGCAGCATCGCCATGCGGTTCTGCTCGACGCCGACCGCGACCCGGCGCGGATTCGACAGCGGCGAGGCATCCACCAGCGCCTGCACTTCGACCAGCAACGGGCGCGTGCCTTCGCGGGTGACCATCACGCAACTGCCCGGCTGCGGCGCGGCGCTGCCGGAGAGGAAGATCGCCGAAGGATTCGGCACCTCGCGCAGTCCCTTGTCGCCCATCGCGAACACGCCCAGCTCGTTGACCGCGCCGAAACGGTTCTTGAACGCGCGCAGCACGCGGAAGCGGCTTCCCGCATCGCCTTCGAAATACAGCACCGCATCGACCATGTGCTCGAGCACGCGCGGGCCGGCGATGCCGCCTTCCTTGGTCACGTGGCCGACGAGGAACACCGCGGTGCCGGTTTCCTTGGCGTAGCGCACGAGGCGCGCAGCGCTTTCGCGCACCTGCGACACCGAGCCCGGTGCCGCGGTCAATGCTTCGGTCCACAGCGTCTGCACCGAATCGGCGACGATCAATCGCGGTCGCGATGCGGCGGCGTGCTCGAGGATGCGTTCGACGCCGGTTTCGGCCAATGCGTGCAACCCGTCGATCGGCAATCCCAGGCGTTGCGCGCGACCGGCGACCTGCGCCAGCGATTCCTCGCCGGTGACGTACAAACCGGGCAAGGATTGCGACATCTGCGCCAGCGCCTGCAGCAACAGCGTGGACTTGCCGATGCCCGGGTCGCCGCCGACCAGCACCACCGCGCCTTCGGCGAGGCCGCCGCCGAGCACGCGGTCGAGTTCGCCGATGCCGGTGGAGACGCGCGCATCCGCGTCCTGGCGCACGTCCTTCAACGCGGTGACCTTGGGCGCATCGATTTTTCCGGCCCAGCCACTGCGACGTGCAGCCGGCGGATTCGACACCGCGTTTTCCAGCACGATTTCCGACAGCGTGTTCCACGCGCCGCAGGCCTCGCATTGGCCCTGCCATTTGGCGTAATCGGCGCCGCATTCGCCGCAGACATAGGCCGTGCGGCGTTTCGGCGAAGGTGTCTTGCTCACGGCCATGCGATGTCCCCTCGTGGATGGCGACACTGTAGCGGGGCGTCGTCCCACCGCGCGAGATCCGGAATCAGGGACGATCCGCGGCGATGCGGATCACGATGCCCGCGCGGTCGTCGACGGTCCAGATCGCGCCGTCGCGCGCCACCGTGAGCCCCACCGGCGATCCCTGCGGGCGTTTGCCCGCGACCTTGTCCCAGCCCGGCGTCAGTTCGAACGCATCCGCCGACGGCGGCATCGCGTAGGGCTTCGACGCTCCGCCGTACACCGGATAGCGCGCGTTCTTCGTCGCAACCGGAACGCCATCCTCGTCCGTTGCGAACGCGACGATGCGCCCGCCGGTCATGCGGAAACCGTGCAGCGACAGCAGCAGTTTCCCGCGCAGCGAGGGGAACATCGCGCCGTCGTACCACAGCAGCGAGAGCGGCGCGGAATGCGGCGGCAGCAACAGCACCGGCGCCGTATGCGCGGAGGATGCGCAACGGATCGTGCTGGTCGCCTTCCAGCCCGGCGTGACCGACCGGGTGTCGTAACAGTACGGCCAGCCGTAATGCTTGCCGGCCTCGATCCAGTTCACTTCATCGAACGGATGCCAGCGGTCGTCGAAGTCGTAGCTGTTCTCGCCCTGCAGCACCGTGCCGCTGCGATGCACGCCGAGCGCCACCGAATTTCGCAGGCCGCGTGCGTACACGGTGTAATCGCGACTCCATCCGCCGTGGCCGTCGGGCGCGTAGCGACGGATGCTCGCCGCGCGTTCGCCGGATTCGCTTTGCGGACACTGATCGCCAAGCCGCTTGCCGCGTGCATCGAGGCACTGGTCGGACGGCGCGCCGATGTTCACCAGCAGCGCACCATCTTGTGCGAACGCGAATGCCGACAGCGGATGCCGGTTTTCGTGCAAACGGTTGTCGGGAAGGTTCGCGACCACGGTTTCGATGCTCGCTTGCGGATCGGCTGCATGCGGATCGAAGCGGAAGATCCGGCTCATCTCGCCGACATAAATCTTGCCGTCCGCGCCCATCGCGATCGCATGCGGCAGGTTCAGGCCGCCGAGCATGCGCGAAACCTTCGTCGGTTCGCCGCGCTTCGTTTCGAGCTTCCACACCGCGCCACGCGTCGTGCCCCAGCCGCCGAGATCGGTGACCAGCCAGGTGTCGTCGTCGAGCTGCACGAGCTCGCGCGGAAACAGCATGGGTCGCGTTTTGTCCGCCGCCGTCGGCCCGGCCACGAGCCCGGCGCAGAAGCCCTTCGCCATGCCGATGGACAATCGCGGCCAACCGTCGCAGGTTCCGGACGGCGCCGCGTAGGATTCGCGTCGTTCCGCGGTGGATGCAGGATTCGCCATCGCCAGCACGACCAGTGCCGCGATGCTCCATTTCATTGCGTTCGGCATGATCGAGCCTCCAAGCGTGAAGGATGCCACGCTCGCCGATCCGAACAGGAAAAAACCCGCATTGGCGGGCATCCCTTCGTTACGCGAACCGATCGGCGCGCAAGGTCAGGTGCGCGCCGCCTCCGGGGCTCCCTCGGCGTCGTCGGCCGCGCGTTCCTGCAACACCTTTTCCGCCGCCGCATCGGCGGCAACCCTGTGCTGCAGGGATTTGCACAATTCGATGCCTGCCGGCGTCAGGCGCAAACCCTGTTCGTCGTCCTCGATCAGGCCGCTTTCGGCCATGCGCTGCCGGATCTCGCCATCGCCGTGCGTCAACTCGATGTGCTGGTCGATGCGCTGCAGCACGTCCAGCAGGGCGAGGTCCTCGAGCGAAATCGGGTCCATGGCGCGCTGCCTGAAGTAAGAGTGGTGCCGGAAATAGGATTCGAACCTACGACCTACGCATTACGAATGCGCCGCTCTACCAACTGAGCTATTCCGGCAAGGGCGGCAATTCTAGCGGCTGGAGCCGGCTCAATCCACCAGCCGCACCCGCAACTCCTTGGGCAGGGCGAACACCATGTCCTCGGGCTCGCCGTGCAGCTCGCGCACGCCGCCGGCGCCGAGGTCGCGCAGGCGCTCCAGCACGCCCTGCACCAGCACGTCCGGGGCGGAAGCGCCGGCGGTGACGCCGACGTGGGCGCGGCCTTCGATCCAGGCCGGGTCGATTTCGCCGGCGCCGTCGATCAGGTGCGCCTCCACGCCTTCGCGTTCGGCCAGTTCGCGCAATCGGTTGGAATTGGAACTGTTGGGCGAACCGACCACCAGCACCAGGTCGCATTCCTGCGTGAGTTCGCGCACCGCGTCCTGGCGGTTCTGCGTGGCGTAGCAGATGTCGTCGTTCTTGGGCCCCTGGATCGCCGGGAACTTCGCCCTGAGCGCGGCGATGATGTCGCGGGTGTCGTCCACCGACAGCGTGGTCTGCGTCGTGTAGGCGACGTTTTCCGGTTGCGCGAGTTCGAGCGTGGCGACGTTGTCGATGTCCTCGACGAGGTGGATGCGGCCGTTGCCACTCTCGCGATTCCACTGCCCCATCGTGCCTTCGACTTCCGGATGCCCGGCATGGCCGATCAACACCATGTCGCGTCCGGCACGGCATTGGCGCGCGACTTCCAGGTGCACCTTCGTCACCAGCGGGCAGGTCGCGTCGAACACCTTCAGCCCGCGTCGCGCGGCTTCGCTGCGCACCGCCTGCGACACGCCGTGCGCGGAGAAGATGACCGTCGCGTTGTCCGGCACTTCGTCCAGTTCCTCGACGAACACCGCGCCGCGCTGGCGCAGGTCGTCGACCACGAACTTGTTGTGCACGACTTCGTGGCGCACGTAGATCGGCGCGCCGAGGGTCTCGATCGCGCGCTTCACGATCTCGATCGCGCGGTCGACGCCGGCGCAGAATCCGCGTGGATTGGCGAGGACGATGTCCATTGCGGGATTATCGCGCCGCGGGCTTGTTCTTGCCCGGGAAGATGCTGAACAACGCGATCATCACCGCGCCGCAGACGATGGCCGAATCGGCGATGTTGAACGCCGGGTAGTAGTAGGCGTCCTTCCAGTGCCACTGGATGAAATCGACCACGTGGCCGTGCTGCAGGCGGTCGATGACGTTGCCGATGGCGCCGCCGATCACCAGCGCGAACGGCAGCGCCGAGCGCCAGTCGCCGCGCGGCGTGCGCGACAGCCAGAACCCGAGCAGGCCGCTGACCGCGAACGCGAGCACGGTGAAGAACCAGGTCTGCCAGCCGCCGGCGTTGGCGAGGAAGCTGAAGGCCGCGCCGGTGTTGTAGGTGCGGTACCAGTTCCAGAAGCCGTCGACCACCGTCACCGCGGTGTATTCCGGCAGCGACGTGAGGACCCAGTGCTTGCTCCACTGGTCGAGGGCGATGACCAGTACGGAAACGAGCAGCCACGCCAGGGCATTCGGTCGTACGCGCATCATCAGAACCACCTCCGGTCTTCGCCCGGCCCTTCGATGTTCGACGCGCAGCGTGCGCACAGCAACGGATGCGCCGCGTTCGATCCCACGTCGGCGCGATGGTGCCAGCAGCGGACGCATTTCGGATGCGCGGTCTTGCTGGCCACGACCGGCGGCACGATGCCGACCGGCGATTGCACGCGCACGTCGCCGCTGATGAACAGGAACCGCAGTTCATCGGCCATCGGCGCCAGCCACGCCGCTTCCCCGTCGTCGGTGGTCAGCAGCAATTCGGCTTCCAGCGCCGCACCGATATCGCCGGCCGCGCGCATCGGTTCCAGCGTCTTCGCCACCATTTCGCGCCAGTCCAGCAGGCGGTCCATGCGTTCGGCCGACAGCGGCGCATCGGGGGGCAGCGGCGCAAGTCCGTCGTACCAGACGGTGAACAGCACGTTGCCGGCGCGTTCGCCCGGGAGACCATTCCTTGGCAAATATGCCCACATTTCATCCGCGGTGAAGCTGAGGATCGGCGCGATCCAGCGCACGAAGGCCTCGGCGATGCGGAACATCGCCGACTGCGCGCTGCGGCGACCACGCGAATCCTCGCGCATCGTGTACAGCCGGTCCTTGGTCACGTCGAGGTAGAGCGAACCGAGGTCGACGCTGCAGAAGTTCATCAACGCCTGCACCACCGCGGCGAAATCGTAGTCGGAATACGCCTTCGCGATGTCCTCCTGTACCTGCCAGGCGCGATGCACGATCCAGCGGTCGAGCGCGACCATGTCGTCCAGCGGCAACAAATCCCGCGAAGGCTCGAAACCGTACAGATTGCCGAGCAGGAAGCGCGCGGTATTGCGGATGCGGCGGTAGGCGTCGGCGTTGCGCTTGAGGATTTCTTGCGACAGCGACATCTCGTTGCTGTAGTCGGCCGAGGCGATCCACAGGCGCAGGATGTCCGCGCCCAGCGTCTTCATGATGTCCTGCGGCTCGATGCCGTTGCCCAGCGACTTCGACATCTTGCGGCCGTGCTCATCCACGGTGAAACCGTGGGTCAGGCATTGCCTGTAGGGCGCGGCCTTGTCGATGGCGACGCCGGTGAGCAGCGAAGACTGGAACCAGCCGCGATGCTGGTCCGAACCTTCGAGATACAGGTCGGCGGGTTTTCCGAGCCCGCGCGGCAACAACACCGCTTCGTGGGTCACGCCCGAATCGAACCAGACATCGAGGATGTCAGTGATCTTGTCGTAATCCTTCGCCTCGTCGCCAAGCAGTTCGGTGGCATCGAGCGAATACCAGGCATCGACGCCGCCCTGCTCCACGCGTTCGGCGACCTGACGCATCAGTTCGACGCTGCGCGGATGCGGTTCGCCGGTTTCGCGATGCACGAACAGCGCGATCGGTACGCCCCAGGTGCGCTGGCGCGAGATCGTCCAGTCCGGGCGGTCGGCGACCATGCCGGCGATGCGCGCCTCGCCCCAGGCCGGGTACCACGTCACCGTCTTGATCGCGGCCAGCGCGTCCTCGCGCAGGTTGGCCTGGGTCATCGAGATGAACCACTGCGGCGTGGCGCGGAACGCGATCGGGGTCTTGTGCCGCCAGCAATGCGGATAGCTGTGCGTGAGTTTCGAGAACGCGAGCAGCGCTTCGTTCGCACGCAGCACCTCGACCAGCGCGTCGTTCGCCTTCCACACGTGCATGCCGGCGAGTTCGACGCCGTCGGCGGCTGGCGTGCTCGGCAAATACACGCCGCGGCCATCGACCGGATTGAGCTGCGCGGCGGAATACTTTTCGACCAATCCGTACTTCTGCCCGACCACGAAGTCTTCCTGGCCGTGGCCCGGCGCGGTGTGCACGGCGCCGGTGCCGTCCTCGGCGCTGACGTGGTCGCCGAGCAGGATCGGGATGTCGCGTTCGGCATAGAACGGATGCGCGAAGAGCAGGCCTTCGAGCTTCGCGCCGGCGATACGGCCGTGCACGACGCCTTCATCGATGCCGTAACGTTTCAGCGCCTTTTCCGCCAGCGGTTCGGCCAGCACCAGCCAGCGGCGCGAACCGTCGGCCCTGGCCGGACCTTCGACCAGCACGTAGTCGAGTTCCGGGCCGAGCGAGATCGCCAGCGAAGCCGGCAGCGTCCACGGCGTCGTGGTCCAGATCGGCACTGCCACTTCGACATCGTCCGGAACGTCGATGCCGAACGCGCCGGCGATCTTCTTGTTCTCGCGCGCGGTGTAGGCCACGTCGACCGCCGGCGAGACCTTGTCCTGGTATTCGATCTCGGCTTCCGCCAGCGCGGAACCGCAATCGAAGCACCAGTACACCGGCTTCACGCCGCGCAGCAGGTGTCCGTTCTCGACCACCTTGGCCAGCGCGCGAATCTCGTCGGCCTCGAACTTGAAGTCCAGCGTGCGATACGGATTTTCCCAATCGCCGAGCACGCCGAGGCGCTTGAAGTCGCGGCGCTGCACGTCGATCTGTTCGGTCGCGTATTCGCGGCACTTCTGCCGGAATTCCGCCGCATCGAGCTTCACCCCGACCTTGCCCCACTTCTTCTCGATCGCGATCTCGATCGGCAGGCCGTGGCAATCCCAGCCCGGGACGTAGGGCGCGTCGAAGCCGGCCACGGTCTTGGATTTGACGATGATGTCCTTGAGGATCTTGTTGACCGCGTGGCCGAGGTGGATCGCGCCGTTCGCGTACGGCGGGCCGTCGTGCAGCACGAAGCGCGGGCGGCCCGCGGCGTGGCTGCGGATGCCGGTGTACAGGCCTTCGGCTTCCCAGCGCGCGAGCGTGTCGGGTTCGCGCTTGGGCAGGTCGCCGCGCATCGGGAACGCGGTCTCCGGCAGCAGGATCGTGGCCTTGTAGGGATTGTCTTGCTTGTCGGTCACGCGATGGCTCGCAGAAGGGCTTGTTGTCGATGGAGGATGGCGCGCGCCTGCGCTTCGTCGCGATGCATCTGCGCGACCAGCGAAGGCAGGTCCGGGAATTTTTCTTCGTCGCGCAGTTTGGCGACGAATTCGACTTCGATGCGCTTGCCGTACAGGTCGCCGTCGAAATCGAACAAGTGCGCCTCGAGCAGGGGTTCGACGCCATCCACGGTCGGGCGCGTGCCGAAGCTCGATACCGAAGGCATCGGCGCGCCACCGACGCCGTGCACCAGCGTCGCGTAGATGCCGCGCAGCGCTGGTGCCTTGCCGCCGAAACGCAGGTTCGCGGTCGGGAAGCCGAGCGTGCGGCCGAGCTGTTTGCCGTGCACCACATGCCCGCCGATCGCGTAACGACGACCGAGCAGGCGTTCCGCGGAATCGAAATCGCCGGCAGCGAGCGCGGCGCGGATGCGCGTGCTCGACGCGCGTTCGCCGTCGAGCGACACCGGCGCGATTTCATTCGCGGCGAATCCGTTGTCGGCGCCCATCCTTTGCAGCAGCGCGAGATCGCCGGCGCGACCATGGCCGAAGCGGAATCCGGGACCGACCCAGGCTTCGCGCACGCCGAGGCGTTCGACCAGCAATTCGCGCACGAAATCCTCGGCTGGCATCGCCGCCAGCTTCGCGTCGAAACGCAGCAGGCCGACGACATCCGCACCGAGATCGCGCAGGCCTTCGATCTTGGCCCGCGGCAGCATCAGTCGTGGCGGCTTCCGGTCCTTCGCGAAGAACTCGCGCGGCAGCGGTTCGAAGCTGACCGCGACCGCATCGGCATCGAGTTCGCGCGCGCGCGCTACGGCCTGCCGCACCAGCGCGCGATGGCCGAGGTGCAGTCCGTCGAAGGCTCCGATGCAGGCCACGCTGCCGCGCGGCCCGCCCGGTGCGCCGTGGAGGTCGCGGAAAACGGGGTTCATGCAGCCCGCGAGTATAGCGACGATGGCTGCAATTCCGGATTCAATGCTCGCGGAAATCGCGCGGGCGGAAGCCCAGCGCCAGCATCGCCAGTCCGTAGACCAGCCCGCCGCCCGCGACCAGGATGCCCAGCCAGGCGATCCGCGCCAGCGGCGGCGCGAGGGTGAAATCGGGCGCGAAATGCAGCCCGACCAACAGGAAGGCCGCCATGGCGAGATTGGCGATGGCCACGCGCCACAGGAAACTGCTCCATCCCGGTTGGGCGTCGTAGACGCCGGCCTTGCGTAGCCAGCGCCACAGCAGGATCAGGTTGAGATAACTCGACAGCGCACTGGCAAGTCCCAGCGCGAAATGCAGGCCCGGATGCGTGGCCAAGGTTTCGACCCAGCCGCCGGTCCTCGCCGACGCTGGCAACCGCGAGTAGAGCAGTGCCAGCAGCAGCGCGGTGAACACCATGTTCGCGATCAGCGCGGTGATGCCAGCACGCATCGGCGTGTGCGTGTCCTGGCGTGCGTAGAACGCCGGCAGCACCGTCTTCACCAGCGCGAATGCCGGCAGGCCGAAGCTGAGGCCGAACACCGACAGCGCTGCCATCCGGGTCGCGAATTCGTCGAACTTGCCATGCTGGAAGATCGTCGCAACCAGCGGCACCGACAGCGTCATCAGGCCCAGCATCGCCGGAATGATGATGATCAAGGTCGAACGCAGGCCCCAGTCCAGCGATTTCGAGAACCCGGCGCGATCGGTGTTGACGTGGTGGCGCGCCAGCGTCGGCAGGATCACCGTGCCGAGCGCGATCCCGAACACGCCCAGCGGCAGTTCGAGGAAACGATCGGCCGCGGACAGCCAGCTCTGTGAACCCGCGGCCAGCTTCGAGGCGACGAAGGTGTCGAACAGCAAGTTGATCTGCGCGACCGAGGACCCGATCAGGGTCGGCACCATCAGGCGCATCACCTTGCGCACGTCGGGGTGGCTCCAGCCCCAGCGCGGCAACGCCAGCAGGTCCAGCTTCGCCAACGCCGGCATCAGGAACAGCAATTGCAGGATGCCCGCCGCCAGCACCGCCCAACCCATCGCCATGATCGGCGGATGCGCCAGCTTCGCCCCCCACCAGGCGCCGGCGATCATGCAGAGATTGAGAATGATCGGCGCCAGCGCCGGCAACCCGAAGCGTTGGTAGCTGTTGAGCGCGCCTGCCGAGAGCGCCGTCAGCGAGATGAACAACAAGAATGGGAATGTCCACCGCAGCAGGTGGATGATGAGCTCGTGCTGGCCTGCAACAGGCTTGACGTTGTTCGAGAACGCATCCGCGAACCAGGGCGCCAGCAGCATGCCCAAGGCGGTCACCACCAACAGCACGCCGCCCAGCGTCCCCGACGTCCGCGCGACCAGCGCCTTCAGCTCGTCGTGGCTGCGCTTTTCCTTGATCTCGATGAACACGGGCACGAAGGCGGTCGAGAACGAGCCTTCGGCGAACAGGCGGCGCATGAAGTTGGGGATGCGGAACGCGACCCAGAAGGCGTCGGTCATCGGCCCGGCGCCGAATGCGGCATTGAAGCTGATATCGCGGACCAGCCCGAACACCCGGCTGAGCATGGTCATCCCGCCGAAGGACAGGATCCCGCGGGCCATGCTCCGGTGCCTGGTCGGCGGCGGCGTCGAAGGCGCCCCGCTCATGCCTGCCCCGCCCCGGCCCGACCGGATCCAGCCTTGTTGACCCAAGCCATTGAATCGCCCATAATTTCCGGTCTTTCCGACTCCCCTTCGCGCGGATCCTCCCGCCAGCGCAGGGTTTCCACCGACCCGACCATCGCCCCAGCGGCGACCGACAGACCAGGATTTCCCCAGTGGCCAACATCAAGTCCGCCAAGAAGCGCGCCAAGCAGACCGTCGTGCGCAACGCCCGCAACGTCGCCCAGCGCTCGATGCTGCGCACCGCCGTCAAGAAGGTAGTGAAGGCGCTCGACGCCAACGACGCCGCCGGCGCCGAAACCGCCTTCGCCAGCGCGCAACCGCTGCTGGACCGCATGGCCGCCCGTGGCCTGATCCATCGCAACAAGGCCGCTCGCCACAAGAGCCGCCTGACCGCGCGGATCAAGGCGCTCAAGGCCGCCTGACCGACGCTTCGGCGTCGCCGCGAAAGCCCCGCCATGCGCGGGGCTTTTTCGTGCCCGCGCGAAACCCGCCGGCTCAGGCCAAGGGCGCATCGGAGCCCGCCATCGCGGCTTCGCGTTCGTCGCGATCGAGTTCGTCGAGGAAAGCCTGCACCCGCACCATCACCTCGCGCGTGCCCTCGTGGGCAAGGCCGGAGACGATGAACCACGGCGCGGTCCAGCCCAGTTCGCCGATCACCAACTCCGCCTGCGCCTGCGCATCTTCGTGCGTGAGCAGGTCGGCCTTGTTCAGCAGCAGCCAGCGCGGCTTTTCCATCAGCCCTGCATCGAATTTCTGCAGCTCGCGTTCGATCGCGCGAACCTGCTGCGCGGCGTCGCCACCGTCGAGCGGTTCGATTTCGACCAGGTGCAGCAGCAGGCGCGTGCGCTGGATGTGGCGCAGGAACAGCGCGCCGAGGCCGGCGCCGTCGGCCGCGCCCTCGATCAGGCCGGGGATGTCGGCGATCACGAAGCTGCGATGGGGTTCGACGCTGACCACGCCGAGGTTCGGGTACAGCGTGGTGAACGGATAGTCCGCGACCTTCGGCGTCGCCGCCGACACCGCGCGGATCAGCGTGCTCTTGCCGGCGTTGGGAAACCCGAGCAGGCCGACGTCCGCGAGCAGTTTCAGTTCCAGACGCAACGTGCGCGTCTCGCCCTCCGTGCCCGGGGTGGACCGGCGCGGGGTGCGGTTGATCGAACTCTTGAAATGCATGTTGCCGAGGCCGCCCTTGCCGCCCCGCGCGACCAGCAGGCGCTGGCCGTTCTCGGTCATGTCGCCGATGACCTCGTCGGTATCGACGTTGTGCACCACGGTGCCGACCGGCACCAGGATGACCTTGTCCGCGCCGGCCTTGCCGTACATCTGGCTGCCCATGCCGCCTTCGCCGCGTTCGGCCTTGAACCGGGTTTCGTGGCGGAAGTCGACGAGCGTGTTGAGGTTCTCGTCGGCCTGCAGCCAGACGTCGCCGCCATCGCCGCCATCGCCGCCGTTGGGGCCGCCCAGCGGGATGAACTTCTCGCGCCGGAACGCAACGCAGCCGTTGCCGCCATTGCCGGCGGTGACGGTGATTTCGGCTTCGTCAACCAGTTTCATGATTCGATTCTCGCAGAAACGAAAAGCCCCGCCGAAGCGGGGCCCTTCGCGATCCGTCGGTCGGCGATCAGCCGGCGACGACGCTGACGGTGCGGCGCTTCTTCGGGCCCTTGGTCGAGAACTCGACCGTGCCGTCGACCAACGCGAACAGGGTGTGGTCGCGGCCGAGGCCGACGCCCATGCCCGGATGGAACTGGGTGCCGCGCTGGCGGACGATAATGTTGCCGGCCTCGATGGCCTGGCCGCCGTACATCTTCACGCCGAGGTACTTCGGGTTGGAATCGCGGCCGTTGCGCGAGGAACCTACGCCCTTTTTATGTGCCATGGCTGCGTCTCCTTACTTGCTGCCACCGGCGATGCCGGTGATCTCGATTTCGGTGTAATGCTGCCGGTGGCCCATCTGCTTGCGATGGTGCTTGCGGCGGCGGAACTTGACGATGCGCACCTTGTCGGCGCGGCCGTGGCCGACGACCTTGGCGCTGACGGTCGCGCCCTTGAGCGCGTCGCCGAGCTTGATGCCGTCGGCGTCGCCGAGCATCAGCACGTTATCGAACTTGATCTCGCTGCCGGCATCGGCCTCGAGCTTCTCGACGCGGAGCGTTTCGCCCTGCATCACGCGGTATTGCTTACCGCCGGTGACCAGTACTGCGTACATGTGGAGCCTCTGGGTTCTGTAGTTATTCTGGTGGCCTGCCAGCCATCGAGGGCGGACAGAAGCGGAATTGTAGGGGATTCAGTGACTTGGACGCAACCGGACCCTGTGCCGGACCATCCGACCCCGCCGAGGGCCTGAATCGGCCAGGTCGCAGCCCGCGCGACCATCCCGATGCAGCTTGGTCTGGATCGCATTTGCCCCCAAATCGGGGGCTGGTTACGCTCCCCTGTTGGCCCGCAGTCCGGGCTGCCCCCTGCCAGGAAGCCCCCTCCCGATGGCGATGGACACCATCCGCATCCGCGGTGCCCGTACCCACAACCTGAAGAACTTCGACCTCGACCTGCCCCGCGACCGGCTGATCGTGATCACCGGCCTGTCCGGCTCGGGCAAGAGCTCGCTGGCCTTCGACACCATCTACGCCGAGGGCCAGCGTCGCTACGTCGAATCGCTGTCGGCTTACGCCCGGCAATTCCTGAGCGTGATGGAGAAGCCGGACGTCGACCATATCGAAGGACTGTCGCCGGCGATTTCCATCGAACAGAAATCGACCTCGCACAACCCGCGTTCGACAGTCGGCACCATCACCGAAATCTACGACTACCTGCGCCTGCTGTACGCGCGGGTCGGCACGCCGCGCTGCCCGGACCACGGCTTCCCGCTGGAAGCGCAGACCGTCAGCCAGATGGTCGACACGATCCTCGCGCTGGCGAACGACGCGAAGACCGCCGACCAGCGCTGGATGCTGCTCGCACCGGTAGTGCGCGAACGCAAGGGCGAACATGCGCAGGTGTTCGAACAACTGCGTGCACAGGGCTACGTGCGCGTGCGCGTGGACGGCGCGCTGCACGAGATCGACGCGGTGCCGCCGCTGGCGCTGCGGCAGAAGCACACCATCGAAGCGGTGATCGATCGCTTCAAGGTCAAGCCCGAACTGCGCCAGCGCCTCGCCGAATCGTTCGAGACCGCGCTCAAGCTCGGCGACGGCGCGGCCACGGTGCAGTCGCTCGACGACGACACGCTTGCACCGATGCTGTTCTCGTCGAAATACAGCTGCCCGGTCTGCGACTACTCGTTGCCGGAGCTGGAACCGCGTCTGTTCTCGTTCAACTCGCCGGTCGGCGCCTGCCCCGTCTGCGACGGCCTCGGCGTCTCGCAATTCTTCGATCCGGCGCGCGTGGTCGTGCATCCGGAGCTGTCGCTGGCCGCGGGCGCGGTGCGCGGCTGGGATCGCCGCAATGCCTACTACTTCCACATGATCCAGTCGCTGGGCAAGCACTATGGCTTCGGCGTCGACACGCCGTGGCAGGCGCTGGACGAAAACGTGCGCAACGCGGTGCTGTTCGGCAGCGGCAACGAAACCATCGCCTTCAACTACGTCAGCGATTCCGGCGGACGCCACCAGCGCAAGCACAAGTTCGAGGGCATCGTGCCCAACCTCGAACGCCGTTATCGCGAAACCGAATCCGCGGCGGTGCGCGAGGAACTGGCGAAATACATCAGCGAACGCCCCTGCCCCGACTGCGGCGGCGCGCGCCTCAACCGCAGCGCACGCAACGTGTTCGTCGCCGACCGGCCGCTGCCGGAACTCGTCGTGCTTCCGATCGACGGCGCGCTGGATTTCTTCAGCACGCTGTCGCTGCCCGGCTGGCGCGGCGAGATCGCGGCCAAGATCGTCAAGGAAATCCGCGAACGCCTGAGCTTCCTCGTCGATGTCGGCCTCGATTACCTGACGCTGGAACGCAAGGCCGACACGCTGTCCGGCGGCGAGGCGCAGCGCATCCGCCTGGCATCGCAGATCGGCGCCGGCCTCGTCGGGGTGATGTACGTACTCGACGAGCCGAGCATCGGCCTGCACCAGCGCGACAACGAGCGCCTGCTCGGTACGCTGACGCGGCTGCGCGACCTCGGCAACACCGTGATCGTGGTCGAACACGACGAGGACGCGATCCGACTCGCGGACCATGTCGTCGACATCGGCCCCGGCGCAGGCGTGCATGGCGGCGAAGTCGTCGCGCAAGGACAAGTCGCCGACATCCTGAAAGCACCGCGTTCGCTGACCGGGCAATTCCTCAGCGGCAAGCGCCAGATCGAGGTGCCGGCGACGCGGCACAAACCGAACAGGAAGATGATGCTGCGCCTCAATGGCGCGAGCGGGAACAACTTGCAGGACGTCGATGTGGCCATTCCGGCCGGGCTGTTCACCGCAATCACCGGCGTCTCCGGTTCCGGCAAGTCGACCCTGATCAACGACACGCTGTACGCGCTGGCCGCGAACGAGATCAACGGCGCTTCGCACAAGCCGGCCGCCTACCGCGAGGTGCAGGGCCTGGACCTGTTCGACAAGGTCGTGGACATCGACCAGTCGCCGATCGGGCGCACGCCGCGTTCGAATCCCGCGACCTACACCGGCCTGTTCACGCCGCTGCGCGAATTGTTCGCGCAGGTGCCGGAAGCGCGCGCGCGCGGCTACGCGGCGGGACGTTTCAGCTTCAACGTGCGCGGCGGACGTTGCGAGGCCTGCCAGGGCGACGGCCTGATCAAGGTCGAGATGCACTTCCTGCCCGACGTGTACGTGCCCTGCGACGTCTGCCACGGCAAGCGCTACAACCGCGAGACGCTGGAGATCCTGTACAAGGGCCACAGCATCCACGACGTGCTGGAAATGACCGTCGAGGACGCGCTGGAACTGTTCCAGCCGGTGCCGGCGATCGCGCGCAAGCTCGAAACGCTGGTGGACGTCGGCCTGAGCTACATCAAGCTCGGACAGAGCGCGACCACGCTGTCGGGCGGCGAGGCGCAGCGCGTGAAACTGTCGAAGGAGCTCTCGCGCCGCGACACCGGGCGCACGCTGTACATCCTCGACGAACCGACCACCGGCCTGCACTTCGCCGACATCGAGCACCTGCTCGCGGTGCTGCACAAGCTGCGCGACGAAGGCAACACGATTGTCGTCATCGAACACAACCTCGACGTGATCAAGACCGCGGACTGGGTGATCGACCTCGGCCCCGACGGTGGCCATCGCGGCGGCCGCATCATCGCCGAGGGCACGCCGGAGGACATCGCGGCGAATGCCGCTTCGCACACCGGGCGATTCCTCGCGAAGTCGCTTGGTACCGAGGCGAAGCCGACGAAGCCGGCACCGTCGCCGCGTGCCGAACCCCCGCGTCCGCCGACGAAGGCGGAAAAACTGGCGGCGAAGAAGGCCGAAGCCGCGACCATGCGCGCCAAGAGGAAATCGGCATGAACGCCAAAGACAACCAGGCCAGCGTGTTCCGCACCCAGGTCGCGCTGCGCTGGAGCGACCTCGACGCCTTCAACCACGTCAACAACTCGCGCTACCTGACCTTCCTGGAGCAGGCGCGCGTCGAATGCTTCGAAAGCCTCGGCGAAGCCTGGGTGACCGACGATTCCGCGCCGGTCGTCGCTTCGGCGACTCTCAACTTCCGCTACCCCATCGCATATCCCGCGGATGTGTTCGTGGAACTGTCCACCAAGCACGTCGGCACCAGCAGCGTGGTCATCGACCACCGCATCGTCGCCGCGAACGGCACGTTGCATTGCGATGGCCACGTCGTCGCGGTGTGGGTGGACCGCCACGCGGGCAAGCCGACGGAGTTGCCGGCAGGCGTGCGCCGGGCTTTGGAAACGTTGCTGAAGAACTAGCCCCTCATCCGCCCTTCGGGCACCTTCTCCCCGTTGCCGGGGAGACGGGATTCACGCCCCTCTCCCCGCTCGCGGGGAGAGGGTGGCGAAGCCGGGTGAGGGGCAAGAGATCAAGGCGCTCTGACCTCGAAATCGCCGAGGACATGGCGCCCGTCCTTGAGCGTGAAGTCGATGGCGACATGGCTGCCCGGCTTCAGCGTCGACGTCGGGTCCATCAGCATCAGGTGCAGCCCGCCCGGCTTGAGCACCGCGGCATCGTCCGGCGCGATGCGCAATTCCTGCAGCATGCGCATCTGGTTCATGCCGTTGACGACGCGCGATTCGTGCAGCATCACGCTGCCGTAGCTCGGACTGCTCGCGGAGACGATCGTCGCCGGCGCCGCGCAGGCATTCTCGATGCGGCCGAAACCCGCATGCATCGGCATGCCGCCCGGCACCAGCCGCACCCAGCCGTCGCGTACCTGCGGCGCGCAGGAAGCGCCGCCATTCCCGCCATCGCGGGCGCAGGCAGCGAGCGGGACGACGGCGAGCAACAGCGACAGGGCGAGGCGATGTGCGTTCATGCGCCTATGATACCCGCACCCCCACGGAGCCACGCCATGAACCTCGTCGAACGCCGCGAACACCCCAACGGCGTGGTCGAACTCGCGCTGGCGCGCGCGCCGGTCAACGCGCTCGATCCCGCGTTGTGTTCGCAACTCGCGGATGCGGTGCGCGAATCCATCGCCGGCGGCGCCAGCGGCCTCGTGCTGTCGGGCGGGCCGAAGGTGTTTTCCGCCGGACTCGACGTGCCGCACCTGCTCGCGCTCGGCGACGACCGCGCCGCGGTGCGCGATGCATGGGAAGGTTTCTTCGACGCGGTGCGCGCCATCGGCAAAAGCCCGGTGCCGGTGGTCGCGGCCATCGCCGGGCATGCGCCCGCGGGCGGTTGCGTGCTGGCGCTGTGCTGCGATTACCGGGTGATGGCCGAAGGTCCGTTCCGCATCGGCTTGAACGAAACCCAGGTCGGCCTGGTCGCGCCCGAGGGCATCCAGCACCTGTTGCGACGCGTGGTTGGCGGTTATCGCGCCGAACGCATGCTCATCGCCGGCGAGATGGTCGATTCGGCGCGCGCGTTCGACATCGGCCTGGTCGACGAACTCGCCGCGATCGATGCGGTCGGCACGCGCGCACTGGCGTGGCTGGACGCGCTGCTCGCGCTGCCGCGCCAACCGATGCTGCGCACCCGCGAAATCGCCCGCGCGGACCTCGCCGCGGCCTTGCAGCCGGAACGCATCCAGCTCGAACGCTTCCTCGATGCGTGGCTGGAACCCGACACTCAAGCCGGTTTGCGCGCGATGCTGGCGAGGATCGGGAAGTAATTTATAGGTTGGGCTGAGCTTGCGAAGCCCAACATCGGGGCGACCTTGGTACGCCATTGTTGGGCTTCATTTCATTCAGCCCAACCTATGCGGATTGCGTGCAAACATCAACGCACGCGTTGTCCGTTCGCGTCGATCACCACTTCGCCGTCTTCCTTCGCGAATGGCCTGTCGCAGGGCGGCAGGATGTCGAGCACCAGCGACGAATCGGGGCGACACAGGCGCGCGCCCATCGGCGTGAACACGAACGGTCGGTTGATCAGAACCGGCGTAGCGATCATCGCGTCGAGCAAGGCGTCGTCCGACAGCGATGGATCGTCGAGGCCGAGCGCGCGGTATTCCGGCTGCTTGTCGCGGATCGCGTCGCGCACTCCGATGCCGGCAGCCGCGATCGCATCACGCAATCGCTGCTTGTCCGGCGGATCGCGCAGGTATTCGATGATGGTCGGTTCGATGCCGACATGCCGTATCAGCGCCAGCGTGTTGCGCGACGTGCCGCAGGCCGGGTTGTGCCAGATTTCGACTTGCATGAGTGTCGGTCTACTCATTGATGGTCAAAAGCCTCGAAGAACAAGTCGCACTCAACCTGTCCCGTGTGGATTTCAATGAGTTATCAGGGCGCGAATCTACTCGGTCCCAAAGTCGCAATAACCCACCGCAAAGGGAAAAGACAACCAACTGACATGCAGATCGCGAAAACAACTGAGAAGGAAACATCCGACTGAACAGAATGAACTGATCCATCAACTGATACGGACCAGAATGCGAAGCCGGCCATCCACATGATCGTCATAACCCACGGCACCGTGCTTTCTTTCACTGATAGGCCAAGGTCGCGCCTGTATTGCAACGTACCGATCATGGAAGCAATTGAAATAAACAGCAGCAAATACCCAATTTCCGGCAATTTTCTTCCGACAAGAAGTGTCGTAACCAACGAAATAGCCACGAATGCACAGGCCCAACTGACAACCAATTTCAGCCAATGCATGAACCTAAAATTGAGCGACATACGGACGCCTGATTAACTAACGCACTCCGAATTCGATCACACCACTATTCGCCCGTCGCGACCGGGCGCGCGGGATCGCTGATCCACCCACTCCACGACGGTGCGAACAGGCGCGCGCCGGGCATGCCCGCGCGTTCCATCGCCAGCAAATGGTGGCAGGCGGTCACGCCACTGCCGCACATCGCGATCAGCTGGTTCGCCGGCGATCCATGCAGCAGCGCGCGGAACTCCTCCGCGAGTTGCCCCGGCGACTTGAAGCGGCCATCGGCGAGGTTGTCGGTGAGCGGGCGGTTGACTGCACCGGGAACGTGCCCCGCGACGCGATCGAGCCGTTCCTCCTCGCCGCGGAATCGCGCCGGCGCGCGCGCGTCGACCAGCAATTCGCCCGCCTGCAGCGCTTCCGCGACCTGGTCGGCATCGAGGATGCGGCGCGCATCGAATTCCGCGTGGTACTTCGCGCTGATCGGCACCGGCACCTTGTTGTCCACCGGCAGGCCGAGCGCGGTCCAACGCTTCCAGCCGCCGTCCAGCACCGCGACCTTCTCGTGCCCCAGCGCGCGCAGCAAGAACCACGCACGCGCCGCGAACGCGCCGCTGTCGGCGTCGTAGGCGACGACCTGCGTTTGCGGTGAAATGCCCCAGCGCCCGAGGCGTTCGCGGAACTCTGCGGCATCGGGCCACGGATGGCGGCCCTTCGATGCCTGCAACGGGCCGGACAGGTCGCGGTCGAGGTGCGCGTAGCGCGCGCCGGGAACGTGCGCCTGCATCCAGGCGTTCTCGCCAGCGTTGTTGTCGGCGAGGTCGAAGCGGCAATCCAGCACGACCACGTCCGGGCGCGCGAGCCCGACCGAGAGCGTTTCCGCCTGCACGAGGGTGGTCCAGCCAGCCATCAGGCCTGCTCCAATCGGGTGTGTTCCAGCCGCTGCGCGAGATTATGGAGGATCAGCGCGGTCGCACCCCAGATGCGACGCCCGCCTGCACCCGGTCCAACGTATTCGAACACGCGGCGCGGCCTTCCAGCGACATGAAGATCGATGGCCTGCATGTTGCCCGGCGCCACCAGCTCCGCGAGTGGCACTTCGAACACCTCCGCGACCTCGTTCGGATCGGGACGAGGCTGGAACGCCGGATCGATCCATCCCACCACCGGCGTGACCCGGAAACCGGTGATCGTCAGCATCGGATCGAGGTAGCCGAGCGGTTCGAACGACGCCGGCACAAGGCCGATTTCCTCCCAGGCTTCGCGTCGTGCGGTGCCCAGCGGGCCGTCGTCGCCGGCTTCCATCCGCCCGCCGGGGAAACTGACCTGCCCCGCGTGGTGGCGCAGGCCGTCGGTGCGCCGGGTCAGCACGATGCGCGGGATGCTGTCGCGAACGACGATGCCGACCAGCACCGCCGCTTCCATCGACACCGATTCGTCCGGCAGCAGCCCGCGCAATTCGTCGCGGTTGTACGGCTCGCCCGGCGGCGGCATCGCCAGCGGATGCAGCGCGCGGCGCAATCGTTCGGGCGAAGCGAATGCGTTCATTCGCGCGGTTCGTTGCGCTTCGCGCGCAAGGGCAGCACCTCGCGCATCAGGCGCAGGCGTTCGGCCTCGCCCATGTCGCGCCAGCGGATGATTTCGTCGACGGTGCGGTGGCAGCCGAGGCAGACGCCATCGCGATCCAGCGTGCAGGTGCGGGTGCATGGCGTGCTGGCGGGCGAAACATTCATGCGCGCATGATGCGCGATGCGGGCGCGCGGCGCGAATCGACGCCCGGAAACGACAACGCCGGCGCGAGGCCGGCGTTGCGTATCGCTTTTCGATTCGCGGGGGCGTTCGAACTGGATCCCCGCCTGCGCGGGGATGACGTTCCGGCAAAGGCGTCCGCTTACGCGGACGCGCCGTCACGTCACTTCACGCTGACCAGCGTGACCTCGAACACCACCGCCACGTTCGGCGGGAAGCCGGTGCGCGGATCGGCGCCGTAGGCCTTGTCCGGCGGCAACGCGATCTCCCACTTGGAACCGGCGGGCATCTGCGCCAGCACGTCGCGCATCGCCGGCATCTCCACTTCGCTCAGCTTCATGCCGGGCATGGTCTGCGGCGCCTGCACCTGTTCCGGGCGCTGGCCCCACGGGAACGGACCGGACACCTGCAACTGCACGGTGCTGGCCATGGTCGGCTTGGCGCCGGTGCCGTTGGTCAGCACCTTGTACAGCGCGCCGCTCGGCAGCGACTTCACGCCGGCCTGCGAACGGTACTGCGCGATGTAGCCATCGCTCTTGGTCTTGTTGTCGGCGGCGGCCTTGTCGTACTTGGCCTTGGCTTCCTGCGCACGCGCCTGCTCGCGCTTCTGGAAGGCTTCGACCGCAGGCTTCAACTGGTCGACGGTGATCGCCGGATCCTTCTTGCCGTAGGCGTCCTGCAGGCCCTTGATGACGCTGGCGATGTCGATCTGTTCGCCGCGCGATGCGAGGTCGGCGAGGTTGCCGCCGGTCTGGTAGCCGAAGTAATAGCTCAGCTTGCCCTTGTCGGACGAAATGTCCTGGGCCGAGGCAACTCCGGCCAGCAGGGCGGTGGCCGCCAGGGCGGCGGTGAGCAGACGCAACTTCATGCGGAACAACCTCCGTAGGGATGGGCCTCAACAGAACGGGGCGGAAAAGTCCGCCCCGTGAGGACGCGTTAGGATACCGGCGGCCGTGCTTAACCGCCACTGACACCGGGGCTCAGACCGCCTTCCAGGCCGCGAGTTCCGCACATTCCAGACATTCCGCGAGTCCCGATCCCATGTCCGATTCCCCGCTGCTGGTCGCCGACGACGGCGCCGTCCGCACCCTGACGATCCATCGCCCCGAACGCCTGAATGCGCTCGACAGCGCCACCATCCGCGCCCTGCACGCGGCCTTCGAAGCCGCCACGGCCGATCCCGCGGTGCGCGTGGTCGTGCTCACCGGCAGCGGGCCCAAGGCCTTCGTCGCTGGCGCCGACATCGCCGAAATGTCGGCCCTGAGCGCGGTCGAAGCCCGCGATTTCTCGCTGCGCGGCCAGCGCATGATGCGTTTCGTCGAGAAGATGCCGAAGCCGGTGATCGCGATGGTGAACGGTTTCGCCCTCGGCGGCGGGCTGGAACTGGCGATGTGCTGCCACCTGCGCATCGCCGCCGACACGGCGAAGGTCGGGCAGCCGGAAATCAACCTCGGCCTGATCCCCGGTTTCGGCGGCAGCCAGCGCCTGCTGCGCCTGGCCGGGCGCGCGGCGACGCTGGAACTGTGCCTCGTCGGCGCGCCGATCGCGGCCGAACGCGCGCTGCAACTGGGCATCGTCAACCGCGTCGTGCCCGCAGCGGAGCTGCAGGCGGAAACCACGAAACTCGCCGCGCAACTCGCGTCCTCCGCGCCGCTCGCGCTGCGCGGCATGCTCGATTGCGTGAACGTCGGCGGCGAATGCGGGATCGAGGAAGGCCTCGAATACGAATCCGCGCAGTTCGGCCTGGTGTTCTCCAGCGAGGACATGCGCGAAGGCACCTCGGCCTTCCTCGAGAAGCGCAAGCCGGTGTTCACGGGAAAATAATCGTCGTTCCCGCGAAGGCGGGAACCCATGGACCTTGGCTTTTCAAAGGGAAAACGTCCATGGATCCCCGCCTTCGCGGGGATGACGAGCAAAGAACGCGCATATGACTGCAACCTGCCCGCTCTGCCGCTGCATCGAAGCGCATCCGGCGCACGCGATCCTCGCGGCGTTGCGCGAGGACGACCTCGATGCGGCGATCGAACGCGGCCTGCTCGACGCGCAGCCCTGCCCGGGTTGCTCCGAACGCTGCTCGACATCGCTGATCGAAGCGCGCGATCAACGACGACGCGCATTGGCCGCGCGCGAACGCTTCCGCGCGCGCGAAACGCGCCTCGCCCGCCGTGCCGCCGAACGCGATGCGGCGCGAAGCGATGCCGCGAGGCAACCGTCATCGCTGCCGCCGGCCGCGGCCGCGGCGCTGGCGCGGGCCAAGGCAAAAGCCACGGGGCGTCCGCCGCGATGATCGCGAAAAAGCGCGTGACGGCGAAGCGCAAGGCCAGGCGCATGACACCGGCGGAGATCGATGAATTCTTCGCCCGCCTCGCCGAACTGGACCCGGAACCCGGGACCGAACTCGAATATTCGACGCCGTTCGAACTGCTGGTCGCGGTGGTGCTGTCGGCGCAGGCCACCGACGTTGGCGTCAACAAGGCGACGAAGAAACTGTTCCCGGTCGCGAACACGCCGTGGTCACTGCTCGACCTTGGAGAAGAAAAACTCAAGCGCCACATCTCGACGATCGGCCTGTACAACGCGAAAGCCGCGAACGTGATCGCGCTCAGCGCGCTGCTGTTGGAACGCCACGGCGGCGAAGTGCCGGCGACGCGCGCCGAACTCGAAGCGTTGCCCGGCGTCGGCCGCAAGACCGCGAACGTGGTGCTCAACACCGCATTCGGCGAAGAGACCATCGCGGTGGACACGCACATCTTCCGCGTCGCGAATCGCACCGGCATGGCCCCGGGCAAGGACGTGCGCGCGGTCGAGGACGGACTGCTGCGCGTGGTGCCGTCGCAATATCGACGGCACGCGCACCACTGGCTGATCCTGCACGGCCGCTACACCTGCAAGGCACGCAAACCGGAATGCCCGGCCTGCCCGGTGCGCGACCTCTGCCACTGGCCGGAAAAAACCGCGGCGACCTGAGGCGGCGATTCCCTGAAATGAAAAACGGCGGGCCGAAGCCCGCCGTTTTCGTTACGCGATGTCGCGCCCAATCACCACTGCACGTCGCCCCACACGCCGAACTCGTTGGTCTTGAGGTCGGCGGTGGTGTCGCTGTCCTGGTCGGTGTGCTTGAACACCGCCGCCAGCTTGAAGCCCTTGACGATCGGGAACTCGACGCCGAGGTTGTAGTACTTCTGGGTCAGGCTCGGGTTGAGGTCCTTGCTCAGGTCCGCCGAGTCGTAGCGGCCGAACACCGAGATGCCGCCCTGCGTGACCACGGCGCTGCCCCACAGCGAGTAGCCGTCGGCCTTGTCCGAAGTCGTCGCGAGTTCGCGGCTCCAGTTCTTGGCCTGGAAGTATTCGGCGCCGAGGCGGAACTTCGGCGAGGACCATGCGGCCAGCGCATCGAAGCGGTTCGCGGTGTGCAGCGCGTCCGTGGATTCGGTTTCCAGGCCCTGGTGGCCGCTGTAGGCGCCGATCGCGATGATCGTGCTCTGGGTCGGTGCGAAGCCGACGCGGCCTTCGACGTCCATGCCCTTGCTGCGGCTCGGGTTCTTGTAGCCGCCGCCGCTCACCACCGACGCCGCGTAATTGAACATGCCGTCGCCGAGGGTGCCGCCGGCATGGAAGCCCCAATCCGCCGAGTTGCCGTACTTGAGGCGATCGACGAGGGTGTTCTCGA
This sequence comes from Lysobacter lycopersici, assembly GCF_007556775.1. Lineage (GTDB taxonomy): Bacteria > Pseudomonadota > Gammaproteobacteria > Xanthomonadales > Xanthomonadaceae > Pseudoluteimonas > Pseudoluteimonas lycopersici. Next base: position 944,537 of record NZ_CP041742.1, read on the forward strand.
CGTAGCGGTAGCCGTAATAGCCTTCGGCGAACGGGATCCACGGCATGTCCGCGGAACCGATGCGCAATGTGAAGGCGTCACTGAACTTGCCCTGCAGGTAGGCCTTCTTCAGGAACACTTCGGTGGCGCCGACCGCGGAGCTGTACTGGAAATCGGTGGTGATGTTGGCCGACCACTTGTCGTCGAACTTGTGGTCGATGCCGACGTAGAAGCGCTTCACGTCGAAACCGATGCCGGTGTTGTTGATCTTGGTGCCGTCGCTCTCCTGCTCGAGGCTGGTCGCGTCGAAGAAGATGCGACCGCTGACCTTGGTGTTGTTGACCAGTTTCTCGAGCGCGTCGGCCTTGGTGTTGGTCGCCTGCGCGGCCTCGATCGCCTTGGCCTGGGTCACGTTGACATCGGACTGCGCATCGGTTTGCGCCTGCAACTCTTCGACCTGCGCCTGCAGCGCGGCGATTTGCGCCTTCATGGCCGCGAGCTGCGCGGCGGTATCGTCGGCAGCACGGGCCGGGGCAACGGCCGCGAGGCCGAGGCCGACGGCGATGGCCGAGGCGAGCAGATTGGAACGCATGGTGTTTCTCCGCGAATGTTGGGGAATGTCGTCCGGCTGCACGACATCGCCGTGCCACGGGGCGATGTGAAGATTCCGATAAGTCCGTGACAGTTTTGCGTCACTTCGCGCATCGATTCGCGCATCCGGTAACGAACCCCGCGCAACGACTGTCACGCGGGTGCAATGAAAACGCCGCGGGCCCGTCACGCAATGGCCTTGCAATGCCGCCACGGCACCAAGGCCGCATTGCAATCCCTCCGAGGAGACTTCCGTGACTTTCCTGACCAAGCGCCGCATCGCCGCGGCCGTCGCCGGCGCCACGCTGGCATTCGCCGCGCAGGCCGCCACCGTCACCGGTGCCGGTTCCAGCTTCGTGTACCCGGTGCTGTCGAAATGGTCGGCGGCCTACAGCCAAGCCACCGGCAACCAGATCAATTACCAGTCCATCGGCTCCGGTGGCGGCATTGCCCAGATCCAGGCCGCGACCGTCGACTTCGGCGCCTCCGACAAGCCGCTGCCCGCATCCGATCTGAAGAAGTACGGCCTGGGCCAGTTCCCGGTCGTGATCGGCGGCATCGTGCCGGTCGTGCACGTGCCGGGCGTCGCCCCGGGCGCGATGAAGCTCGACGGCAACGTGCTCGCCGCCATCTTCCTCGGCAATGTCTCCAAGTGGAACGACCCGGCGATCGCCGCGCTCAACGGCGGCCTGAACCTGCCCGATCTCAAGATCACCGTCGTGCACCGTTCCGACGGTTCCGGCACCACCTTCAACTTCACCAACTACCTGTCCAAGGTCGACGCGGACTGGAAGGCCAAGGTCGGCGAAGGCACTGCCGTGCAGTGGCCGGCCGGCATCGGCGGCAAGGGCAACGAAGGCGTCGCCGCCTACGTGAAGCAGATCAACGGCGGCATCGGCTACGTCGAATACGCCTATGCGTTGCAGAACAAACTCGCGTTCTCGCGCATGAAGAACGCCTCGGGCAACTTCGTGCAACCGCGCGACGACAGCTTCGCCGCCGCCGCCGCGACCGCCGACTGGAACTCGGCGCCGGACTTCAACGTGATCATGACCAATGCCCCGGGCGACACCGCGTGGCCGATCACCGCCACCACCTGGGCAATCATGTACAAGAAGCCGAAGAACGCCGCGCAGACCAAGGCCGCGCTGGACTTCTTCAAGTGGTCGTTCGAGAACGGCCAGTCGCAGGCCGCCTCGCTCGACTACGTGCCGCTGCCGGACACGCTGGTGCAGAAGATCGAGGCCTACTGGGCGCAGAACATCAAGTCCTGAACCGCGATTCCTCTCCCTCCAAACTGCTTTCCGGGCCCTTCGGGGCCCGTTTTTTTGCCCCGGTTCCTGAACGCGGGCGCGCTGTCATGCAAGGCCTCGCGCGGTGTCATCGCAGTGTCACGAAAACATCATTTCATGGCGGCATCCCGGCGCACGGCCGGATCGAACCACGGAGCCGCCGCATGAACCGCATCGTCCGCACCACCGCCCTCGCCCTCGCCACCACCTTCGCACTCGCCGCGTGCAAGGGCGGCGACCAGGCGCCGGCCGCCGCGCCTTCCGCCGATGCCGCCGCGGCGCAGCCCGCGGGCGACGCGGTCGCTGCTGAAATCACCGGCGCCGGCGCGACCTTCATCTATCCGCTGATCTCGAAGTGGTCGGACGACTACAACAAGGCCACCGGGCACAAGATCAACTACCAGTCGATCGGTTCCGGCGGCGGCATCGCGCAGATCAAGGCCGCGACCGTCGACTTCGGTTCTTCCGACAAGCCGCTACCCAGCGACGAGCTCGCGGCCTCCGGCCTCGGCCAGTTCCCGTCCGCGGTCGGCGGCGTGGTGCCGGTGGCGAACATCGACGGCATCGCGCCGGGCCAGCTGCGCCTGACAGGCACGCTGATCGCCGACATCTTCCTCGGCAAGATCACCAAGTGGAACGACCCGGCGATCGCCGCGCTCAACCCGGGCGTGGCGCTGCCCGCGGCGACGATCAACGTCGTGCACCGTTCCGACGGTTCCGGCACCACCTTCAACTTCGTCAATTACCTGTCCAAGGTCAGCCCGGAGTGGAAGGCGAAAGTCGGCGAAGGCACGTCGGTGCAGTGGCCGAACGGTATCGGCGGCAAGGGCAACGAAGGCGTGGCCGCGTACGTGAAGCAGCTCAAGGGCGCGCTCGGTTACGTCGAGCTGGCCTACGCGCTACAGAACAAGATGGCCTACGCGCAGATGCAGAACAGCGCCGGCAATTGGGTGCAGCCCAGCGCCGAGAGCTTCGCCGCCGCCGCGGCCGCCGCGGACTGGAAGAACGCGAAGGACTTCAGCCTGGTGATCACCAATGCGCCGGGCGAAGGCGCATGGCCCATCGCCGCGACCAACTTCATCCTGATGTACAAGCAGCCCAAGGACGCGAAGCGTTCGCAGGATGCGCTCGACTTCTTCAAGTGGGCGCTGGAGAACGGCCAGCCGCAGGCGCAGACGCTGGACTACGTACCACTGCCGAAGGAACTGGTGCAGCAGGTCGAACAGTACTGGGCCAGCGAGTTCAAGCACTGAGCACGGATCTCGCACGAGCATGAACGCGATCGCACTCCCCGCGCGCGCCGAACGCGACGCGCGCGACCACGCCGCCGACCGCGGCTTCCGCTGGCTGGTCACCGGCGCCGGCCTGTTCGTGCTCGCGGCGCTGGCCGCCGCCGCGTTGTCCATGCTGTGGGGCGGGCGCGAGGCGCTGCACAAGTTCGGGCCCGGTTTCTTCTTCTCGAAGGCCTGGGATCCGGTCGGCCAGCAGTTCGGCGCGCTGGTGCCGATCTACGGCACGCTGGTCACCGCGCTGATCGCGATGCTGATCGCGGTGCCGGTGAGCTTCGGCATCGCCATGTTCCTGACCGAAATCGCGCCGAAGTGGATGCGCGGTGCGGTCGGCGCGGCGATCGAACTGCTCGCCGGCATTCCCTCGATCATCTACGGCATGTGGGGCCTGTTCGTGCTCGTACCGGTGCTGGCCGAACACGTGTATCCGTGGATCGATGCGCACCTCGGCGGATTGCCGCTGGTGGGCGCGCTGTTCTCCGGCCCGCCGCTGGGGCTGGGCATGCTCACCGCCGGCCTGGTGCTGGCGGTGATGGTGATCCCGTTCATCGCCTCGGTGATGCGCGAGGTGTTCCTGACCGTGCCGACGCGGCTCAAGGAATCAGCTTACGCACTCGGTTCCACCCGCTGGGAAGTGGTGTGGGACGTGGTGCTGCCGTACACGCGTTCGGCGGTGATCGGCGGCGTGTTCCTCGGCCTCGGCCGCGCGCTCGGCGAAACCATGGCCGTCACCTTCGTGCTCGGCAACGCGCACGAGCTGACCGCGTCGCTGCTGATGCCGGGCAATTCCATCGCCGCGACGATCGCCAATGAATTCGCCGAAGCCGACGGCGACCTGTACCGCTCGGCGCTGATCCTGCTCGGCTTCGTACTGTTCATCGTCACCTTCGTGGTGCTCGCCGCCGCGCGCCTGATGCTGCGCCGCCTGCAGAAGCGGGAGGGCAACTGATGAGCGCTTCCCTGTATGCATCGCGTCGCGCCAAGAACCTCGTCGCGCAAACGCTGGCGACCGCCGCCGCGGTGTTCGGGCTGTTCTGGCTGGTGTGGATCGTGTGGACCACGCTGCGCTACGGCATTTCCTCGATCAACACCGCGCTGTTCACCCAGATGACGCCGCCCCCGGGCGAAACCGGCGGCATGCTCAACGCCTTCTTCGGCAGCGCGCTGATGAGCCTGCTCGGCGTCGCCCTGGGCGCGCCCGTCGGCGTGCTCGCCGGCACCTTCCTCGCCGAATACGCCGGCAGCGGCTGGTCGCGGCGCCTGTGCGACGCGGTGCGCTTCGTCAACGACATCCTGCTGTCGGCGCCGTCGATCGTGCTCGGCCTGTTCGTGTACACGCTGGTGGTTGCGCGCATGGGCCACTTCTCGGCGCTGGCCGGCGGGATTTCGCTCGCCTTCATCGTGCTACCGGTGGTGGTGCGCACCACCGACGAAATGCTGCGGCTGGTACCGGCGCAGATGCGCGAAGCCGCGCTCTCGCTCGGCGTGCCGCAGTGGAAGGTGATCGTGCAGGTGCTGTACCGCGTCTCGCTGCCGGGCATCGCCACCGGCATCCTGCTCGCGCTGGCGCGCATCAGCGGCGAAACCGCGCCGTTGCTGTTCACCGCGCTCAACAACCAGTACTGGACCACCGACCTGCTGGCGCCGATGGCGAACGTGCCGGTGGTGATCTTCCAGTACGCGATGAGCCCTTACGACAGCTGGCACAGCCTGGCCTGGGCCGGCGCCTTCGTGCTCACGCTGTTCGTGTTGCTGGTCAGCCTCGCCGCGCGCGCCATCGTCGCGCGCAACCGGGTCAGCCATGACTGACGCCCTCTTCCACCGCCACGATTCGCGGACGACGGACATGAACGACATTTCCCACCATTCGATGCCGGGCGTTTCCACGGCATCGGCGCCGAAGCTGGCCGCGCGCGGCCTCGACTTCTTCTACGGCGATTTCCACGCGGTGCGCAACATCGAGATGGATATCCCCGAGAAGCGCGTGACCGCGCTGATCGGCCCCTCGGGCTGCGGCAAGTCGACGCTGCTGCGCGTATTCAACCGCATCTACGCGCTGTATCCGGGCCAGCGCGCGACCGGATCGGTGGTGCTCGACGGCGAGAACATCCTCGACCCGAAGTACCCGATGAACCGCCTGCGCAGCAAGGTCGGCATGGTGTTCCAGAAGCCGGTGCCGTTCCCGATGACGATCTTCGAGAACGTGGCCTACGGCATCCGCCACCACGAACGCATCGGCAAGGCCGAGATGGAATCGCGGGTGGAACAGGCGCTGCGCCAGGCCGCGTTGTGGGACGAGGTCAAGGACAAGCTCGGCAAGAGCGCGCTCGGTCTCTCCGGCGGCCAGCAACAACGCCTGTGCATCGCGCGCGCGGTCGCGCTGCGGCCCGAGGTGCTGCTGCTCGACGAACCGACTTCGGCACTGGACCCGATCTCGACCAGCCGCATCGAACAGCTGGTCGACGAACTCAAGCGCGAGTACACCATCATGATCGTGACCCACAACATGCAACAGGCGGCGCGCGTGTCAGACTTCACCGCCTTCATGTACCTCGGCGACATGGTCGAGCACGGCCCAACCGAAACCATCTTTTCCAAACCGACCAAGCAGCAGACCGAGGACTACATCACGGGGAGGTTCGGCTGATGAACGAACACAACCACATCGTCCAGAGCTACAACGCCGAGCAGCAGCGCCTGACCGACGAGATCATGCGCATGGGCGAAATGGCCGCGTCGCAGCTCGAGGCCGCGCTGGACGTGGTCGAACGCCGCGACGACAAGGCCGCCGCGCGCATCGTCGCCAACGACGACGCGATCGACGCGCTGGAGAAGGAAATCAGCCACGACGTGATGAAGCTTGCGCTGCGCGGCCCGCTCGCCACCGACCTGCGCATCATCCTCGCCGCGGTGCGCATCGCCTCGGACATCGAGCGCATCGGCGACTACGCCGCGAACGTGGCCAAGCGCACCCAGACCCTGAACCTGACGCCGCCGCTGCCGCAGGCGCTCGGCTTGCGCGCGCTCGGCACGCTGGCGCTGCGCCAGGTGCGCGACGCGATGGTCGCCTACCGCGACCTCGACGCCGCCGCCGCGCTGCAGGTGCGCGATCGCGATGCGGAGCTCGATGCGCAGTACACCGCGCTGTTCCGCGAACTGCTGACGTACATGATGGAAGACGCGCACAGCATCACCCCGTGCACGCACCTGCTGTTCATGGCCAAGAACCTCGAGCGCATCGGCGACCACGCGACCAACATCGCCGAGAACACCTGGTTCCGCGTCAACGGCGACGCACCGCTGCCGCCGCGCGACAAGCGCGACGGCACCATCGATCCGCCGTAACCGGCCGTCGATCCGGCGCACCGGCGTCTGCTAGTCTGGCGCCGATGACCGACGCCGTCCCCACCTCCTCCGCAGCGCCGCCTGTCGTGCGGCCGATGTCCGAGCGTTTCCGCGGCTTCCTGCCGGTGGTGGTGGACGTGGAAACCGGCGGCTTCGACTGGAACCGGCACGCGCTGCTGGAAATCGCCGCGATCCCGATCGAGATCGACGAAGCCGGCAGGCTCGTTCCCGGCGAAGTCGCCTGCGCGCACGTCGAACCGGCGCCCGGCACCGAGATCGACCCGAAGTCGCTGGAAGTCACCGGCATCGTGCTCGACCACCCGTTCCGCCTCGCCAAGCCCGAAAAGGAGGCGCTGGAATACGTGTTCGCGCCGGTGCGCGCGGCGATCCGCAAGCACAACTGCCAGCGCGCGATCCTGGTCGGGCACAACGCGCACTTCGACCTCAACTTCCTCAACGCCGCGGTCGCGCGCACCCAGCACAAGCGCAATCCGTTCCATCCTTTCAGCGTGTTCGACACCGTCACGCTGGCCGGCGTCGCCTACGGCCAGACCGTGCTCGCGCGCGCGGTGCACGCCGCCGGGCTCGCATGGGACAGCACGCAGGCGCATTCGGCGGTGTACGACACCGAGCGCACCGCCGAGCTGTTCTGCACCATCGCGAACGCGTGGTCGAATCGAGCGATCGACACGCAGTAGGAGCGCTCTCGAGCGCGACCCACGCAATCCCCGTGGGAGCGACGGAAGTCGCGACGGCACGCAGATCGATCATGCGATGCCGCTTCCGATCGATGTTCCCGCGACAATCGGTCGCGACTTCCGTCGCTCCCGCATTCGTCACCGGCTACGCCGAGGCCTGCGACCCCTTGCGGAACGTGCGCACGATGCCGTACAGGCTGATCACGATCCAGGCGCCTTCCAACAGCAACACCGGGAAATTGAATTTCCCGACAAGCGAGACCAGCACACCGGCCGCGCCCAGCAGGTTGAGCAACTGGTAGGCCAGGCGATTGCCATGGATCTTGCCGGCCTGCAACAGGAAAAACGCGCCCAGCACCATCAGCGTGCCGAGGATGCCGATCCAGTCGTACCACTGCAGGTCCAAGTTCATCGCCTTCTCCCCTCGATCATTTCGATTGACGTTGCCGCACGGCTTCGAACAGCGCGATGCCGGTGGCGACGGAGACATTCAGGCTTTCGAATCCGCCCGGCATCGGGATCTTCACCAGCTGGTCGCAGTTGTCGCGCGTCAGCCGGCGCATGCCTTCGCTTTCGCTGCCCATCACCAGCGCGACGTTGCCGCGCAGGTCGAGCGCGTACAGCGACGCATCCGCTTCGCCGGCGAAACCGTAGATCCACACGCCCGCCTTCTGCAGGTCGCGCAGCGTGCGCGAAAGATTGGTCACGCTGAACACCGGCAGCGTGTCCGCGGCACCGGCCGAGGTCTTGCGCACGGTCGCATTGACCTGCACCGCCTTGTCCTTGGGGAACACCACCGCGGTCGCGCCCGCCGCCGCCGCGCTGCGCAGGCAGGCGCCGAGGTTGTGCGGATCCTGCACGCCATCGAGGACGAGGACCAGCGCCTTGCCTTCCGCGGCTTCGATCAACGCGGGGAGTTCGTGTTCGTCCCAGGTCTTCGCCGCGGCATAGCGCGCCGCCGCGCCCTGGTGGCGCAATCCGCCGGCGACCCCGTCCAGCGCCTGCTGCGCGACCCGGCGCACGTCGATGCCGAACCGCCGCGCCTGCTGTTCGAGCTCGCCGATGCGCGGATTCTTCCCGCCGGCTTCCAGCAGCACTTCGCGCACGTGTTCGGCATCGTGTTCGAGCGTGGAAGCGACCGCGTTGAGGCCGACGATCCATTGGGCGGATTTGTTGGTCATGCGTGAATTGTGCCTGAGCGTTTGCTTTCCCTCTCCCCTTGCGGGAGAGGGTGCCCGAAGGGCGGGAGAGGGGGAAAACCGAGACTCAATACTTCTGCTTCACCCGCTTCGCCGGCTTGCCGCGTTCCGGCAACGGCTTCGCCGGCCCCTCGTCGTCGACCAGGCGGAAATCGATCTTGCGTTCCTCCACGCTGGCCTTGAGCACGACGATGCGCACGCGGTCGCCGAGCCGGTATTCGAGGCCGCGACGTTCGCCGGTCAGGGTCTTGCGCACCGCATCGAAATGGTAGAAGTCGCGCGGCAGCTGGGTCACATGCACAAGGCCGTTGACCTTGGATTCGTCGAGCTCGATGAACAGGCCGAAGCTGGTGACGCCGCTGATCGTGCCGTCGAACTCCTTGCCGACATGGCCTTCCATCCACGCCGCGCGGTAACGCTCGTCCACTTCGCGCTGGGCTTCGTCGGCGCGGCGCGAACGCTCCGAACATTGCAGCGACAGGCTGGCCATCGCGTGCGGCGAATAGGCGTAGGTTCCCGGCTTGCCGCCGGCCAGCGCGTGCTTGATCGCGCGATGCACCAGCAGGTCCGGATAGCGCCGGATCGGCGAGGTGAAATGCGCGTAGGCCTCGAGCGCAAGGCCGAAATGGCCGATGTTGTCGGGCGCATACACCGCCAGCGACTGGCTGCGCAGGATCACCGATTCCAGCAGGGTCGCATCGGGGCGTTCGCGGATTTTTTCCAGCAGCGCGCGAAAGTCCTTCGGCTTCACCTTCGCCCACGGCGGCAGGCGCAGCGCGAATTCCTTGAGGAACTCCTCCAGGTCCGCGTACTTCGATTCCGGCGGCTTGTCGTGGTCGCGGTACGGCGCGGGAATGCCGGATTCGAGCAGGAACAGCGCGGCCTGCACGTTGGCCGCGATCATGCATTCCTCGATCAGCTTGTGCGCGTCGTTGCGCTGGAGCATGCCAGCCTGCGTCACCACGCCCTTCGCGTCCAGCACGAAGCGCACTTCGCCGCTCTCGAACTCGATCGCGCCGCGCTTGGTCCGCGCCTTGTCCAGCAGCCGATACAACTGGTGCAGGCGCTGCACCTGCGGCAGCAGCGAACCGATCTTGGCCAGCGCGGCGCCGTGTTCGTCCTCGGGAATGCCCTCGCCCACCCCGTTCCACACGTCGGTGTAGGTCAGGCGCGCATGCGAATGCATCACCGCTTCGTAGAAGCGCGATTCGCGGACTATGCCGTCGCGCCCCACCTGCATGTCGCAGCAGAAGCACAGCCGGTCCACCTTCGGGTTCAGCGAGCAGATGCCGTTGCTCAGCGTCTCCGGCAGCATCGGCACCACGAAGCCGGGGAAATACACCGATGTCGCGCGCAGTTGCGCCTCGTCGTCGAGCGCCGTTCCGGGGCGCACGTAGTGCGAGACGTCGGCGATCGCGACGATCAGGCGGAAGCCGTCCTTGTTCGGTTCGCACCAGACCGCGTCGTCGAAATCCTTGGCGTCCTCGCCATCGATGGTGATGAGCGGCACGCCGCGCAGGTCCACGCGCCCGGCGATGTCCGCGGGCTGCACGTCCAGCGGCACCGCGGTTGCCTGCGCCAGCACTTCCGGCGAAAACTCGTGCGGAATGTCGTGGCCGTGGATCGCGGCCTCCACCGCCTGCGACGCGGTGAGCTTGTCGCCCAGCACCGCCAGCACGCGCCCGATCGGCGGCCGGTGCGCGTCCTGCGGCGTGGTGATCTCGGCGACCACCAGTTGCCCGTTGCGCGCATCGTTGCAGCCGTCGGCGGGGATCATCACGTTGCGCTGGATGCGCTTGTCGTCCGGAACGACATAACCGATGCCCGCTTCCTCGGTGTAGCGACCGATCAACCGGCTCAGGCGACGTTCGAGCACTTCGACGATGGTGCCTTCGCGCCGGCCACGGTGGTCCACGCCGCTGACGCTGGCGAGCACGCGGTCGCCGTGCATCGCCTTGCGCATTTCGAACGGCGACAGGAACAGGTCGTCGCCGCCGCCGCTGTCCGGCCGCAGGAAACCGAAACCATCCGGGTTCGCGATCACCGTGCCGGCGACCAGGTCCGCGCGTTCGGCCGGCACGTAGCCGCCGCGGCGGTTCTGCAGCAACTGGCCGTCGCGCAGCATCGCGGCGAGGCGCTTTTCCAGCGCGTCGAAACGTTCCGGCGCGGTCAGCGCCAGTTTCCGTGCCAGCGCATCGGCATCCATTGGCCCGTCGCTGGCGGCGAGGATCTGCAGGATCATCTCGCGGCTGGCGATGGGCTGCGCGTAGCGCTGCGCCTCGCGTTCGGCATGCGGATCGGAGCGCGGGGGTGTCCGTGGCGGTGCGGATGGGCGGCCGCGGGACGGCGGCGAAGCCGGCAACTCCGGCATCCACGGTGGTCGGGTCGCGGCCGGTTTCGGCTTCCTGCCCCCCTGCGCCGGCTTGCCTGGCGACTTCGACTTGGCGGGAGGATTGCCGCGGCTGCCGCCGCGCTTGCCGGGTGGCTTGCTCATGCGGGCATGGTACAGGCTGCGCGTTGACAAGCATGGCCGCCATGCCCAGAATGCGCGGCCTTGACCGCCCAGGTGGCGGAATTGGTAGACGCACTAGTTTCAGGTACTAGCGGGTAAAACCGTGGAGGTTCGAGTCCTCTCCTGGGCACCAACGGTCAAGCACACGGACCCTCGCGCAAGCGGGGGTTTTTCGTTCCGGGGCTAGAACATCCCGAGCGCGTTCGGCGAATCCTTCGGGATCTCCTGGCCGATGTCCCACATCTCCACGATCCGGCCGGCTTCGAAGCGCAGGATGTGCACGACCGCGACTTCCACGCCGGCATCCGCGCGGACCAGGTGCGACAGCACCGCGACGCGATCGCCGCCATCGACGACCTGTTTCGGTTCGAACGCCTTGTTCGGTTCCTTCGCGGCGCTCTGTTCCATCGCCAGCAGCAGCGATTCGCGGTCGCCGGGGAACCAGGCGTTGTGGTGGACGAAGCCGGCGGCGACGTGGCGTTCGTAAGCATCGCGCACCTCACCATGCGCGCACATCCGCAGGAAGGCGACGGCAATCTCGGGGTTCTCCATCGCAGGCTCCTTGTTCGTCGATCCACGGACGATACCGCTTCCGCCGAAAGCGGGCGTCACGGCTTGCCCCGGCCCGGGTTCGCGGCTAACGTGTCCGGCATTCCATTCACCAGCGGGCGACGCGCAAGCCGCGCCGCCCGTTTGCTTATGCAGGAGACGGAAATGAACGCCACCTCCACCCGACGCCCGCCGCTGCTGCTGTCGCGGCTGGATGTCGAACGCATCGAGGCGCTGCTCGAGCAGCCGCAGTTCCGCGGCCTCAACACCGATGCGTTGCGCGGCGAACTCGAACGCGCCGACGTTGTGGAACCGGCTGCGGTGCCGGCGGACGTGATGACGATGAACTCCACCGCGCGCGTTCGCGTGGACGATGCCGAACTCGGCGCCCATGAACACGAATTGACGCTGGTGTACCCGCGCGACGCCGACGGCAGCGCGCACAAGGTGTCCGTGCTGGCGCCGGTGGGAAGCGCCCTGCTCGGCCTGCGCGTGGGCGAGGCGATCGACTGGCCGATGCCCGGCGGGCGCACGGCCCGCCTCGAAGTGCTGGCGATCCACTTCCAGCCCGAGGCCGCGGGCGAATTGCACCGCTGATCCACGCCGTCCGGCGGGCCGCGGACGTAAACTGCGCGGATGAACGACGACAGCATCCGCACCGCCTTCCACGGCTACGAACAGATCCCGCTGCGCGAGTACGCCGAGCGCGCCTACCTCGACTACTCGATGTACGTGGTGCTGGACCGCGCCCTGCCCTTCATCGGCGACGGGCTCAAGCCGGTGCAGCGCCGCATCGTGTATGCCATGAGCGAACTCGGGCTCGCCGCGTCCGCCAAGCCGAAGAAATCCGCGCGCACCGTCGGCGACGTCATCGGCAAGTACCACCCGCACGGCGACAGCGCCTGCTACGAAGCGCTGGTGCTGATGGCGCAGCCCTTTTCCTACCGCTATCCGCTGATCGACGGCCAGGGCAACTTCGGTTCCAGCGACGATCCCAAGTCGTTCGCGGCGATGCGCTATACCGAATCCAAGCTCACGCCCATCGCCGAAGTGCTGCTCGGCGAACTCGGCCAGGGCACGGTCGACTGGACGCCGAACTTCGACGGCACGCTGGAGGAACCGACATGGCTGCCGGCGCGCCTGCCGCACCTGCTGTTGAACGGCACCACCGGCATCGCGGTGGGCATGGCCACCGACGTGCCGCCGCACAACCTGCGCGAAGTCGTCGATGCCTGCGTGCACCTGCTCGACAACCCGAACGCGACCGTGCGCGAGCTGTGCGAATTCGTGCGCGGCCCGGATTACCCGACTGCCGCGGAAATCATCACCCCGACCGCGGACCTCCTGGCGATGTACGAAACCGGCATCGGCAACGTGCGCGCCCGTGGTGTGTTCGTGAAGGAACACGCGAACATCGTGGTGACGCAGCTTCCGTACCAGGTCTCGCCGAGCAAGGTGATCGAACAGATCGCCACGCAGATGCGCGCGAAGAAACTGCCCTGGCTGGAGGACATCCGCGACGAATCCGACCACGCCAACCCGACCCGCATCGTGCTGGTGCCGCGCAGCAACCGTGTCGATGCCGAACAGCTGATGGGCCACCTGTTCGCCACCACCGACCTCGAGAAGAGCTACCGCGCCAACTTCAACGTGATCGGCCTCGACGGCCGCCCGCAGGTCAAGCACCTCAAGCTGTTCCTGTCCGAATGGCTGGCGTTCCGCCAGGACACGGTCACGCGCCGCCTGAAATACCGCCTGGAGAAAGTGGAACGCCGCCTGCACCTGCTCGAAGGCCTGCTGGTCGCGTTCCTGAACCTCGACGAGGTGATCCGCATCATCCGCACCGAGGACGAACCGAAGGATGCGTTGATCGCGCGTTTCGAGCTCAGCGAGGAACAGGCCGACTACATCCTCGAAACCAAGCTCAAGCAACTCGCGCGGCTGGAGGAAATGAAGATCCGCGGCGAGCAGGACGAACTCGATTCCGAACGCGACCGCCTGATCGCGAGGCTGGATTCCAAGGCCAAGCTGAAGAAACTGGTGAAGGACGAACTGCTCGCCGACGCGAAGAAATTCGGCGATGCGCGCCGCTCGCCGCTGGTCGCACGCGAGGCCGCGCAGGCGCTGGCCGAAACCGAGCTCGTCGCCAGCGAACCTGTGACCGTCGTACTCAGTGAAAAAGGCTGGGTGCGCGCGGCCAAGGGCCACGACATCGACGCCGCATCGCTCGGCTATCGCGAAGGCGACGCGCTGCTCGCCGCGACCAGGGGCCGCAGCACGCAGCAGGTCGCGTTCCTCGATTCCACTGGCCGCAGTTATTCCACCGCGGCGCACACCCTGCCCAGCGCTCGCGGCAACGGCGAACCGTTGACCGGGCGTTTCTCGCCGCCGGCGGGCGCGGCGTTCCAGGCATTGGCCAGCGGCGACAACGACGCGCGCTTCGTCATCGCATCGAGCCACGGCTACGGCTTCGTCACCCGTTTCGAAAATCTCACCGGCCGCAACAAGGCCGGCAAGGCGCTGCTCTCGCTCGGCGAAGGCGCGCGCGCGCTGCAACCGGCGGCGGTCAATGACATTGCCGCGGACCGCATCGTCGCGGTGACCAGCGCGGGGCACGTGCTCGCGTTCGCGTTGTCGGACTTGCCGGAACTCGACAAGGGCAAGGGCAACAAGATCATCGAGATCCCCAAGGCCAAGCGCGGCACCGAACGCGTGGTCGCGGTCGCGGTGGTGCCGCCCGGCGGCAAGCTGCAGGTGAAATCCGGCAGCCGCACGATGACGCTGTCGTTCAGGGAACTCGACGATTACGTCGGCACGCGCGGCGCGCGCGGCGGGCTGTTGCCGCGCGGATGGCAGAAGGTGGATGGGCTTTCGGTTGAATAGCCCCTCTCCCGGCCTGCGGCCACCCTCTCCCTCGCAAGCGGGGAGAGGGAACATCAAAAACTCGATGCGCGGTTTTTCCCTCTCCCCTTTGTGGGAGAGGGTGCACCGAAGGGGCGGGAGAGGGGAACTCCATGAATCCTGATTTCTGGCACCAGCGCTGGCACGACAACCAGATCGGCTTCCACCAATCCGCGCCGACGCCCTTGCTGCTCGAGCACTGGCCATCGCTCGGCGTCCCGGCTGGCGCGAAGGTGTTCGTGCCGCTGGCGGGAAAATCGCTGGACATGCTCTGGTTCGCGTCACAGGGCCATCGCGTGCTCGGCGTGGAGCTGTCGCGGCTCGCGGTCGAGCAGTTCTTCGCCGAACACGACCTGCAACCAGGGATCGACGCGAGATCAGACGGAACGCACTACCGCGCCGGCGACATCGAAATCATCAATGGCGACGCTTTCGCGCTGGATGAATCCGCATTGCAGGATTGCGCCGCGGTGTTCGACCGCGCCGCATTGATCGCGCTTCCTCCCGATTTGCGGACTCGCTACGTGAGCGAGTTGTACGCGAAGCTGCCGGCCGGCTGCCGCGGCCTGCTGGTCACGCTGGAATACCCGCAGGTCGAACGCGAGGGCCCTCCGTTTTCGGTACCGGAAGACGAAGTGCGCGCATCGTTCGGCCGCGACTGGAACATCGACCTGCTGGAGAGACGGCCGATCCCGCCGGATCATCCGGGCTTCGTGACCGGCGTGTCGAAACTCGACACCGCGGCCTACGCACTGCGGCGGCGCTGAACTCCGCTATCCTCGCCGCATCGCTTCGCGTGGGGTAACGCATGGCCAGGATCATCAAACGCATCGCCTTGCTGCTGCTGGCGATCCTGCTGCTGCTCGTGCTCGCCGGCTGGTGGCTGATGCGCGGCAGCCTGCCGGCGCTGGACGGCGAACTCGCGTTGCCGGGATTGTCCGCGCCGGTGACGGTGACGCGCGATGCGCTGGGCGTGGTCACGATCGATGCGGCGAACGCGACCGACGCCGCACGTGCGCTCGGTTATGTGCACGCGCAGGAACGCTATTTCGAAATGGACCTGATGCGGCGCACCGCGGCCGGCGAACTCGCCGCGCTGTTCGGGCCGATCGCGGTGGATACGGATCGCGAACACCGCGTGCACCGCCTGCGCGAACGCACGCGCGAACAGCTTTCGCTCATCGCCGGCGACCAGATGCCGCAATTGCGCGCCTACGTCGACGGCGCGAACGCCGGGCTCGCCACGCTGCGCACGCGGCCCTGGCCTTACCTGCTGCTGCGCCAGCAACCGCAGCCGTGGCGGCTGGAGGATTCGCCGCTGGTCGGCGATGCGATGTACTTCGATCTGCAGGGCGCGCAGGCCGAACACGAACGCGCGCTGTGGACGTTGCGCCCGCACCTGCCGCCGGCGCTGTTCGCGCTGCTGGCGCGCGATGGAACCTCGTGGGACGCGCCGCTGCAAGGCGAAGCGCGCGGCGATGCCGTATTGCCCGGCGCCGATGAAGTCGACCTGCGCAAGCTGCCGATGCCGGCCGCGGCCGAAGACAAGGTCGCGATGATCGAATCGCAGTCGGCCGATCTTTATCCCGGCAGCAACAACTTCGCCGTTGCCGGCAGCGCGACCACGGATGGCCGCGCCATCGTCGCCAACGACATGCACCTCGGCCTGCGCGCGCCCAACCTGTGGTTCCGCGCGCGCCTGCGCTATCCGGATCCGCGCGCACCCGGCGGCCGCGTCGACGTGCAGGGCGTGACCCTGCCCGGCCTGCCGCTGGTCGTGGTCGGCAGCAACGGCCACGTCGCCTGGGGTTTCACCAACAGTTACATGGATTCGAGCGACTGGGCCGAACAGCACGCCTGCGCACCGACACAAACTCCCGCGAACGACGGCTGTACGAACGTCACGTGGCATCGCGAACGCATCGAAGTCGCCGGCGCGAAGCCGGTCGATTTCGATGTCGAGGAAACGACCTGGGGTCCGGTGCTGGCGAAGGATGCCGATGGCCGCCTGCTCGCGCTGCGCTGGTCGGCGCAACTGCCCGGTGCGCTGCGTTTCGACATCGGCGACATCGCGCGGGCCCGCAATCTCGACGAGGCCTTCGCCATCGCCGACCATGCGGCGATTCCCACACAGAACCTGATGCTCGCCGATTCCGGCGGACGCATCGGCTGGCGCCTGTTCGGGCCGATCCCGCAACGCGCGGCGACCTGCATCGCCGATGGCGAGAACATCGGCAACGCCTGTCCTCCTTGGTCGTTGCGCAGCGATGTCGCGCCGCGCGTGGTCGACCCGCCATCGGGGCGGTTGTGGACTGCGAACGCACGCACGCTCGATGGCGCCGACCTCGCCCGCGTCGGCAACGGCGGCTATGCGCTCGGTGCGCGCGCGCAACAGATTCGCGACGACCTGCTGGCGAAACCGCGATTGGGCGAACGCGACCTGCTCGCGATCCAGCTCGACGACCGCGCGCTGTTCCTGCAACGCTGGTGGCAACTGCTGCGCGACGAATCCGCAGCGGCGAAGACACCGGCGCTGCGTGCGCTGACCGATGCGGCAACGAAGTGGGACGGCCGTGCGGATACGGCTTCGACCAGTTACCGCATCGTCCGCGCCTGGCATCGCGCGGTGAACGCACGCCTGCTCGACGGCCTCACCACGCCTGCGCAGGCCGCGCTCGGCAAGGATTTCGTGATGCCCGATGTTCCGCAGTTCGAAGGCGTGGCCTGGCCGCTGGTGACGCAGCGGCCGATGAACCTGCTGCCGCGCAAGTTCGCGAGCTGGGATGCGCTGTTCGAAGACGCGGCGGTGGAAGTCCGCGACACGCTGGCGAAGGACGGCCCGCTGGCGCAGCGCACCTGGGGCGAACGCAACACTGCGCGCATCTGCCATCCGTTGTCGATGGCCCTGCCGGGTTTTGCCAAGCGCCTGCTGTGCATGCCGTACGACCAACTCGATGGCGATACCGACATGCCGCGCGTCGCCGCGCCGGATTTCGGCGCCTCGGAACGCATGGTGGTCTCGCCCGGGCACGAAGCCGACGGCATCCTGCACATGCCGGGCGGGCAAAGTGGCAACCCACTGTCGCCGTTCTGGGGTGCGGGGCACGAAGCGTGGGTCAAGGGCGAACCGACGCCGTTCCTGCCGGGGCCGGTGCGGTATACGCTGAAGTTGGAACCTGAGGGGCGCTAGGCCACGCATGAAACATCACTGCATTGCGGTTTCCATTTGTCTGATCGCAACTGGCTGCGCCTCGCATTCTGCTCAGCAGATTCTCAGTGCGAAGGAAGAGATGGCGGTTTGGCAAAGGAATTCGGCCGAGCCAACTCCTTCGTCTTGGGCGTCTGGAAGTAAATGGCGCTTTGTAGTTGCAGACACAGGAAAACCACCGCGAGAAGTTACATTTGTCGTAACTGATGAGCCTGCTGAGACTTGCATGTCCGGTGAATGGAAGCGTCTAGACGTTAGCGGTGACAGCGCGCTTCATCTGAATCAACCGGCGTACAGTGTTTCTGGCCGGAACTTGCAAATCCAGCTTTCCACAGATCTCTGCGACGCCTACGACATGCTAGTCGGATCGTTGCAAGGCGCCAGCTTCTCTGGCACGCATCGTTTCAGCGGATTACGCGGAAGCCAAGATTTCGGTCCAGTCACCGGCACCAAGGAATGACAGCCTCATTGGGCGGCAGTTCGCACAAACTGAACCTGCTTCGCTGACCACTTTTCAGCATCAATCCAGCAACCGCTCGATCAGCGCGAGATAGAGATAGGGTAAAGCTTCAAGATCGGCGACGGACACATGTTCGTCCACCTTGTGGATGCTCGCATTCACCGGCCCCACCTCGATGCACTGCGCCCCCAGCGGCGCGATGAAGCGCGCATCCGACGTACCGCCACCGGTGCTTTCCTCCGGCGCTTCGCCCGCGAATTTCGCCAACACCTCGCGCGCCGCCGAACGCAACGGCCCTTCCGGCGTGAAGAACGGCTCGCCACCGCGATGCCAGTGGATCGAAACCTCCAGCTCGTGCGCACGCAGCACGGATTCGCATTCGGCTTCGAGCTTCTGCGCGCTCCAGTGCGGGTTGTAGCGCAGGTTGAACAGCACCTGCAGCTCGCCCGGAATCACGTTGTTCGCGCCAGTGCCGGCGTGGATGTTGCTGATCTGCAGCGAGGTCGGCGGGAAGGTTTCGTAACCGTCGTCCCAGCACTTCGCCGCCAATTCCGACAGCGCCGGCATCGCCTGGTGGATCGGATTGCGCGCCTTCTCCGGATACGCGACGTGGCCCTGCACGCCGCGCACCGTCAGCGTCGCCGACAGCGTGCCGCGACGACCGATGCGCAGCAGGTCGCCAAGCTTGGCCTTCGACGACGGCTCGCCGGTGATGCACCAGTCGATGCGCTGCCCGCGCTCGCGGAACGTGTCCGCGACGCGGCGCACGCCATCGACCGCATCGCCCTCTTCGTCCGAGGTCAGCAGCAAGGCGACCGTGCCCTTGTGATCCGGATGCGCGGCGACGAAGCGTTCCAGCGCAACGACGAACCCCGCCACGCTGCCCTTCATGTCCGCCGCGCCGCGGCCGTACAGCACGCCATCGCGGACTTCGGGCACGAACGGGTTCGTGAACCAGGCCTCGCGCGGGCCCGAGGGCACCACGTCGGTGTGGCCGAGCAGCACCAGCACCGGCCCGCCGCTGCCGTGCGTTGCCCAGAGGTTGTCGACTTCGCCGAAACGCAGCGATTCGATCTTGAATCCCGCGCCTCGCAACCGATCCGCGATCAGCTTCTGGCAGCCAGCGTCTTCCGGCGTGACGGACACGCGGGAGATCAGGTCGCATGTGAGTTGGAGGACGTCGCTCATGGCCTTCTCGTTCTTGTCATCCTGAGGCGAAGCCGAAGGACCTGCTTTCCTGCCAGTAATCGAACAGCAGGTCCTTCGCTGCGCTCAGGATGACATTATGTTTTTCCAAATAATTTCTTGAACCCGTTGTCGCTGAAACCCTGCGACACCGAACCATCGTCGAGCACCACGACAGGACGCCGAACCAGTTGCGGATATTCCTTCAGCAGCAGTTTCCATTCCGCATCGCTGCCCGGCATCTTGCGGTTCGGCGACAACTCGCGCCAGGTGGTCGAGGACTTGTTGATCATCGCCTCCCAGCCGCCGAACGCGTCCTTCCACGCCACTAGCGTTTCCGGCGATTGCCGTTCGTCGCGATAGTCGACGAAGCGGTAATCGATGCCAAAGCGCTTCAGCCAGTTCTGCGCCTTCTTGCAGGTGTCGCAGTTCTTGAGGCCGTAGAGAGTGGTCATGTGCCGTGTCCCTGTAGGGGCGACCGGCCGGTCGCCCCTGCGAAATCCATCAATCCGCCAACCCGCGCAACAGCTCGTTGATGCTCGTCTTCGACAACGTCTTCTTGTCCACCTGCTTGACGATCACCGCGCAGTACAGCGAATGCGAACCATCCTTCGCCGGCAACTGGCCGGAGACGACCACGCTGTACGGCGGCACCGAGCCGTAGGAAATCTCGCCGGTCGCGCGGTTGTACACGCGCGTGGACTGGCCGAGGAACACGCCCATGCCGATCACGCTGTGGTGGCCGACGACGAAGCCTTCCACCACTTCCGAACGCGCGCCGATGAAGCAGTGGTCCTCGACGATCGTCGGCGATGCCTGCAGCGGTTCCAGCACGCCACCGATGCCGGCGCCGCCGGACAGGTGGCAATGCTTGCCGACCTGCGCGCAGGAACCGACCGTGGCCCAGGTATCGACCATCGTGCCTTCGCCGACCCATGCACCGATGTTGACGAAGCTCGGCATCAGCACCACGTCCTTGCCGATGTGGCAGCCGCGGCGCGCGATCGCGCCCGGCACCACGCGCACGCCGAGCTTGCGAAACTTCGCTTCGTCGAAACCGGCGAAGCGCGCCGGCACCTTGTCCCAGAACGGCGCCGGTTCCGCTTCGACCAGTTGCATGGATTGCGTGCGGAAGTACAGCAGCGCCGCCTTCTTCAGCCATTCGTTGACGGTCCAACCGCCCTTGCCGTCCGGCTCGGCGACGCGCAACTCGCCGCGTTCGAGGCCATCGAGCACGCGTTCGACCGTGGGCTTGGTCGAGCCTTCGATCTCGTCCGGGGTCAGCATCGCGCGCCGTTCCCAGGCGCTGTCGATGGTGAACTTCAATTCCTCCACGCCGGGGCCGGCGGGCGCGGTTTTCTTCGCGACGGATTTCTTTTTCGCCGGTGCTTTCTTCGGCGCGGGCTTACGGGCGGGACTCATGCGTTCGGTTCTCCGTCGATGCGCGCGACCAGCGCGTCGTGCAATGCCTGTTTCGTTTCCGCGGGCAGCGGACGATCCTGTTCGTCGGTGATGCGGAACACGTCCTCGGCGCGTTCGCCGAAGGTCGCGATGCGCGCATCATGCACGCGAACGCGATGCGCGCGCAGCACCTGCGCGACGTCGGCGAGCAGGCCGGGACGGTCGGTACAGACCAGGCTGAGCACGGTGCGCCGCCCGTCCGCGCCATCGGCGAACTGCGCCTGCGGCGCGATGCGGAAATGGCGCAGGTGGCGCGGCGTGCTGCGCCGTGCGGGTCGGACCTTGTCGAGCGCGCCGGCGAGCACGGCAACGAGGCGGGATTCCACCTCCGCTGGCGCGATCGGGCGTTGCGGGTCGTTCGGCAACACCACGAAGGTATCGAACACCGTGGCATCCGGGCCGTCGAGCAGGCGCGCGTGCTGGATCGCGAGGCCGAGCCGGTCGAGCGTAGCCACTATCGCGGCGAACAGGCCGTCGCGATCGGGCGAATGCACGAACACGCGCAGCGCATGCGCATCGCCCTCGACCAGCGCGCGCGCGCGCGCCACGGTTTCGCCCGGCGCATGCCCGGCCAGCGCATCCGCCTGCCATGCCAGTTGTTCCGGACGCTCGCGCAGGAAACTCTCCGCCGGCATGCGCGCGAACAGCGCGGCGATGGCCGCGTCGTCATGCCCGGCTTCGCGCAGCAATCCGCGCGCGGTGGCGCGGTTTTCCTCGATGCGCTCGCTTGCCGCCAGCGGATGTTCCAGCCCGCGCCGCAGGGCCAGGCGCGTGGCCGCGTAAAGATCGGCGAGCAGGCGATCCTTCCATGCGTTCCACAATTTTGGCGAGGTGCCGGCGATGTCGGCGCAGGTCAGCAGGTAGAGCGCGTCGAGGCGTTCGCGGTCGGCGACTTCGCCGGAAAAGCGATGGATCACGTCCGGGTCGGCGATGTCCTGCTTCTGCGCGGTGGTCGACATCAGCAGGTGTTTGCGCACCAGCCATTCGACCAGCGCAGTGTCGGCTTCGGACAGCTCGTGCGCCTCGCAGAATTCGCGTGCATCCCGTGCGCCGAGTTCGGAATGATCGCCGCCGCGGCCCTTGGCGATGTCGTGGAACAGGCCGGCGAGCAGCAGTAGTTCCGGTTTGCGCAACGACGGCCACACCGTGTGCGCGACCGAAAAACGTTCGTCGGGCTCGCCGCTGGCGAACTGGGCGAGGTTGCGCAGCACCGCGAGCGTGTGCTGGTCGACGGTATAGACGTGGAACAGATCGAACTGCATGCGCCCCGACACCTGCGCGAACGCGGGGATCCAGCGCCCGAGCACGCCGAGCCTGGCCATGCGGGCCAGCGTTTCCACCGGCTGCGGACCACGCAACAACGCGATGAATTGCGCGCGCAAGGCGGGGTCGGCATCGGTGTAGGCGGGAATCCGCTTGAGCGTTTCCGCGAGCGAACGCGCGGTGTGCGAATGCAGGCCACGGACCCCGGGATGCGCGGCCCAGGCCGCGAACAGCGCGAACACCGCCCGCGGATCGTCGTGCGGCCATTCCGGATCGTGCGCGGCGAGGTAGCCGCGGCGCAGTTCGAAACCATCGTCGATGGCTTCGGGCATGGCTTCGCCTTCGAGCTGCTCCTCGAATCGCTGCAGCAGGCGCTCGCCGATGCGCTGCACCAGCGCGGCGCTGCGGTAGAAGCCCTGCATCATCTGTTCGACCGCGAGATTGTCGGCGTCGTCCATGTGGCCGAGGCGCGCGGCCAGCGTTTTCTGGTGGTCGAAGCGCAGGCGTTCCTCGCGCTTGCCGGCGACGAGATGGAGCCCGAAGCGCAACCGCGACAATGCGCTGCGTTCGCGGTCGAGCGTGGCGTATTCGTCCGGGCCGAGCTGGCCGAGCGCGATCAGCGATTCGAGGTCGCGCGCGCCGAGCACGCGCATCGCCATCCAGCGCAGCGTCTGCAGGTCGCGCAGGCCGCCCGGGCCTTCCTTGAGGTTGGGCTCAAGGTTGTCGCTGGTGTCGCCGAAGCGGGCGTGGCGCGTCGCCAACTCAGCGCGCTTGTCGGCGAAGTAGCGTTGCGCGCTGCCGACGCGGCGCGACGCAACCGCGCCGCGCAGGCATTCGATGTCGCTCTCGTTCGCGGCCAGCGCGCGCGCTTCCAGCATCGCGGTGAGCACGGTGATGTCGTCCGCGGCCGCGACGCTGCACTGTTCGGCCGAACGCACCGCATGGCCGACAGGAAACCCCGCATCCCACAACGCGGCGAAGAACGCGGCCAACGCTTCGGCCGATTGCGCCTGCGCGCCTTCGTCGGCCATTACCAGCAAGTCGATGTCCGAATGCGGGAACAGTTCGCCGCGGCCGTAGCCGCCGACCGCGAACAGCGCCAGCGACCCGAGTTCGCCGACGTGCAACGACCAGGCCTCGCGCACCAGTGCATCGACGGCGCGGGCGCGTTCGCGCGTGAGCCGATCAACGTCCTCGCCGGCATCGAAGCGCGCGGCGAGCGCGGCGTCGGTTTCGGCGAGGCGGCGGCGGGCGCCAGCGGCCCAGGGTTCGCCGTCGCGCGAAGTCGCGTCGGCGGGCGTGGCGCTCACAAGTCGTTGTCGTCGCCGGGGATGCGGGTGAGGATTTCCACGCCGGTTTCGGTCACCGCGACGGTGTGTTCCCACTGCGCCGAGAGCTTGCGGTCCTTGGTGACCACGGTCCAGCCGTCGGGAAGCAGCTTCGCGTGGCGGCTGCCTTCGTTGATCATCGGCTCGATGGTGAAGGTCATGCCCGGACGCAGCATCACGCCCTGCCCCGGCCGGCCGTAATGCAGCACCTGCGGCTCGTCGTGGTACACGCGGCCGATGCCGTGGCCGCAGTATTCGCGCACCACGGAAAAACGCTGCGCTTCCGCGAATTCCTGGATCGCGTGGCCGACGTCGCCGAGGGTCGCGCCGGGCTTCACCGCGCGGATGCCGCGGAACATCGCCTCCCGGGTCACGTCGACCAGGCGCTTCGCCATCACCGAGGGCGTGCCGACGAAGTACATGCGGCTGGTGTCGCCGTGCCAGCCGTCCTTGATGACGGTGACGTCGATGTTGACGATGTCGCCTTCCTTCAGCGTCTTGCCCGGGCTGGGAATGCCGTGGCAGATGACGTTGTTGACCGAGGTGCAGACGGTCTTGGGGAAGCCGCGGTAGCCGACGTTGGCCGGGATCGCGCCCTGCACGTTGACGATGTGGTCGTGGCAGATGCGGTCCAGTTCCTCGGTGGTCACGCCCGGCTTCACGTGCGGGGCGACCACCTGCAGCACCTCGGCGGCCAGGCGGCCGGCGACGCGCATCTTCTCGATTTCGTCCGGGGTCTTGGGGGCAACGGTCATGCCGCCATTATCGCCCATGCGGTTCCCGGGGCCGCCCGGCGGCGGCGCCAGCCCGTTTCGGGGCGTTGGCCCAGCCGGAAGCCGTGTGTTGGAGGCGGACGGATCCTGACCCGGTGCGTCACCCGGGAGGATGGAAACAGCGGTCGTCCGCCACGGTCACGTTCAGGCACGATGCCCGTCGAATTGGTAATTTTTCACAAATTCCTTGCGTTGGATGCTCTCGCCACGGATGGCATGGGTTTTGCGCTTACGCCGTCGACCGGCTGGCAGCATCGAAAAAACCGACCGCCGGCCCTTTTCGAACAGCCCCTCCAATCTTCCAGGAATACCGCCATGCGCCTGCTCACCAAGTCCCTGATCGCCGCCGCCGTGCTTGCCGCGATGCCCACGATCGCCAGCGCCGAATCCAACTTCCAGACCGGCACCGGCAGCCTGACCGCCACCGCCCGCCTCGATTTCCAGATCACGATCCCGAAGTTCCTGTACCTGCGCGTCGGTACCGGCACCAACCTCGCCAACAACACCACCGTCGACCTGATCAACTTCGCCGTCCCCGCAACGGGCGTCGGCGGCGGTACCGGCGTGGTCACCACGACCGGCGGCGACCTCACCGGCGGCAAGGTCACCGCGCGCGTGATGGGCAACGGCGGCAACGTGACCCTGTCGTCGACCACCGCCGGTGCCCTGAACGATGGCGGCACCAACACCATTTCCTACAGCCAGATCAGCACCACGGCCGCGGTGCTGACGTCGGGAACGGCGCTGGCCGCGCCCGCGCTGGCCGACGGCGCCACCACCAATACCACCGTGACCGCGACCAACGGCGTCGTGAACCGCGACGCGCAATGGACCTATGCCTACGCCAACAGCGCGGTGGTCGCGGCCGGTACCTACGGCGGCGTGAACGTCAACAACGGTCGCGTCACCTACACGGCGGTCACGCCGTAACGGTTCGCACGACCGGCTCGAGGACGCTTCAAGGCGTCCTCGCGCCCTTGTTCCGGAAAGCCGCGATGAAGAACGCGCGCCACGCCACGACGTTCGCAATCACCTGCCTGTTCGCCATCGGAACGATCCCGCAGGCGCGGGCGTTCGTCGTCAACATCATCCCGACCAGCACCCAGGCGCAGATCTACCTGCGCGTGGGCGACGGTGCGTTCAACGGCACCTACAGCGGCGGCGGTACGCCGGCCGCGAGCGCCACGATCACCCGGGTTTCCGTTTCCGTCCCGGCGACCGCGGTGGGCAATGCCGCGGCGCAGGCGATGACGAGCAACGCCACGCAGGCGACCAGCTTTTACGACGGTTACGCCTTCTGCAACCTGCCCGCGCAGGTCTACATCGGCGGTTACAACCGCGGTGGACTGCTCGGTGCCGGCGGCAACGGCATGCTGACCGTGACCGCCCCGACCAACCTCACCAACGCAGGCGGAAACACCATTCCGTTCAGCCAGATCAGTTGGATCAGCAGCGGCAATGGCGATACCGGCGCGCAACCGTTCCCCTCGGGCGCCTTCACCGGCGGTACCCAGACCTTGGCAAGTTTCCCCGTGAACACCTGGCGCGAGAGCTGCCACACCTTCTCGTACGCCAACGCGAACATGGTGGCGGCCGGCACCTACAACGGCCAGGTCACCTACACCTTGAGCGTGCCATGAAGGACGTGCGCCTCGCCTTCGGTCTCGCCTGCGCGCTGGTGACCTTGCCCGTTTTCGCCCAGGCCCATCGCGTCGACGACAGCGGCAGCCAAGTCCTGGGCGGGCCGCTGCGCCTGAAGCCGATCACGCCGATGCCGCACGGCCAACTGGCGACCGCGCTATTCGGCCAGACCAGCGTGCTGGTGCGGCTCGACGTTGCGCCCTGGAAGGGACGGCGTGGACGGATCTACATGACCCTGCCACAACAGGCGGACGGCCAGGTCGTCGCCAGTTGGGGAACGCAGGGACGCCTGCTGCCGGGCAGCTTGCGCAGCGGCGAACGCACGCTGGTCTATGCCGGGCCGATCGACTCGGATGCGCTCGAGGACACCCTGCGCCTGTCGATCCAGGCCGACGGCCGCGAACTCGCGCGCGACGAACAGCTCGCCTTCTCGTTCGAAATCGACCTGGACGCGCCATGACGACGCGAAACACGATCCGCTTCCTGCTCGCCGCATGCGTGCTGTCCGCCTCCGCCGTGTCCGCGCAGGGCTTCTCCGCGGTGGTATCGCCGCCGCGCTTCGAGGACAGCGCGAAGCCGGGCACGACCTATCGCAACGTGGTCGAGATCGACAACGTGTCCGCGGAATCCGCGCATTTCACGGTGAAAACCGCGGACTGGACCTTGCTGCCGGACGGCGGCGTGCAGTTTTCCGATGCGCTGGCGGCCGACAGTTGCCGTCCGTGGGTCGGGATCGAGGCCGCGGACATCACCCTCGGCGCGAACGGCAAGCGCCGCTATCGTTTCGAAGTCGCGATCCCCGCTGCCGCGCCGCGCCGCGAATGCCGCTTCGCGCTGATGATCGAAGGCGATCCGGAGCCGGTGAAGAGCGGCATCGCGATCCCGGTGTCCGGGCGCATCGCGGTCATCGTCTACCTGTCCATCGGCGACGCCGCGCCGCGGCTCGAAATCACCGGACAACGCGTGGCGAAGGTCGACGGCCAGGACGTCCCGGTGCTGCAGGTCCGCAACGACGGCGACGCGCACGGCCGGCTGCAGGGCTTCGTCGACGGCACCGACGCCGGCGGCAAGCGCTATGCGTTCGCACCATCGACCTCGCCGATCATGCCGGGCGAGACGCGCGACATCCCGCTGCAGCCGCAGCCCGACGATCCCAAGTCGCCGCCGCCGGTGCTGGCGTTCCCGGTGAAGCTGCAGGGGCGCCTGGATTCTGGCGCGCAGCGGATCGACATCGCGGCCACCGTCGCGCGATGAGTTCCGCGGGCTCGGCCATCGCCAGGCACGCGCTCGCGGCGTCCGTCGTCGCCGTGCTCGCGTCGTCGCCTTGCGCGCAAGCGCAGGACGCCGACGCGTCGGCGCAGCAGGAGCCCTACCGCGACCGCATCATCGCGTCGTCGCAACTGCAGGCGCTGCCGCCCGACGAAGACGCCGACGAGGACGATGCCGACGGCCCGCCGCGCGGCTTCCACGTGGAAGCCATCGCCAGCCGCACCGAGCGTGGCGACGATTCCTACGACGAGCAGGGCATTTCCTTCGGCGGTTTCCGCGAAACCGCAAACTGGGGCGCCTTCTCGCTCGATGCCACGCTGTTCGACAGCAACCGCGACCGCTTCGACGGCATCGGCGACGGCGGGCTCGGTGGGCTGGCCACGCTGTGGCAGCGCAATTTCTGGATCAGCGACCGCTGGCGCCTCGACAACGGCTTCGGCGTGCTCAACACGCCGGCGACGCCGCTTCAACGCAACCAGTACAGGTTCTACCTGCCGACGGTCGCGTTCGCCGGCGCCAGCAGCGAATGGCACGACGATGCCGACGGCCTGCTGCTGCAGGGCGCGGCGGGCCGCGCCGGCATCTACACCGGCACCCGCGTGGTCGGCTTCGACGTCGCCGACGGCAATGTCGCCGCGCTCAACGCGCAATGGCGATGGGCACAGGGATGGACCGGCGCCGCATCGTTCCTCGGTACCCAGGGTCGCATCGTCCCCGACGACCGCGGCGAAGCGGTGTTCGAAACCGGTGACACCCAGGCCCTGTACGCGGCCACTGCGTGGCAGGGCGCGCGCGACAACGTGCAGTTCAACCTGCTTTCCAGCAACGGCGACTCCGGTTCCGCCACCGGCGCGTGGATCGATGCGAACGCGCAGCGCGGCCGCTATGCCCACAACTACGGCGCGTTTTACCTCGGCGAAGACCTCGCCTGGGGCGCCTACCCGATCAGCAACGACGTCCAGGGCGGCTACTACCGCATCGGCTACCAATACGCGCGCTGGTCCTGGAACGCAGGGCTGGACGCGATCGATTCGATCTCGGGCAAGGGCTTCGATGGCCTGTACGCCAGTTCCTACGCCCGTTACCAGGCCAGTTCCACGCTCGGTTACGGCGGCAGCCTCAACCTGCGCCACGGCGCGGGCGACACCGGCTACAGCGCGCAGGCCTTCCTCGACCATCGCGGCTGGGGCCAGACGCGCTGGCAATTCGACACCGCGCGCGGCAAC
This sequence comes from Lysobacter lycopersici, assembly GCF_007556775.1. Classification (GTDB taxonomy): domain Bacteria; phylum Pseudomonadota; class Gammaproteobacteria; order Xanthomonadales; family Xanthomonadaceae; genus Pseudoluteimonas; species Pseudoluteimonas lycopersici. The sequence goes on from NZ_CP041742.1 coordinate 972,706, forward strand.
GGCAACGACAGCTGGCAATTCGGCGTCGACCAGGCCTTCCCCTTGCGCGAGGGCAACCGGCTGTCCGCGTCGCTGTCCTACGGCTCGCTCGACTACGGCTTCGGCCCGTCGCGCACGACCACCGTCGCGCTATACGGCGGGCGCGACCTGGGCGACCGCGTCTCCATCGATGGCAGCGCGCACTGGACGCACGGCAACGGGGAAGGCGCGATCCGCGGCACCGACGTCAACGTCGGCGTCAATGTCGAAATGAGCCGGCGCTGGCTGCTGACCGCCGCGTTCTACCAGAGCACGGGTTCGCAACGATCGCCGTTCGTCATCGATCCGCTGGTGACCGACCAGCCCTTCATCTCCCTGCCGCGCGACCGTTCGCTGTTCCTGACCCTGCGCTACGAACGCAACGCGGGGCGGCCGCAAGGCATGCTCGGCGGCGTGGCCGGCAACGGCCCAGCGGGCAGCGTGTCCGGCAGCGTGTTCCTGGACGAGAACGGCGACGGCGTGCGCAGTGCTTCCGAACAGCCGGCGCAGAACGTCACCGTCCTGCTCGATGGCCGCTTCGCGGTCCGTACCGACAGCCTCGGCAACTACGCGTTCCCGCGCGTCTCGGCGGGCAACCACGTGCTGACCGTGGTCCCGGACAACCTGCCCCTGCCCTGGTCGCTGCGCGACGGCGACGCACAGCGCACCGTCCAGGTCGAGGTGCGCGGCACCGCCCGGGTCGATTTCGGGGCACGCCGGCAGCCGTGACCCCGGCTTGCCCGTAACCCGCTGTTCCCGCTACAATTCCGCGGCTTTCCCGGGCCCCGGCCCGCGAAGCACGTCCACGCCGGACGCCACCGGCGAATCCACACCCGTCGATAACCCCTGCCCCGGGGTGTCCGCAGCGCGTAGGCGCGAAGGATCTGGAGGCAGTGACGGCGGGGAGGCCCAACCCCGGAATCCAGCGTCTCGCGACGCAGCGCCTCCATCTTCGGACGGAATGTCCGAACGGCGCGGATTCCACGTTCAGGAGTTCCACCCATGTCCCAGATCACCATGCGCCAGATGCTGGAAGCCGGCGTGCATTTCGGCCACCAGACGCGCTACTGGAACCCGAAGATGGCCCCGTACATCTTCGGCGCCCGCGGCAAGATCCACATCATCAACCTCGAGAAGACCATGCCGCTCTTCTCGGACGCGATGAACTTCCTCTCCGGCATCGCGCAGAAGCGCGGCATCGTGCTGTTCGTCGGCACCAAGCGCAGCGCGCGCGACGCGATCAAGGAAGAAGCCGAGCGTTGCGGCCAGCCGTACATGACCCAGCGCTGGCTGGGCGGCACGCTGACCAACTTCGCGACGGTCAAGAAGTCGGTGTCGCGCCTCAAGGAACTGGAAGCCGGCGAAACCGACGGCTCGTTCCAGAAGCTGGTCAAGCACGAAGTGCTGGGCCTGCGCCGCGAGCGCGAGAAGCTCGAGGCCTCGCTGGGCGGCATCAAGGACATGAACCGCCTGCCCGACGCGCTGTTCGTGATCGACATCGGCCACGAGGACATCGCGATCAAGGAAGCGAAGAAGCTCGGCATCCCGGTGATCGCGGTGGTTGATACCAACTACGACCCGGCGTTGGTCGATTACGCCATTCCGGGCAACGACGACGCGATCCGCGCCGTGCAGCTCTACGCCCGCGCCGCCGCCGACGCGGTGCTCGAGGGCAAGGCCGCCGCGCCGCAGGCCGCGAGCATGCGCGAGGAAGACTTCGCCGCCGCGGATGGCGACAAGAAGCCGGCCCGCCGCGCCCCGGCGAAGAAGGCCGCCGCGAAGCCGGCCGCGCCGGAAGCCGCCGCCGAAGCCCCGGCCGCGGAGTAATTGCCGTTTTACTCCCCGCGAGCGGGGAGTAATGGCGGCGCAACGCAGCCGCGCGAGCATGCGCGGCTGCAATGGCGAGTTGGTGGTTGGTCGTTCGTCGTTGGCATGGGATACATGCCACCACCAACTACGAACCACTAACCGCAAATTCTTTGCAGGCAGGCCCAGTACCTGCCGGACTTTTTCCATTCGAGGTTCATGTAATGGCTGAAATCACCGCTTCCCTGGTCAAGGAACTGCGCGAGCGCACCGGCGCCGGCATGATGGAGTGCAAGAAGGCGCTCACCGAAAACAACGGCGACATCGACGCCGCGGCCGAATGGCTGCGCAAGTCGGGCCTCGCCAAGGCCGACAAGAAGGCCAGCCGCGTCGCCGCCGAAGGCCGCATCGCGGTCGCCCAGGCCGCCGGCAAGGCCGTGCTGGTCGAAGTGAATTCCGAAACCGACTTCGTCGCCAAGGACGCCAATTTCGTCGCCTTCACCGATGCCGTCGCCCAGGCCGCGCTGGCCAGCGGCGCCGCCGACGTGGAAGCGCTGAAGTCGGCGAAGCTCCCGTCCGGAGAGACCGTCGAGGAAGCCCGCGCCGCGGCCATCGCCAAGCTTGGCGAGAACATCCTGGTGCGCCGCATCGCCCGCATCGACAGCAACAACAACGTCGCGGCCTATTCGCACGGCGGCAAGATCGGCGTGCTGGTCGAAGTGGCCGGCGGCGGCGGCGAGTTCGCGCGCGGCGTGGCGATGCACGTCGCCGCGATGAACCCGCCGTACAACAAGGCCGCCGACGTGCCGGCCGATTTCGTGGCGAAGGAAAAGGAAATCGAACTGGCCAAGATGTCCGAGAAGGACAAGCAGAAGCCGGCCGAAATCCTCGAGAAGATCATCGGCGGCAAGATCGCCAAGATCGTCAACGAAGTCAGCCTGTACGGCCAGCCCTACGTGCTGAACACCGACCAGACGGTCGAGCAAGCCGCCAAGGCCGCCGGCGCCGACGTGGTGCGTTTCACCCGCCTTGCGGTGGGCGAAGGCATCGAGAAGGTGGTCGAGGATTACGCCGCGGAAGTGGCGAAGGCGATGCAGGTCTGAGTCGTGCCGGCTGCGCCGCCGTGATCGCGGCGCAGCCGGGTGCTCGCAATCCTCACGTACCCTTCGTACGCTGCGGTTGCTGCGCCCCGTCCGCACCACGCTGACGACGGCTCGCTCGGCACTTGGATCGAAACAGGTTGCAAAAACCCGCCGCGAGGCGGGTTTTTTGTTGTTCGGCTAGAATCCACGCGCCATCGCCAACGGGATTCCCCATGACCGCGCCCCTCGCCTATCGCCGCGTCCTGTTGAAACTGTCCGGCGAGGCGTTGATGGGCGACGAGGACTACGGCATCGACCCCAAGGTGCTGAACCGCCTCGCGCGCGAAGTGATCGAGGCGCGCGAAGCCGGCGCCGAGATTTCGCTGGTGATCGGCGGCGGCAACATCTTCCGCGGCGCGGGACTCGCAGCCGGCGGCATGGACCGGGTGACCGGCGACCAGATGGGCATGCTCGCCACGGTGATCAACGCACTGGCGATGCAGGACGCGCTGGAGAAGCTCGGCGCGAAGTGCCGGGTGATGAGCGCGATCAAGATCAACGACGTGTGCGAGGACTACATCCGCCGCCGCGCCGTGCGCCACCTCGAGAAGGGCCGCGTCTGCATCTTCGCCGCGGGCGTGGGCAGCCCCTACTTCACCACCGATTCGGGCGCGGCGCTGCGCGCGATCGAGATCGGCGCGGACCTGCTGCTCAAGGCGACCAAGGTCGACGGCGTCTACGACAAGGATCCGAAGAAGCATCCGGATGCGAAACGCTATGCCCGCCTCGGCTACGACGAGGTGATCGCGCGCGACCTGCAGGTGATGGACACCGCCGCGTTCGCGCTGTGCCGCGACGCGGAGCTGCCGCTGCGCATCTTCGACATGTCCGAGCCCGGCGTGCTGCTGCGCATCCTGCGCGGCGAGGACATCGGCACCCTTGTGCAGGGTCGCAACGCGCAATAGTGTCCGCGCCGCGGCAACGACACCATTTCCCGATGCATTCGCACGACCACGGCCCCGCGAACGCCACCCGCGCCTTCGCCTGGGTGACGCTGATCAACCTCGCCTACACCGTGCTGGAGGCGGGCTACGGCTTCGCCACCCATTCGCTGGCGCTGCTGTCGGACGCGCTGCACAACTTCGGCGACGTGCTCGGGCTCGGGCTCGCATGGGGCGCCGCGGTGCTCGCGCGCAGGGCGCCGACCGAACGCCACACCTACGGCTGGCGCCGCGCCACCCTGCTGTCGCCGCTGGCGAATGCGCTGATCCTGGTCGGCTTTTCCGGCGCGCTGGGCTGGGAAGCGATCCGCCGCTTCGGTGCGCCGCCGCAAATCCCGGGCGTACCCGTGATGGTGGTCGCCGGGCTCGGCATCGCCGTCAATCTCGGCGCCGCGTGGCTGCTGCGCGACGGCCACGACCACGACCTCAACCGGCGCGGCGCGTTCCTGCACCTGGTCGCGGACGCGGCGGTGTCGCTGGCGGCGGTGCTCGCAGGCGCGGGCATCCTCGCGTTCGGCTGGAACTGGCTCGACCCGCTGACCGCGCTGCTGGTGGGCATCGTGATCGCCGTCGGCGCGTTCGCGCTGCTGCGCGACGCCTTCGACGCCAGCATGGACGCGGTACCGCGTAACCTCGATCGCGACCTCGTGCAGGGTTTCCTGCTCGAGCAGGCCGGCGTGGTCTCGGTGCACCACATGCACATCTGGTCGCTGGGCGCGGGCGAAATCGCGATGACCGCGCACATGGTGCGCAACGACGACGGCGACCACGACGCCTTCATCGACCGGCTGGCGCACGCGCTGGACGAGCGCTTCGGCATCAACCACCCGACCCTGCAGATCGAACGCGGCGGCGCCTGCGAACACGATCGCCACGACCGGGCGCCGCACGCGCACTGACCGGCAAGCCCCGGGAAGCGGCTTCGCTATACTTGCCGACCGCAGAAATCTGCCCGACGGGCCCGGAGCCGGCGATGATCAAGGACATCCACAACGACGCCAGCGTGCGCATGCAGAAGAGCATCGATGCGCTCAGGCACACCCTGATCAAGGTGCGCACCGGCCGCGCCTCGACCGCGCTGGTGGAACACCTCAAGGTCAACTACTACGGTTCTGACATGCCTTTGTCGCAGGTCGCCAGCATCGCCGTCGCCGATGCGCGTTCGCTCACCATCACGCCGTGGGAGAAGCAAATGGTCGGCGCGGTGGAGAAGGCGATCCTCGGTTCCGACCTCGGCCTGACCCCGAATACCGCCGGCACCGTGATCCGCCTCAACCTGCCCGCGCTCACCGAGGAACGGCGCAAGGAACTGTCGAAGGTGGTGCACGGCGAAGGCGAGGACACCAAGGTCGCGATCCGCAACATCCGCCGCGACGCCAACCACCACGTCAAGGAACTGCTGAAGGACAAGCAGATCACCGAAGACGAAATGACGCGCAGCGAAGCCGACATCCAGAAGATGACCGACAAGGCGATCAAGGATGTCGACGACGTCGTGAAAGCCAAGGAACAGGAATTGCTGGCGGTTTGAACGGGCCAGTTGCGCTTGCTCATGCTTCGTCATCGGACGCGCTCAGGCTCGGTCACGTACTCGTGTGTACGCTCCCTCGCCCTCGGCGCCCTCTTCCTCGCCTGAGCTGCGCTCACGACGACCCTTGGACATGATGGCGAGCGAAAGCAAGGCGATTCCCAAACATCTTGCCGTGATCATGGACGGCAACGGCCGCTGGGCGCAGCGCCGCAAGCGCCCGCGCATCATCGGCCACCGCGCCGGCGCGCGCGCGGTCGCGACCTGCATCGATTTCTGCCTCGAGCGTGGCATCGGCGCGCTGACCCTGTTCGCGTTCTCCAGCGAGAACTGGGGCCGGCCGGAAGACGAAGTCGGCGGGCTGATGAAGCTGTTCGTGCACGTGCTCGACCGCGAAATCGCGGAACTGCACCGCCGCGGCGTGCGCATCCGCTTCATCGGCGACCGCGAACGCTTTTCCCCGGCGATCCGCGAACGCATGCAGGCATCGGAAACGCTGACCGCGGCCAACGCCACGCTGTCGCTCAACATCGCCGCCAGCTACGGCGGCCGCCAGGACATCGCCGCCGCCGCGCGCGCGCTGGCCGAGGACGTGGCCGCCGGACGCATCGCCGCGTCCGACATCGACGAAGCCGCGGTCGCGGCGCGCGTCGCCCTCGCCGACCTGCCGCCACCCGACCTGCTGGTCCGCACCGGCGGCGACCAGCGCATCAGCAATTTCCTGCTGTGGCAGCTGGCCTATGCCGAACTCTGGTTCACCGATACGTTGTGGCCCGACCTCGATGCCGCCACACTGCAGCGCGCGCTGGACGAGTTCTCCGGCCGCGAACGCCGCTTCGGCCTCACCGGCAGCCAGGTCGCCGCCATCGACGAGAACCGCGCATGACCAAGACCCGCGTGCTGGCCGCCCTGGTGATGGCGCCGCTGGCGATCGCCGCGATCCTGCTCCTCCCCACGCAATGGCTCGCGCTGCTCGCCGCCGTGGTGTTCCTCGTCGGGCTGTGGGAATGGCTGCGGCTGGCCGAAGTCGAGGACACCCTCGCCCGCACCGTGCTACTGGTGCTCAACCTGATGCTGATGGTGGCGATGGTCTGGGCCTCGCGCACCGCCAGCGGTGGCTCGCTGGTGCTGCTCCAGGTCGCGGCCATGGTCGGCGTCGGCTGGTGGCTGCTGGCCGCGCTATGGCTGCGCGCCTACGATTTCGGTTCCGACCACGACAGCGGCGCACGCGCGGCCAAGCTCGCGGCCGGGACGCTCGCCGTCATCCCCGCCTGGTGCGCGCTGGTACTGATCCATGCGCAGCGGCCGAACGGCCATCTCTGGTTGCTGGTGGCGCTCGCCATCGTCTGGGCCGCGGACACCGGCGCCTACTTCGCCGGGCGCAAGCTGGGGCGACGCAAACTCAGCCCGCGCATCAGCCCGAACAAGACCGTCGAAGGCCTCGTCGGTGGCGCCCTGGCCGGCGTGCTGGTCGGCGTGGTCGGCGGCATGCTTGCCGGAACCCCGGTTTCGAAACTTCCAGCGGTCGCGCTGGTCGCATTGGCGGTGGTGCTGGCCGCGGCGGTCGGCGACCTGTTCGAGAGCCTGCTCAAGCGCCACGCCGGGGTGAAGGATTCCGGCAACCTGATCCCGGGCCACGGCGGCCTGCTGGATCGCATGGACAGCGTGCTCGCCGCGCTGCCGGTGTTCGTGCTGGGCAAGGAGTGGCTGGGCTTCTGATGCGCAACGTCGCCGTCCTCGGCGCGACCGGCTCGATCGGCACTTCCGCGCTCGACGTCATCGCCCGCCATCCCGATTCGCTGCGCGCGAACGTGCTCGCCGCCGGCAGCCGCGTCGATGCGCTGGTGGAACTGTGCCGCGCGCATCGCCCCGCGCATGCCGTGATCGCGGACGAAAACGCCTACGCCGCCTTGCGCGATGGCTTGCGCGATGCCGGTCTCGAAACGATTCCGCACGCCGGCGCGAAGGCGCTGGCCGAACTCGCCGCCGGCGATGCCTGCGACACGGTCGTGGCCGCGATCGTCGGCGCCGCCGGGCTCGATTCCACCCTCGCCGCCGCGCGCGCCGGCAAGCGCCTGCTGCTGGCGAACAAGGAATCGCTGGTGCTGGCGGGCGAACTGCTGGTGCGCGTCGCACGCGATGCGGGCGCGACCATCGTTCCCATCGACAGCGAACACAACGCGATCTTCCAGTGCCTCGGCGGCTGCGAAGATCGTGCCGAAGTCGCGCGCATCGTCTTGACCGCGTCCGGCGGCCCGTTCCGCGGCCGCAATCGCGCCGAACTCGCGAATGTCACGCCGGCGCAGGCCGTCGCGCACCCGAAGTGGGACATGGGCCCGAAGATTTCCGTCGATTCGGCGACCCTGATGAACAAGGGCCTCGAGGTGATCGAGGCGCACCATTTGTTCGACCTGCCGGGCGAACGCATCGATGTGCTGGTGCACCCGCAAAGCCTGGTGCATTCGCTGGTGGAATTCATCGACGGTTCCACCCTCGCCCAACTCGGACTGCCGGACATGCGCACCGCGCTCGCGGTCGGGTTGGGTTGGCCGGAACGCATCGCCTCGGGCGTGGGCGGGCTCGACCTGCGCGCACAGGGGCGGCTGGAATTCGAAGCGCCCGACCTCGACACCTTCCCCTGCCTGCGCCTCGCCTACGGGGCCCTCGCCGCGGGCGGAACCGCGCCGGCCATGCTGAACGCGCTCGACGAAATCGCCGTTTCAGCGTTTCTTCAGGGCCGGATCGCATTCTTGGACATTCCCGCCACGATCGAGGACGGCCTGGCCGCGCTGCCCGTGACCCCCGCCGATTCCCTCGACGCGCTGCTCCAGGCCGATGCCCGCGCCCGCGATTTCGCGCGCGGACGCTGCGGATCGGGGAGAACCGCCTGATGGGCGAATTCCTCGGCTCCGCATGGTGGCTGCTGGTCAGCATCGGCGTGCTGGTCACTTTCCACGAATTCGGCCACTTCTGGGTCGCGCGCCGCTGCGGCGTGAAGGTGCTGCGTTTCTCGGTCGGCTTCGGCAAGCCGATCTGGTCGCGCATGGGGCGCGATGGCACCGAATACGCGATCGGCGCGATTCCGCTCGGCGGCTACGTGAAGATGCTCGGCGAACATTCGCTGGAAGCGGGCGACATCGAACGCGAACCCACCGCCGCAGAACTGGCGCAGTCGCACGATCGCCAGCCGGTGTGGAAACGCATCGCCATCGCCGCCGCCGGCCCGCTCGCCAACCTCGTGCTCTGCGTCGCGTTGCTGTGGGCGATGTTCGTGATCGGCCGCCCGGACTTCCAGCCCGTGGTCGGCGTCAGCGACGGCATCGCCGCGAGTTCCGGCTTGCACGCAGGCGATCGCCTGCTGTCGGTCGACGGCCGCGCCACCCCGACCTGGAGCGAGGCCTCGATGGCATTGCTCGCCGCCGCGCTCGACCGCCGCGACGCGAAGCTCGAAATCGAAACCGCGGACGGCGTGCAGGCGCAGCGCGATTTGCGCCTGTCGCAACTACCCGCCGGCCTCTCCGACGACAGTGCCATCGCCGGCATCGGCCTGGTTCCGCGGCATTTCCTGGTGCCGGCGGTCGTGGGCGAGGTCGTAGCCGGCACGCCGGCGACGGGAGTGCTCGAAAAGGGCGATCGCATCACCGCCATCGACGGGCAGCCGGTATCGAGTTTCGAGGCCATCGGTCCGCTGGTGCAGGCGTTGGGCGAACGTGGCGGCGACGCGATGGTCGAGGTGCAGCGCGACGGCGAACGCCTCGCCCTGCCGATCCGGCCGGCGAAGCGCAGCGAGCCGGGAAGCGATCCACGCTGGGCGCTCGGCATCCATTCCGCCCCGGCGCCGGAACCGGCCTACGATGCAAAGCTGCGCTACGGACCGCTGCGCGCGGTGCCGGCCGCGCTCGGCGAAGCCGGATCCCAGACACGGCAGTTGTTCGAGATGATCGCCCGCGTGTTCAAGGGGCGCGTTTCCGTCCAGAACTCGGTCTCCGGGCCGATCACGATCGCCCGCGAGGCAAACTCATTCGCCGGCGAAGGCCCGGCGTGGTTCCTGTATTTCCTCGCGCTGCTGTCCCTCAGCCTCGCGATCATCAACCTGTTGCCCATCCCCGTCTTGGACGGGGGTCACCTGCTGTATTACCTTATCGAATTGGCCAAGGGCAGTCCGCTGAGCGAGCGTGCCATGGTCGCCGGCCAGTACATCGGCCTCGCCGCACTGGCGGGGTTGATGGGACTGGCGTTCTACAATGACTTCCTGGGCCTGGCGAGGTGAAAGCCGTCATGCGCGGCCGCGCCGCCTCCGCCCCCACCACCCCCCACCGGATGCCCCGATGACGCGACACCCCCAGCGCCGCCTCGCCCTCGCCCTTGCGGTCGCCGCCGCCCTCAGCGGCCCGGCCTGGGCGCAGTCCGCCGAAGCGCCCGCCATGGCGACGGATGCCGCGCCGGTCCCCTCGGCCGGCTTGCCGTTCGTGGTCGGCGACATCCGCGTCGACGGCCTGCAGCGCATCGGCGCCGGCACCGTGTTCACCTACCTCCCGGTCGAGCGCGGCGACACCCTCGACCCGGCCAAGGCCGCGCAGGCGATCCGCGCGCTGTACAAGACCGGGTTCTTCGAGGACGTGCGGCTTTCCCGCCAGGGCAACATCCTCGTGGTCACGGTGAGCGAACGCCCGGCGATCAACAAGCTCACGATCACCGGCAACAAGGACATCAAGACCGACGACCTGATGAAGGGCCTGAAGGACATCGGCCTGTCCGAAGGCGAGACCTTCAGCCAGCAAGGCCTGGACACCGTCACCCAGGAACTCACGCGCCAGTACAACAACCGCGGCAAGTACAACGTCGAGGTCGTCCCGACCATCGGCTTGCTCGATCGCAACCGCGTCGACATCACCATCACGATCAAGGAAGGCAAGGCCGCCAAGATCCGCCACATCAACCTGGTCGGCAACGAGAAATTCGAACAGAAGGACATCCTGGACAGTTGGGAATCGCGCGAATCGAACTGGCTGAGCTGGTACCGCCGCGACGACCAGTACTCGCGCGAGAAATTGTCCGGCGACCTCGAGAAACTGAACGAGTACTACCTCGACCGTGGCTACATCGATTTCAGCGTCGACAATACCCAGGTCGCGATCAGCCCCGACAAGCGCGACATGTTCATCACCGCGGGGCTCACCGAAGGCGAGCCCTACACGATCTCCTCGGTCAAGCTCGAGGGGGACACCGTGTTGCCGCACGACAACGTGGAGAAGCTCGTCTTCCTGAAGGAAGGCCAGACGTTCTCGCGCAAGCTGCTCGAAGTCACCAGCGACGCGATCACCAACACCCTGGGCAACATCGGCTACGCCTTCGCCCAGGTCAATGCGATCCCGCAACTCGACCGCGACAAGCACACGGTCGCGATCAGCCTGCAGGTCGTGCCCGGCCCACGCGTCAACGTCCGCCACATCGTGTTCAAGGGCAACAACCGGACCGCGGACGAGGTCATGCGCCGCGAGATGCGCCAGTTCGAGAACGCCTGGTATTCGCAGGCGGCGATCGACCGTTCCAAGGTGCGGCTGCAGCGCCTCGGCTACTTCGACAAGGTCGACGTCGAGACCCAACCGGTGCCGGGCACGCCCGACCAGGTCGACGTCGTCTACAACGTCACCGAGACGAATTCGGGCAGCTTCACCTTCGGCCTCGGCTTCTCGCAGTTGTCCGGCCTGACCACCTCGATCCAGCTGAGCGAGAACAACTTCCTCGGCACCGGCAACCGCGTGTCGATCGAAGCAAGCCGCAACGACTACCTGCAACGGTATTCGTTCTCGTACACGAACCCCTACTTCACCGACGGGGGCATGTCGCTGGGCTACAACCTGTGGTGGCGCGAGTTCGACAACTCGAACTTCAACACCGCCAGCTACTCCACCACCAGCGCCGCGGCGCAAATGGTGGCCGGCCTCCCGATCACCGAAAACGACACGATCACCGGCCTGTTCGGCATCGACCGCAACCAGATCTTCGCCTACCAGGGCTCGTCGCCGCAGGAGTTCGTCGATTACATAGACGCACTCGGCACCCGCACCTTCCACGCCTGGCGCACCGAGCTCGGCTGGGCCCGCGACACCCGCAACGACTACTTCGCCCCGACCCGCGGCATGTACCAGCGCGTTTCCGCGGAAATCGCGCTGCCCGGTTCGACCGTGCAGTACTACAAGCTCAACTACCAGTTCTCCAAGTACTGGCCGCTGACGCGGCACATGGTGCTGAACACGCGCGCGGAACTCGGTTACGGCGACAGCTACGGCAGCCCGGTCACCCGCAACATCTGCTACACCCCGGGCACGTACGTGGACACGAACGGCGACGGCACACTGGACACCTACCAGCCCGGCCCGGACCCGACGGTTCCCTGCCTGCCGACCTCCACCGACTACAACAAGACGGTGACCGCCGACGGCCTGCCCTTCTTCGAGAACTTCTACGCCGGCGGCACCAATTCGGTGCGCGGCTTCCGCGACAACACGCTCGGCCCTCGCGGCACGGCGCTGGGCAGCAGCCTGCAACAGCCCCTCGGCGGCGCGGTGAAGACCATCGGCTCGCTCGAACTGATCTTCCCCACCTTGCTCGACACGCGTTCCGCGCGCGTGTCCGCCTTCGTCGATTTCGGCAACGTGTACCGCAACGCCGACGATTTCGATGTCGATACTCTCCGCGCATCGGCGGGCATTGCCCTGCTGTGGCGCGCACCGGTCGGGCCGATCTCCATCAGCTACGCCATCCCGCTGAAGAGCGAGACGGACGACGAGATCGAGCACCTGCAATTCAGCTTCGGCGGCTCGTTCTGAGGAACGACGCGCGCGCCATGTCCAGGCCGAGCCATCGCGCGGCGGACCTTGCGGAGCGTTTCGCGCTGCGGTTGCACGGCAATGGCGACGTCGTCCTCGACGGCGTCGCCACGCTGGCGAACGCGGAACCCGGCAAGCTCGCCTTCCTCGCCAACCCGCGCTATCGCGCGCAACTGGCGCAGACCCGCGCCGGCGCGGTGGTGATGCGCCCGGCGGATGCGGAAGGCTATGCGGGCACCGCGCTGCTGGCGGACGATCCCTACGCCGCGTTCGCGAAACTCGCCGCGCAGTTCGAAACCCGTCCTGCGGCCGAACCCGGCGTGCACGCATCGGCCGTCGTCGCCAGCGATGCGCACGTCGATCCGTCCGCGCAGGTCGGCCCGTTCGTGTCCATCGGCGCGCGCTCGCGCATCGAAGCCGGCGCCATCATCGGCCCGGGCTGCGTCATCGGCGAGGATTGCGTCGTCGGCGAAGGCTGCGAGCTGGTCGCGCGGGTGACGCTGGTGAAGCGCGTTCGCCTCGGCAAGCGCGTGCTGGTGCATCCGGGCGCAGTGCTCGGCGCCGACGGCTTCGGCCTGGCGATGGACGCCGGCCGCTGGATCAAGGTGCCGCAACTCGGCGGCGTGGTGGTCGGCGACGACTGCGAGATCGGCGCCAACACCAGCATCGACCGCGGCGCGATCGAGGACACCGTGCTCGAGGAGGACGTGCGCCTCGACAACCAGATCCAGGTCGGCCACAACGCCCGCATCGGCGCGCACACCGCGCTGGCCGGATGCGCCGCGGTCGCCGGCAGCGCGAGGATCGGCCGCTACTGCCTGATCGGCGGCGGCGCCGGCGTGCTCGGCCACCTCGAGGTCTGCGACCGCGTGGTCGTCACCGCGATGAGCCTGGTCACCCATTCCATCCGCGAACCGGGGGAATATTCCTCCGGCACGCCGCTGATGCCGAACCGCGCCTGGCGCAGGAGCGCCGCGCGCTTCAAGCAGCTCGACCGCCTGTTCCGGCGCACAGACAAAGAGACCGACGAGGACCCGACATGACCGCGACCGTTTCCATGCCCGTCGGCATCGAACGCATCCAGGCGCTGCTGCCGCACCGCTACCCGTTCCTGCTGGTCGACCGCGTGGTCGAGTTCGAACCCGGCAAGCGCATCCTCGCGTGGAAGAACGTCACCGGCAACGAACCGTTCTTCCAGGGCCATTTCCCCGGCCATCCGGTGATGCCCGGCGTGCTGGTGCTGGAGGCGCTGGCGCAGACCGGCGGCCTGCTCACGCAACTGTCGCGCGAAGCCGCGGGCACCCCGGTCTCGGAGACCATGTCCTACCTGGTCAAGATCGACGCAGCGAAGTTCTCGCGCATGATCGTGCCCGGCGACCGGATCGAACTCGAGGTCGCGCTCAAGCGCGTGATCCGCAACATGGCGATGTACGTCGGTACCGCGCGCGTCGATGGCGAAACCGCCGCCTGCGCCGAGATCCTCTGCGCCGAGGCCAGGGACTGACCGCGGTGGCCGCGCCTTCGATCCATCCCACCGCGGTCGTCGACCCTTCGGCGCGCATCGGCGCGAACGTCGGGATCGGCGCGTACAGCGTGATCGGCGCGGATGTCGACATCGGCGACGGCACCATCATCGGCGCGCATTGCACGATCGAGGGTCCGACCCGCATTGGCCGCGACAACCGCTTCCACGGCCACGCCGCGATCGGCGGCGATCCGCAGGACAAGAAGTTCGACGGCGAACGCACCGAACTCGTCATCGGCGACCGCAACGTGTTCCGCGAATTCACCACCATCAACCGCGGTACCGGCAATGGCGGCGGCACCACCCGCATCGGCGACGACAACTGGTTCCTGTCCTATGTCCACGTCGCCCACGACTGCAACGTCGGCAGCGGCTGCGTGTTCTCCAACAACGCGACCCTCGCCGGCCACGTCGAAGTCGGCGATTTCGTCATCCTCAGCGGCTTCACCGGCGTGCACCAGTTCTGCCGCATCGGCGCGCATGCGTTCATCGGCATGGGCGCGTTCGTCAACGGCGACGTGCCGCCGTTCGTGATGGTGGCGCAGGAAGGCTACGGCCGGCCGCGAGGCGTGAACGCCGAGGGCCTGAAGCGCCGCGGCTTCGACGGCGAACGCATTTCCGCGATCAAGCGCGCCTACCGCGCGCTGTACGTGTCCGGCGCCAAGCTGGACGAGGCGAAGCAACAACTCGCCGCGCTCGCGCAAGGCAGCGCCGACGTGCGCGAAGTCCTGGAGTTCATCGAACGCGGCGAACGGCCGCTGCTGCGCTGATGCCTCGCTTCGCACTCGTCGCCGGCGAAGCCTCGGGCGACGCGCTCGGCGCCGGGCTGGTGGCCGCGCTGCGAGAACGCTTCCCGGATGCCGAATTCGCCGGCGTCTGCGGCCCGGCGATGCGCGACGCGGGCGTCGAAACGTGGGCGGATGCCAACGAACTCGCGGTGATGGGCCTCGCGGAAGTGCTCTCGCACCTACCGCGGCTGCTGCGCCTGCGCCGCGAATTGCGCGAACGCATCCTCGCGTGGAAGCCCGACGTGTTCATCGGCATCGACGCCCCCGACTTCAACCTCGGCCTCGAACGCTGGCTCAAGCGCCGCGGCGTGCGCACCGTGCACTACGTCGGCCCGTCGGTCTGGGCCTGGCGCGAATCGCGTGCACAGAAGATCGGCGCCAGCGCGGACCGCGTGCTGTGCCTGTTCCCGATGGAACCGCCGATCTACGCACGACACGGCGTCGACGCGGTGTTCGTCGGCCATCCGCTCGCCGATGCGATCCCGCTCGATCCGGATCGTGCTGCCGCGCGCGCGGCGCTTGGCATCGCCGTGCACGACCCGGTGCTCGCGCTGCTGCCGGGTAGCCGCCTCGGCGAAATCGAGCGCATGCTGCCGGTGTTCCTCGAATCCGCCGTCGGTGTTGCCGCGGAATTCCCCGAACTGAAAGTGCTCGTCCCGGCCGCGAATGCCGCTTGCCGCACGGCGATCGAGCGCACCGTGGCCGGCGTTCCGCTCACGCTGCAGGTACTCGATGGCGACGCGCAGCGCGCGATGATCGCCAGCGACGTGGTGCTGCTCGCCTCCGGCACCGCCGCGCTCGAGGCGATGCTGTGCAAGCGGCCGATGGTGGTCGGCCATCGCATCGCGCCGCTGACCCATGCCATCGTGCGCAAATTGGGATTGCTGAAATCGCGTTTCGTCAGCCTGCCGAATGTGCTCGCCGGCGAAGCGCTGGTGCCGGAGCTGTTGCAGGACGATTGCACCGCACCGAAATTGCGCGACGCGGTGCTGGCCTGGCTGCGCGACCCGGAAGCGGCGATCGCGCTGCGCCCGCGCTTCCGCGCCCTGCACGAAACGCTGCGCCGCGATGCATCGGCACGCGCCGCGGATGCGGTCGCGGAACTGCTGGCGCGATGAACGTCCGCATTGCCGGCGTCGACGAAGCCGGCCGCGGGCCGCTGGCCGGGCCGATCGCGGTCGCGGCGGTGATCCTCGATCCGGAACGACCGATCGATGGACTGGATGATTCGAAGAAACTGAGTGAACGCCGCCGCGAAGCGCTGTTCCCGGTCATTTGCGAGCGCGCGCTGGCGTGGCGGATCGAATTCGTCGAAGCCGGCGAGATCGACACGCTGAACATCCTGCAGGCGACCCTGACCGGCATGCGCCGTGCGTTGCAGGCGCTGGCGCCGGCAGCCGGGCTCGCGCTGATCGATGGCAACCGCCTGCCCAGGGACTTGCCCTGCCCGGCCCGCGCCATCGTCGGCGGCGATGCGCTGGAACCGGCGATCATGGCCGCGTCGATCCTGGCCAAGGTCGCGCGCGACCGACGCATGGTCGAATTGCATCGCGACTTCCCGGCGTACGGCTTCGACGCCCACAAGGGCTATCCCAGCCCCGCGCACCTCGCCGCGCTGCGCATGCACGGGCCCTGCCCCGCGCACCGCCGCAGCTTCGCGCCGGTGCGGGAATCGCTGTCAAGCCTTGTCCGGCAGGTTGCGCCGGCCTAACCTGCGGATTGAGCCGCGTATTCCGAAGGCGATGTCCGCCGCATTCGCCCACCTTCACCTGCACAGCGAGTATTCGCTGGTCGATTCCACGCTCCGCATCCCGGAGCTGGTCCGGGCCTGCGCGACGCGCGGCGTGCCGGCATTGGCGATCACCGACCGCAACAACCTGTTCGCGCTGGTGAAGTTCCAGGCCGAGGCGGAGAAGGCCGGGATCAAGCCCATCGCCGGCGCCGACGTGCTGCTGGCCGACGGCGACGCGAACGCGACGCGCATGACCTTGCTGTGCCGCGACCGCGAAGGCTACCTCGCGCTGTCGCGATTGCTGACGCGGATGTGGATGCACGGCCATCGCGTCGACGGCGTGGTGGCGAAGCCCGAATGGCTGCGCGAGGACACGCACGGACTGTTCGCGTTGGCCGGCCGTCATTCGCCGCCAGGGCAGTTGTTCGCCGATGGCCGCGAAGCCGATGCGCTCGCGGCATTGCGCGACTGGCAGCGCGCGTTCGGCGAGAACCTGCACCTCGAACTCACGCGTTGCGGCCTGCCCGGCGAAACCGAGTGGAACGCGTTCGCGCTGCATGCCGCCGGACAGATCGGCCTGCCGGTCGTGGCCAGCAACGATGTGCGCTTCCTCGACCGCGAAGGCTTCGAGGCGCACGACGCACGCGTATGCATCGCCTCGGGCCGCGTGCTCGACGATACGCGCCGGCCGCGCGACTACAGCGCCGGGCAATACCTGAAATCCGCGGACGAGATGGCGGCGCTGTTCGCCGATGTTCCGGACGCGGTCGGCAACACGCTGGCGCTCGCGCAGCGCTGCAATTTCGAACTCGCGCTCGGAACGTATTACCTGCCCGCGTTCCCGGTGCCGAGCAACGAGACGCTGGAAAGCTGGATCCGCGCGCAGTCGCGCGAAGGCCTCGCAAAACGCCTCGAAAAGTCGCCGCTTGCCGAAGGCAGGACGCGCGAGGACTACGACGCGCGGCTCGAACTTGAGCTCGGCGTCATCGTCGAGATGGGCTTCCCCGGCTACTTCCTGATCGTCGCCGACTTCATCAACTGGGCGAAGGACCACGGCATCCCGGTCGGGCCCGGCCGCGGTTCCGGCGCCGGTTCGCTGGTCGCATGGGCGCTGGGCATCACCGACCTCGATCCATTGCCCTACGACCTGCTGTTCGAACGCTTCCTCAATCCCGAACGCGTGTCGATGCCGGACTTCGACATCGACTTCTGCATGGATCGCCGCGACGAGGTGATCGACTACGTCGCGCGCAAGTACGGCCGCGACCGCGTCTCGCAGATCATCACCTACGGCACGATGGCGGCGAAGGCAGTGCTGCGCGATGCCGGCCGCGTGCTCGGCTTCCCCTACGGTTTCGTCGACGGCCTGGCCAAGCTCATTCCGCTGCAGCCTACGGACCCGATGACGCTGGAAGACGCGATCGGCGTTGGCGAACGCGCGCGCAAGGAATCGAATCGCGTCGTCGCCGAGTTCAGGCAGCGCTACGAGGCCGAGGAGGACGTGCGCGACCTCGTCGACCTCGCGCTGCAGCTCGAGGACCTGACGAGGAACGCGGGCAAGCACGCCGGCGGCGTGGTGATCGCGCCCTCGCCGCTGTCGGATTTCTGCCCGCTGTTCGCCGAACACGACGGCAACGGCGAAGGCCGCAACCCGGTCACGCAGTTCGACAAGGACGACGTCGAGAAGGTCGGGCTGGTCAAGTTCGACTTCCTCGGCCTGCGCACGCTCACGATCATCGACTGGGCGATGAAGGCGATCAACGCGCGGCGTCGCGACGCCGGCGAAGCCGCGCTCGACATCGCCGCGCTGGAGCTCACCGACAAGCCGACCTACGAGCTGTTCGCGCGCGGCGACACGGTCGCGGTGTTCCAGTTCGAATCGCGCGGCATGCGCGAACTGCTCAAGCGCGCGAAGCCCGACACCTTCGAGGACATCATCGCGCTCGCCGCGCTGTTCCGCCCCGGGCCGCTGGGATCGGGCATGGACCGGCAGTGGTGCGACCGCAAGCACGGCATCGAGGACGTCAGCTTCCCCCACCCCGCGCTGGAACCCGTGCTCGCGCCGACCTACGGCGTGATCGTGTACCAGGAACAGGTGATGCAGATCGCGCAGGTGCTGGCCGGCTATTCGCTGGGCGGCGCCGACCTGCTGCGCCGCGCGATGGGCAAGAAGAAGCCCGAGGAAATGGCCAAGGAACGCGCCAAGTTCGAGGCCGGCGCGGCCGAACGCGGCGTCGATCCGCGCCGCGCGACGCAGATCTTCGACCTGATGGAGAAGTTCGCCGAGTACGGCTTCAACAAGTCGCACTCGGCCGCCTATGCGCTGGTCGCCTACCAGACCGCGTGGCTGAAGGTGCACTATCCGGCCGAGTTCATGGCCGCGGTGCTGTCCAGCGACATGGACAACACCGACAAGGTGGTCGGCTTCCTCGACGAGGCGCGCGTGCTCGGCCTGACCGTGCTGCCGCCGGATGCGAACGCATCGACCTACATGTTCGAAGCGGTGGACGCGAAGACGATCCGCTACGGCCTCGGCGCGATCAAGGGCGTCGGCCGCGGCGCCTGCGAAGCCATCGTCGAGGAGCGCGAACGCGGTGGCGGATTCCCCGACCTGCTCGCCTTCTGCCGGCGCGTGGACGCGACCAGGCTCAACCGCCGCGTGCTGGAAGCGCTGGTCTCCGGCGGCGCGCTGGACGCGCTGGCGAAGAACCGCGCGACCCTGATGCTGCAATTGCCCGAGGCGCTGAAGGCCGCGGAACAGATCGCGAGGAACCGCGAAGCCGGCATCGTCGACATGTTCGGCAATGCCGACACCGGCGCGACCGACATCAGCGTCGAGTTGCCCGAATGCGAGGAATGGCCGCTGTCCCGGCGGCTGCAAGGCGAACGCGACGCGCTGGGCCATTACCTCAGCGGGCATCCGCTGGACGCGCACCGCAAGGAACTGCTGGATCTCGTCGGGCACGACCTCGGCGGGCTGGAACGCCTCTGGGAACGCGGCGCACAGGCACCGAAGCAGGATGGGCGCGGCTGGCGCCAAGACGTGCCGGCGGTGGTCGCGGGGCTGGTGGTAGCGACCCGACGCAAGGGCGATGGCCAGGTGTTCGTGCTGCTCGAGGACGGGCGTGGCAAGCTCGAATGCGCGTTCTTCAACGAAGCGGCTTCGGAATTCGCGTCGTTGCTGGTGCGCGACCGCATCCTGCTGGTCGAGGGCGGCCTGCGCGAGGACGAATTCAACGGCGGCTTCTCGCTGCGCGCGCGCCGCGCCTGGGATTACGACCAGCTCTGCATGCAGGCCGCGCAGCGCCTGTCGCTGCAACTGGACCTGCGGGTGGAGGGCACGTTCGCGCGGGTCGAGGCCCTGCTCGGCCAGCATCGCCCGGGCAAGACCCCGCTGCGCTTCGACCTGCTGCGCGATGGCGTGGCCGGCACGCTCGACCTCAACGGCAGCCAAGGTGTGCGCGTTGCCCCGGACCTGGTCGCGGCCCTGCGCCAGCAGCCGGGGGTCGAAAAGGTCCACCTGCAGGTGGCGAAGCCCTGGGCGCAATAGCTGCCCCTCACCCGCGTGACTCGCACCATCCATGGCGCTCGCCCTTCGGGCCAGCTTCGCCGTTCGCGGGCGCTCCTGCGCCCGCAGTCGGCACCTCTCCCCGCACGCAGGGAGAGGGAAAAGCAATTCGCCAGGGTACGGGCCCGGGAACGCCCATCCGCTAGACTTGGCGGATGAATCCGAACTACCTCGATTTCGAGCAGCCCATCGCCGACCTGGAAGCCAAGATCCAGGAACTGCGCCATGCCAGCACCGGCCCGGAGGTCAACGTCGACGCCGAGGTGCACGCGCTGCAGGACAAGCTGCGCAAGCGCACGGCGCACATCTTCCGCGACCTCGCCCCGTGGCAGGTGTCGCAGCTCGCGCGCCATCCCGCGCGGCCCTACACCTACGATTACTTGCAGGTGATCTGCGAGGAGTTCCAGGAACTCGCCGGCGACCGCGCCTACGCGGACGATGCCGCGATCGTCGGCGGACTCGCCCGCATCGACGGCCGCAGCGTGGTCGTGATCGGCCACCAGAAGGGCCGCGACACCAAGTCCAAGGTGCGCCGCAACTTCGGCATGCCGCGCCCCGAGGGCTACCGCAAGGCGCTGCGCCTGATGAAGCTGGCCGAACGCTTCAAGCTGCCGCTGCTCACCTTCATCGACACGCCCGGCGCCTATCCCGGCATCGGCGCCGAGGAACGCGGCCAGTCCGAGGCGATCGCGCGCAACCTGCTGGAGATGTCCGAGTTGCGCACGCCCATCGTCTGCACGGTGATCGGCGAAGGCGGTTCCGGCGGCGCGCTCGCGATCGGCGTGGGCGATTACACCAACATGCTCGAATACAGCACGTATTCGGTGATCTCGCCCGAGGGCTGCGCGTCGATCCTGTGGCGCGACGCGACCCGGGCCAAGGATGCGGCCGAGCAGATGGCGATCACCGCCAAGCGCCTGCACGAGCTCAAGCTGGTCGACAAGGTGGTGCGCGAACCCATCGGCGGAGCGCACCGCAACCCGGTGCAGATGGCGAGGCGGTTGAAGGCCGTGTTGCTCAACGAACTCGACGCGCTCGACGCCATGCCGATGGACGAACTGCTCGATCGTCGCTACAAGCGCATGCGCGGCTACGGCGCGTACGAGGCGGCGTAGCTGGCACCGTTAAGGAACGTCACCGTATGCAGGGCCATATCCGCTCCTTCATCTTTCTGGCGCTGCTCTGCCCGCTGGCCTCGATGGCGCAATCCGACGGCCCTTCGCCAGAGTCGGTCGAAGCCCTTGTTCCCGGGCTGGTTTCGGTCGCGGACGCCGCTTGCGCCAGCGTGACCACACGTACTGACGCCACTGCACACGGTCTCGACCGCTCGGCGATGCAGGCGATGTCAGACATCGACCAAATGGGCGATGACGCGGATCCTGCAGCCGTCAGATCGCGCCTGGACAAGCTTGCCGATGAAGTCGGACCGCTCGATGCCTTCCCGATGTTGCGCTTGCATTTCCTCCTCGGCTATCTCGCCGGTCGTGAAGGCAACGTGCAACAGCAAGCCTACCATCGCGCCTATGCGCTGGCCCTCACTCAAGTCATCGAGAAAAATGGCCGCGGCGAGAGCGAGGAACACGCGCTGCGTCCTTGCTTGATCGCGAACGAGTACGACTGGCTGCAATTTCGCGCCGGCATCGATAACCCCGGCGACCAGGCCCTGGTGAACTCCGGGCAATACCATTACGACGTCTACCACGCCGACCTTGGCGATGCGAAAGCGACAATCTATTTCGACGTGACCGACATGATCGAACAGACCGAGCACGCGTTGTCGTCCGGAACCGCCTCGCACTGATGGAGCCATACCAGGCATGAGTGGCTGGACGCTGCCGCCGCCTCCGCCGGCCGCAAGCGTCGGGGTACTGATCGGCCTCAGCGGCGGCCTCGATTCGACGGTGCTGCTGCACCTGCTCGCGCATTCGCCGCTTCGCCCGAACGGCCTGCGCGCGATCCACGTGCACCACGGCCTGCATCCGGATGCCGACGCATGGGCCGCGCATTGCGAATCGCTGTGCGCTGCACTCGATGTCCCGCTGACCATCGTCCGCATCGAAGTGGATCGCGCATCCGGCCTCGGGCTGGAAGGCGCCGCGCGCGAATCCCGCCACGCGGCGTTCAAGTCCGAACTGCGCGACGGCGAAATCCTCGCGCTGGCGCACCACCGCGACGACCAGGCCGAAACCTTCCTGCTGCGCGCCTTGCGCGGCTCCGGCACCAAGGGCTTGTCGTCAATGCAGTCGTGGCGACGGCACGGCTACGGCTGGCTCTGGCGGCCATTGCTCGCGCAACCTCGAGAAGCTTTGCGTGAATACGCGATCGCGCACGATCTGATCTGGATCGAGGATCCGTCCAACGCCTCGAACGATCCTGATCGCAATTTCCTGCGCAATCGGGTGATGCCAGTGCTGCAGGAACGCTGGCCTCAGGCATCCACATCGTTTGCTCGCAGCGCGGCGTTGATCGCGGAAGCGCACGACATCCTGTCCGCTTCCGATATGAACGACCTCGACCGCATCACCCACCACGATGATTCGCGCACAATCCATATTGCTGGTCTGATGCATCTTCCAGCACCACGCCGCGCGCGCGCATTGCAACTCTGGGCACATCGATTGGGACTGCCGCCACTGCCTGGAAGCGCACCCGCCCGCATCGAGAAGGAAATTATCCCTGCGTCGAAGGATGCGGAGCCGCGCTTTTGCTGGAGCGGCGCCTGCATCGAGCGCTGGAATCAGCTGCTGCACGCGGATCGACAATCTCCGGTATTTCCTCGCGGCTGGGCACGCATCTGGGATGGCTGCACCCCGCTCCGTCTTCCCGAGGGAAGCCTGTTGTCGCTGGACGGCGGGGAAGGTTTCAAGAGCCCGGTATTGGTGCGCGCGCGTCTTGGTGGAGAACGCATCAACCTGCACTTCAGAACCCATTCGCACGCGTTGAAGAAGGTATTGCAGGAGCATCGCATTCCACCTTGGGAACGGCGGCGATTGCCTCTGCTATTGGATCCCGATTCGGAGACCGTGTTGGCAGCTGGCCATCGCATCATCGGCCGTGATCTCGAACGGCGACTCGTAGACCCGCGCGCACGCCTCGACTGGCAACTGGCGTAAACTCCGCCCATGCCGCGCAAACCCGCCCACGAAGCCGCCTCCGAACCCTCCGCCGTCGCCGAATTCGAGGCCTCGCTCGACGCGCTCGAGCAGTTGGTCGGGAAGATGGAAGCCGGTGGCATGAGCCTGGAGGAATCGCTGGCCGCCTACGAGCGCGGCGTCGGCCTGTACCGCAAGTGCCAGGCCGCGCTGGAACAGGCCGAACTGCGGGTCAAGCTGCTGAGCGACCCGCTGGATCCCGCCACCGCCGAATCCTTCCAGCCGGATGCCTGATCTCGCATTGCAGGCGCGCCTCGATGCATGGCGCGCGCGGGTGGATGCCGCGCTCGCCCACGCCCTGCCCGATCCCGATTCCCCGCCACGCCGCCTGCACGCGGCGATGCGCCACGCCGCGCTGCTCGGCGGCAAGCGCATGCGCCCGTTGCTGGTCTACGCGGCGGGAACCGCATTCGGTGCGAACGAGGAATCGCTGGACGCGCCGGCTGTCGCGGTGGAACTGGTCCACGCCTATTCGCTGGTGCACGACGACCTGCCGGCGATGGACGACGACGCGCTGCGCCGCGGCCAGCCGACCGTGCATGTCGCCTTCGACGAAGCGACCGCGATCCTCGCCGGCGACGCGCTGCAGTCGCAGGCCTTCGTCGCGATCGCGAACGCCACGCTTCCCGGCGACGCGCGCGCCGCGCTCTGCGCCGAACTCGCATCCGCCGCCGCCGGCATGTGCGCCGGACAGGCTTTGGACATCGATGCGACCGGGCAGGCATCCGGATTCGACATCGCATCGCTGGAACGCCTGCACGCGCTCAAGACCGGCGCGCTGCTGCGTGCATCTGTCCGCATGGGCGCGATCGCCGCCGGCGCGGACGCGGATTCGCGCGCCACGCTCGACCGTTTCGCCGATGCGCTCGGGTTGGCGTTCCAAGTGCGCGACGACCTGCTCGACGTCGAGGGCGAAAGCGCGACGCTGGGCAAGACCGCGGGCAAGGACGCGGCACGATCCAAGCCCACGTTCCCGGCGCTGATCGGGGTCGAGGCTTCGCGCGCGCGATTGGACGCACTCGCCATGGAAATGCGCGATGCCCTGTCGGCGTTGCCGGTGGATACGTCTGCGCTCGCGGCGCTGGCACGGCTGGCGATCGAACGCGACCGCTGACGCGCGCCGCTGCGGTACAGTCGCGGCGGGGCAAGGGGAGCTCGGCGAATGGCAATGCCCAGGTTCTGGCGCGAACGCGTGCTGCCGTGGCTGGAGTCGCTGTTCGCCTGGCTCGGCTACAGCTTCGTCAACCGCTGGGGCGCGCTCGAACGCGGCTACCGGCGCCCGCTCGCGCGCATCGCGCTGAAACTGCGCTTCGCCTTCTATCCGCTGCTGGTGGTCGGCGCGCTCGGCTGGCTGGCCTGGGACTGGCACCACGATCGCAACCTGGCCTCGGCCGAAGACGCGATCTTCGACCAGGTGATCAAGCTGCGCCCGTGGGAACCGAAACCTTCGGGCAAGGTCGCGATCGTGGAGATCGACGACTGTTCGATCGCGCAGCTCGGGCCGTGGCCGTGGAGCCGGCAGCAGCACGCCGACCTGCTCGATGCGCTCGATGGCGCCGGCGTGCGCGCGGTCGGTTTCGACGTGATGTTCGTCGACGCCTCCAACGACGATCCCGGCGGCGATGCCACGCTCGAAGCGATGGCCGAAGGCGGCGGCGGACGTTTCCTGTTCGGCGCCACGCGCGTGCCGCCGGGATTCGACGATGCGAAGGGCGCGATCCCGGTGTCGCAGGTTCCCGGCGCATTCCCCTTGTCCGCGAACGCGCAACGCCCCGGCCCGCGCGTCGCGCTGCTGCGGCCCTACGGCGAGGCGATGCGCAAGTACAGCGCGCTGGTCGACATCGATCGCGACGCCGACGGCGTGCTGCGCGACGTGAACCTGCGCGGCGAGGAAGGCGACTGGGCCCTGCCGTCGTTGTCGCTGCGCCTGGCCTCGGTCGCGAGCGGGCGCGCGATGTCTTCGTATCCCGCGTCGATCCGCGTGAACTGGCGCAGGCACAGTCGCCTGCCCTACATCAGCGCCGCCGACCTGGTCCTCCCGAAACCCGCGTGCGATCCGAACGGCGTTCCCGACCTGAAAGGCCGCGCGGTGCTGGTCGGCTACACCGCCGCCGGCCTCAACGATGCCAAGCCGACGCCGGCGAACATGGCGATGCCCGGCGTGGAAGTGCACGCCGAGGCGACGGAGGCGCTGCTCACCGACGGCGCAATCTGGATGCCGCCGGCGAGCTTCAAGTATTTGCTCGCGGCCTTCCTGGTCGCGTTCACCGGCTTCGCGTTCTGGCGCGGCGAACCGGCGTGGGAACTCGATGCGATCTTCGTCGCCAGCAACATCCTGTTGGTCGTCGCGGCATTCATCGGGCTGACCGCGTTCGGCGTGTTCTTCGACATCTTCGCCGCGCTCGGTTTCGTCAGCCTGTGCTTCGGCCTGTGCCGCGTGTACGCGGCGGCGCAACGCGGGCGCGCGATCGGCAACGACGATTATCGACCGCAGTTCGATGCACAACGCGATCGCTGGCTGGCGATGGTGCGCTTACGCTTCGTGCCCGACGAGGCGATGGAACGGCGTGCGCTCTCCCGCCGCATCCGCGAATACCGCCGGCGCCTGCGCGGCTGGCTGTACCACGGCCACGAAGCGGTGGCGATCGAGGGCATCGTCGAATACAAGCACTGGCTGTGGGATGCGCTGGTCGACGTCAACGTGCTGACCTGGGGCGGGCCCGACCGGGCCACCGTGGTGGCGACGGCGGAACGCGAATTGCGATCGCTGCGCGAATACCTCGCCGGGCGCGACGACGTGCTGCCCGACGACGGCAGCGTGCGCGTGGCCAGCCTGATCAGCACGATCGCGGTCGAGGACGAGCCGATCACCGACACCCGCGCCCGGGTCAGCCACATGCTCGGGCGCTTGCTGGCCAGCACCGACGAGCGCCCGCTGTCGGCGCACGATTCCTTCGCCGCCGACGAAACCGGGCCACAGGCGCCCGCCTGAACGGCAATGCGGCGGCGCAGCTTGCGCGTGCCTCCCGATGCCGGTTGAATCGTGGCCGCGATTGCCCCCGGATCGCGTATTCCTGCATGGCGCCGCGCATCGCGGCCATCGCCCAAACGCACGGGGACACAGCGCATGCCATCCACGTTCGCACGCAGCATCGCCCTCGCCGCCTTGATGGTCGCGCTGGTCGTCGCCCGACCCGCCGTGGCCGGGCAACCGGCGCAAATCCACAAGGCTTCGGTCGACGTGCACGGCGCACCCGATTCCAAGTCCGCCGTGGTCGCCACGCTCAAGCAGGGCGCGGCGGTGGATGTCGGCGGGCAACAGGGCCTGTGGTACCGCGTGTCGCTGCCGTCGGGCCCTTCCGGCTTCGTGCGCGTGAACGAGGTGCGCATGGCCTATGGCAAATCGGCGTCGTCCTCGGACGTGGGCGGCCTGTTCGCCGGCCGTGCCGGCAAGGGCCGGGTCAGCGAAACCGCCGGCGTGCGCGGCCTCGACGAAAGCGACCTGCGCGCGGCCAGTTTCGACGGCGCGCAACTGGCGAAGATGGAGTCCTACCGCGAAACCCCGCAACAGGCGGCGGACGCCATGCGCCGCGCCAACCTGCGCGAGCGCAGCATTCCCTACAAGCCCGAAGAGCAGGCCGTCGCCGCGAACAAGAAGGGCGGCGCGACCCAGCAGCAGAAGCGCAGCGGCCTGTCCGCCGCGCGCGGGCTGCTCTCCAGCCTCGGCCTCGGCAATGCCGCCAGCGATACCGCGCTCGGCGCCGCGGATGCCACCACGCGCAAGAGCGGCGAGGAACTGACCGAGGAAGAGCTGCAACTCGGGCCGGAGATCGCCGGACGCATCCTCGGTGCCGCGCCGTTGTGGCAGGACGATGCCGCGCAGCGCCGCGTCAACCGCGTCGGGCGCTGGCTCGCGTCGCACACCGCGCGTCCGGAACTGCCGTGGACCTTCGGCGTGATCGATTCGCCAGAGATCAACGCCTTCGCTGCGCCCGGCGGCTACGTGCTGGTCACCCGCGGCATCTATGAACTGGTCGACGCGAACGACGACCAGGAACTGGCCGGGGTGCTCGCGCACGAACTCAGCCACGTCGTGCAGCGCGACCACTACGAAGTGATCCACAAGCAGGAAATGCAGTCCTACGGCAAGGATGTCGCGCTCAGCCATGTCAGCGTCGGCGGCGGCGAACTCGGCAACGTGGCCAAGGACTACCTGGCGAAGAACGGCGCGGCGGTGATGCTCACCAGCCTCGACCGCGGCGCCGAATACCGTTCGGACGAAGCCGCCGAGGTCTACCTCGCCCGCTCCGGCTACGACCCGCTGGCGCTGTACGCGGTGTTGCAGAAGATGACCGCGCTCGGCAGCAAGGCCCCGGCCATGGCGCAGTTGTTCCGCACCCATCCGCCGCTGGACGAGCGGCTGGACCGGCTGGACCACAACAAGATCGCGATGGGCGACTGACGGCCCGACCGGCCCCTGACCGTCCGTCATTCCGGCGCATTCAGCGTATCGGAGAGCCGTTCCGCCCCACCCGGCCCCTGTCCCGGACGCCCCTTTCGGCCACAAAAAGGGTGCAAACTGTTAGTTCTGTCACAGTTCTTGCTTGGCAGTACCGGGCAGCCCGTCACTCCGACAGGCGGTCCACAACCACAGGGGGTTTTTCCATGCGCGTTCTGCGTCCCGCAGGCTTGGCCTGCCTTGTCGCTGTCTCCGGCTTCGCCGCCACGCCAATGGCCAGGTCGGCCACGGCGAGCCAGTACCTCACCGTCTCCGGTTCGGTCTGCAAGCCGGCCGGCGTCAGCACCAATCCCGATTTCGTTTCCAAGGCCACCGGCGGCCGCAACGAATCCACCACCGCCGGCATCTTCGTGATCTGTCCGTTCAATCTTTCCCCGGTCCCGTCCGATGGCGGCGCGATCATCGAAATGAACGTCATCCTCTATTCGATCGACGGAACGCCGCGCACTTCGACCTGCACGACCGTGATCGGATCCCTCAACCGGTACGTCCCGCCGACCTATTCCACCAAGGCGATCAACGTGCCCGCCGAAAGCACGGGCGTCGTCGCGGCATGGACCGCGGGGGATTTCGGTGGAACGACGGGCGCGGGCATTCCCGGCAGTGCGTGGACGACCGTGACCTGCATCCTGCCGCCGCAGACCGCGATCGGCCTGCTGTACGCCAGGTACAACCCGAACCTGGGCAGCGACCCGCAGTAAGGCATCGTGCGGAGCTGCATCGAAGGGCGCCCGTGGCGCCCTTTTTTCGTTCACGCATGTCCGCTTCCGTCCCCGTTCCACGCATAAGGGGAAAACCCGCCATTCCGGCCGGGCACCGAATGGGGTGAACCATGTGCAATCTTCGACTTCCCGCCGTGATTGCCGGCGTCGCGGCGATCTGTAGCCTGGCGATTGCGCCGACAGCGAGGTCCACGGACATGACCGCGGACGTAGTCATCAACGGAGCGAGTTGCCAGCTGAGCATCCCGACCATCGATACCGGCGTGCGTCCCAAGGCGACGGGATTCCGCAACGAATCCACGACCACCAGCAATTTCGTGATCTGCCCCGTGGTCATCGCCCCCGGGAACGGAACTGCGAGCCCATTGAGTTGGCTCAACATCTTCGTGTATTCGCTCGATGGAACCAGCCGCAACGTCAGCTGCACGGGCGTGAGCGGCTGGTATGGCGGCTACATGCCGCCGGTCTATTCCACCAAGACCTTCGCTTCGGCAACGACGGGGCAAGGCTATACCATCACCTGGTGGTCGACGGATTTCGGAGGAATTTCCGGTGCCACCATCCCGGGCAGCCTCAATTTCTCCGTGACATGCAACCTGCCACCGCAGACCGCGATCAATTTCATGGAAGCGATTTTCCCGTACCCGGTCGGCAGCTGAATCCATTCCTGCATGAACGAAAGGGCGCCCCGTGGCGCCCTTTTTTCGTTCACGCATGTCCGCTTCCGTCCCCGTTCCGTGCATAAGGGGGAAACCCGCCGTTCCGGCCGGGCATCGAACGGGGTGAACCATGCGCGGTCTTCGACTTCCAACAGCCCTGACGTGCTTCCTGGTCGCTTGGGGATTGGCCAACGCCCCCGTGGCGCGAGCCCTGGGGTTGGCGTTCACCCGGGTTAGCGGCTCCAACTGCCAACTCAGCATACCGACCACCGACACCAAGTTCCGGCCAAAGGCTACTGGCGCGCGCAACGAATCCTCGACCGTCAGCAATTTCATCATCTGTCCAACGCCCATGCCCGATTCGGGTTACGGATTTCAGGAGGTCGATTTCCTGCTCTATTCCATCGACGGCACCAGCCACGATGTCAGCTGCACGGCCGTCAATGGCGTCTACACTCCATCGCACGCCGTCACCTACTCCACCAAGGTCGTGACCGTGAGCGGGACGGATTACTCCGAGATTTTCTGGAATGGCGCCGATTTCGGCGGTACCGCGGGTGGTTATTTCGATGTCCTTTCAGTGACGTGCCTGCTGGCTCCCCAAGCTGCCATCAGCTATCACTCGGAGTCGTATGCGCATTAGCACTGACCATCGATGCAAAGCAAAGGGCGCCCCGCTGCGCCCTTTTTTCGTTCCCGCGTGTCCGCTTTCGGCCCCGCTCCGCGCATAAGGGGAAAACCTGCCGTTGCGGCCGGGCATCGAACGAGGTGAACCATGCGCGATCTTAGACTTTCCGCCGCGATTATCGGCATCGTGGCTATCGCGGGCTTGGCCAACGCGCCCGTGGCGAAGGCCGCCAATGCAGACTACGTGAACGGCGGCTCCTGCCAACTCAGCATCCCGACCACCGACACCAAATTCCGCCCGAAGGCCTCCGGCGCGCGCAACGAGTCCACCGACGTCGGCAATTTCGTGATCTGCAACATCCAGCACACGGAATCGACGGGGCTGTATTCGGAAATCCGCCTCGCTCACTACTCGCTGGACGGTATCGCGCGCGACCTGACTTGCACCGCGGTCGTAGGCGTCTTGGGCGGAAGCACGGGCAACAACATCTTGTATTCCAGCAAGACCATGAACACCCTCGATCCACTCGGGGCCATTTCCTGGTACGCACCGGACTTTGGGGGAGCAAGTGGCGCCGCAATCCCCCAAAGCAGGTACGTTTCGATTACCTGCAACTTGCCGCCACAGACCGGGATCAAGGCCATCCTGGGCGTGACGAATTGAATCGCGACAACTTAAGGGCGTCCGCTCGGCGCCCTTTTCGTCCCCGCGTGTCCGCTTTCGGCCTCGTTCCACGCATAGGGGAACAAGCCCGCCATCCCGGACGGGCATCGAATGGGGTGAACCATGCGCAATCTTCGAATTCCGGTCGCGCTAGCCAGCGCGTCGATGGCCTGCGCCTTGTCGACTGCGCCGGCGGCGAAGAGCTTCAACCTCGACATCATCAATGGCTCATCGTGCCAACTGAGCATTCCGACGACCAGCACCGGGGTTCGGCCGAAAGCATCCGGTTTCCGCAACGAATCGACGAGCTCGAGCAACTTCGTGATCTGTAGCTTCCAGCGATCGTCGGCGACGGGCGATTACGTGTACGTGGGCCTCGTTGGATATTCGCTCGATGGCGGCAGCCATGACGTCGCCTGCACCGCTGTCGCGGGCAGTTCCCCGGCGCTGCATTACTCCACCAAGACGGCGAGCATGTGGGACACCACGGAAATTCCCTTCGTCTGGTCGGCGGAGGACTTCGGGGGGACGGGAGGCGCCGCGATCGGCGGAAGCATGTATTTTTCGGTCACCTGCAGCCTACCCCCGCAGACGGCGATCAGCTACATCCAGGCTCAGTCCTAGCGAACACCCTTCAGGACCGAGGGCGTCCCCGTGGCACTCTTTTTCGTTCCCGCATGTCCGCTTTCGGCCCCGTTCCACGCATAAGGGAAGAACCCGCCATTCTGGCGGGACATGGAATGGAGTGCACCATGCGTCATCTTCGACTTTCCACTGTGCTTGCAGGTTTGGTGGCGATTCATGGGTTTACGAACGTGCCTGAGGCAAAGGCCGGCAACGTCGATTATGTCAATGGCGGAGCATGCCAACTCAGCATCCCCACCACCGACACCGGCGTCCGCCCCAAGGCGACCGGCTTGCGCAACGAGTCCACGACCACCAGTAGTTTCGTGATCTGCACGATACAGCGCAATATTCCGTCGTCATCGTCGAGCGATCCGAATTACGTGAGCGTTTGGGCCAACCTTTATTCGCTCGACGGTGTTTCCCACGATATCAGTTGTACCGCAGTAGTCGGCATCCTCGCTGGCGACGCCTCATCAGATTTGAAGTACTCCACCAAGACCGAGAGCATTTCGAATACGACAGGGAGCCAGGCAATCTTCTGGACCAACTCGGATTTTGGGGGAATCTATGGCGATCCGATCACCCGCAGCTTCAACATTTCCATCACATGCAAACTGCCGCCACAGAGCGCAATCAGCATGATCCACGGCAATACGCTCTAAGAACGACAAAACGCTCTGTAAAGGGCGCCTCGCGGCGCCCTTTCTGCATTTCAGCCCAGCAACCGCATCGTCAGCGGATAGCGATAGGGCTTGCCGTCCCAGGCCTTGAACGCGGCGATGAGGCTGCACACCAGCCACATCAATGCGATCGCGCCGATCACGCACAGCAGCACGATGCCGGCCGGAATGGTGACCAGCGCGCCGATACCGAGCGTGAGCACGGTGGCGCCGACCAGCACGATGCCGATCACGCCCGCGGCGCAGGCGTAGAGGAACATGCTGAGGTTGAAGTTCGCCGCTTCGCGCGCGTGCGCGCTGGCGAAGGCGGACTTGTCGCGCACCAGCATCCACACCGCGAGCGCGGCCAGGGTTCCGGCAACGCCGGCGAACCAGTGCGTCAACGCGGCCGCGGCCAGCGCGGCGATGGGCGCGGCGACGGCCCAGTGGCGGTCGCTGGCGGTCGGGGACAGGGTTTCGAGGTTCGCGTTCATCGTCTTCTCCACCGGAAGGATCCCGGCTATCGACGATCATGGGGGCATTCGCCCGCCACGCAAGCCAACCGATGGCCCATGCCGGGCCATCGGCGGCGGGATTGCTCGCTTACTTGATCAGGCGCAGCGCGAACGGATAGCGGTAGGCCGCGCCTTCGTTCGCCTTGAGGCCGGCGATGATGCTGAAGATCACGCTCACCACCCATGCGGCCAGCGAGATCAGCGGGCCGATCAGGATGATCGTGAGCACCATGCCGGCGACGTAGCCGATCAGGATGGTGATCTGGAAATTCAGCGCTTCCTTGGCATGGTCGTTCAACCAGCCCTTGTCGGCCTTGTCCTTGTTGGTCAGCCAGATCACCAGCGGAACGATGAAGCCGAGGATGATCCCCGACAGGTGGGTCAGCATCGCCAGCGTGCGGTCTTCCTGCGACGCAGCGGTGGTTTCGATATCGCTCATGGACTTCCCCGTGGTCACGCCGCGCACCCGCGGCTTCGGGGAATATAACGTCAATCCGCCCCGGCGACGGTCATCCGCCCGAGCAGGATGGAACCGGTCAGGAGGTGGGAACGCCGGTCGACGTCGCTGCCCACGGCCTCGACCGCCGCGAACATCTCGCGCAGCCTGCCGGCGATGGTGACGCCATCGACCGGGAACGCGATTTCGCCGTTCTCGACCCAGAACCCGGCGGCGCCGCGCGAGTAGTCGCCGGTCACCGCATTCACGCCCTGCCCCATCAGCTCGGTGACCAGCAGGCCGCGCCCCATGTTGCGCAGCAACATGCCGAGGTCGCCGGCATTCGCCTTCACCGCGAGGTTGTGCACGCCGCCCGCGTTGGCGGTGGTGGCCAGCCCCAGCTTGCGCGCGGAATAACTGCCCAGCACATAGCGCTGGAGTACGCCGGCTTCGACCAGCGGGGACGCGCGCGTGGCCACGCCTTCGGCATCGAACGCCGAGGAACGGAAGCCGCGCGCCAGGAACGGGTCCTCGTCGATGGCGAACCATTCGGGAAACACGCGCGTGCCGGCGGCATCGAGCAGGAAACTCGCGCGCCGGTAAAGCGCGCCGCCGGAGACCGCGCCAACGAGATGGCCGATGAGCGAACGCGCGACTTCGGCGGCGAACAACACCGGCACCGCGCCAGTCGGCAATTGCCGCGGCGACATCCGCGCCAGCGTGCGCCGCGCGGCTTCGCGGCCGATCGATGCCGCGGATTCGAGATCCTCCGGCGCCAGCGCGGTGCTGTACCAGCCGTCGCGTTGCATCGCATCGCCCTGCCCCGCGATCAACGCGCAGCCGAGCGAATGGTGGGTGCCGCGCTCGCGGCCGCAGAATCCGTGCGAATTCGCGTAGACCGCCAGCGAAGTGCCAGTCGAGGCCGAAGCGCCATCGGAATTGGCGATGCGCGCATCGGAATCGCGGCCGGCCTGCTCGCAGGCGAGCGCGAGGTCGATGGCGCGTTCGGCGTCCAGCGCCCACGGATGCCAAGCGTCGAATTCCGGCCAACCCGAAGCGGGTTCACGTGCCATCAATTCCGGATCGGCGAGGCCGGCGGCCGGATCGTCCTCGGTGTGTCTGGCGATCGCGCAGGCCTGTTCCACCGTCGCGGCGAGGCTGTCCTCGCGCAGATCGGCGGTGCTGGCGCTGCCCTTGCGCTTGCCGAAATACACGGTGACGGCGATGCCGCGGTCGCGCGTGGCCTCGACCGTTTCCACCGCGCCCATGCGCACGTTGACCTCGAGGCCGGTGTCTTCGGAACAGCTCACCTCGGCCTGGTCGGCGCCGGCGCGGCGCGCGCGCTCCAGCAACCGACCGGCGATGCCTTCCAGCGCGTCCAGCCGGGCCGCGCTGTCGACGGCGGTGGCGGCAGCGATCTCGTTCAATGGCTTATCCTTTCAGCGAAAGAGAGGTGCAAATGCGCGGACGCGACGACGACAGCGGCGAATTCCTCGGGCCCAGCCGCAGCCAGCTGCGGCGCGAGGCGCTGGACGTGCTCGCGCTGGCGGAAAAACTGGCGACGCTGAGCGATGCCCAGCTCGAACGCCTGCCGATTCCCGAAAGCCTGCTGCCGCACATCGTCGAGACCCGGCGCATCACCGCGCATGTCGCGCGTAAGCGCCAGACCGCGTTCCTCGCCAAGCAGATGCGGCGCGAGGACGACGAGGCGCTGGACGCGATCCGCGATGCGCTCGATGCCGGCGGCGAGGCGGCGAAGCGCGAAACCGCGCGCATGCATCGCGCCGAAAGCTTGCGCGAACGCCTGCTCGACGGCGGCGACGCCGCGCTGGGCGAACTGCTGGATGAATATCCGAACGCGGACCGGCAACAGCTGCGGCAACTGGTGCGCAACGCGCTGGATGAACGCACCAAGGACAAGCCGCCGCGCGCGTTCCGCGAGTTGTACCGCGCGGTGCTTGCCCTGCTCGGCGATGGCGAACGCGACGAGCACGATCAATCGGCCTGAGTGCCGCCGACGGTCAACTCGCTGATCAGCAGCGAGGGCTGGCCCACGCCCACCGGCACCGACTGCCCGTCCTTGCCGCAGGTGCCGACGCCGTCGTCCAGCGCGAGGTCGTTCCCGATCATGGCGACGCGCTGCATCGTCTCCGGCCCGTTGCCGATCAGGGTCGCGCCCTTCACCGGCGCGGTGACCTTGCCGTCCTCGATCAGGTAGGCCTCGGTCGCGGAAAACACGTACTTGCCGCTGGTGATGTCGACCTGGCCGCCGCCGAAATTGACCGCGTACAGGCCGCGCTTCACCGAACGGATCATCTCCTCCGGATCGTGGGTGCCTGCGCGCATGTAGGTGTTGGTCATGCGCGGCATCACCAGGTGCGCGAAGGATTCGCGGCGGCCATTGCCGGTGGGCTTCGCACCCATCAGCCGCGCGTTGAGCGTGTCCTGCATGTAACCCACCAGCACGCCGTCCTCGATCAGCGTGGTGCATGCGGTCGGCGTGCCCTCGTCGTCGACGTTGAGCGAACCGCGCCGGCCTTCGAGCGTGCCGTCGTCGACGATCGTGACACCGGGCGACGCGACGCGCTGGCCCATGCGCCCGGCATAGGTGGACGTGCCCTTGCGGTTGAAATCGCCCTCGAGCCCGTGGCCCACGGCTTCGTGCAGCAGCACGCCCGGCCAACCGTTGCCGAGCACCACCGGCATCACGCCGGCGGGTGCGTCGATGGCTTCGAGGTTCACCAGGGCCTGGCGCAGGGCCTCGCGCGCGAATTTCTCCGGCTGCCCGTTCGCAAGCAATTCCGTATACGAATAGCGCCCGCCGAAACCGGCGTAACCGGATTCGCGGCGGCCGTTGTGTTCGACGATCACCTGCACGTTCATCCGCACCAGCGGGCGCACGTCGCTGGCAAGCACGCCGTCGCTGCGCGCGACCAGCACCGTGTCGACGTTGCCGCTGAGCCCGACCATCACCTGCTTCACGCGCGGATCGGCGGCGCGCAGCAGCTTGTCGATGCGGCGCAATGCTTCGACTTTCTCGGCGTTGTCGAGCGCATCGACCGGATCGAGCGCGGGATACAACACCGGCGCGCGCACCGGGGCCAGCGCCAGCGGCGCGTGGCTGCGACCGTCGCGGGCGATGGCGCGCGCGGAACCGGCGGCGGCGAGCAACGCGTTCGCATCGATGTCCTCGGAATAGGCGAAACCGGTTTTCTCGCCCGAGATCGCGCGCACGCCCACGCCCTGTTCGATCGCGTGCGCGCCGTCCTTGACGATGCCGTCCTCCATCGACCAGCTCTCGCGGCGCGAATGCTGGAAGTAGAAATCGCCGAACTCGATGCCCGGGCCGAGCAGCGCACCGAACGCCCGCTCAATGCCATGTTGGTCAAGACCCGTGGGCGCGAGCAGGCGGGATTGGGCGATGGCGAGCGATTCGGTCATGGCGTGCGATTCGGAATTCAAGTTGGAAACGTGCGGATTCGACCGACGGAATTCAATCCTTCGGTTGCGCTTGCGGCTGCGACTGCGCCTGGCTGCGCGCGACCACGTCGACCTTGGGCTGCTTCCACGGGCCGCTGACGTGGTAGGTCTTGGCCGCGAGCTGGCCGAGCGGTTTCTTCAGCACCATGTTCGCGGCAGCGCCGATGGCCGCGCCCACCGGCCCGCCGGCGATGGCGCCGACCGCGGTCAATAGGTTGCCGGCCTTGGGGAACACGTCCACGGTCTGGTCGTAGGTTTCGCTGCGCATGTCGGCGACGCCGCGTATGTTGATTTCCGCCGCCGGGCCATCGATGCGCAGGTTGTCACTGCGTGCCTGGCCGTTGCCGAGCGCGATGTCGCCCTTGAGCGTGTTGAACGCGAAACCCTTCGAGAAGAAGTCGTGGAAATCGAGCGTGAGCCGTTGCGGCAAGCGCGCGATGCTGAGCAGGCCGAGCACGCGCCCGGCGCCGGGCTCGACTTCGGTGAGCTGGCCGTCGCGCGCATCGATGTGCAGGTTGCCGTCGAACGCCGCGAGCTTCAGGCCCATCGGCGAACCCGGCCACGTGGCCTGCAGCCGCGCCTGGCCCTTGCCGCGCGCGAGCTGGCCGCCGAAACCGAAACCATTGAGGAAGGCACCGAAGTCCTCGCTCGCGAGCTGCATGTCCACCCGCGAACGCGCCGCGGCGCCGCGCCCGCTCCATTCCCCACTGGCGTCGATCTGCTGCTTCGCCGCACGCGACTGGAACTGCAACAGCTTCAGCGCGCCCGGCGCCGGTTGCGTGCGCACGCTCGCGCTGCCGAATTTCGCGTCGCCGATGCGCAGGTCGTCGAAGGCGAGGTTCAGTGGCGGCACCTTGCCGGGATCGACGTCCTCGTTCGACGCCGCATCGCTGTTCGGAGACGGAGCCGCTGCGGCTCCGCGCCACCAGAAACGCTGCAACTTGCCGGCAATTGTTGCGCCATCGTCGCGCGGGATCGTGAGCGTACCGGCGAGGTTGTCGCCATCGAACTGGATCGCGGTCGCCCCGCCCGCCGCCGGCGATGCCTGCACGCGGGTGTTGCGGAAATCGGCGCCGAGCAATTGCAGGTGCGCGGCGGTGACGTCGATGCGCTGCAAGGGCAAGCCGCCCTGCCCCCCGTCGCCGGCGCGCGACAGCACCGCCCAATCCAGCGCATCCAGCGATGGCGCGCGTCCGCTCGCGACCAGCCCGTTCGCCGGCGGCGCATCAGCGACGCTGGAAGCGCCGAGCGCCACGCGCACGCCGGTGCCGACGTTGCTGCTGCGCGCACGCAGTGCGAGCCGGTTGCCGAACGCCACCGCGACCTCGCCTTCGCCCAGCGGCAGTTGCGCGTCGATGCGCGTGGCCAACGCATCGCCGGCGGACTTGTCCAGTGGCGCTGGCAGTGTCATCCGCGTACCGACGAGGTTCGAACGCAACTGCAGGCTGCTCGGCGCGCTAGCGGACTGCGCTTCGGGCAATGCCACGCCGATCGTCCATTGCGAACGGCCGTCGAAATAGGGTTTCAACCACGCGAAAGTCGGCGCGCGATCGATCAGCGCCTCGGCATCCATGCTCGCCGCGAGTTCGGCTTCGAACGCATTCCCGGCGGCGCGCACGTGGCCCTGTCCGGCGCGCAGGCTGAGCAGGCCCGGCTGGCCTTCGTGCTTCGCCTTGAGCCCTTCCGCGTCGAATCCGTGCTGGTCGTAGCGCGCGCTGCCGCGCATGTCGTCGAAAGTCAGCTTCCAGCGTGCATCCGTGGCGCGCACCCCGGCAAGGCGCACGGTGCCGTCGATCTTCGCCGGCTGGTGCTCCGCGAACGGGATGTCCAGCGAAAAACCGACATCGGCGAGGCCGCTGGCCGAAAGCGCGTCGAAGGTGTCCTTCTGCTGTTTGTACAACGGGCTTTCACGCAGCAGCGCGAGCAGTTGCGACGCATCGCCGCCACCCTTGGCATCGATGCGCAGCCGCGCCTTTCCGAAGGATTCGATGTCGGCGTTCAGTTCGCGCACGCCGACGCCACCGAGCGTGCCCTTGCCCTGCACGTCCATGCCGTCGTCGATGAAGGCGACCTGCATGTCCGCGTTCTGCAGCGCCGGCCACTCCGGCTGGAATTTGATCGTCGCGTTGCTGAGCGTCGCCCGCGCCTCGAAGCGTCCCTCGTGGTGGCGGAACGGCCAGTCGTCGAGGTCGCCGGTGACCAGCGCACGCGCTTCGTGCAGCGCGCCACCCTGTAGCGCGTCGTCGAGCCAGCGCACCGTCGCCGGCGACATCAGGTGGTGGATCCAGAACTTGTGTGCCTGCGACACCGAGGTATCGCCGATCCATGCGGCGAGGTCGATCCACGGCCGCGTGCCGTCGCCCTGGAACCACATGTCGCCGCGCACGCTGGCATCGTAGCCATCGCCATCGATCGCGAGCGATCCGGTGCCGAAGCGCCAACCCGCGCCTTCGCGCCAGCCGACGATGCTGCCCTTGAGCCTGATGTCGTGGACGACGCCGAATCCCTTCCGCCAGTCGAAGCGCACCGCCTTCGCCGGATCGGGCACGAACACCATGCCGTTCGCATCGCCGTCCACGTCGCCGGTGAGCCCGGTGAGCGCGGGCCCGCCATCGCTCGAGGCGAAGCCGAAACCTTCGACGCGGCCGCGCGCGCGCAAGGCCCCGCCCTGCACGCCGGCGAGTTCGACATTCCGCAAATGCGCCTGCGGCCGCGCCGTCGACAACCACGCGCGCAATCCCGGCGCAAGCCGGTCGCTGAGCGCGGCGACCGCGAGCAAGGGCCCGGCATCGACCGCGTTTGCCCGTACCGCGATGCGGCGACCGCCCGCAAGCAGCAGCCCGTCGAGCGATTGCGCGTTCGCACCGGTGCCGACGCGAAGTTTCGGCGCATCGATGCGCCAACCGCCATCGATCGATCCCCAGCGCGCGAGGCCTTCGACGCGACCGAGATCGACGGAAGTCGCGGTGCCGTCCGCCAGCGGCGCGCCTTCGAGGCGCATGCCGTCGATCGCGACCGAAGCGGTGGCGGCGACCACGCGGTGCGCGCGCAGGTCCAGCCAGGTTTCGGCGCGACCCTGTCCGCGCGCGAGGCGCACGCCGGCGACGCGCAGCAGCGGCGACCACGCGGCGAAATCCGCCTTCTTCGCGGAAACGTAGGCGCGTCCGTTGCCGTTGCCGCGACGGAAATCCAGCACGCCGAGCAGAGGCGACGCCTCGTCCCGCATCGTCGCGCGCACGCCGGCCTGCACGCGGTCGCCGCGCACCTGCAGGCGCAGGTCCACGCGTGGAAGAACGGCATCCACGCCCAGCGCCGGCGCGACGACATGCAACTTCGCACCGACCAGTTGCAATTCGCCGAGGCGTTCGAAAGTCGAAAACGGATCGCCGCCCTGTTTTTCGCCGGGCAGGCCGCGCACCTGCCAGCTGCCGTCGTCGCCGCGTTCGAGGGTGAGGTCGAGCCCGCGCACGCGCAACTCGGTGAACGAACGCCCCGGCAACAGGCCCGCGTATTGCGAGACGAGCACTTCCGCATCGCCGATCACCAGTGCTTGCGCGCCCGCACCGACGCGAAGGCGATCGAGGCGCAGCAGCGGGCCGCGTCGCGTCCATTCGGTTTCGACCTTGTCGAACGCGACCGGGCGCCCGGCACGCGCGCTCAACCATGCCGCGATGCGGTCCGGATGGCGCTCGGCCAGCGGCAGCAACTGGCTCATCGCGCCCGCGCCCAGCGCCATCGCCACCAGCAACGCGGCAATGCCGTAACCGAACCAGCGGCGCGCATGCCGCAGGCGCATGCGGAGCGGCGTGGTCATGGCGACGATCTACCGCAATGCGGCGCGTCGCGAGCGGCCGTCAGCGCGTGCACGCCGGAGCGCAGCAAGCGCAGTGCACATGACAGTGCATGAGCATTGCGAGCACCGCCGGGCGCGCGATCACGGCCGCGCAGTAGCGCCTCAGAGCAGGACCACATCGAACTGCTCCTGCAGATACTGCGCATCCGCCTGGAACCGGATCGACTTGCCGAGGAATTCCTCCAGCTCCGCGACCGCGGCCGATTCCTCGTCGGTGATGCGCGCGACCACTTTCGGCGAAGCAATCACCAGCAGCCGCGCGGCTTCGAACTGGCGCACCGCGCGCACGACTTCGCGGAAGATCTCGTAGGTCACGGTTTCCGCGGTCTTGAGCATGCCGCGGCCGCCGCATTCGTGGCAGGGCTCGCTGAGCTGGCGCTGCAGCGAATCCACCGTGCGCTTGCGCGTCATCTCGACCAGGCCCAGCGGCGAGAAGTCGTAGACCGTCGTCTTGGCGTGGTCGCGGGCCAGCGATTTCTCCAGCGTGCGCAGCACCTGTCGCCGGTGTTCCGGATCGACCATGTCGATGAAGTCGATGATGATGATGCCGCCGAGGTTGCGCAGGCGCAGCTGGCGCGCGACCGATTGCGCCGCCTCGAGGTTGGTGCGGTAGACGGTTTCCTCGAGGTTGCGCTGGCCGACGAAGGAGCCGGTGTTGACGTCGACCGTGGTCATCGCCTCGGTCTGGTCGATGACGAGGTAGCCGCCGGACTTGAGCGGCACTTCCTTCTCCAGCGCGCGCTGGATCTCGTCCTCGACGCCATACAGGTCGAAGATCGCGCGCGAGCCGCTGTAGTGCTCGATTTTTTCCGCCAGCCCCGGCCCGCTCCAATCGGGCATGAACTGCGCCGCGAATGCACGCAGCTTCTCGCAGGTCTCGCGCGAATCGACCTTGACCTTCTCCACGTCGCGGCGCATCAGGTCGCGCACGGCGCGCAGCGGCAGCGACAGGTCCTCGTACACACGGGAACCAACCTTCGCCTCGCGCGAATCGCGTTCGACCTGCTGCCAGGCGCGCTGCAGGTAGGCGATGTCCTCGGCCAGGGCTTCGGCCGGCTGGCCTTCCGCATTCGTGCGCACGATGTAGCCATGCCCGGCGTCGCCGGCGCTCGCGGTCACGATGCCCTTGAGCCGCGCGCGTTCGTCCTCGTCCTCGATGCGCGCGGAGACACCGACCACCTGCGTGTTCGGCAGCAGCACGAGGTAGCGCGAGGGAATGCTGATCTGGGTGGTGAGGCGCGCGCCCTTGCTGCCGATGGGATCCTTCACCACCTGCACCACGACCTCGCGGCCTTCGCGCGCGAGTTCGCCGATGGGGCGCGGCGGCGGCGCGGCCGCTTCCTCGCCGTCGACCGCGGGCACGTTCGCCGGCCGCACGATGTCGTTGGCGTGCAGGAACGCCGCGCGCTCCAGGCCGATGTCGACGAACGCGGCCTGCATGCCCGGCATCACCCGCTGCACCCGGCCCTTGTAGATGTTGCCGACCACGCCGCGGCTCCAGCCGCGCTCGATGTGCAGTTCCTGCAGCATGCCGTTCTCGACCACGGCGACGCGGGTCTCGCGCGGGGTGACGTTGACCAGGATCTCTTCAGACATGGCGAAAAGCTCCCGGACGCGGATCGACGCGGATGCACGCGGATGAAGCAGGTTGTGAAAACGGCTTTTTCATCATTCTCGCCCTTGCCCTATCCGCCCTTTTCGCTTTTATCCGTGGCCAATGCCCTTTGCTTGCTCACGAGACGCCGAATCCGCGCAGCAGCTTCGAGGTGTCGCACACGGTTGGAAAAAGCCCATGGCCGCGGATCGACGCGGATGCACGCGGATGAAGCGGGTTGTGGAAACGGCTTTTTCATTTTTCCTGCTTTATCCGCGTTTTCCGCTTTTATCCGCGTCCAATGCCCTTGGTGCATTCACGACACGCCGAACTCACGCAGCAATTTCTTGGTGTCGTGCAACGGCAGGCCCATCACCCCGCTGTAACTGCCGGACAAGTGTTCGATGTGCGCCTCGAACCGGCCCTGGATCGCGTAGGCACCGGCCTTGCCTTCCCATTCGCCGCTGGCGAGGTAGCGCGCGATGTCGGCGTCAGACATGGCGGCGACGCGCACCTGCGAGTTCGACACCGCCTGCGCTTCGCGCCCGGCCGACACCAGCGACACCGCGGTGATCACTTCATGGCTGCGCCCGGACAGGCGGCGCAGCATGTCCGCGGCATGCGCCTGGTCGCGCGGCTTGCCGAAGACTTCTCCATCGAGCACGACCTCGGTATCGGCGCCGAGCACCACCGCGTTCGGCACCGCGACGACTTCGAGCAGGCCCGCGCCGGCTTTTTCCCGCGCGACCCGGCGCACGTAGTCCGCGGCCGCTTCGCCCGGACCGCGCACTTCGTCCACGTCGAGGTCGAGCAGGCGGAATTCGACCCCAAGCTGGCCGAGCAACTGGCGGCGACGGGGTGATTGCGAGGCGAGATACAGCATCCGTGCAAGGATAACCCGCGCTTGAATGCGCTCCGCGTGCGCCGCCGCACACAACCCCGTCGTGGCTCACCGCGCGTTCACCCCATCTTGAACAGCCTGTCCCGAACACCCTTCCCCGCCACCCGCCGGAGATCGACATGTCCCGCCCCATCCTTCGCCCGCTCCTGCTTTCCACCCTCATCGCCTTCGGAACGACCATGACCGCCTGCGCCCAGACCCAGCCCGCCACCGGTTACGCCATTCCCGCCGACGGCACCCTGCTCTCCGTCTCCGCGTCCGCGGACGTCAAGCACGCCCCGGACGTCGCCACCGTGTCCGCCGGCGTCGTCACCCAGGCCGCGGACGCCAATGCGGCGATGCGCGCCAATGCCGCGCAGATGCAGAAGGTGATGGCCGCGATCCGCGCCGCCGGCATCGCCGACAAGGACATCCAGACCAGCGGCGTCAACCTCAATCCGAACTACAAATACGCCGAGAACCAGCCGCCGACGATCACCGGCTACCAGGCCAGCAACACCGTGAACCTCAAGGTCCGCGACCTGGCCAGGCTCGGCCAGGTGCTCGACGCGCTGGTCGCCAGCGGCGCCAACCAGGTCAACGGCCCGAGTTTCGAAATCGACCAGCCGGACGCGGTGCAGGACGAGGCGCGCCGCGCAGCGCTCGACAAGGCCCATGCGCGCGCCGCGATGTATGCGAAGTCGCTGGGCCTGCAGGTGCGGCGCATCGTCAGCATCAGCGAAGGCGGCGGTTTCAGCCCGCCAATGCCGATGCCGATGGTACGGATGGCGGCGATGGCGAAGGATGCCGGCACCGAAGTGTCGCCGGGCGAGAACACCGTCAGCGCCAGC
This sequence comes from Lysobacter lycopersici, assembly GCF_007556775.1. Classification (GTDB taxonomy): domain Bacteria; phylum Pseudomonadota; class Gammaproteobacteria; order Xanthomonadales; family Xanthomonadaceae; genus Pseudoluteimonas; species Pseudoluteimonas lycopersici. Next base: position 1,015,825 of record NZ_CP041742.1, read on the forward strand.
GTCGACGTGGTGTTCGAACTCGGCAAGTAAGCCGTCCCGCATTGCGCACCATACAGACGCCCCGGCTTGCCGGGGCGTCTGCCATTCGTCGATCCCGGATACCGTTCGTCCGCGACCATGGCGCCATCACTTCCCTTGCACACCGACCCGGCGCAGCGTGGTGTCGACGGCGATCAGGCGGCGCGGGGGGCGCGGCTTCGATCAACCCCGACCGCCGCCCTCGAGCGTTTGTCTCCCGCAGGCAACCGACAGGAGGTGGATCATGGTGCTGGTTCGCAATGCCCAACCGTTCGCAAGCACGTGGCACGTGCACCCCGATTTCCGCCGGATCGCGGCCTATGCCGGCGCCATCGCCCTCAACCTCGCCTTGTTGATGTTGGTGAGCCTGCCGATGCAGGGCGGGCCGGCGCTCGTGCCGGCGCGTGCCCCCGAAGTGATCACGCAGGTCGTCGACCTCAACAAGCCGAAGCCGAAACCGGAGGTCGTCCAGGTCGTGCCGCATGTGCCGATTCGCCCGCAGGTACCGATCGAACGCCAGCATCCGCAGGTGCAGGCACCGCCGGTCGACGCTCCGGTGCTGGTGGACAACGGCAGCGAAGCCTACATCCCGCCCGATACCACGCCCATCGAAACGACGCCGGTCGCCACCGGCCCGATCACCGGCATGAGCCTGGAATATGCGTCCGCGCCAGCGCCGAACTATCCGCGCGACGCATTGCGCGCGGGCATCACCGGCACGGTACTGCTGGAGGTGCTGGTCGATGTCGATGGCAGCCCGCTGAAAGTGGCGATCCACCGCAGCAGTGGCAACCGAGAGCTCGACCGCGCCGCGCAGCAACAGGTGCAGAAGCACTGGCGCTTCCGCCCGGCCAGCCGCAATGGCGTGGCGGTGCAGGCGATCGGCATCGTTCCGATCGATTTCAAGTTGAACTGATCGACCATCGAATCGCATCGGCACCGCAACCGCGGTGCCGATGTCGTTTCAGGCAATGGTCAGAGAACCGTGCCGGCGACGGCGGTGCGCAGTTGCATGGCGGAAACCGCCGCCACCAGTCCTTCGCTGTCACCACCTGTGTCGGGAAGTTGAGCCGACATGCATGCCTTGGACATGCAAATCTTGATCGGCAAATTCCCGCTACCTCCGATCGGCTGACCGTCCACCCACTCCATCTCTGCAGTAAATCCCTTGACAGTGGCCAGTACGGCTCTCTGCATGTTCCTATCGATTTTCCCGCCGAACCTACGCCCGCCAAATCCTTTCGCGTCCACGACGCTTGCATCGGTCACCTTTCCGTCCGGACCGAATTCGATGTGCAGGTTCAACCAACCTTCGCTGAGGCTCGCCGGATTGGCGAATAACGGCGAAAGGGAATGGTTCTTCACATAGAAGCCGGTGGACGCGGATTTGACGAGGATCCGCATTCCACCCGCCCCGTCATCTGCCGCGGTCGCGGACACGAATAAGTGCGTCTTCCCCGAAACCGGCACGCCATCCTTCATCGGAGGGGTGAATTCCCATGTTTCGATTCGTTCTCGCAGCCGTGTCTTGATGGTATCGGCGAGACTTCCGGGCGTGCCGTCGTCGTCGAATCGGAGAAGTGGTTCTACTTCCACCACACGCGCCTTGCCGGCCGCATCGACGTCGACCCAGGCACCGGCACCGAATTCGACGGACGTCGGTTCCGCGGATTTTGCAGCCTGCCCCGACAACGGCCATGCGAGCAGTATTCCAAGACACAAGGCGATCCGACGCATGACGATTTCCCCCGAAAGTTCCGGCGAGGATACGGCAGCTTCAGGCCCGGTGGTACGGATGGTTCGCCAGCATCGACGCCGCGCGATACAGCTGTTCCGCGACCAGCAGCCGCACCAGCATGTGCGGCAGTGTCAGCGCCCCGAGCGACCATTGCTCGTCGGCACGCTGCAGCACCTCCGGCGCGTGCCCTTCCGGCCCGCCGATCAGGAACGCGAGGTCGCGGCCCTGCCCGCGCCAGTGTTCTAGCCGCTGCGAAAGCTGTTCCGAACTCCATTCGCGGCCGCGGCCGTCGAGCGCGACGACGAGTCCGTTCTTCGGCAACGCGGCGAGCACGCGCGTGCCTTCATCGTGCGTCGCACGCACCGCATCGCGGCCCTTGCCGCGCAGGCCGGGCTCGATTTCGACGAGTTCCAGCGGAAGCCAGTGCGACAGGCGCTGGCGGTATTCGGCGAAGCCCTGCGCGACCCAGGCCGGTGCGCGTTCGCCGACGGCGATCAGGCGGGCTTTCATCGAATTGTCATCCTGACCCCGGACTTGATCCGGGGGAAGGACCTGCTTTTCGACTTGCGATGAAACATGGTCGGAAGCAGGTTCTTCGCTTCGCTCAGAATGACAACTTACAGCGAAGACTCGGAGTCGCTTTCGCCGACGTATTCCGGAGGTTGATCGCCAACGGTCCAGAGGCGTTCGAGCGCATAGAACTCGCGGACGCGCGGCAGCATCACGTGGACCACCACGTCGCCGAGGTCGACCAGCACCCATTCGGCTTCGCGCTCGCCTTCCACGCCCAGCGGCTGCACGTCGAGCTTCTTCGCGAACTTCACCACCTCGTCGGCGATCGACTTCACGTGCCGGGTCGAAGTGCCCGAGGCGACGACCATGAAATCGCAGACGCTGCTCTTGCCGCGCACATCGATCTCGACGACATCCTTGGCCTTGAGTTCCTCGACGGCCGCATGCACGGTTTTCAGCAGGGCTTCGGCCGACGGCGGCGGATTGGGAAGGCGGGTCTTGATGACCTGGGCGGGACTGGTCAAGGGTGCGGGGCTCGGCGTGCGGGGAACGGGGCAATTATAGCGAAGCGCCGATGACAGCCCCGTACAACCGGTTTTCGACGATGTAACCGGCCACGGCAGGCGGCACCAGCGCCTGCCAGTCCGCGCCGGCAGCGATGCGGCGGCGCACCTCGCTGGCGGACTCGGGCCGCAGCGGCTGGTCGAGGCGCAGGACCAGGCCGTTGGCAAGGCGATGCAGCTCGTCGGGCGCCTGCGCCCAGCGGCCCGCGGTCGCTTTGGCGAGCGCATCGGGCAGCGTCGACGGGTCGAAACCGCTTCCGCCGCGTTCGGCGACCACGACGTGGGCAAGGTCGAACAGCGAACGCCATTCCTTCCACGTCTGCAGCGACAGGAAGCTGTCCGCGCCGACGAGGATCGCCAACGGCCGATCGCCGACGCGCGCCGCACGCAGCAGGCGCAGCGTGTCGACCGTGTACGAAGGCCCGTCGCGTTCGAGCTCGCAGGCCTCGATGCCGAGTCCGGGTTCGCCATCGATCGCAAGTTCCAGCATCGCCAGTCGTTGCCGCGCATCGGCGTGCAGCGGCCCTTTGTGCGGCGGATCCGCTGCCGGCATCAGCCGCACCTGCGCCGCGGCCGCGTCGCGCGCGTTGCGCGCCACCGCGAGGTGGCCGAGATGCACCGGATCGAAACTGCCGCCGTAGAGGATTTCGAGCATCGCGCTCAGGCCGCGAGCATGCGCCGCGCCTTCGCGTCCGCGACCGCGAGCAGCAGGCGTTCGAGCTGGCGCCAGGCATCGCCCGGCGCGCGGCCCTTGGCGATGCGGTCCACGCGCCCGGCCTCGGCGACGAAGCGTTCCCACTGCGCCGCATCGTGGCGCGACAGCGCGCGCGTGTACGCCGCCTGTTTCGAATCCCAGACGCGTTGTGCGCGGAATTCCGCGGCGAGGTTGCCGCCGCGCGCCTTGGTCTGCGCCAGCGCGGCGGCGCGCTGCAGTTCCATCGTCACCATGCCCATCAGCGCGGGCACCGCCTCGCCCTCGGCCTGCAGCCCGGCGAGCATGCGCGCGACCTGCGCGGGCTTGCCGTTCAACGCGGCATCGACCAGCCCGAACACGTCGTAGCGCGCGGATTCGGCGATCAGCTGTTCCATGCGCGCGGCGTCGAGCGGGCGGCCGTCGTCGAGCAGCGCGAGCTTGTCCACTTCCTGCGCCGCGGCGAGCAGGTTGCCCTGCACGCGTTCGGCCAGCAGCTGCACCGCGCCGGCGTCGGCACGCAGGCCGCGTGCGCGCAGGCGTCGTTCCAGCCAGTTCGGCAGTTCGTGCGCGCGCACCTCGCGTACTTCGACGAAATGCCCGGTGCGCGAAACCGCTTCGCTCCACTTGCCGCCGTGCTGGCGGCTCCATGCGCCGGCGAGCACCAGCAGGGTCACGTCCGGTGGCGGGTTCGCGCAGAACCCGGCGATGAGTTCGGCGCCTTCCTTGCCGGGCTTGCCGGTGGGCAACTGCAGTTCCAGCAGGCGTTTCGCGGAGAACAGGCTGGGTGCATTGATCTGCGAAGCGAGCGCGTTCCAGTCGAAACCGCGGGCATCGGCCTCGAAGGTCTCGCGTTCGGAACAGCCCTGCTCACGCGCCGCGGCACGCACCGCATCGGCGGCTTCCAGCACCAGCAGGGATTCCGCGCCGGCGATCAGGTAGGCCGGGCGCAGCGGTTCGCCCGCGAGGCGCGCGGGCAATGCGTCCGGCGCGAGCGTCGGCATCGGGCGTCGCTCAGGGCGTGGGCGGCGGCATGGATTGCCCCGCGGGTTGTTCCGCGGGCTGTTCGACGGGCGTTCCGGGCGTGGTGTCCGCGGGCAGGGCCGTTTCGCCACCGACCGGGCCGGTCGCCTGCAGCGCGGCATCGATGCGGCGCATGATCGAAGCGACCATGTCGCGCCGCATCTCCTTGGCCAGGATTTCCTGCTCGCTGTCGGTGCCGATGTCCTGCGTCGGCACGGTCACGTAATTGCGCGCGAGTTCCACCACCTGGCGCGGCACCAGCACGCTGCCGTCGGCGCGCAGCAGGTCGAATTCCACCGCATAGCGCAGGGTGAGCTCCTGCGCGCGGCCGCGGGCGTCGATGGCGGCCGGGATGCTGCCCCAGCGTTCCTTGCGGATGTTCAGCGTCGCCACCGGCGCGGGCGGCGCGACCGGGGCGCTGGCCTCCGCCGGCGGGGCGATGTCGGACTGCGCATCGTCCGGTTGCGGGACCACGTCGACCGGATGCGGCGCGGGCACCGCCCCCGAACGCTCCAGCGCCTGCGACAGCGCCTCGGCGAGCGGGCTGTAGCGGCTGGTGGATACCACCCGCAACGGGCCGAGGTCGGCGGGCAGGTTCACGCCCTTGCGCAGGTGGAAACCGCAGGCGGCGAGCGCCAGCGTCGCGGCAATGAGGAGGAAGATGCGGATCCGATGCTTCGGCTGGATGTTCATCGCATCAGTCTGGACGAGGCCGCGGGGGCCGGCAAGCCGGCCCGGTCAGCTGGCAATCACGATGTTCACGATCTTGCCGGGCACCACGATCACCTTCTTCACCGCCTGGCCCTCGAGGAACTTCGCCACGTTGGGCTCGGCCAGGGCCGCGGCCTCGACCGCCTCGCGCGCGGCGTCGGGCGCGATTTCTATCGTGCCGCGCAGCTTGCCGTTGACCTGCACCGCCAGGGTGAGCGCATCGCGCACCAGCGCGGCCGGGTCGGCCCGCGGGAACGGCACGTCCTCGAGCAGGGTTTCGGGGTGGCCGAGCACCCGCCACAGCGCGTGGCTGACATGCGGCGTGACCGGGTTGAGCAGCAGCACCATCGCCTGCAGGGCCTCGTGGCGCACCGCGCGGCCCTGGTCGGACATGTCGCCGAACTTCGCGACGTGGTTCAGCAGTTCCATCAGCGCCGCGATCGCGGTGTTGAAGCTGTGCCGGCGGCCGTAGTCGTCGCCGACCTTCTGGATGGTTTCGTGCAGTTGCCGGCGCAACGCCTTCTGGCCCACGTCGAGTTTCGAAACGTCGACTTCCGGATGGTCCGGCTGCGCGGCATGCGTGGTCACCTCGCGCCAGAACCGGCGCAGGAACCGCGCCATGCCCTCGACGCCGGCCTCGTTCCATTCCAGCGACTGTTCCGGCGGCGCGGCGAACATCGAGAACAGGCGCACGGTGTCGGCGCCGTATTTTTCGACCATCGCCTGCGGGTCGACGCCGTTGTTCTTGGACTTCGACATCTTCTCGGTGCCGCCGATGGACACCGGCTTGCCGTCGACCTTGAGCGTCGCGCCAACGATGTGTCCGCGTTCGTCGCGCTGCACGGACACGTCCGCGGGATTGATCCAGTCCTTGGAACCGTTGGCGTTGTCGCGGTAATAGGTTTCGGCGATCACCATGCCCTGCGTGAGCAGGTTGGTCGCCGGTTCGTCGCTGCCGACCAGGCCCTGGTCGCGCAGCAGCTTGTGGTAGAAGCGGAAATACAGCAGGTGCAGGATCGCGTGCTCGATGCCGCCGATGTACTGGTCCACCGGCAGCCAGTGTTTCGCACGTTCGTCGACCATGTCGCTCGCGCCCGGCGAGGTGTAGCGCGCGTAATACCAGCTCGACTCCATGAAGGTGTCGAAGGTGTCGGTCTCGCGCTCGGCCGGCTTGCCGCATTGCGGGCAGGTCGTCTTGCGCCATTGCGGATCGGACTTGATCGGCGAATGCACGTCGCCCGAGGCGAACGCGTCCTCGACGTTTTCCGGCAGCAGCACCGGCAACTGGTCCTCGGGCACCGGCACCGCGCCGCAGCTGTCGCAATACACGACCGGGATCGGGCAGCCCCAGTAGCGCTGGCGCGACACGCCCCAGTCGCGCAGGCGGAAGTTGACCTTGCGCGTCGCGGCCTCGCCCAGCACTTCGGCGATCTTGTCGAACGCGGCCTTGTAGCCCAGCCCGTCGATGACGCCCGAGTTCACGCACATCGCGGCCGGATTGTTCTTGTCCGCGTACCAGTCCTTCCAGGCATTCGGGTCGTAGGCGATGTCCGGCGCCAGGTGCGGCGGCAGCGGCGTGCGGATGGCGATGACCTGTTCGATCGGCAAACCGTACTTGTGCGCGAATTCGAAATCGCGTTCGTCGTGGCCGGGCACCGCCATCACTGCGCCGGTGCCATAGCCCATCAGCACGAAGTTCGCGACCCAGATCGGCACTTCCCTGCCGCTGATCGGGTGGATCGCGCGCAGGCCGGTGTCCATCCCGCGCTTTTCCTGCGTTTCGAGCTCGGCTTCGGAGACGCCGCCCTGCTTGAGTTCGGCCAGGAACGCGGCGAGTTGTGAATTTCCCTTCGCCGCCTCGACCGCCAGCGGATGTTCGCCGGCGATGCTGACGAAGGTCACGCCCATCAGCGTGTCGGGACGCGTGGTAAATACCGTCAGAGGCTCATGCCCGCCCGCGACTTCGAAACGGATTTCCAGCCCTTCGCTGCGCCCGATCCAGTTGCGCTGCATGGTCTTGACCGAATCCGGCCAGCCAGGCAACGCATCGAGCCCGTCGAGCAGCTGCTGCGCGTAATCGGTGATGCGCAGGAACCATTGCGGGATCTCGCGCTTCTCGACCAGCGCGCCGGTGCGCCAGCCGCGGCCGTCGATCACCTGCTCGTTGGCGAGCACGGTCTGGTCGACCGGATCCCAGTTCACCACGCTGTTCTTGCGGTAGGCGATGCCCTTCTTCATCAGCCGCACGAACATGCGCTGCTCGTGCACGTAGTAATCGGGGCGGCAGGTGGCGAATTCGCGCGACCAGTCGATGGCGTAGCCCATTGCCTGCAGCTGCGCGCGCATGTGCTCGATGTTGGCGTAGGTCCACTTCGCCGGCGCGGTCTTGTTCTTGATCGCCGCGTTTTCGGCCGGCAGGCCGAACGCGTCCCAGCCCATCGGCTGCAGCACGTTGTGGCCGGTCATGCGCTTGTAGCGGCTGATGACGTCGCCGATGGTGTAGTTGCGCACGTGGCCGACGTGCAGCGCGCCCGACGGGTACGGCAGCATCGACAGGCAGTAGTACTTCGGCCGCGGGTCGTCTTCCTTCACCTCGAACGCATGGGTACCGGCCCAGAACGACTGGGCGGCCGGCTCGATGGCCTTGGGATCGTAGGCGGCGGGTTCGGCGGACACGGCGGGACGCAGGCTGAATGGGCTGGACAGCCTACCGCAGTGCAGCATGGGCCGCCATGCGGCGACGCACCCCGGTCAGGCCATCCAGAAGAACACCGCGGCCATGCGCTTGTCCTCCAGCGTCCGCCCGCAATAGCCGGTGGCGCTGTGGATGAGGTTGGCGCGGTACAGCAGCAGGCGGTTGAAGCGGTTGGGGACGCGCACGTCCTCGGCGAAGGCGTCGGGCGATACGAAGCGCGTGCCCAGCGCCTCGACCAGGTTCCTGTGCGGCGGGGAAACGAAATTGCCGCCGCGCTGCCCGCCGGGGAGCCGCTGGCGGTAGAAGGCGGTGCCGCAGTCCCCGGGCGCGCCCGGCGTGAGGTAGAGCACGGCGGCGTAGCGGCACAACGCCAGCGAATCGGTGTGCGGGCGCGGTTCGCATTCGCCGGCGCCGACCACCTGCACACAGTTGTGGTTGAGCGTGCTGCCGTCGCCCGCGGTTTCCACCCACAGCTTCTTCGCGCCGGTGGCCTTGCGCACCAGCGCTTCGACGTGGGCCATCTCCGCCTCGTCCAGCGCCGGGATGCTGCGCAGCCCCGGCCAGCTTTCCGGCTTGTGCGGCCAGCCCTCGATCCAGTCGCTGCGCGCGAGGCAGCGCGCGCGCAAGGCATCGGCATCCGGCAACGCGTCGTCGATCACCCAGTAATCGCGACCGGGCGTCGGTTTGCGGTATGGAAGCATCGGCAGGCGCATTCGGAATCGAACCCATGGACGACGGTCGAGCCTAGCGCAGCGCTTCCCCATGCGCCACGCGGGGTTAGGATGGCGCGAGCTCCAAGGGGAAACCGCCATGCTCCGCCATCGTCTGCTCGCGCTGTGCTGCGCGCTCGTCGCCCTCGCCCCGACCGCCTTCGCCGAAGATGCCGCCCCGGCCGCGCCCGCGGTCAAGGTCGTGCATTGCGGCCACCTGTTCGATTCCACCAGCGGACGCATGCTCGGCGAAACCAGCATCGTGATCCGCGGCGAGCGGATCGAATCGGTGCAACCGGGGAAAATCGCGTCGCCCGCGGGCATGGCCGAGTACTACGACATGCCGGCTTCCACCTGCCTGCCCGGGCTGATCGACAGCCACACGCACCTGACCATGGAATTCAGCCCCACCAGTTACAGCGACCAGTTCCGCTTGAACATCGCCGATTACGCGATCCGCTCCACGGTCTACGCCGACCGCACGCTGCAGGCCGGCTTCACCACCGTGCGCAACCTGGGCGACAACGACGGCGAATCGATTTCCCTGCGCAACGCGATCGATGCCGGCATCGTGCCTGGCCCGCGCATCTTCACCGCCGGTACCGCGATCGGCTCCACCGGCGGCCACGCCGACGGCAGCGACGGCTACCGCAAGGACCTGCAGGGCGACCCCGGCCCGAAGCAGGGCATCGTCAACGGCCCCGCGGATGCGTGGAAGGCGGTGCGCCAGCATTACAAGGACGGTGTCGACGTGATCAAGATCATGCCGTCCGGCGGCGTGCTCGACGAAAGCGCCAGCGCCGACAACCCGCAGCTCACCATCGACGAGATCAAGGCGATCGTGACCGCGGCGCACGATTACGGCTTCACCGTCGCCGCGCACGCGCACGGCGCCGAGGGCATCCGCCGCGCGGTGGTCGGCGGCGTCGATTCGATCGAGCACGGCACCTTCATGGACGACGCGGACATGAAGCTGATGCGCGAACACGGCACCTGGTACGTGCCGACGATCATCGCCGGCCAGTTCGTGATGGAGAAGGCCCGGGAAGGCTGGTATCCGCCGCAGGTCGCGCGCAAGGCCCTGGAAGTCGGCCCGATCATCATGAACACCGCCGGCAAGGCCTACCGGGCCGGGGTGAAGATCGCCTTCGGCACCGACGCCGCGGTGTATCCGCACGGCGGGAACGCGAAGGAATTCGAGTACATGGTCGATGCCGGGATCCCGCCGGCGTACGCGCTGCAGGCCGCGACCATGCACGCCGCGGAACTACTGAAGAAGACCAGCGACCTCGGCAGCGTCGAAGCCGGCAAATACGCCGACATCATCGCCGTGCAGGGCGACCCGCTGCAGGACATCGCGATCATGCAGAAGGTCGATTTCGTGATGAAGGCGGGCATGGTGTACCGCCGGGACGACCACGAAGCGCACCCATGACCGGCGAATGGATGGGCTATGCCGCGGCGGCGCTGACCACGGTTTCGTTCCTGCCGCAGGCGGTGAGGACCATCCGCACGCGCGAAACGCACGCCATCTCGCTATGGATGTACGTGCTCTTCACCGTCGGCATCGCCTGCTGGTTCGGCTACGGCATCGTCCTGCACTCCTGGCCGATGATCGTGTCGAACGCGATCACCTTCCTGCTCGCCGCGATCATCCTCGCGTTCAAGCTGCGCCACGGGTGATCGCGGGCTTGCATCCGCGCCCGCGCGGACCCATGTTGCCGGCTCCCCACACGCCTGCGCCGCCATGACCGACGCCACCGCCGCCGCCCACGCCCCGCACGTCTTCGACGCCACCGCCGCCAATTTCGAAACCGAGGTCATCCAGCGCTCGCTGCAGGTGCCGGTGCTGGTCGATTTCTGGGCGACCTGGTGCGGCCCCTGCAAGACCCTCGGCCCCATCCTCGACAAGCTCGCCGCCGACTACCGCGGTGCGTTCGAACTGGCCAAGGTCGACGTCGACAAGGAACAGGAACTCGCCGCCGCGTTCCAGATCCGCTCGGTGCCGACCATGGTGCTGGTGAAGGACGGGCAGATGCTCGGCGCGATTCCCGGCGCCTTGCCGGAAGGCGAACTGCGCAAGGTGCTGGAACAGGTCGGCGTGCAGCCGACCACGAACGCCGGCGAAGCGGCCGTCGAAGACGTGCCCGCCGCGCCGGTCGATCCGCATGAGGAAGTCATGCGCCTGCGCAAGCAGATCGAAGCCGAACCGGACAAGGCCGAACTGAAACTCGACCTCGCGCTGGCGCTGTTGCGCACCGGCGCCGCGACCGAAGCCGAACAGCTGATCGACGCCCTGCCCGCCAACCTCGCCACCGACGACCGCGCGGTGAACGCACGCGCGCGGCTCGGTTTCGCCGCGCTGCTCAAGGACGCGCCGCCGGTGGAAACGCTGCGCGCCGCGATCGATGCGAATCCCGGCGACCTGCGCGCACGCCACCTGCTCGGCGCGCACGCCATCGTCGAAGGGAATCCCGAGGCCGGGCTGCAGCAGTTCATGGAAATGCTGCGCCGCGACCGCGGCTACGAGGACGGCCTGCCGCGCAAGGCGCTGATCGACGCGTTCCGCATCATCGACGACGAGGACCTGGTCGGCCGCTACCGCCGGCAGATGTCCTCGCTGCTGCTGTCCTGACGTGCTGCGCGTCGATTCGCCGCGTTCGTTGCGGCGCCTGCTCAACATCTGGCCGCCGTTCCTGTTCACCGGCATCCGGGTGATGGAGATCGGCGAGGACTGGCACGGCGCGCGGGTACGCTTGCGCATGCATGCGTGGAACCGCAATGCGGTCGGCACGCACTTCGGCGGCAGTCTGTTCGCGATGTGCGATCCGTTCTGGATGCTGCTGGCGATGCACGCGCTGGGTCCGGATTACATCGTCTGGGACAAGGCCGGCGATATCGAATTCGTGAAACCCGGCAAGGGCACGGTCGAGGCCGTGTTCCAGCTGGACGATGCAGCGCTCGATGAAATCCGTACCGCCACCGCCAATGGCGACAAGGCCTTGCGCTGGTTCGAGAACACCGTCACCGATAGCGAAGGCGAGATCGTGGCCCGCGTGCGCAAGCAGTTGTACGTGCGGAGGAAGGCGGGGCGTTGAAACCGGCGAGTAATGCTCGCCGCGAGAAGCGTTGCCGTGGTCCGCAAATAAAAAAGGAGGCGCGCTGCGCCTCCCGCCATGAATTTATATCAGCCACCGGGGCTTGCGGCAAGGCTGAAGGCGAAACCTAGAATCCCGTCCCTGTCGATGTGACAGCCACGTGGGACGACGCGACGATGTTCGATCTCGACGATGAATGGACTCCGGTTACCCTCGAGAATTGCAGTTCGCTCGCCGGACCGTTCTATCACGGCACGAAGGCAAGCCTGTCGATCGGCGATCTGCTGACCGCGGGTTTCAGGTCCAATTACCGGGACAGCGTGGTGATGAACCACGTCTATTTCACGACCGTGCCGAAGGGCGCGGGCCTGGCGGCGGAAATCGCGAAAGGAGAAGGCCGACCGCGAGTGTATGTCGTGGATCCGACGGGGCGATTCGAAGACGACCCGAACGTCACGAACAAGAAATTCCCGGGCAACCCGACGCGTTCGTACCGCAGCGAGCAGCCCTTGCGGATCGTCGGCGAGCTCGAGAGTTGGGAATCCCACGACCGGGAATTCATCGATCAATTGCGGAAATTCGTCGAATCGGGCAGCGGGGAAATCATCAATTGACGGGTTGGAGCCGGATACGCTGGTTCTAAGATACGGACATTGCAAGCGTGGCCCGCGTGCGCAAGCAGTTGTATGTGCGCAGGAAGGTGGGGCGGTGAACGCAGCAAGTGCGATCTTGGCTAGCAGGCATAGAATCCCGGGCGCATCATGCTACTTGGGCCATGGGGTGTTAAACACGATGTTCAAGATTCTCGCTGCCACGCTTCTACTAGCCGCATCCGGACCTTCCTTTGCATGTGGCTGCAATAAACCGGAATCGATCGGTGACCTGGATCAAACTGCAGTCGTCTTCGAAGGCGAGGCCATCTCCCACCTAATCATCCGCGACTCCCCTGGCTGCAATTCGAATGGAATTCCCGTCCTCAGCTCAGGTGGAGAAATTGTCACATTCAAAGTGACAAAGAACTTACGCGGCACTACGGCCGAATACATAAACGTTCGCGTCAATGGGAACACATCGTGCGATCTGCAACGCTTCGACTTCAACCGAGGCGACAAGTACGTCCTCTCCATCCACCTTTTACAGGATCAAGAAGAAGCGAACGACCACGACGCATACTGGAACAGCATTTGTGAGCTGCGGAATCGCATCTAACAATTCGTTCGAACAGAAGCTTCTCTAACCCGCGCAAGGCGGGTTAAAATCCGCCCTACGAATTCGCGGCATCGTGTAGGGCGGATCTCGACCCGCCATTCGCCAATCCCGCAAACCCGGTCGCGCTCCAGCGCGCTCCTGCAACGGCGAGCGTGACGCATGTCGCGGATTCGACTAACCGGGCGATTCGGCATCGCGACGCGTTATGCTCCGCATTCCGGGGGAATCCACGACCACGATGCCGAATCCCGCGCACCGCGGAGACGCGCCGACCATCCAGGGCTACCGCCTGCTGCGGGTGCTCGGCGACGGCGGCATGTCCACGGTTTACCTCGCCGAACAGGCCTCGCTCGGCCGCGAAGTCGCGCTCAAGCTGATGCGCCCCGAAGCGCTGTCCGACGAAGTCAGCCGCCGCCGCTTCGAAAACGAAACCCGCACGATTGCCCGGCTGCGCCACCCGAACATCGTCGGCATCCACGACGTCGGCCGCAGCGGCGACGGCCTGCCGTGGTTCACCATGCCCTACCTCGCCCGCGGCCACCTCGGCCAGCGCGACTACACCGGCAACGAAGACGCCGTGCGCCACATCCTGCGCTCGCTGCTCGACGCGCTCGAATACGCGCACGGACGCGGCGTCGTGCACCGTGACGTCAAGCCGGAAAACGTGATGTTCGACGACGGCGACCGACCGCTGCTCACCGATTTCGGCATCGCCCAGCGCCGCGGCTACGGCTCGCGCGTGACCCACGCCGGCTTCGCGGTCGGCAGCACCGCCTACATGCCGCCGGAACAGGCGCGCGGCGAAGCGGTCGATCCGCGCGCGGACCTCTATAGCGTCGGCGTGCTCGGTTGGGAAAAACTCACCGGCCGCCTGCCCTACGTCGCCGGCGATGCGTTGTCGATGGCGCTGCAGCACGTGCAGAAACCGATCCCGCGATTGCCCGCGCGCTATCGCCACTGGCAGCGCTTCTTCGACCGCGCGCTGGCGAAATCGCCGGACAAGCGCTTCGCCGACGCGCGGCAGATGCGCGAGGCGCTGGCCGACGTCCCCCAGCCGGCGACCGGCCTGCGCAGCGACGTGGGCGACGTGTTCGCCGCGTTCCGCGCGAATTTCCGCCCGTGGCGCACGCTCGTGGCACTGGCGCTGGTCGTGGCCCTGGGATTCGGCGCATGGCAGGCGCTCGGGCTGTGGCGCGCGAACCTCGACGAGAACGTCCCCACTTCCACCGACGCCGCCGCCGGATTGCCGGCGCCGGACGTGCCGCTTGGCCACGGCGCCATCGTCGGCGAGGACAGCGAACCGCTGTTCCGGCCGCTACCCGAATCGCCGGCCGAACGCTGGCTGTTCGCGCTGGATTCGCAATTGCGCTCGGGCCGGGTGACCTCGCCGCGCGACGACAACGCCTACGACAGCCTGCTCGCGGCCTGGCATGCCGACGCCGCGCACCCGCGCCTCGGCGTCGCCGGCGGCAAGGTCGTCGACGCGCTTTCCGCACAGGCGGTGGATGCGTTGCGGGACGGAAAGCTGGACCGCGCGAAGGATGCGGTCGACCGCGCCGACGCGATCGCCGCGCGCATCGCCCAGCCCCGGACCGACGACGCGACGCGGAGCTTGCGGCGCCAGCTCGGCAGCGCGTTCGCCGGATCCGTCGAAACCGCGCTCGCCGCGCGCGACGAGGACGGCGTGCAGCGCCTGCTCGCCTTCGCCCATGGCGTGCGCCTGCCAAGTTCGCAACTCGCTTCGATCTCGGCGCGGATCGATGCCATGCCGAAAGTCGGCGACGTATTGCCGGGCCCGTTCGGCGGCATGGAGATCGTGCAACGCGGCGATGCGCTGATCGGCATCGCGCAACACCCGGTCAGCCGCGACGACTACCAGCGCTTCGCCAAGGCGACGTCGCGCTCGCCCGCGCTGTGCCGCGAACGCGCTTCGCTGCTGCGCATCGTCAAGCCGCGCGACTGGCAAGCGCCCGGTTTCGAACAATCGCCGAACGATCCGGTGGTGTGCGTGTCGCATGCCGATGCCATCGCTTACGTGCAGTGGCTGCAGAAGCAGACCGGCGAACGCTACCGCCTGCCGCGTGGCGACGAATTGCAGGGCGCTCCCGCGGGTCCGGGCAAGCGCGTCTCCGACTGGACCGAGGCGCGCGGCGTGGTCGGGACGAGCTGGCGAGGCGGCGACAAAAACCGCCCGCTCGATGCGACGCGTGGTTACGATGACGTCGGCTTCCGCCTCGTCCGCGACCTGACCCCCTGATGCCTTCCCCCACCGAACCCCGCCTGCGCCGCCTGTTCCTCACCGGCCTGCTCACCCTGTTGCCGGTGTGGCTGACCTGGGTGGTGGTGAAGTTCGTGTTCGTGCTGCTGTCGAATACCGGGCGCCCGCTGGTGGAACCGCTGCTCAACGGCCTCGCCGCGGGTTCGCCCTCGCTGGCGTGGCTGGCGCAGTCGTGGGTGATGGCCGCGCTCGCGCTGCTGGCCACGATCGTCGTGATCCTCTTCGCCGGTTGGCTGGCGCGGCGCGTGGTCGGCCAGCGCGCGATCCGCTGGTTCGAATCGCTGGTCGCGCGGGTGCCGCTGGCGAGCACGGTGTACGGCAGCGCGCGGCAACTGCTCGACATCCTGCAGACGCAGCCCGACGGCGCGCAGCGCGTGGTGCTGATCGATTTCCCGCACAAGGAAATGAAATCGGTGGGCTTCGTCACCCGCGTGATCCGCGAACAGGGCACCGGCCGCGAACTCGCCGCGGTGTACGTGCCGACCACGCCCAACCCGACCTCGGGCTACCTCGAGATCGTGCCGGTGGAACTGGTGACGCCCACCGACTGGAGCGTGGACGAGGCGATGCGTTTCATCATCTCCGGCGGCGCGGTGTCGCCCGAATCGATCCCGTTCACACCACCGGGACCGAAGGCATGAGCCTGCCCGTGCTCGAGGACCGCGCGACCAAGGTCTTCGTGCTGCTCGCCTGCTTCTTCTGCGTCAACGCGGTGCTCGCCGAATTCATCGGGGTCAAGATCTTCGCGCTCGAAGACACGCTCGGCATCGCGCCGCTGCAGTGGAACCTGTTCGGCCAGAGCGGTTCGCTCAACTTCACCGCCGGCACCCTGCTGTGGCCGTTCGTGTTCGTGTTCACCGACGTGGTGAACGAATACTACGGGCGCCGCGGCGTGCGGTTGATCTCGTGGACCGCGGCGGCGCTGATCGCGTTCGGCTTCGCCTTCGCCTTCATCGCGATCTGGCTCAAGCCCGCGGGCTGGTGGGTGGCCGCCGCTCAATCACAAGGCGTTTCGAATTACCAGGACGCGTTCTCCGCGGTGTTCGGCCAGGGCTTGTGGACCATCGCCGGTTCGCTGGTCGCCTTCATGCTCGGCCAGCTGATCGACATCGCAGTGTTCCACCGCATCCGTCGCGCCACCGGCGAACGCGCGGTGTAGCTGCGCGCGACCGGCTCCACCGCGGTGTCGCAGCTGGTCGATAGTTTCGTGGTGCTCTACATCGCCTTCGTGATCGGCCCGCAGCACTGGCCGATGGGCCTGTTCCTCGCGGTGAGCACGGTGAACTACGCCTACAAGATGCTGGCTGCGATCGCGTTGATCCCGGCGATTTACCTGTTGCGCCGCTGGATCCACGACTACCTCGGCCACGCGCGCGCCGAGGAATTGATGTGCGAAGCCGCGGGCGAACACTACATGGAGCCCGCGCCGCCCGGGCCGTGATGACTTTCGTCACCCGGACTCCCGGGCCATAAGGCGATGCAGGCCGGTTGCTAAGATCCGCGCATCCACCGCGAGGAACGTCCGTGCTGCAAATCCGCGAGCTGTCCAAGACCTACGCCAATGGCGTGCAGGCGCTGAAAAGCGTCGACCTCGATATTCCGAAAGGCATGTTCGGCCTGCTCGGCCCGAACGGCGCCGGGAAATCGACGCTGATGCGCACCATCGCCACGCTGCAGGACGCCGACAGCGGCAGCATCCGCCTCGACGACCTCGACATGCTCGCCGACAAGACCGCCGCGCGGCGCCGGCTCGGCTACCTGCCGCAGGAATTCGGCGTCTATCCGAAGGTGTCGGCCGAGGCGATGCTCGACCACTTCGCCGTGCTCAAGGGCGTGACCGCGCGCGGCGAGCGCAGGGCGCTGGTGGAGGCGCTGCTGCAGCAGGTCAACCTGTGGCAGGTGCGCAAGCGCAAGCTGGGCACGTTCTCGGGCGGCATGCGCCAGCGCTTCGGCATCGCGCAGGCGCTGATCGGGCAGCCGTCGCTGATCATCGTCGACGAACCGACCGCCGGCCTCGATCCGGCCGAACGCAACCGCTTCCTCAACCTGCTCGCCGAAGTCGGCGAGAACGTGGTCGTGATCCTGTCCACGCATATCGTCGAGGACGTGACCGATCTGTGCCCGCGCATGGCGATCATCGCCGGCGGCCAGGTGCGCTTGGCCGGCGAACCGCGCGAAACCATCCGCGCGCTCGATGGCCGGGTCTGGCGCAAGACCGTGGGCAAGGCCGAACTGGCCGGTTACGAACAGGCGCAGACCGTGCTGTCCACGCGCCTGGTCGCGGGGCAGCCGGTGATCCACGTGCTGGCCGACGCGGCGCCCGATGCCGGCTTCGAAATGGTGCCGGCCGACCTGGAGGACGTGTACTTCGGCGAGCTGCGCAAGGCCGCGCCCGCCACCGCCGCGGGGGCCTGAGCCATGCTGGGCCACCTGCTGGGGATGGAACGCCGCCTGCTGCTGCGCAACGGCGTGTTCTGGATCGTGTCGCTGGTGTTCGGCGCGATCGGATTCGCGATGCTGGCGTCCGACAACGTCAGCTACGGCGGCGGCGTCGGCAACGTGATGCGCAACGCGCCGGCGATCACCGTGGTGGTGCTGGGCGCGATGAGCGTGATGAGCGCGCTGCTGACCACGATCTTCGTCGGCGGCATCGCGCTGCGCGATTTCGAACAACGCACGGCGGAACTGTTCTTCGCCACGCCGATGCGCAAGGGCACCTACCTCGCGGGGCGCTTCGGCGGCGGCTTCCTCGCCAGCCTCGGGGTGATGCTGTTCGTGGTGCTGGGCATGTGGCTGGGCAGCAAGATGCCGTGGCTGGACCAGGCGCGGCTGGGCCCGACGCCGTGGGCGGCCTACGCCTGGGGCCTGGGCGTGCTGGTGATCCCGAACCTGCTGTTCCTGTCGGCGCTGCTGTTCCTGCTGGCGACCGCGACGCGCTCGATGCTTTACACCTACATCGGCGTGATCGTGTTCTTCGTGCTGTGGAACGCATCGGACGCGCTCAATGCCGACCTGCAGACGCGCTGGATCGGCGCGCTGCTCGACCCCTCCGGCGGCAACGCCGTGAGCCAGCACATCCGCTACTGGTCCAGCGACCAGCTCAACACGCAGCTACCGGCGCTGACCGGCCTGCTGCTCGGCAACCGCGCGCTGTGGCTGGGTATCACCGCGTTGCTGTTGTGGGGCGCATACGCGCTGTTCCGCGCCGACCGCGAAGGCTTCCGCTTGCGCCGGCGACGCAAGCCCGTCGCCGAGGACGCGACGGAACGCACACCCGCGCCGCTGGCGCTACCCGCCGCATCCCTGCGCAATGGCGCCGCCGCGCGCTGGACGCAGTTCTGGCAGCAGTTCCGCTTCGACCTGCGCCACGCGCTGTTCGGTGCGCCGCTGTTGGTCATGCTGTTGCTGAGCCTGGTCGTGCTGTTCTTCACCTTCCGCTCGGGCGGGCTGCTGTACGGCACCGACGTGTATCCGGTGACGGCGCGCATGCAGTCGATGCTCGACGGCGGCATCGGCATCTTCCTGATCATCGTCATCGCGTTCTATGCCGGCGAACTGGTCTGGCGCGAACGCGGCACCGGCGTCGCCGAGGTCGCGGACGCGTATCCGACGCCGGACTGGATCCCGCTGGCGGCGAAGATGACCGCGCTGCTCGGCATCGTGCTGGTGTTCCACCTGGTCGGCACGCTGTTCGCGATGGGTTACCAGCTCGCGCACGGCTACACGCAACTGCAGCCGCTGCTGTACCTGCAGTCGGCGGCGCTGGACATTATCCCGTTCGCGCTGATCGCGGCGCTGGCGGTGTTCCTGCAGGTGGCCAGCGGCAACAAGTTCCTCGGCTACCTGCTGATGATCGCCTACCTGGTCTCGCGCATCGCGCTGCCGATGCTGCATTTCGACCATGCGCTGTACAACTTCGGCAAGGCCAGCCCGACGCCCTATTCCGACATGAACGGCTGGGGCCATTTCATCGGCCCGAACCTGTGGTTCCGCGCGTACTGGGCCGCGTTCTGCGTGGTGCTGCTGGCGCTGGCCGCGGCATTGTGGCCGCGCGGCACGTCGCTGCAGTGGCGCGACCGCCTCAAGCAGTTGCGCCAGCGTTTCCACGGCCCGCTGCTGGCGTCCGCCATTGCCGGCGCGATCGCCTTCGTCGCGCTCGGCGGCTGGATCTTCTACAACACCAACATCCTCAACCATTACGTGCCCGGCGACCTGGCCAAGCAGCGCGCCGCCGACTACGAGAAGACCTATCGCCGCTACAAGGACCTGCCGCAGCCCAGGATCGAGGCGATCCACGCCGACGTCGACATCTTCCCGGAGACGCGCACCGTCCGCGTGCGCGGCGATTACGCGATGCGCAACGCGGGCACCACGCCGATCTCCGAGTTGTTCGTCTCCATCGACCCGACCGCCGAGGTCGCGCGGCTCGATTTCCCCGCCCACGCCGTGGCGAAGGACGATCGCACCAACGGCGTGACGCTGTATCGCCTGTCCACGCCGCTGGCGCCGGGCGCGACGCTGCGCTTCGGCTACGACATCGCCTATCGCCCGCATGGCTTCCCGCTGGGCGGCGGCGATACCCAGGTGGTCTACGACGGCACCTTCTTCAACAACTTCGCCGCGCTGCCGCAGTTCGGCTACGACCAGGGCCAGCAGTTGCAGGACCGCAACGACCGGCGCAAGTACGGATTGCCGGAACAGCCGCGGATGAACCCGATCGGCGACACCGCCGCCTACACCGACAACTACCTCGGCCCGAACCGCGACTGGGTCGACTTCGACACCACCGTATCCACCAGCGCCGGGCAGATCGCGCTGGCGCCGGGCTACCTGCAGCGCGAATGGACCGCCAACGGCCGCCGTTACTACCACTACAAGTCCGAGGCGAAGCTGCTGCCGTTCTTCTCGTGGCTGTCGGCCGACTGGCAGGTGAAGCGCGACCGCTGGCACGACGTCGCGCTGGAGATCTACTACGACCGCAAGCATCCCTACAACGTCGACCGGATGATGGACGCGGCGAAGAAGTCGCTGGACTACTACACCACGCGCTTCTCGCCCTACCAGTTCCGGCAGCTGCGCATCCTCGAGTTCCCGGGCTACGCGACGTTCGCGCAGTCGTTCGCCAACACCATCCCGTTCTCGGAGGCGATCGGCTTCATCGCCGACGTGCGCGACAAGGACGACATCGACATGCCGTTCTACGTCACCGCGCACGAAGTCGGCCACCAGTGGTGGGCGCACCAGGTGATCGGCGCCAACGTGCAGGGCTCGACCATGCTCTCGGAATCGCTGGCGCAGTATTCCGCGCTGATGGTGATGGAGCACGAATACGGCCCGCACCGCATGCGCAAGTTCCTCAAGTACGAACTGGACAAGTACCTGTCCGCGCGTTCGCAGGAACGCGTGGCCGAGCAGCCGCTGGCGCTGAACGAGAACCAGCAGTACATCCACTACAACAAAGGCTCGGTGGTGTTCTACGCGCTCAAGGACGCGATCGGCGAGGACACGCTCGACCGCATCCTCGCCGGCTTCCTGCGCAAGTGGGCGTTCAAGGGCCCGCCCTACCCGACAACGCGCGACTTCATGGCCGACCTCTACGCCGGCACCGACCCGAAGTTCCACCCGCTGATCCGCGACCTGTTCGAACGCATCGTGTTCTGGGAGAACCGCGCCACCGACGCGACCGCGGTGAAGCGCGCCGACGGGAAATACGTGGTCACGCTGAAGGTCACCTCCACCAAGCACGTCGCCGACGGCAAGGGCAAGGTCAGCGACGAGGCCATGGACGAATGGGTGGACGTGGGCGTGTTCGCGCGCGCGGCCGACGGCAAGGAAGACGACGAGAAGGTGCTGTACCTGCGGAAGGTGCACGTCACCAGGCCCGAAACGACCTTCACCGTGGTCGTCGACGAGGCGCCGTACGAGGCCGGCATCGATCCGTACAACAAACTGGTGGATACCGATTCGGACGACAACCGCAGGCAGGTCGTGTTGCAGTGAACAACGGCGTCGGGTCGGCGGACACGCACTGCATCGAGGCCACGCCGCCGGGGCCGTGATGACCTTCGGCCCATGCCCGCGCGCGGCATCGCGGCGAGGCTAGCGGTTTCGCCCCGACCGGAACCGACATGGCCGCCAAGTCCACCCTCCTCTGCGCAGCGCTGGCCGCTGCGCTCGCATCCTTCGCCACGCCCGCGCTGCGCGCCGCGGATGCGCCCATGGCGACTGCGCCGGCAACCGACAAGGCCGCGCAACTGGCCAAGTTCTACGCCGATTACTGGGAAGCCACGCTCAAGTTCAACCCGCTGCAGGCGACCTTCCAGGGCGACGATCGCTACAACGACCAGCTGCCGGATTTCTATTCGGCCGAATTCCGCAAGCAGTCGCACGACTTCACCGTGGACTGGCTCAACCGCGCGCAGGCCATCGGCAGCGACGGCCTCACCGGCCAGGACCTGATCAGCTACGAGATCTTCGTGCACGACGCCAAGGAATCGCTGGAAGGCGAGCAGTATCCGGACTGGATGCTGCCGGTCGACCAGATGGGCAGCATCGCCACCTTCGCCGCGCAACTGGGCAACGGCACCGGCGCGCAGCCGTTCAAGACGGTGAAGGACTACGACAACTGGCTGGCGCGCGGAAACCGCATCCCGGTGCTGGTCGACAGCATCATCGCCGACATGCAGGCGGGCATCGCCGCCGGCGTGGTGCAGCCCAAGGCGCTGATGGTGAAGGTGGTGCCGCAGTACGACGCGATCATCAAGGACAAGCCCGAGGACACGCTGTTCTGGGGCCCGGTCGCGAACATGCCCAAGGACTTCAGCGCCGCCGACAAGGCGCGCCTGACCGATGCGTATCGGGCGATGATCGGCGACCAGATGATGCCGGCGTTCCGCAAGCTGCGCGATTTCATCGCCAACGACTACCTGCCGAAGACCCGCGACAGCGTCGGCCTGAACCAGCTTCCGAACGGCGATGCCTGGTACGCCTACAAGGTACGCGCGACCACCACCACCGACCTGACCCCGGCGCAGATCCACCAGATCGGCCTCGACGAGGTGGCGCGCATCCACGGCGAGATCCGCGAGGTGATGCAGCAGGTCGGCTTCAAGGGTTCGCTGCAGGATTTCTTCCAGTTCATGCGCAGCGACAAGCAGTTCCAGTTCAAGTCGGAGGACGCGTTGCTCGCCTATTACCGCGGGCTCGAGGCGAAGATCATGCAGGGCGTGCCCGCGCAGTTCTCGCTGCTGCCCAAGGCCGGCTTCGAGATCCGCCCGGTCGAGGCGTTCCGCGCCGAATCCGCGGCCGGCGGCGAATACCAGAGCCCGAGCGAGGACGGTTCGCGCCCCGGCATCTTCTACGTCAACACCTACGACCTGCCCTCGCGCAAGACCTGGGACGCGGAGGACCTGTTCCTGCACGAGGCGATCCCCGGCCACCACTTCCAGCTCGCGTTGCAGCAGGAACTGAAGGGCCTGCCGGCGTTCCGTCGCTTCGGCGGCAACACCGCCTACGTCGAGGGCTGGGGCCTGTACGCGGAATCGCTGGGCAAGGACCTGGGCGTGTACGAGACGCCCTACGACCTGTTCGGTTATTACCAGAACGAGCTGTGGCGCGCGATCCGGCTGGTGACCGACACCGGCCTGCACAGCAAGGGCTGGACCCGCGAGCAGGTGATCAAGTACATGCTCGACAACTCCGCGGCGTCCGAGACCGATGCCACCGCCGAGGCCGAGCGCTACATCGCATGGCCGTCGCAGGCGACGGCGTACAAGATCGGCGAGCTGAAGATCCAGGAGTTGAAGAAGAAGGCGAAGGCGCAGCTCGGCGACAAGTTCGATCCGCGCGAGTTCCACGCCGAGATCCTCAAGGACGGATCGCTGCCGCTGTCGGTGCTGGAGGACAAGGTCGACCGCTGGCTGGCGACGAAGCAGCAGTAACCGATGATCCTTCGTTGCAAGGAAAAGCCCCGCAGTGCGGGGCTTTTTCGTCGACGCGAGTTCCGTGGTGCACACCCGTAGGGCGGAACCCGCGAAGCGGATTCCGCCTTCCCCCCCCCCGGATCGCAGATGCCATGGCGGAATCTCCCTGCGGGAGGTTCCGCCCTACCAATTCCGACCAGTGAAAAGAAAACCCCAGAACTGCGGGGCTTTTTCATTGCGCCGTCGATCAAGCACAGTGCGGGTTATTGCAATCGCTGAAGCAGGAATACGACCGCGCCAAAAAGCGCATAATTCCGATGGCACGCCCATGCCGCATGATCTGGGGGATCACATGACCGCTTCGGCAAACGCTTCGAGGCTTTCGGTTTCGCTCGCCATCCTCGCCCTGGCGGCGGCGCCCGCGTTCGCCGCGGGCAGCACCAACGATGCGCCGCCATTACCGCTGGTGCAGTCGGTCACGCCGCTCGGCCTCGTGCTGCAGAACCCGGTGGTCAACGCGCGCGACAACGCCGAGAGCGCATTGTTCAGGGGCAAATCCATCTGGACCTTCGGCGACACCTCGATGTCGGTACCGGGCGCGCGCAACAAGTTCTGGGACGACAACTCGCTTGCCTGGACCACCAATCTCGACGCCTCCGGCGGCATCACGCTCGACCACGACCTCGTCGACGCTACCGGCGCGCCGCGCGAATTCCTGCCACTCACGCAGGCCGAGGCGAGGTACAACTACACCCACGACAAGGCGCACTGCACGGCGAAGCCATGCGGCGCGGAGCTCGCGTTGTGGGCCCAGCAGGTCGTGCCGGACGAAGCGCGCAACCGCCTGCTGCTGTTCTACGTCGAAATCCGGCGCATCAACGGCCAGCCGGACTGGAAGACGGTCGGGGCCGGCATCGCCGTCATGACGCCGGATGGGAAGGTCACGCGTCCCATCCAGAATCCGGGTTCGACGATGCCGCAATTGCTCTGGGACAAGGGCGATGGCGGATACATCGGCGGCTCGGTCGTGGTGGCCGACATGCTGTATTCCTACAAGTGCGTTCCCGACTGGGTGGTGATGGAGTGCAATGTCGGGCGCGTGCCGCTGGCGAACGTGCTGGACAAGTCGCAATGGCGGTACTACGCGGCCGACGGCAGCTGGAGCGCGAACGAGGCGGATGCGGTCACGGTGTTCCAGGGCGGCGCCGCGGGCAACAGCGTTTTCTACAACGCCTACCTCGGCGCCTACATGGCGATCTATGCGGAGCCCTTCACCGACAACATCAGGTACCGGGTGGCGGACAACCCGTGGGGGCCGTGGTCGGATGCCGGGTTGCTCTTCACCGGCGAGCCGGGCTGGAACGGCACCAACAACTACGCCGCGTTCGCGCATCCGGAGTTTTCGACCGGCAACGGCCAGGTGCAGTACGTCACCTATGTGCACACCACCGGATTCCTGCAACAGGAAATCCCGTTGACCAAGGTCGTCTTCCAGAAACCCTGAAGGTCCAAGGGACGCTGCCGGATCGACGGGCGAGTCGCGGTTTCCCCGCAAGAAAAAGCCCCGCGATGCGGGGCTTTTTCGTCGATGCGGATCGAGACCTGCCCTAGACGACACCGCAATTCGTAGAGCCTGCCCCCGACCGCATGTTCGACCCAGACGACCTGCGTGCTATGGTTCCCGAAATGACCGGATTCCACCCGCATTGCCGAATACCGGCGTGATCGCAACGATCGCGCCCCAGTAGCTCAATCGGTAGAGCAGCGGATTTATATCCCGTCAGCGCCAGATAAGCGGCCGGTGCCGGTTCGATCCCGGCCTGGGGCACCATTCCCGTTCGCGGAGGCCAGCCAAAAGGAAGCCCGCCGGTTGGCGGGCTTTTTCTTGCGCGAACCGCGCGTCCCATCATTCGTACGCGCGCATCGCCACCGCCGGACGCAACTCGTCGGCGAAACCGTGGTTGACGTCGCGGTGCCCCGCTTCGTCGGCGCGCACCGCCAGCACCACCTCGCGCAGGCGCGCATCCGCCGGCAGCTGCCAGTAATCGATCGCGATCTGCGGCGCCGGCACGTTCTCGACCCGTCCCGCATCGATCTCCTGCAGGTACTGGCTGTAGCTGATCACCGCCTGTTCCTCGAAATACCCCACCAACCGGTGCGCGGTGCGTGGCGACAGCAGGTACAGCAACAGGAAGAAGGTGAAGAATCCCGCCTGCGCGACCAGCACCAGCGCGCGTTCCAGCCAGCTCGGGCGCGCGATCTCGATGAAGGTCATCAGGTGCATGCGCTCGTTCTCGGCCTCCTCCATCAACGCACGGATCCAGCCGTGGTCGTGGCGCATCCAGCGCAGGCAGCGGAGATGGATCATCGCCGCGCCGACCAGGCCCGGCACCGCCGCCACCGTTTCCAGCACGATCGCGCGGTTGCCGTAGCGCTTGGCGAAGAAGGTGTCGGCGAGGAAGCGCAGGCTGCGGGTGATGCCCTGCGCGATGCGGTCGGATCCGTCGCACACCGGATGGTGGGCGTCGAGCTCGATCGCGTCCGGGGTGCGGACGTAAGGGGTGATCAGCGTTTCGTTCATGGCTCGGTCCTGGCGTCTGCGGTTCGTTGTCTTCGAATACAGGATCGCGCACATGCCGCCTGTGCGCATTGACCTGGATCAAGCGAACCAGCGAACGAACCAGCCCAGCGGCTGGTGGGCGCGGGCGATGCCGACCACCAGCGCGAACGCGACCAGCGCCGCGACGTAACAGGCCATGCGGACGCCGCGCCGCCGGGCACGCATCGTCGCGATGCCCAGCGCGACATAGGCGACGACGAAGCACAGCTTCACCGTCAGCCAGTGGTTGGCGAACATCGCCGCGGGCAGGATCGTCACCAGCATCAGCGCCGCGGTCAGCAGCGTGGTGTCGATGGCGTAGCTCGCGTAGCGCACCGGCGCGGCGCGCGGCCAGCGCATGCCGGCGATCGCGCAGGCGCCGCGCAACGCGAACAGGCCGCCGCTCGTCGATGCCGCGAGGATGTGTACCTCGCGAATCTGCGGGTAGAACGCGGCCATGTCGTTCATGCGGGCATCAACCCGGCTTGCCGTCGGCGCGCGGCGTGAGATAGATCCAGGTCGAACGCAGTACCCATGGCAGGAACGCCAGCAGCCAGCCGATCGCGGCGGCGGCCTGCCACGCGAGCGCATCGGGCACGACTTCGGCGACGATGCGCATGACGCAGACGCACTGGATGACGACGAAGGCGAATGTCGCCACGCCGCCGAACACCAGCGGCCGGCCGGAATGGCCCTGGGTCACGCGCGTCACCATCGCCACAAGCAGGCTGCCGAAGAAGCCGACGAACAGCGCGTGCGCCGGCGCGCGACCGAGCATGTCGATGCCGCCCAAGCGCAACAGCGATTGCACCGCGTACAGGGCCATCGCCACCGGCAACCACGCATAGCCGAGGAACAGCACGCGCAACAATCGCGGCATCGGTCCGCGCGGCCAATTGCGCCACAGCCATGCGACGGACAGCGCGAGCAGGCCGAGGTCGGGCAACCACGTCCAGCGCAATGCCTGCGTCAGTTCCATCGCGAGGTGCGCGAGCGCGCATGCCCAGAACGCGGCGAGCATCCACTCCGGCCGCCACGCCGTGTAGCCCCGCACCACGTTGCCGGCGAAGAACGGGAACATGCGGTGCGCGACGGTGAAGTACACCGGCAGCAGCAGGCCGAAGGTGCCGATCTTGATCGACGCTTCCAGCAGCCGGGCATCGGGCACGTGCAGGAAGGCCGCGTACAGCGCGAACCCGCACAGCCCAAACGACATCGCCGCCGCGCAGGACAGCGCGTGTTTGTTGCGCCCGCGATCCAGCCATGCCAGGCGCAGCAGGTGGAACAAGCCGCAGGCCCATCCGAGCAGGGTCAGCACCGCGCCGGCATGCAGGCAGCGTTCGAACCCCAGCGCGCCGACCAGGGTCAGCAGTTGCCCGCCGAACAATCCGATCCCGACCGGCACGTAATGCCTGCGCCGCAGTTCCAGTTGCCCCATCCAGCGTGGGAACACGGTGAGCAGGAAGCCGAACATGAACGGTGCCAGCACCTGGTACTGCATCACCACCGCATGCAGCCATCCGGCGTACACGCGCGGTTGCGGGAACGCGAACGCGTGCCAGCGCGCATCGACCAGCCACAGGGCCCACCACAGCATCGCCAGCAGCACGTTGGCCGCGCCGATGAAGAACAGCAGCCGGTGCGGCGCGTTCGCGAGGAACCGTGGCGAAGGCAGAGCGTCCATCGTGTCAGCCGCTGCAACCGCCGCAACACATCGACGGCAGCTGGCGCAGGCGTTCGGCATCGGCCTGCAATCCGGCTTCCTGCATGCACGACAACAGCTCGTCGCGGGTCAGCACGGTGGCCATGCGGAGCGTGCGACCGCCTGCATCGACATCGACCAGTGCGGCCGGATCCAGCCCGACGATGGCGTGATCCAGCGGCGACAGGTCGGGCATGGCGCAAGGCAGTTCGAAGGCGTATTCCACGGCTTGCTCCTCAGCCCTGCCCGCGCCGGCCCAGCCACAGCGAGGCCACGAACAGCGACACCAGCAACGCACCGACCGCGAACAGCGTGTCGCCCGGCACGCGCATCCACACCAGCATGTGGATCAGCGGCTGGCCCATGAACTCGGCCGAACGCGCGTACCAGTAGCCGTGTTCCAGCGCCGCCTGCAGCTGCAGCACGCCCATCGGCAGCAGGGTCAGCAGCGCCATCAGCACCAGGCCGATGTTCAGGCACCAGAAACCGCCGCGCAGCAGGCCTTCGGGCCACTTCGCCTCCGGCTTCAATCCACGCAGGCAGAACAGCATCAGGCCGATGCCGAGCATGCCGTACACGCCGAACAGCGCGGTATGGCCGTGCAGCGGCGTGAGGTTCAGTCCCTGCATGTAGTACAGCGCCAGCGGCGTGTTGATGAGGAAGCCGAACAGGCCGGCGCCGACGAGGTTCCAGAAGCTCACCGCGAGGAAGAACATGATCGGCCAGCGGTAGCGCTGCATCCACGGCGTCGCGCGGCCGTGGCGCCAGGTCTCGTAGGCCTCCATGCCGATCAGCGCCAGCGGCACGACTTCCAGCGCGGAAATGCTCGCGCCGAGCGCGATCACGCCGGTGGTGGTTCCGGCGAAATAGAGGTGGTGGAACGTGCCGAGGATGCCGCCGGCCATGAACACGATGGTCGCGAACAGCACGTTCACCGTCGCGGTGCGCCCGCGCACCAGCCCGAGCTTGACGAACAGGAAGCTCATCACCGCGACCGCGAACACTTCGAAGAAGCCTTCGACCCACAGGTGCACCACCCACCAGCGCCAGTATTCGACGGTGGAGAGATGTGTGTTCTCGCCCCACATCAGCCCGGCCGCGTACAGCAGCGCGATGGCGACGGTGGACAGGAACAGCAGGCCGACGATCGAGGAGATCTCGTCCTTGCGCCGCAACGCCGGCCACAGCGCACGACCTACCAATAGCAGCCACAGCAACAGGCCGACGAACAGGAAGATCTGCCAGAAGCGGCCGATGTCGGTGTATTCCCAGCCCTGGTGGCCGAACCAGAAGTTGTACTGCAGGCCCATCTTCTGCATCACCGCGAACCATTGCCCGGTGAAGGCGCCGACGACGATCACCAGCAGGCAGCAGAACAGGAAGTTGACGCCGAGGCGCTGGAACTTCGGTTCGTGCCCGGACACCGCCGGACCGATGTACAGGCCGGTGGCGAGCCACGCGGTGGCGATCCACAGCACCGCCAGCTGCGTGTGCCAGCTGCGCGTCAGCGAATACGGCAGGTATTGCGAAATGGCGAAGCCGTAGGCCTGCTGCCCTTCCACCTGGTAGTGCGCGGTGGTCGCGCCGAGCAGGATCTGCACCAGGAACAGCGCCAGCACCAGCCAGAAATACTTCGCGGTGGCGCGCATCGACGGCGTCACCACGATCGCGGCGAGCGGATCGCGCGCCGGCGGTTCGACGTGCTCTTCCTTGCGATGCCAGACCGCGTAATGCCAGGCGAGCAGGCCGATGCCGGCGATCATGAACAGGATGCTGAACATCGTCCACATGAACGCGCTCGAGGTTGGCGCGTTGCCCACCAGCGGTTCGTACGGCCAGTTACTGGTGTAGGTCTTGGCATCGTTCGGGCGCTGCGTGGTCGTCGCCCACGCCGACCAGAAGAAGAACGCGGTCAATTCGCGGCGATGCGTCGCGTCGGGAATCGTGTCCTCGCGCATGGCGTAGCCTTCGCGCAGCTTCGCCGTCGCCGGATCGTTCGAGAACAGGCTTTCGTAGTGCGCCGCCACTTGCGCGATCGCCTGCGCGCGGCGCTCGCCGACCATCAGGTCGCCGCTCGCCGGGTCGTAGGTGTTGGTCCGCATCAACGGTTTCAATTTGGCCTGTTCGGCGGCCTGCGCGGCCGAATCGAGCGCGGCATAGGTCATGCCGTTGTCGGCACGGCTGCCGAGGTCGAGCATCGCCTCGGCCTCGCGATGCAGCCAGTCCGCGGACCAGTCCGGCGCGACCAGCGCGCCGTGGCCCCAGATCGAGCCGAGCTGCTGTCCGCCGATGCTCTGCCAGACGCGGCGGCCTTGCTCGATGTCGGCGCGGGTGTAGATCACCTCGCCGCGGTCGCTGACCACGCGCTCGGGAATGGGCGGCGCCTGCAGGTGGATGTCCCATCCCATCCACAGCAATACGCCGAAACCGGCGAGCATCAATGCGGCCAGGCCGAGCCAGAGCCTGCGGGTGGTATCCATGCGGCGATCCCCGGGGTGGAATGCCCGGATCTTGCGCGGCCCCGACGCCGGCTTCCCTGACCTGGATCAAGCGCGCGGCTGTCGCCGCGCCCGGCTCAATCCCGAAGCATCGCCCCGGCGACGGCGAGGAGCGCGTCCGGTGCGACCAGTTCCACTTCGCGGCGGTCGACCCGGATCAGGCCTTCGTCCTGGAATCGCTTGAGCACGCGGCTGACCGTTTCCGGGGCCAGCCGCAGGTAATTGGCGATGTCGGCGCGGCCCATGGTCAGCTGGAAGTGCCGGGCCGAGAACCCGCGCGCCGCCAGCCGCCGCGACAGGCCGAGCAGGAACGCGGCCATGCGTTCGTCCGCGGACCAGTCCCCGGCCAGCACCGAGGCGGTGCCGATGTCGCGGCTGAGCAGCTTGAACAGGGTCTGCTGCAGGCCCGGCAGGCGCGCGGCCAGCATCGAGATGCGCGGGAACGAGAACCGGCACAGGGTGACGGTGTCCAGCGCGATGGCATCGCAGGGGTAGCGGTCGCCGTCGATGGCATCGAGGCCGATCACCTCGCCCGGCAGGTGGAAGCCGAGCACGTGCTCGCGGCCGTCGCGGTCAATCGTGTAGGTCTTGACCGTGCCGGCGCGCACCGCGGCGATGGCCTCGAACGGATCGCCCGCGCGGAAGACATGATCGCCGGCGTGCAGCGGGCCGACGTGTTCCACCAGCATGTGCAGGTCGCGGAGCGAGGCCTTGTCCATGCCCTGCGACAGGCAAGCGCGCGAGAACGCGCAGGTGGAGCAGAAGGTGAAGGCATCGCCGTCGTCGGCGACGATGCTCTTGTCGATCTGCGGGAACTCGGCCTCGCGCATGCCGCGATGGTACGCAATGGCCGGCCGCCGGCCAACAAAAAGCCCTGCGATGCGGGGCTTTTTTGTTGCAACCCGCCGTCACGACAAGCACTTGTTTGCAATGGGGAAGCCGATTTGACGGCGTTGATTACTTCGACAGAGAATCCAGGACACACCCCACTTTCGGGGTTTCTTAGGCGTTACGCGGCATGAGTAAACAGTCTGGACGGTCTTCAAATAGAGCCTTTGGAGTGGTCAGTATCTCGCTTGCTTTTGCTGCATTTGAGGCTTGGCAATGGGCGAAATATCGCAACGGACACGGAATCTATTTCTATGTAATCCAAAGCGATACGACTTTGCTGTTTAAGGCGTTAATTGTCGGTCTCCCACCGATACTCGCGATATTTTTGATTTGGCGTTATCTCCGGAATCCGGATTGACTCCAATGCCACCTAACAATTCGTTTAAACCAAGACGGTAGTCCCACCGATCCAACATCCTGCAAACAAAAAGCCCCGCATCGCGGGGCTTTTTTCGTTCACGGCGACTTGTCGGCTCAGCGCTTGCCGATCGCCACGTAATCGCGCTCGGTGGCGCCGGTGTAGACCTGGCGCGGGCGGCCGATCTTGTTCTCCGGGTCGGCCTGCTGCTCCAGCCAGTGGCTGACCCAGCCGGCGGTGCGCGCGATGGCGAACATCACCGTGAACATCTCGGTCGGGATGCCGAGCGCCTTGTAGATGATGCCGCTGTAGAAATCCACGTTCGGGTAGAGCTTGCGCTGGATGAAGTACTCGTCCTTCAGCGCCGCTTCCTCGAGCTTGATCGCCACGTCCAGCAGCGGATCGTTGACGCCCAGTTCGTCCAGCACCTTGTAGGTCATCTCGCGGATGATCTTCGCGCGCGGGTCGAAGTTCTTGTACACGCGGTGGCCGAAGCCCATCAGGCGGAAGCCCGATTCCTTGTCCTTGGCCTTGTCGACCGCCGACTGCACGTTCTCCGGGCGGCCGATCTCGCCGAGCATCTTCAGCACCGCCTCGTTGGCGCCGCCGTGCGCGGGGCCCCACAGCGCGGCCACGCCGGCGGCGACGCAGGCGTAGGGATTCGCGCCGGTGGAACCGACCAGGCGCACGGTCGAGGTCGAGGCGTTCTGCTCGTGGTCGGCGTGCAGGATGAACAGCAGGTCCAGCGCCTTGGCCGCGACCGGATTGAGTTCCAGCGGCTCGCTCGGCACTTCCTTCATCATGTGCAGGAAGCGGGTCACGTATTCGAGGTTGTTGCGCGGGTAACGCAGCGGCCAGCCGATGGAATAGCGGTAGCAGGCGGCGGCGATCGTCGGCACCTTGGCGATCAGGCGGATCGCGGCGAGGCGTCGCTCCGCCGGATCCTCGTAATCCAGGTTGTTGTGGTAGAAGCTCGCCATCGAGCCGACCATGCCCATCAGCATCGCCATCGGGTGCGCATCGTGGCGGAAGCCGTCGAGGAAGTTCTTGAACGCCTCGTGCAGCATCGTGTGGTGGGTGATGTCGCCCTCGAACTTCGCGAGTTCATCCTGCTTCGGCAGTTCGCCGTGCATCAGCAGGTAGGCGACTTCGACGAAATTCGACTGCTTGGCCAGTTGCTCGATCGGGTAGCCGCGGTACATCAGCACGCCGGCGTCGCCATCGATGTAGGTGATGGCCGAACGACAGGCCGCGGTCGCGGTGAAGCCGTTGTCGTAGGTGAAGCAGCCGGTTTCCTTCGGCAGCTTGGCGATGTCGATGCAGTCGTTGCCGAGCGTGGGCCGGATCACCGGCAGGACGACGGACTTGTCCCCGGCAGCCAGGGTGACGTCTTTCGATTCGGACACGGGCGCACTCTCCTCGACGACGCGGTGGGGGTGCGTCGCGTAAGCCCCGGATTATCGCATAGGCCAAACGCGCGTTTGGAACCGTAGCCCGGACGCGCCGACGGCCGCTTTCGCGGCCGTCTGGGGCATTGCCGGTGGAAGCGCCGGGCTTATTTGGCGGCGTAGCGCTTCTTGAACTTGTCGATGCGGCCGGCGGTGTCGAGCACGCGGTTCTGGCCGGTATAGAACGGATGCGTGGCCGAGGAGATTTCGACCTTGATCAACGGATACTCGTTGCCGTCTTCCCACTTGATCGTCTCCTTGCTGCCAAGGGTCGAGCGGGTCAGGAACTTGAAGTCCGAGGTGACGTCCTGAAACACGACGTCATGGTAATCGGGATGGATGTCGGCCTTCATGGCGGCACCGGAACTAGAGCGGGAGAGCCGGGCATTGTAGGGGCCTGCGCCGGCCAAGGCAAATCCGGCCCCGCGGCCTTCAATCGGCGGCGAGCGCCGCCCGCACCCGGGCCTCGAACGCGGCCTGGTCGTAGTCCAGCAGGATCCGGGCGTTGTCGGCCGCCCCGAAACGCCGGTCCCAGTCCACCGCGGTCAGGCCGCGGGCCGCGCCGTGCGCCAGGTCGACGGCGACCGGGCGTTCCTCGACCCGGCTCGCACCTTCCGGGGCCAGGGCCCAGGCCATCGCCAGCGCATCGGCCGAATGCCACAGTTCGCCGCGCCGTTGCGCCGCCCAGCGCCGGGTATGCGCCGAAATGCCATCGTAAAACCTTGCGCGCGGCGAATCGGCCGCGACCCAGGCATCGATCCCCGCGTGGGCGAAACCATGGCGCATGGTCGCTTCCCAGTCGCTGAGGTCGAATCGCGGGAAACCGGTGAAGACCACGTGCGCGGCTTCCGGGTCGAAATAGACATTGAACTCGGCCACCGGGGTGATGTTGCCGTGGCCAGTGACCGCGCCGCCCATGACCACGAAGCGGCCGATGCGCTCCGGCAGGCTCGGATCGAGCTGCAAGGCCAGGGCGATGTTGGTCAATGGCCCCAGCGCCACCAGCAGCAGCTTGCCGGCATGTTCGTGCGAAAGCCGCAGCAGCGCCAGCGCCGCGTGTTCGGCATCGGCATCGCGCGGGGCCGGCGCGTAGCCGACATCGCCGAAACCGTCGTTGCCGTGCACGTTGGCCGCATCCGGCGCGGCATGCAGCAATGGGGCGGGACAACCGGCGAACACCGGAACGTCGTTGCGGTTCGCGACCTCGCACAACTTCAGCGCGTTGCGGACGGTGTGCTCGAGCCCGACGTTTCCGGCGGCGATGCCGAGCCCGACCACTTCGTGCGCCGAGGAATCGAACGCCATCAGGATGGCCAGCGCGTCGTCCACGCCGGGGTCGGTGTCGATGTAGAGCGGGATCTTGTCGGTCATTTGTCGAATCGCAATCAGGAAACGGTGGGTTTTTGCTCGTCATTCCCGCGAAAGCGGGAATCCATTTTGACTTTCGCGCCGATGATGAAGATCAAAATGGATCCCGGCTTGCGCCGGGATGACGGCGGAAGCGATCACGCAGAAGCATAGCGTGCGGACGCGCCAACCCATCGCGCGATGACCCGATCCGCGAGCGCCGGCGAATCCGCGAGCAGGCGTTCGGCGATGGCGCGCACCTGCGGCAACAGGTCGGCGTCGCGCGCGAGGTCGGCGACGCGGAATGCGGCGAGCCCGGTCTGGCGGGTGCCGAGCAGTTCGCCTGGGCCGCGCAGTTGCAGGTCCTTTTCCGCGATGCGGAAGCCGTCGTTGGTCTCGCGCAGGGTTTCAAGCCTTTGCTTCGCCATCGCCGACAGCGGCGGCTGGTACAGCAGCACGCAGCTCGAACGCGCGCTGCCGCGCCCCACCCGCCCGCGCAACTGGTGCAATTGCGCGAGGCCGAGGCGTTCCGCGTTCTCGACGATCATCAGCGAGGCGTTGGCCACGTCGACGCCGACCTCGATCACCGTGGTCGCGACCAGCAGGTGGATGTCGCCCTGCTTGAACGCGCGCATCACCATCTGCTTCTCGGCCGGCTTCATGCGCCCGTGCACCAGCCCGACGCGCAATTCCGGCAGCGCAGCGACCAGGCTTTCGTAGGTGGTTTGCGCGGCCTGCGCGACGACTTCGTCGGAATCGTCGATGACGGTGCACACCCAGTACGCCTGCCGCCCTTCGGCGCAGGCGGCGCGGATGCGTTCCACCAGTTCCGGCCGGCGTTCGCCGCTGAGCACCACGGTCTGCACCGGCGTGCGCCCCGGCGGAAGTTCGTCGATGGACGATACGTCGAGGTCGGCGTAGGCGCTCATCGCCAGCGTGCGCGGGATCGGGGTCGCGGTCATGACGAGTTGGTGCGGTACGCGGTTCCCCGCACCGCCCTTGTCGCGCAGCGCAAGGCGTTGGTGCACGCCGAAGCGGTGTTGCTCGTCGACGATGGCGAGCGCGAGGTCGTGGAATTCCACGCCCTCCTGCATCAGCGCGTGCGTGCCGACCAGTAGCTGCGCATCGCCGGACGCGGCATCGGCGAGCACTTGCGCACGCGCCTTGCCACCGACCTTGCCGGCCAGCCAGCCGACATTGATGCCGAGCGGTTCCAGCCAAGATTTCAGGTTCGCGAGATGCTGCTCGGCGAGCAATTCGGTCGGCGCCATCAACGCGGCCTGTTTTCCGCATTCGATCGCCTGCAGCGCGGCCATCGCCGCGACCACGGTCTTGCCGCTGCCGACATCGCCCTGCACCAGCCGCAACATCGGATGCGCGCGCGCGAGATCGCCGCGCACTTCGCCGAACACGCGATTCTGCGCCGCCGTCAAGTCGAACGGCAGGGATTTGCGCAGCTTTTCGACCAACCTTCCCTTCGCATCCAGCGCGGGCGAAGCGCGGCGCTGCATCGCGATTCGACGACGGCGCAGGCCGAGCTGGTGCGCGAGCAGTTCCTCCAGCGCGAGGCGCCGTTGCGCCGGATGCGTGCCGGCGTGCAATGCGGGCACGTCGGCATCGCGCGGTGGCCGATGCAGCACAAGCAGCGATTCGCGCAATCCCGGCAAGCCGAAACCGGCGAGCAATTCCGGCGGAAGAAGTTCGAGCGAGGCCGCATCGGGCAATCGATCCAGCGCGAGCCCAACCAGCTTGCGCAAGGTCGCCGGGCCGATGCCTTCCACCGGGGGATAGACGGGATCGAGCGCATCGCCCAGCGGATGTTCGTCGGCATCGAGCACGCGATAGCTCGGGTGCACCATCTCCAGCCCGTGCGCGCCGGGCCGCGGCGTGCCGAAGCAGCGCACGATCGCGCCGGGCGCGAATTGCGCGACCTGCTGCGCGCGGAAATGGAAGAAGCGCAGCACCAGGGTGGATCGCGAATCGTCGCCGATGGCGACGCGCAACTGCGGGCGGTAGCGGAATCCGCGTTCCACCGCCTCGACCCTGCCCTGCACCTGCGCGGAGACGCCGGCCTGCAACGCGCGGATCGGCGTCAGCGCGGTGCGGTCCTCGTAGCCGCGCGGCAGCCACAGCCACAGGTCCTGCAGGGTTTCCAGGCCGCGCGCGGCGAATTTCCCCGCGACACGCGGACCGATGCCCGGCAAGGCAGCGAGTGGTTGCTGGTTGAAGTCGACGGCGACGCCGCCAAGTCGCTTGGGCATGCGCCAAGCATGACCGGAACGCGGCCGCGGCGGAACCGCGGCCGCATCCGGCTGGCCCGCGGTCAGTAGCGGACCGTCAATTCCACGCCGTAGGTGCGCGGTTCGCTGACCGTGGCGCCGACCACGCCGAGTACGTCCTTGCCGTAGGTGTTCAGGCCGGTGACGTAGCGGTTGTCGAACACGTTGTTGCCGTAGGCGGCCACTTCCCACAGGCCGTTGACGGAAGTCCACGCCAGGCGCAGGTCG
This sequence comes from Lysobacter lycopersici, assembly GCF_007556775.1. Classification (GTDB taxonomy): domain Bacteria; phylum Pseudomonadota; class Gammaproteobacteria; order Xanthomonadales; family Xanthomonadaceae; genus Pseudoluteimonas; species Pseudoluteimonas lycopersici. The sequence goes on from NZ_CP041742.1 coordinate 1,052,344, forward strand.
GTGCGTTCCTGGGCTTCGCCCACGTTCAGCAGGTCGCTGATGCCGCAGTTGCCCTGCAGGCTGGAGCCTTCGTTGCAGCGCGACTTGCCGCGGTAGGCGTGGCGCGCGGACAGGCGCAGCGCGCCGCCGTCGCCGAGGTCGAAGCGGTAGCTGGCGCCGAGCGACGCAGAGAAATTCGGCTCGCCGGTCGGCTGCCCGTCCAGGTTGACGCCTTCGGGCGTGGTGTAGTCGCGGTAGGTGGAATCGATCCACTCGGCGGCCATGTCCAGGCGGAACGCGTCGGTCACCTTCCACACCGCGTCGAAGTCCGCGCCCCAGGCCTTGAGGTTGCCGGTGTCGATGACGAAGCGCGGGATGTCGGTCGGGTTGGTCGGATCCGGGTCGATCAGGCGCACCGACTGGCGGTTGTCGTAGCGGTAGTAGAACAGCGAGGCGTTGTAGGCGAAGGGTCCGAACGACTGCTTGATGCCGGTTTCCAGGTTCCACACTTCCTCGTTGTCGAACGCCGGCCCGATCTGCAGCGCGTTGTAGCCGCCGGCCTTGTAGCCCTTGGCCAGCGACGCGAAGCCCATGGTGTGGTCGTTGAAGTGGTAGTCGACGACGAAGCGCGGGCTGAGGTCGTTCCACGCCTTCGAGGCGCGGTTGGTGATGCCCTTGTTCACGACCGCCGGCGGATCGATGAACGCCACCGAGGTGGTGAGGGCGTACATGATCTGGTCCGCGATTTCGGGCGGGAGGCCTCCGAGGAACATCTGCGGAATGCCGGCATTCAGATACGCATTCAACACCGGATCGAACGTGGTGGCAGTGCGTGGCCCGTTGAGCCAGGTGAAGTCCTTCTGGTCGTGCGTGTAGCGCAGGCCGAAGGTGAGGTTGAGCTTGTCGGTCGCGTGCCAGATCACGTCGCCGAAAGCCGCATAGGACCTGGTCTTGAGCGTGTTGTAGAAGACTTCGTTCCACGAATGACCGAGCAGCGACGGCAGGCCGTTGGCCTCGCCGATCTGCGACATGACGAACAACAATGGCGTGCCTTCCGGGGCATAAGGAAAGCCTGGCGGCGCCGCGAACCCCTGGTTCGCCAGGATGTTTCCGATGGTGGTCGTATTGGTGTTGACCTCGCTGGTCTGGTGCGCGTCCTCGTCGAAGTAGCTGGTGCCCGCCACCCAGTCGAAGCGCTCGTTGTTGCCGGCGAGCTTGAACTCTTGGTAGAGGCTCCTGTTGCCCTCGGTATTCTGCGAATCGACGTAGAGGTCGGCGCGGTTGGTGCCGTCCTCTTCGGTGTGGTTGAGCGAATCGTACTGGCGCCACGACGTGGTCGAGGTCAGCGTGCCCCAGCCGAACGCGTGATCGATGATCGCGGTGACGCCGTCGAACGTGCGCCATTCGGCGCTGGGCGTGTCGCTGAAAGTCTGCAGCTTGCGCGGGTCGAGGTATTCGTCGGGCGTCGCCGGCGAGGGCGGCCGCATCGGGAACGGCGGCAGCGGCACGATGCCGGTGGTGACCCGCCCGTTCTGGTCCAGGCTCTCGTGGTCCCAGCTCAGCAACGCGGTGGTGGCATCGTCGAAATGCACCTGCCAGGCGACGCGCGAGGCCCATGAATTCTCCCCGCCCAGGTCCTTGCCGGTGGCGCCGTCCTGGACCCAGCCGTCGCTGTGGTTGATCAGCGCATTGATGCGCAGCGCGGAGTTGTCGCCGGTGGGGATGTTCCACATCGCGTCCGCGTAGCGCTTGCCGTAATCGCCGATCCGCACGCGGCCTCGCGCCTCGACCTGGTCCTGCGGGCGGCGCGTGATCAGCGAGATCGCGCCGGCCGCGGTATTGCGCCCGAACAGCGTGCCCTGCGGGCCCTTGAGCACTTCGATCCGTTCCACGTCGAGGAAGGGCAGCAGCACGCCGCCGCCGCGCCCGCCGTAAACGCCATCGACGTAGATGCCCACCGCCGGATCGGTGCCGATGCCGAAGTCATCGGTGCTGATGCCGCGCAGGCCGAAGGTCGGCTGGGTCGGCTGCACGCCATCGATCACCAGTCCTGGAACGAAGGAATCGATGTCACTGAGGTCCTCGGCCTCGACGTCGTCGAGCAAGGCCTTGTTCACCACCTGCAACGCGATCGGGACGTCCTGCAACTGCTGTTCGCGGCTCTGCGCGGTGACCGTGATCGTGTCCAGCGTCGCCGCGTCCCTGGCGACGTCGGCCGCGGGTTGCGGCGCCTCTTGCGCGAACGCCGCGCCGGTGGCGGACAGGGTGGCGGCCGCGAAGATCGCGCGGCGCAGGCTGGTGGCGAGTTTCCGGGTCTTGAACGTCATGGCGGCTCCCCTTCGCTAGGCGTTTTCGGGTGGAACGGATTACATCGGCATCGTGGCGGATTCTTGCGGATCGCAATTGCCCTGCATCGCGGCGATCCAGTCGCGGATCAGTTGTACCCCTTCGCGGTGGACCACGTCGCGCCCGAGCTCCGGCATCATCACCCCGGGGTCGTCGCTGTCGATCCGGTAGGTCAGGATCGATTCGTCGGCCTGCCCGGGCACGATGCCGAAGCGATGGCCGCCGGTTCCCTGCCCGGCCGCGACCGGCGGCTTGCACAGGCCGAGGTGGCGCGGGTCCTGGTCGAACGAATCCAGCCACAGGCCCGAGGTGTCGGCCGGACCCTCGGGGTTGTGGCAATGGCCGCAATTGATGTCGAGGTAGGCGCGTGCGCGGCCATCGAGGCTGGCGTTCGCGGCGTCGCGCCAGTCGGCGTTGCGCGGAACGCCGCGCGCCGGCACGTCGCGCAGGTAGCCGAGTTCCACCAGGTGCGCGAGCTGGTTCTCGCTGCCGCTGGCGTAGGCGTAATCCTTGTTGAGGTGCCGCGCCTTCGGTCCCAGCGGCTTGATCACGCGGGTGGTGTTGTTGCTGGCGTGGCAGCCGGCGCACTGGTTCTGGTCCGGCACCTGGTAGGTGAAGGGTTCGCGGCTGCCGTCGGCGGCGACCAGTTGCAGCGGCACGCTGGCGCCGGTGCGTTCCAGCGTCGCCTCGGTCTGCGCAGCGTTCCAGACGTAGGCGAGCGCGACCCAACCCTGCTGGCGATGCACCAGCAGCCGGGTTTCGATCATGCGCACGTTGCGCAGGTCCAATCCCTCGCCGGCATGGTCGCGCGAGGTGTCGTCGGTGCGCGCGACTCCGTTTTCGCCGGCGGCCACGGGATAGAAGAAGGTCTTGCTGAGGATGGTCCCGACCGGGAAGTCGAAGGCTTCGCGTGGCTCGTAGCGCGCGGACGCGCCTTCGGGCATCCACATCGTGCGCAACTTGTGCGCGTAGTCGCTGAACAGGGGCGTGTTGAGGTCGAACGGGACCACGCGCGCGTTCAAGGCCAGCCTGTCGCCATCGCGATAGACCACGTTCCAGTCGCTGAGCTTGGTCGGATAACCGTCGGCATGGAAAGCCACCGGCGCGGGCCCGCGCGCGCAAGCGGCGAGCAACAACGCCGGCACGGCCAGCATTGCCCATGCCAACGCCCCCCGGGCCGTGGACGCCTCGCTCATGCCTGCTTCAATGCCACCGCCGGCAACGGGTCGAGCTTGCAGTCGAACGGCTTGGCGTCGGATTTCGGATTCTTGTTCTTGTTCGGCCCATCGGCATTGAGCACGCCCGACGCACCCTGCACGCAGATCTGCGGTCCCCCGGCGCGCTTGGCGTTGGCATAGCCGTCCCACAGCACGTCGGGCATGTGCCCGTTGAGCCCGAACATCGCCACCTTCAGCGCCTTCAGCTCCAGCCCGTCGGGGGAATCGCCGCCGCCGGAGAAACGGTTGTCGTGGACGTAGATGTACTCGGGATAGGGATCGAACGCCGCCGACGGCTTGTACTTGCTGTCGTAGCCGGCGGAGTAATGGCTGGCGATCAGCACGTTCGCGGTCTGGTTGTCGGCGATCTCGTTGTCGAAGACCTCGACTTCGTCGTTGGACATGATCACCACGCCCGAACCGGCCGGCACCGCCGACACCGCGCTGCCCTTGCGCCCGAAGTTGTCGGTGTTGTTGGCGAGGATGCGGTTCTTGAACACGCGCGTGGTGTGCCCCGGCTGCGGCAGGTCGGGCATGTTGAACACCAGGATGCCGCCGGTGTTGTGGGTGGCGACGTTGTCGTACACGTCGGCGCCGATGCAGTTCTCGATCTCGATGCCGGCGACGTTGCGTTCGGCACGATTGCGGCGCACGACCACGTCCTTCGACTGGCCGACGTAGATACCGGCGTCCGAGGCGCCGATCACCACCGAATCCTCGATCAGCACGCCGCGGGTCTGCACCGGGTACAGACCGTAGGCGCCGTTGCCGGTGTCGGGGCCGTTGGTCCATTCCACGCGCACGCCGCGGATGGCGATGTTCTCGCCTTCGTTCACTTTCAGGCCATCGCCCTTGGTGTCCTCGATCGCGAGGTTCTCCAGGGTGAAGTCGCTGGCGTTGACGATCAGGCCCTCGGCGCCGCTGGCCTGGCCCTTGAAGCTGAGCACGGTCTTGTCCTTGCCGGCGCCGCGGATGGTCACTCCGTCCACGCGCAGGCTCAGGCTGCGATCGAGGTGGTAGCGGCCGGCGGGAATGTCGATCACGTCCCCGGGCTTGGCGTCGAGCAGGCGTTGTTGCAGCGTCTTCTGGAATTCCGCGTCGGCGGCGGTCACCGCTTCGCGATGGCCATCGCCACAGGCGGCCAACAGGCCGGACATCGCGAGTACCAGCATGATTCGCATCGTTTTCTCCTCCCCGGTCCGCGCCAGCCGCGCCGAACCTTCCCCTCCACAGTGTCTGTGCCGGGCGCTCGCGGGCAGAGGGCAGAAACGGCATACTCGTGGGGGGAAAAACGGACAATCTGGCCAAAGCGCATGAACCGCCCGATCGCCGATCCGCGCCTGACCACCGCCAACATCTCCACCAACATCCTGGCCGGCTTGTGCCAGATGGCGGACGAACACGGCGTCGCCTGCGCGCCCTGGTTCGCCGGCCTGCGCGTGGCGCGCTCGCAGATCGACGACGCGAGCTTGCGGGTGTCCTATCGCCAGGCCAGCGGCATCCTGCACCGCGCCCTGCGCGACCTGCCGGTCGCGGACGCGGGCTTGCGCCTGGGCCGACGCCAGAGCATCGGCAACTTCGGCTTGCTCGGGCTGGCGATGATGACCGCGCGCAGTTTCGGCGATGCGGTCGCGATCGGCCTGCAGTACGCACCGCTGTCGGGCAGCCTGATCGACCTCGAGCTCGACGCCTCCGACCCGCGCGAGCTGGGCGTGATCGCGCGCCCGCGCGCGGACGAGCCGGCGATCCTGCCGTTCCTGTGCGAGGAGTTGTACGCCAGCGTGCTGATGCTATGCCGCGGCCTGGTCGGGCCGGCGTTCCGGCCGCTGCGGCTGGAGCTGACCTATCCGGCTCCGGCGTACGCGCACGAGTACGAGGCCCTGTTCGGCTGCGAGGTGCGCTTCGACATGCCGCGCAACCGCGAACTGGTCGATCCGGCATGGATGGAACACCGCTTGCCGACCTGGAACCCGGTGAGCGCACGCCAGGCGCTGGCCTTGTGCCGCGCGCAGATGCCGGGCGGCGAACGGCCCGGCGAACTCGTCGCGAGCGTCCGCAGCCTGCTGCGCGTGCGCCTGCAGGACAACCCGCGGCTGGCCGACATCGCCGACGAACTGCATGTCACCGAACGCACCCTGCGCCGGCAACTCCTGGCGGCCGGCACCGGCTTCAAGCAACTGCACGACCAGGTGCGCCACGAACGCGCCCGCGACCTGCTGCGCGAACGCGACCTGCCCATCGCGCAGGTCGGCGCCAGCGTCGGTTTCCGCGATGCGCGCGAATTCCGCCGCGCGTTCAAGCGCTGGACCGGAACCACGCCCAGCCAGGCGCGCGATGCCCGGCCCGGGGCCACGACCGCAACCGACGGATGACGCTAGCCGCTAGCGCAGCACCATCACCGCGTCGACTTCGAACTGCGCGCCTTTCGGCAAGGCCGAGACTTCGACCGTGGAACGCGCCGGATATGGACTCTCGAAATACTCGGCCATCACCGCGTTGACTTCGCCGAACTGGCCGAGGTCGACGAGGTACAGGCCCACGCGCACGACATCGTCGAGCGAACCGCCGGCGGCCGCGCATACGGCTTTCAAATTGTCGAACGCGCGCCGCGCCTGCATCGCGATGTCGCCCTCGACCAGCGACCCGCTGGCCGGATCGAGTGGAATCTGCCCGGACAGGTACACGGTGTCGCCGGCGCGCACCGCCTGCGAATACGGGCCGATGGCGGCGGGCGCGTTGTCGGAATGGATGGGTTGGCGGGGCATGGCGAATTCTCCGATGGATGCATCCATTGTAGGAGCGCACCGCAGGGGCGCGACAGGAATTCGCGAAGGTCGCGTCCCTCGGCCTGCGGCCTCGGTGTGCTCCTACAGGCGCTGCACGCCGTGCACGACGGCGAGCCGGCGCACGCGGCGTATGACTTCGGCGAGGTGCTTGCGGCCCCTGACCTCGATCGCGAAGCGGATCGCGGCGATGCGCGTGTCGCGCTCCATGTAGTCGACGCGGTCGATGTTCGATTCGGCCTGCGCGATCGCGGCCGCGACCTGCGCCAGCACGCCGGGATGGTTGTTGACCTCGACCCGCAGCAATGCCTGGAAGAAGCCTTCGACCGCGCGATCCCAGCCGATCTGCACCCAGCGCTCGGGCGACTTGCGATAGTCGGCGACGTTCGGGCAATCCATGCGGTGCACGACGATGCCCTTGCCCGCGGTGTGGAAGCCCATGATCTCGTCGCCGGGAATCGGCGTGCAGCAGTTGGCGAAAGTGATGACGCCGCGTTCGGCGCCGGTGATCAGGATCTTCTCGCCGCTGCGCGGAGGTTGCGGCGCGAGCAGGTCCGCGGTGTCCGGTTCGCTGCGCGCCAGCGATTGCGCGACCTGCGCCGGCATGCGGTTGCCGAGGCCGATGTCGTGCAGCAGTGCCTCGAGCCGCGGATAGCGGTGCTCGGCGAGGTAGCCGTCCAGCCGTGGCGGCGGCAAACGGTCGAGCGAGGTGCCGAGCCCTTCCAGCGCGCGATCAAGCATGCGGTGGCCCAGTTCGACCGCATCCTCGTGCTGCAGCTGCTTGAGCTGGTGGCGGATCGCGGTGCGCGCCTTGCTGGTGGCGACGAATTCCAGCCACTGCGGCTTCGGCGCCGCCGACGGCGCGGTGATGACCTCCACGCGTTGCCCGCTGGCGAGCTTGGTGCGCAGCGGCACCAGCTTCTTGTCCACACGCGCGGCGACCGCATGGTTGCCGACGTCGGTATGCACCGCGTAGGCGAAGTCGAGCGCGGTGGAATTGCGCGGCAGCGACATGATGTCGCCCTTGGGCGTGAACAGGTAGACCTCGTCCGGGAACAGGTCGACCTTGACGTTCTCGAGGAATTCCAGCGACGAGCCCGCCGAACGCTGCGATTCGATCAGGTTGACGATCCAGGCGTGCGCACGCGTCTGCGCGCTGGTCGCGGTACCGCCATCGTGCTTGTACGCCCAGTGCGCGGCGATGCCGCGTTCGGCGATCAGGTCCATTTCCGTGGTGCGGATCTGCACCTCGATCGGCGACCCGTACGGACCGAACAGCACCGTGTGCAGCGACTGGTAGCCGTTCGCCTTGGGGATGGCGATGAAATCGCGGAAGCGCCCGTCCAGCGGCTTGAACGCCGCATGCACCACGCCCAGCGCGTGGTAGCACTCGGCGACCGAACCGACCACGATGCGGAAACCGAACACGTCCATCACCTGGTCGAAGCTCTTGCCTTCGTTGCGCATCTTCGAATAGATGCTCCACGGCGACTTGATCCGGCTCACCAGGCGGTAGTGCAGGCCTTCCTTGGTCAGGCGCTGCGCGAGCTGCGCCTCGATCTTGGCCAGCGCCTCGCGCCGCACCAGCGGCTCGGTGCGGATGCGCCGTTCCAGCACTCGGTGCCGCAGCGGATACAGGGCCTTGAAACCGAGGTCCTGCAGTTCGGCCTTGATCAGGTTCATGCCCAGGCGCTGGGCGATGGGCGCGTGGATTTCCAGCGTCTCGCGCGCGATGCGGGTTCGCGCCTCCGGCGATTGCGCGCCGAGCGTGCGCATGTTGTGCAGGCGGTCGGCGAGCTTGATCAGGATCACGCGCAGGTCGCGCGCCATCGCCAGCAGCATCTTGCGGAAGCTCTCGGCGGCGGCTTCCTGGCGGTCGGCGAAGTGCAGCTTGTCCAGCTTGGTGACGCCCTCGACCAGTTCGGCCACGGTTTCGCCGAATTCGCTGGCGATCGACTCGCGCGACAGCGGCGTGTCCTCGATGGTGTCGTGCAGGATCGCCGCGACCAGCGTTTCCACGTCCAGCCCCTGCTCGGCCAGCACCTTCGCCACCGCCACCGGGTGGGTGATGTAGGGCTCGCCCGACTTGCGCGTTTGCCCGGCATGCGCGGCGGCGCCGACCGCCCAGGCGCGGCGCAGCAACTGGCGCTGTTCCGCGCTCAGGTAGTCGGCGGCGGATTCGAGCGCGGAGACATAGTCGGGCACCGGTTCGGCCGGTGCCGCGGCGGCGGGAATGCGATGGTCGACGGGCGCCGGGTCGCTCATGCCCCGAGCCTACGACGGCGCGGGCCGGGCCGGCAAACGAAAACGGCCCCTCGCGGGGCCGTTCGGACTGGCGAAACCGGAGCCGAGGCTCAGTCGTCGCCCTTCATGTCGTCGTCGCCGGCGACCACTTCGGCCGCGGCCCATTCCAGCGCCTCGCGTTCCTTGCGCTCGCGCTCGGACTTGTCGACGGCGTCGATGTAGTCCTGGTCGATGGCGCTGGCCGCGATCTCGCGCAGGGCGAGCACGGTCGGCTTGTCGTTGGATTCGCTGTTGTCGATCTGCGGATCGACGCCGTTGGCGAGCTGGCGCGCGCGCTTGGCGGCCATCATCACGAGTTCGAAGCGGTTGTCGACCACTTCCAGGCAATCTTCCACGGTAATGCGGGCCATAGCTCTCCCGGCGGCCGGTCAGGCCGTCGATTCAAAAGAGGGGGGGACGCGGATGATAGGGATTCCCCGCGTCTGGCGCAAGCATGGTCCTGTGGAATCAATGGCTTAGGGTGGCCTTGGCCCACCATCCAGCGTTGCGGATACGCATGCGGCGTGCCGAGGCCCGCCCCCTACCCGTCCCTGAGCAACTCCGCGATCAGGGCTTCGTGGCGAACCCGCTGCACCGGCCGGCGGGCCCGGCTTCCCGCGACGACGGCGCAGACCTCGTCGACCGCATCGTCGAAGACCTCGTTCACCACCACGTAGTCGAACTCGTCGTAATGGCTCATCTCCTCGCGCGCGGCGGCGAGGCGGCGGCGGATGGTCTCCTCGCTGTCCTGGCCGCGCGAACGCATGCGTTGCTCGAGCGCATTGCGCGAGGGCGGCAGGATGAAGATGCCGATCGCGTCGGGCACCTGCGCGCGCACCTGGCGCGCGCCCTGCCAGTCGATTTCCAGCACCACGTCCTTGCCGGCGGCGAGCTGCGGCAGCACCGACTGCCGCGCGGTGCCCTTCCAGTCGCCGTGCACTTCGGCGTATTCGAAGAAATCGCCGTTGCGGATCATCGCCTTGAATTCGTCCACGGCGATGAAGTGGTAGTGCTCGGCGTGTCGTTCGCCCGGCCGCGGCTGGCGCGAGGTGAACGAGATCGACAGGCACAGGCGAGGGTCGCGCGCCAGCACTGCGTTGACGATGCTCGATTTCCCGGCGCCCGAGGGCGCGGCGACGATGAAAAGCGTTCCGGGCACGATCTCGCTCATTCGATGTTCTGCACCTGCTCGCGGATCTGGTCGATGAGCACTTTCAGTTCGACCGCGGCATTGGTCGAACGCACGTCGACCGACTTGCTGCCCAGCGTGTTCGCCTCGCGGTTGAATTCCTGCAACAGGAAATCCAGGCGGCGCCCGACCGGTTCCCGCTGCTTCAGCACGCGCCGAAGTTCGGACAGGTGGCTGTCGAGGCGGTCGAGTTCCTCGTCCACGTCGAGCTTCTGCAGCCAGATCACCAGTTCCTGTTCCAGCCGTCCCGGTTCGAGCGAGGAACCGAGTTCGGCCAGGCGCGTTTCCAGCTTCTGCCGCTGGCCGGTCCGGATCTGCGGCACCAGCGTGCGCACCTCGGCGGCGATGCCGGCGATGGCGTCGGCGCGTTCGGAAATGACCGCGGCGAGCTTCGCACCCTCGCGTTCGCGCGCGGCGACGAAGTCATCCAGCACCTTGTCGAGCAGGGACAGCGCCGCGGTCTGCAACTCCTCCGGATCGACCGCGTGCGATTGCAGCACGCCAGGCAACTGCAGCAGCTGCGCGAAATCCACGCGCATGCCGGGAAACCGGCTGTCCATCCGCCGCGCGAGGTCGCCGAGGCGTTCGACCACCGCGTCGTCGACCTGCAACGCGTCGCTGCTGGAGGACGTGCGCAGGCGCAGGACGAGATCGACTTTCCCCCGCGACAATCGCGTGGCGATGCGTTCGCGCAGGGAGGACTCGGACGCGCGCAGTTCGTCAGGCAGGCGCACGCCGACTTCGAGGAAGCGATGGTTGACCGCGCGCAACTCGCAGCCGAGCGTGCCCCATTCGGTGCTGCGTTCGCCGGAGGCGAAGGCGGTCATGCTGCGGATCGGCATGCGATTCGGCCGGGCCCTTGGGAAGCGAATGGTAATCTAGCGCGCCGATCTTTACCGGATTCGACATGCCTTTCGCCCGTCCCAGTGGCCGCCCCCCCGAGCAGATGCGCGCCGTCTCGATCACCCGCGGCTTCACCCGCCATGCCGAAGGTTCGGTGCTGGTCGCGTTCGGCGATACCCGCGTGCTGTGCACCGCGAGCGTCGAGAACCGCGTGCCGGCGTTCCTGCGCGGCAAGGGCGAAGGCTGGATCACCGCCGAATACGGCATGCTGCCGCGCTCGACGCATACCCGCAGCGACCGCGAGGCCGCGCGCGGCAAGCAGGGCGGGCGCACGCTGGAGATCCAGCGCCTGATCGGCCGTTCGCTGCGCGCCTGCGTGGACCGCGTCGCGCTGGGCGAGCGCACCATCACGCTGGACTGCGACGTGCTGCAGGCCGACGGCGGTACCCGCACCGCGGCGATCACCGGCGCCTACGTCGCACTGGTCGATGCCATGCGCTGGCTGCAGGCGAAGAAGGAGATCGCGCGAAACCCGGTCGTCGGCGCAGTCGCGGCGGTCTCGGTCGGCGTGTACCGCGGCGTGCCGGTGCTCGACCTCGACTATGCCGAGGACAGCGACTGCGACACCGACATGAACGTGGTGATGAACGACGGCGGCGGCTTCATCGAACTGCAGGGCACGGCCGAAGGCCACGCCTTCCGCCGCGACGAACTCGACGCATTGCTGGCGCTCGCGGAAAAAGGCACGGGCGAATTGTTCGCTGCGCAACAGGCGGCGTTGGCCTTGTAGGATCTGCCTTTGTGGGAGCGGCTTATAGCCGCGACAGGTCTGGCGAAAGAACATCGCGGCTGTAAGCCGCTCCTACAAAAAGCCTGCGACAACCGATTTCGATGAAACTCGTCCTCGCTTCGTCCAACACCGGCAAGCTGGCCGAATTGCGCGACCTGCTCGGCGAAGGTTTCGAACTGCACGCGCAGTCGGAATTCGGCGTCGAAGATGCCGAGGAAACCGGGCTTTCCTTCGTCGAGAACGCGATCCTCAAGGCGCGGCACGCGTCGCGCGCGACCAGCCTGCCCGCGCTCGGCGACGATTCCGGCCTGTGCGTGGACGCGCTGCACGGCGCGCCCGGGTTGTATTCGGCGCGCTATGCCGGCGAACACGGAAACAGCGAGGCGAACATCGACAAGCTACTGCGAGAACTCGACGGCGTGGCGGACGACGAACGCACAGCGCGATTCGCCTGCATGCTGGCGCTGGTGCGCGACGCGAACGACCCGCAACCGCTGATTGCCGAAGGCCTCTGGGAAGGCCGCATCCTGCGCGAACGCCGCGGTGGCAACGGCTTCGGCTACGACCCGGTGTTCTTCTCGCCGCAACACGGCTGCAGCGCGGCGGAACTGCCCGCGGACGTGAAGAACCGGGACAGCCACCGCGGCAAGGCGCTGGTGGCGCTGAAGTCGCGATTGGGCGCGCCCTGATGGCGGGCCAAGGCCCGCCCTACACTCGCTGACCATGTTGTCCACGCCACCCCTCTCGCTGTACGTGCACCTGCCCTGGTGCGTGCGCAAATGCCCGTACTGCGATTTCAATTCGCACGAGGGGCGTGGCGCATTGCCGTTCGACGCCTACGTCGATGCGCTGATCGCCGACCTCGATTTCGACTTGCCGCTGGCCTGGGGCCGAACCGTGCAGACGGTGTTCTTCGGCGGCGGCACGCCTTCGCTGTTTACGCCCGCGAGCATCGACCGCTTCCTGCAACTCGCGAGTTCGCGGCTGCGCTTCGCGCCGAACGCGGAAATCACGCTCGAGACCAACCCGGGCACGGTCGAGCACGGCCCGTTCGCCGGCTACCGCGCAGCCGGCGTGAACCGGCTCAGTTTCGGCGTGCAGAGCTTCGACGATGGCTGCCTGCAACGACTTGGCCGTATCCATTCCAGCGGCGATGCCGAGCGCGCGGTCAAGGCCGCGCAGGACGCCGGCTTCGACAATTTCAACCTCGACCTGATGTATGCGCTGCCCGAACAGACGCTGGCGATAGCCGAACACGACGTCGAGCGCGCCATCGCGCTGCAACCCGCGCACATCAGCCACTACCAGCTGACGCTGGAACCGAACACGGTGTTCGCGGCGAAACCGCCGACCGGCATTCCCGACATCGACGCCGCCTGGGACATGCAGGAAGCCTGCCAGGCGCGTCTCGCCGCCGCCGGCTACTGCCAGTACGAGGTCAGCGCCTGGGCCCGTCCCGGCCGGGAGTGCGCCCACAACCTCAACTACTGGCAGTTCGGCGACTACCTCGGCATCGGCGCCGGCGCGCACGGCAAGCTCACCCTCGGGGCGGAACAGCGGGTCCTCCGACGCTGGAAGCTGAAGCACCCGGCCGAATACCTCGCAAGGGCCGGGACCGCGGCGGCCATCGGCGGCGACGATGTCCTGGATTCGGGCCGTTTGCCGTTCGACTTCATGTTGAACGCGTTGCGGCTCAACGCGGGCGTGCCGATGGCCATGTTCGAGGCACGCACCGGGTTGCCGCGCGCGGCCATCGCGAGGCAGCTCGCGGTGGCAAGGGAACGCGGATGGATCGCGCCCGGCGACGAACGCCTGCAGCCCACCGAACTGGGCCTGCGCTTCGCCAACGACGCGATCGCCCTGTTCCTGGGCGACGACTGATCCCGGGCGCCCGCAGGATGCGCCCCTGCGCCCGGGGTGTGTCAGTATCCGGTCAACTTCCCGCGTGCCGAGGCGAATGACACCAGCCACTCCATCCCCGGGCGCACAGGCACCGCAACGGCTCGCCGCCGCCGCCGTGCCGCGGCGGGTGCGGGTGATCCTCGACCACGTCATGGACGTCGCGTCGGACGAACTGGAGCGGCAGCTGCAAGCGATGCTCAGTGAACTGGAACAGCAGCTGTTCCGGCTCGCCGACCACGCGCGCAACCCGGGCATCGAATCCGAATACCTGCATACCCTGCGCACCCTGCGGCTGAACCGCTCCGACCTGGTGCCGCGCTTCATGATCGGGCTGGAAAGCAGCCTCGCCACCCTCGGCCAGTCGGTATCGCCGATCCAGCACCCGCCGACGGCATGGAGCGGCGGCGGCCACAACCTCACGCTGATCGACGAGGCGGAGATGGACGAAGCCACCGTGCTTCGCGACATCGCCTCGCGACACAGTTCGCGCGCCAGCCTCGCCCTGCACCTGCTCGGCCAGCGCTTCGGCGTGCTGGCCGCCTCGCCGGCGCTGGACGTCGAGCGCCTGCCCTGCGGCCCGCATTCGCTGTGCTCGATCCTGCGCGACGCGATCGAGACGCTGCAATTGCCGCTGGACGCGCGCCTGCTGCTGTACCGCACCTTCGACCGCCAGGTCATGGCGGACCACGGGCGCCTGGTCGAGATGATCAACGCGACGATGGCCACGGACGGGCTGCTGCCGGCGCTGCGCTACGTGCCGACCCGGATGCGCGCGCCGATCTCGGTCGCGGCTTCCACCCGGGACAAGCGCGAACCGCAGCAGCACGAACCGCAATCGCTCCGCGCCTCGTCCCAGCCGCAACAACAGCAGCAACCCGAAACGGGAACCGCAAAGGACGGGGAAGCGAAGGCCCCGCAGCAGCGCCGCAAGGTCAACGCCGCGCGCGACCCGCAGCGCCCGCACACCGGCTGGCTCGGCATCGTCGACCCGGGCGGCATGCAGGCCGGGGATGCGGCCGCATTCGAGCTGCTGCAGCAACTGCTGGCGGGCCGCCGCGAATTGCTCGGCAAGTTCCGCAGCGGAACCCCGCAGGCGCCCCCGCAGACGCTGGAACGCAACGAGGTGCTCGCCGCGCTCCCGCAACGCTTGCCCGCCGCCGGCCCCGCGGCGCAGTCGAGCGTGGCCGACATCAAGCAGGACCTGCTCGCGCGCCTGCGCCAGCAGCGCGGCAAGGGCGCCGCGCTCTCCGGCGAGGACAACGACACCTTCGAACTGCTCGGCATGCTGTACGGGCAGATCGAGCGGGAAATCCACGCCGACGCGCCATCGGCGCCGCTGCTGAAGCAGTTGCAGGTGCCGCTGGTGCGGCTGGCCTTGCAGGACCGCGGCTTCTTCGTGCGCGAGGAACATCCGGCGCGCCTGCTGCTGAACACGGTCGCGGAATCCGGCGCGCGCTGGCTGGACCGCGACGACGTCGACCCGCAGATGCTGCCCGCGATGCACGACGCGGTCGACTACGTGGTCAAGAACTACCGCGACGACGCCGAGGTCTTCGCCCGCGCCAACGACGACCTGCAGGGCCGGTTGCGCACCATCGCGCACAAGGCCGAGCTTGCCGAACGCCGCCACATCGAGGCCGCGCGCGGCAAGGAAAAACTCGAGGTCGCCAAGCGCCGTGCGATCGACACCATCACCGAGCTGGTCGGCGACCAGCGCCCGCCGCATTTCGTGCGTGCGCTGCTCAACCAGGCCTGGGCCGACGTCCTGACCCTGACCCTGCTGCGCCACGGCGCCGAATCGGACGAATGGAAGCGCAAGCTCGAAACCACCCGGCAGATCGTCGAGAACTGCTGCCGCAGCGGCCAGCACGCGCCGGACCACGCGCTCGCCGAAAGCATCGAGGCCGCGCTGTCGCAGGTCGGCTACCACAGCGAGGAAGCCGCGGCGATCGCACGCCGCCTCGCCAGCGCCACCGACGACGAGAACGATCCCGCATCGCGCACCGAACTGGCGATGAAGCTCAAGGCGCGCGCGCGCCTGGGCGAGGAAATCGCCAGCACGCGCAAGCGCCAGGCGACGCCGCGTTCGCAGGACGAGCAGGCCCGCTACGAATACCTGCGGCAGCTTCCCTACGGCACCTGGATCGAATTCACCACCAACCAGCAGGGCGATACCGTGCGCCGGCGCCTGTCGTGGTACAGCACGGTCACCGACAACGCGTTGTTCGTGAACCAGCGCGGCCAGCGCGTGGCCGAGCAGACCCTCGACAGCCTCGCCCGGCTCCTCGCCAGCGGCCAGGCCCGGGTGGTCACCGCCGAGCGCGCGCGCCTGATCGACCGCGCCTGGCACGCCACGCTCAACGCGCTGCGCAGCTTTGCGGGCCGTTCCCCGTCGCCCGCCGGTGAACCCGCATGATCGACGAATTCCGCCGCGCGCCGCGCCGCAAGGTCTCGGAAAACGTGCTGGTCACCGACGCCATGACCGAACGCGTGGTCGGCCGCATCGGCAACCTGTCCGAAACCGGCATGCTGCTGATCGCCAACCTGCCGCTCAACGACGACGCGCTGTACCAGTTGCGCTTCCCGCTGCGCGACGACGTGGGCCACGACAGCCATTGCGAATTCGGCGCGCACCAGCTGTGGCAGGAAGAAGCCGGCACGCCGGGGCTGTACTGGATCGGCTTGCGCTTCATCGCCATCCCCGACGAACAGGCCGAGCGCCTGCAGCGCTGGATCAACGCGCCGGGCGGCGTGTTCGAGTAATCGACGCGGCGCGAACGCGTTCTGCGGCAGAATGCCGAACCAAGAAGGCATTCCCCCACGTGCCGAGCCGCCAACATGAACTCGACCCGCCCCGGCACGCTGTACGCCGACCACATCGCGACACTGCAGCAACGCACCACCGCCGCGCTCGAACGCGGCGGCTTCGACCACCTCGTCGTGCCAAGCGGCACCCTGCACTACCAGGTCTTCGACGATCGCGACTATCCGTACGCGGTGAACCCGCAGTTCAAGGCCTGGCTGCCGATGACCGACGCACCCGGCAGCTGGCTGGTGTTCACGCCGGGAATGAAGCCGAAGCTGGTGTTCCTGCAGCCCCACGACTACTGGCACGTGGTGCCGGCCGAGCCCAGCGGCTACTGGGTCGGGCATTTCGACATCGTCGTCATCCGCGAACCGGACGAGGCGAAGCGGCACCTCCCCGGCAACGCCGCGCGTTGCGCGATCCTCGGCGAGGCGCAGAGCGCGCTGGGCCAATACGGCGCCTACACGCCGAACAACCCCGACGCCGTCGTCTCGTACCTGGAATACCAGCGCGCTTTCAAGACGCCGTACGAAATCGCGATGATGCGCGAAGCGACCCGCATTGGCGTGCGCGCGCACCGCGCCGCGGAACGCCTGTTCCGTGCTGGTTCCAGCGAGTTCGGCATCCACCTCGCCTATTGCCAGGCCGCGGGACAAGATGCGAACGACCTGCCCTACACGAACATCGTTGCGCTCAACGAACATGCCGCGGTGCTGCACTACATGCGCCGCGACCGCCTGCCGCCCAGGCCGATCTGCAGTTTCCTGATCGACGCCGGCGCGAGTTTCGGTGGCTACGCCTGCGACATCACCCGCACGTATTCCGCGCAGGCCGACGATTTCCAGTCACTGATCGATGCGATGGATGCCGCGCAATTGAAGATGTGCGCGCAGGTCCGGGCCGGCTTCGATTACAAGCAACTGCACCTCGACGCGCACCTCGCGATCGCGACGATCCTCAAGGATTTCGGCCTGATCCACGTGTCGCCGGAAGTCGCGGTGGAAACCGGCGTCAGCAGCGCGTTCTTCCCGCACGGCGTCGGCCACGGCATCGGCCTGCAGGTGCACGAGGTCGGCGGATTCATGGCCTCGGACGCGGGCGGCGTGATCGAGAAGCCGAAGGGCCATCCCTACCTGCGCCTCACGCGCGTGCTGGAACCGGGCATGGTGGTGACGATCGAGCCGGGTCTGTATTTCATCGACATGCTGCTCGATGAACTCAAGGATCGTGGCCTCGGCCCGAGCGTGGACTGGGATCGCGTTGCGCAGTTCAAGCCCTACGGCGGCATTCGCATCGAGGACGACGTCGTCTGCACCGACGGCGATCCGGAGAACCTCACGCGCGAGGGGTTTTCGGCGGTTTGATGACCGCGAGACACCACAACATGGCAGCAATGTTTAAGGGAGCAATTCTGACGGCGTGCCTTGCGGCTACATTTTTACTTGTGTCCGCTTGCGGAACGTCGAAAAGTGACGAGAGTCAAGCAACGCAGGTACCTTCGACGAAAACCGCCGCATTCTGCAACACGATCAAGAAAGGCATGGACAAGGAAACGATCTTGGGCCATGCGCTTGCCGCAGGCGCGAATCCGGAAACGACTCGATGGAAAATCGACCCGGATGGAAGGGAAACCCTGTTGGTGAGCATTCCTGAGGACTCGATGTTCGGGAATGCCGGCTGTCTCGCCATCATGGAAAACGACAGCCTGCGCAACGCCGTGTACATCTCGCGAGAACGCGAATGAATACTTGCTCGTCATCCCGGCGGAAGCCGGGACCCAGTTTTTCGATCACTTAATACAAGAGCTGGGTTCCGGCTTTCGCCGGAATGACGAGCATTAGACGTCGCGTTCCATCCCCGGCCTCGCCAACTCCACTTCGACGCCGAACCGCTTTTCGATCTCGCCGGCCAGCGTCGTGCGTGCCTCATCCTCGCCATGCACCAGCGCCAAAGGCGGATGCGGATCGAAGCCCGAATACCACTCGATCAAGCCGTGCTGGTCCGCATGCGCGGACAACCCGCCGACGGTGTGGACCTGCGCGTTCGCCTGCACCTCCTGGCCGAAGATGCGCACCGACTTCGCGCCATTGACCAGGCGCCGTCCCAGCGTGCCCTCGGCCTGGTAGCCGACGAACACCACGTGCGTCTGCTTTTTGCCGAGGTTGTGGCGCAGGTGGTGCAGGATGCGCCCGCCATTGGCCATGCCGCTGCCGGCGATCACGATCGCGCCGCGCTCGACCTCGTTGATCGCCATCGATTCCTGCGCCGTGATCGTGCCGCGCAGGTTGGGCAGGCGGAACGGGTTCGGCGTGCCGCGCCAGATCTCCTGCGCCTCGGCGTCGAACAGCTCGTGGTGGCGGTCGTAGACCTTCAGCACCCGGTTCGCCATCGGGCTGTCGAGGAATATTTGCCAACGCGCCATCTTCCATTCGTCCCAGAAGCGCGCGAACCAGTACAGCAATTCCTGCGAACGCCCGACCGCGAACGCCGGGATGAGCACGTTGCCGCCGTCGTTCCATGCCTGTTCGAGGATGCCGCCGAGTTCGGAAATCGTTTCCGCGCGATCCTTGTGGTTGCGGTCGCCATAGGTCGATTCCATCAGCACGAGGCCGGCTTCGCGCACGGTTTCCGGATCGCGCAGGATCGGCGTGCCCTTCGGGCCGAGGTCGCCGGAGAACACCAGCTTCCTGCCATCGGCCCACAGTTCGACGATGGACGAACCGAGGATGTGGCCGGCATCGCGGAACGCCACGTCGACGCCGGTGAGGATCGCGGTACGTGCGCCGTAGCGCAGCGAACGCACCTGCGCCATCGCATCCTCGACGTCGTCGCGGGTGTACAGCGGCTGGATTTCCGGCTCGCCCTTGCCGCGCTTGCGATTGGCGCGCTCGGCATCCGCCTCGGCCAGCGAGGCCGAGTCGAGCAGCATGATCGGCATCAGTTCCGCGGTGGCTTCCTGCGCGAAGACCGGGCCGCGGAAGCCGCGCGCCACCAGTTGCGGGATGCGGCCGATGTGGTCGATGTGCGCGTGGCTGACCACCAGCGCGTCGATGCTCGCGGGATCGAACGGGAAATCGCCTGCGTTCGCCGCTTCCATCTCGCGGCTGCCCTGCTGCATGCCGCAATCCAGCAACACGCGTTTGCCGGCGGCCTCGACCAGGTGCATGGATCCGGTGACCTGCCCGGCCGCGCCGTGGAAATGGATGCGCATCGTGGTCTCCGTTGCGGTTCGCGGCGAACCTAGCACGGGCCGGGTCCGGGCAACGGCAACGCCGCGGTTGTGAAGATTCCATGAGCCCGCCGGCATGACGTTCGACACCCTCGGCCTCGCGCCCACGCGCCTACAGTGCGCGATGCCGCCCCGCACGGGGCATTCGGCATTCCCGCCTTTCCGGAGCCCACCGTGACCGCCACACCGAAATTCGCCGTCCTCGCCTTGTCGCTCGCCGCCGTCCTGACCGGCTGCCCGGGCAAGAACGCTTCCGCGCCTTCCGCCGATGCCGCGAAACCCGACGCGACGGCGAAGCCGCAATTCACCCTCGACGAAAGCAAACTCGCGCCTGCAATCAGCTTCGCGATGTCGGACCTCGACACCAGCAAGAACGCCTGCAGCGATTTCAACGGCTACGTCAACGGCAAGTGGGAAGCGGCGAACCCGATCCCGGGCGACCGCTCCTCCTGGGGCGCGTTCGACGCGCTGGCCGAACGCTCGCTGTCGGTGCAGCACCAGTTGGCCGAACAGGCCGCGGCGGACAAGAACGCGACCGGCGTCGACAAGCTCGTCGGCGACTTCTGGGCCAGCGGCATGGACGAGGCGAAGATCGAGCAGCAGGGCATGGACCCGATCAAGCCGGAACTCGCCGAGATCGACGCGCTCACCGACACCGCGTCCATCGCCAGCTACATCCGCACCACCGCGTCCAAGGGCCAGAACGTGCTGTTCGACTTCGGCCCCGAGGCGGACTTCAAGAATTCCTCGATGAACATCGGCTACGCCACGCAGGGCGGCCTCGGGCTGCCGGAGAAGGGCTACTACTTCGACAAGGACAAGGCCGACAAGCTCGCCGCCTACCAGGCGCACATCGCCAAGGTGCTGCAACTGGGCGGCGCGACGGCCGAAGACGCGGCGAAGCAGGCGAAGGACGTGATCGCGTTCGAGACGCGTCTAGCGAAAGCCTCGCTGTCGAAGGAAGAAACCCACGACGTCGCGGTGTACTACAACCCGGTTTCGCCCGCGGACGCCGACAAGCTGACGCCGAACTTCCCGTGGACGCAGTTCTTCCAGGCGCAAGGCGTGGAAACGCCGAAGATGTTCTCGTTCGCGATGCCGAAGTTCCACGAGGAAGTCGACAAGATGCTGGCGGACACGCCGGTCGATGCATGGAAGGCCTACTTCCGCTTCCACGCGATCGATGGCGCCTCGCCCTACCTCAGCAAGGCTTTCGCCGACGAGAACTACGATTTCTACGGCAAGACCATGCGCGGGCAGAAGGAACAGAAGGCGCGCTGGAAGCGCGTACTCGGCGCCATGAACGGGGAAATCGGCGAAGCGTTCGGCCAGGAATACGTCAAGGTCGCGTTCCCCGCCGATTCCAAGGCCAAGATGGAAACGCTGGTGCAGAACCTGCGCGACGCGCTCAAGGCCCGCATCGAGCACCTGGACTGGATGAGCGACGCGACCAAGGCCAAGGCGATCGAGAAGTGGAACAGCTTCACGCCGAAGATCGGCTACCCCGACAAGTGGCGCAGTTGGGACGGCCTGCAGACCAACCGCGACAGCTACATCGGCAACATCCTCGCCGCCGACGAGTTCAACTACAAATGGCAGATGGGCAAGATCGGCAAACCGGTCGACAAGACCGAATGGGGCATGAGCCCGCAGACGGTGAACGCGTATTACAACCCGTTCCAGAACGAGATCGTGTTCCCCGCGGCGATCCTGCAGCCGCCGTTCTTCGACCCCAAGGCCGACGACGCCACCAACTACGGCGGCATCGGCGCGGTGATCGGCCACGAGATGACCCACGGCTACGACGACCAGGGTTCGCGCTTCGGCCCGGACGGCAACTTCAACAACTGGTGGACCGATGCCGACGCCAAGGCGTTCAAGTCGCGCACCGACAGGCTGGTGAAGCAGTTCGACGCCTACGAGGCGCTGCCGGGCCTGCACGTGAAGGGCTACCAGACCCTGGGCGAGAACATCGCCGACCTCGGCGGCATCAACGTCGCCTACGACGCGATGCAGCGCGCGCAGCCGGACAGCAAGCCGACCACGCAGGTCGACGGCCTGAGCCGCGACCAGCGCTTCTTCCTCGGCTTCGGCACGATCTGGCGCGGGCAGATGACGCCCGACTACCTCAAGGTGATCGTCAACACCAACGAGCACGCGCCCGACCAGTTCCGCGCCATCGGCGCGCCCTCGAACATGCCGGCCTTCGCCACCGCCTTCTCGTGCAAGGCCGGCGACCCGATGGTGCGCAGCGGCGACAAGCAGGTGGTGATCTGGTGAGGCTTGCCCGCCGCGGCTGACCGCGATCCACCCCGGCCGTGACCTTCGACACCCGCCCCGTGGCGGGTGTCGTCGTATGGTCGCGGGGTTCCACGCCCGGACCCGGACGCGGATACTTCTTCTCCCTTTCGCCCCGCCTGCCCGGAGCTTTCCGTGACCGCACAACCCAAGTTCGCCCTCCTCGCCCTCTCGCTCGCAGCCGCGCTCGCCGGCTGCGCGCAAAAGGACGCCTCCGCGCCCGCCGCCGACGCCGCCAAGCCCGCCGATGCGCCGAAGGCCGAATACACCATCGACGAAAGCAAGCTGCCGCCGGTGAACCGCTTCGACATCGCCGACCTCGACACCAGCAAGAACGCCTGCACCGACTTCGCCGGCTACGTCGATGGCAAGTGGCTCGCCACGAACCCCGTGCCGGGCGACCGCACCAGCTGGGGCGCGTTCGAAATGCTCGACGAGCGTTCGCTCGGCATCCGCCACCAACTGGCCGAACAGGCCGCGGCGAACAAGGACGCGACCGGCGTCGACAAGATCGTCGGCGACCTCTACGCCACCGGCATGGACCAGGCCAAGGTCGACGCGGCCGGCATCACCCCGATCCAGGGCCGCCTCGACGCGATCAACGCGATCACCGACAGCGCGTCGATCGCCGACTACATGCGCACGACCACCGCGCGCGGCGAAGGCGACGTGTTCGGCTTCGGCCCGAGCCCGGACTTCAAGGACTCGTCGATGAACATCGGCTACGCGTTCCAGGGCGGCCTCGGCCTGCCGGACCGCGGCTACTACTTCGACAAGGACAAGGCCGACAAGCTCGCCGCCTACCAGCAGCACATCGCCAAGGTGCTGGAACTCTCCGGCACGCCGGCGGCCGATGCCGCGAAGCAGGCCAAGGACGTGGTCGCGTTCGAAACCCGCCTGGCCAAGGTGTCGAAGTCGAGCGAGGAACTCTCGCGCGACGCCGAACTCGCCTACAACCCGGTGACCGTCGCCGAGGCCGACAAGCTGACGCCGAACTTCCCGTGGTCGAAGTTCTTCGAATCGCAGGGCCTCGAGCAGCCGAAGATGTTCTCGCTCGCGATCCCCGCGTTCCACGAGGAAGTGAGCAAGATGATCGTCGACGTGCCGGTCGACACGTGGAAGGCCTACTTCCGCGCCCACCTGGTCGATGGCGCCTCGCCGTACCTGAGCGATCCGTTCGTGCAGGAGAACTTCGCGTTCTACAACCAGACCATGCGCGGCCAGAAGCAGATCAAGGACCGCTGGAAGCGCGTGCTCGGCACGGTCGAGAACCAGACCGGCGAGGCGCTCGGCCAGTTGTACGTCAAGGTCGCGTTCCCGGCCGAGTCCAAGGCGCGCATGCAGCAGCTGGTGCAGAACCTGCGCGACGCGCTGAAGGTGCGCATCCAAAACCTGGCCTGGATGAGCGACGAGACCAAGAAGAAGGCGCTGGACAAGTGGGCCACGTTCACGCCGAAGATCGGCTACCCGGACAAGTGGCGCAGCTGGGACGGGTTGAACACCAGCCGCGACAGCTACATCGGCAACGTGCTCGCCGCCAACGAGTTCAACTACAAGTGGAACCTAGGCAAGATCGGCAAGCCGGTCGACAAGACCGAATGGGGCATGACGCCGCAGACGGTGAACGCCTACTACAACCCGCAGCAGAACGAGATCGTGTTCCCGGCCGCGATCCTGCAGCCACCGTTCTTCGATGCCAAGGCCGACGACGCCACCAACTATGGCGGCATCGGCGCGGTGATCGGCCACGAGATGACCCACGGCTACGACGACCAGGGCGCGCGCTTCGGGCCGACCGGCAACTTCGAGAACTGGTGGACGCCGGCGGATGCGAACGGCTTCAAGGCGCTGACCAACAAGCTGGTGCAGCAGTTCAACGAGTACGAGGCACTGCCGGGCAAGCACGTCAACGGCAACCTGACCCTGGGCGAGAACATCGCCGACCTGGGCGGCCTCAACATCGCCTACGACGCCATGCAGCGCGCGCAACCGGACAGCAAGCCGACCACGCAGGTCGGCGGCCTGAGCCGCGACCAGCGCTTCTTCCTCAACTTCGGCACGATCTGGCGCCGCAACTTCACCCCGGACGAGTTGAACGTGCGCCTGGTCACCGACCCGCACGCGCCCGCCAACTTCCGCGCGATCGGCGCGCCCTCGAACATGCCGGCCTTCGCGGCGGCGTTCCAGTGCAAGGCCGGCGACAAGATGGTGCGCAGCGGCGACAAGCAGATCCTGATCTGGTAATCCGCGATACGACAAGGCAATGCACGAAGGCCCGGAGCGATCCGGGCCTTCTTTTTGTTGCATTTCCCTCCCTGTGGGAGCGCCTTTAGGCGCGAATGCTTCTCGCTGAAAGACATTCGCGAGCAAGCTCGCTCCCACATGGGTCTGGGCCGGGACTTCCTGCACTGCCGACGACGCGCCGCGGCGCACAGACTCGGGGTTTCGCCATCCGCCGGAGACGCCCGTGACCGCTTCCCGACCGCAAGCCCTGGCCATCGCCCTCGCCGCCTCGCTCGCCGTCGGCGGCGCGCACGCGGCCAAGCCCGCATCGGTATTCGACGTCAAACAGCTCGACCTGGGCGTTTCCGCCTGCCAGGACTTCAACGCCTACGCCAACGGCAAGTGGATCGCGGCGAATCCGATTCCGGCCGACCGCACGCGCTGGGGCGCGTTCGACGAATTGCGCGAACAAAGCCTCGCCGCACAGCACAAGATCGCCGATGCGGCGAACGCGAATGCGGACAAGGCGAAGGCCGGTTCGATCGAACAGAAGATCGGCTGGTTCTATCGATCCGGCATGGACGAGGCCGCGATCGACAAGGCCGGCTTCGACCCGATCAAGCCGGATCTCGATGCGATTTCGAAACTCGACGACACCGCCGGCATCGTCGCCTGGCTCGGCACCGCCTATGCGAATGGCGAAGGCCAGGGTTTCCGCTTCGGTTCCGGTACCGATTACCAGGACGCGCGCAAGCAGATCGCGTTCGCCAACCAGGGCGGCCTCGGCCTGCCGACGCCCGACTACTACACGCTGGACGAGAACAAGGACATCCGCGCGGCCTACGTCGCCTATATCGCCAAGCTGTTCGAATTGACCGGCGTTCCGGCGGCGGATGCGAAGGCCAAGGCCGACGGCATCCTCGCGTTCGAAACGCGGCTGGCCAAGGCCTCGCTGTCGCGCGTCGAATTGCGCGACCCGAAGAACCGCTACCACTTCATGAGCGTGGCCGAAGCGGATGCGATCACCCCGCACCTCGACTGGGCCGCCTTCTTCAAGGCCACGAATGTCCCCGTGGCCGACGGATTCTCGCTGTCGCAACCGAAGTTCTTCGCCGAATTCGACAAGATGCTCGCCGACGTGCCGGCGGCGCAGTGGCGCGACTACTTCGCCTTCCACGCCATCGACGGCGCATCGCCGTACCTGTCCAAGCCGTTCCAGGACGCGAATTTCGATTTCTACGGCAAGACCCTCAACGGCCAACCCGAGCAGCGCGCGCGATGGAAGCGCGTGCTCGACGCGGTCAACGACGGCATGGGCGAGGCGCTCGGCCAGCTGTACGTGAAGGACTATTTCCCGCCGCAGGCCAAGGCGCGCGCGCAGCAGCTTGTCGACAACGTGCGCAACGCGCTCAAGGCGCGGATCGAAGGCCTCGACTGGATGAGCGACGAAACCAAGGCCAGGGCGCTGGAGAAATGGCAGGCGTTCCTGCCCAAGATCGGCTACCCGGACAAGTGGCGCGGCTGGGACGGCCTTTCGATTTCGCCGACCGACTATTTCGCCAACGTGCGCGCGGCCAACCGCTTCGACAACCGCTACGACCTCGACAAGATCGGCAAGCCGACCGACCGCCAAGAGTGGAACATGACGCCGCAGACGGTGAACGCCTACTACAGCTCCGGCACCAACACGATCAACTTCCCGGCCGCGATCCTGCAACCGCCGTTCTTCTACGCCAATGGCGACGACGCGATCAACTACGGCGGCATCGGCGCGGTGATCGGCCACGAATCCGGCCACGGCTTCGACGACAGCGGCAGCCAGTTCGACGGCGACGGCAACAACGTCAACTGGTGGACGCAGGCCGACCGCGACGCCTTCGACGCGCGCACCGCGAAGCTCGCCGCGCAGTTCGACGCCTATGCGCCGCTGGCCTCGCAGCCGGACAAGCACGTCAACGGCAAGCTGACCATGGGCGAGAACATCGGCGACCTCGGCGGGCTCAACTTCGCCTACGACGCGCTGCAAGCCGCGGATGGCGGCAAGAAGGACCCGATGATCGACGGCCTGAGCCGCGACCAGCGCTTCTTCCTCAGCTGGGCCCGGGTGTGGCGCGGCAACATCCGCGACAAGGCGCAGCTGGTGCTGCTCAACACCGATCCGCACGCGCCGGCGAAGTTCCGCGCGATCGGCGCGCCCTCGAACATGCCGGCGTTCGCGGCCGCATTCCAGTGCAAGGCCGGCGATGCGATGGTGCGCCCGGACGATGCGCGCGTGGAAATCTGGTAGTCCGCCCGGCCTGCGTTCCTGCGGAGGCCCGGCATGCCCGGGCCTTCGTTTTTCCGCTGCCATGGGCACATGTCGCGTTCATCGGCCCGCGTCCCGGCCTTGCTAGACTCCGGGCTCCCTTTTCCGCGACGGAATCGCCCATGCCCGCAGCCCGACCGCTCGTCGTCTCCCTCGGCCTCGCCCTCGCCACCACCCTCGTCGCCGGCACCGCCGATGCGGCGAAGAAGAAGCGCGGCAGCAGTCCGGCGAAATCGACGACGAGCAGCGCCTGCAGCGATTACTACGCGTCGGTGAACAAGGCGTGGATGGATGCGAATCCCGCCGATCCGGCGAGCGGCGAAACCTCCGTGCTCGGGCAGTTGAACGCGCTGGCGCGGCAGCAGCAGATCGACCTGCTGAACGCAGCGATGCAGTCGCCGCAGACCGCGAACCAGAAGCTGCTTGGCGATTTCTGGGCCAGCGGCCTCGACGAGGCCTCGGTGGAAGCGAACGGCGCGAATCCGATCGCGCCGCTGCTCAAGCGCATCGACGGCATCCGCCGCGACCGCGACATCGCGCCGGCGATCGCCGCGCTGCACCAGGTCGGCATCCCGGTCGCGTTCGACTTCGCCGCCGACATCGACCTCTCCGATCCGAACCGCTACATCGGCTACTTCACCCAGGGCGGCCTCGGCCTGCACGACCCCGCGTTCTACACGCGCACCGACGCCGACGCGCGCGCGCTGATGGCGCGCTATGCCGACTACGTGCGCAAGATACTGACCCTCGCCGGCACCAAGCCGGAGAAGCTCGAGGCGGACGCAGGCGCGGTCGTCGCCATCGAAACCGCCATCGCCCAGGCCTCGCGCCCGCAGCAGGCGATGCAGGATCCGCGCAGCAACTACGCATTGGTCGAAATCGGTGGACTGAAGAAGCAATACCCGCACCTGCAGCTGGCCGATTTCCTGGCTGCGCAAGGGGTGAAGGACACCCGCGTCTCGCTGGCGAACACGCAGTTGTTCGCGCAACTCGATTCGATGGTCGATGCCTACAAGCCCGATGCGTGGAAAGCCTACCTGCGCTACCAGGTCGGCGCGGCGATGGCGCCCTACCTGTCCAAGGCGTGGCGCGACGTCGATTTCGATTTCCGTGGCCGCGTGCTGCGCGGGGAACTCGCGCCGCGTTCGCGCCAGCAACTGGTGCTGGACGCGATCAACCAGGCCGGCGGCCCGATCCTCGCCAGCGAATACGTCGCGAAATACCTGCCGCTGGCCACGCGCGCCCGCGCCGAAGCCGTCGCCGACGCCGTGCGCGACGCGATGTCGAGCGCGATCGACGGCAACACGTGGATGAGCGCGGAAGCGAAAACCGAAGCCAAGGCCAAGCTGGCGAAATTGAAGATCGAGATCGGCGCGCCGGCGCACGATCCGGCCTTCGACGTGAAGCCGCTGGGGCGCGGCAACTTCGGCGACGACATGCTCATCGCCTCGACCTGGCGGCACACGGTGGAAATGCGCCGCATCGGCCTCAACGACGGCCAACGTCGCTGGGACGTGCTGCCGCAGCAGCCTTCGGTCGGCTACGACCCGATGAAGAACCACCTCGTCGTCACCGCCGCCGCGCTGCAGGCGCCGATCCTCGACATGACCGCCGATCCGCGCGAGCACTACGGCGCGTTCGGCGCGCTGATCGGCCACGAGCTGACGCATGCGTTCGATGCCAAGGGCCACCTGGTCGATGCCTCGTTCGCGATACGCGACTGGTGGACGCCGGCCGACACCGCGGCATGGAATGCGCGCACCGCGCAGATCGTCGAGCAGTTCAACGGTTATCGTTATCCGGAGCTGACCAGCAACGTCAACGGCAGCATGACCGCGACCGAGAACCTCGCCGACGTGGCCGGGCTCGAGCTGGCGTGGAATGCGCTTGCGACGACGCAGGGCGGCACGCTGACCAGTACGGAGAAGCAGAAGTTCTTCGACGGCTGGGCCAAGTTGTGGCCGCAGCACATGACCGCCGAGGGTGCCGCGCGCCTCGCGGCTTCGGACCAGCACGCACCGGGCGTGTGGCGCACCAACGGCCCGCTCGCGAACCTGCCCGCCTTCGGCGAGAGCTTCAAGTGCAAGGCCGGCGGTTCGATGCAGTTGCCGGAGTCGAAGCAGACGAAGGTTTGGCGTTGACGCATCGACACCGACCGGACAACAAAAAAGCCCCGCGATGCGGGGCTTTTTATTTTTCGTCATTCCTTGGGGATGACATTCATTCCGAAAACAGCGCCATCAGCAGCCAGCAGACGACGAAAACCACTGGCGTCGTATAAAAGAAGAAGCGAGCAACGCCAATCTTTCTTTTCACATCTTCCGGAAAATCGTCTCGCGGCAATGAATTGTCCAACATCAATTCGACTGTCGCGATGGAATTTTTCCACCCGAGCGACTCCGCTAGCTTGCCAACCTTTCCGAAGTCCTCGAACAGCACACGGACAGCCCTGAGGGCACGTCTCGCAAAGTAAATGTAAAGCGCCACATATCCCACCGCAGGCCAGTAGAAAACATGTGCATGCATCGACTTCTTCCTACAGCCAAGCCTGACCGCCGTCCCCGGAGACTCTACCGCACGATCCTCGGCCTCGGCGGTCCGCGCCGGCCGAACGGCGGTTGCCCTCGCCAGTAGCGGATCATCAACCAGCCGAACAACATGCCGCCGAGGTGCGCGAAATGCGCCACGCCCGGCTGCAGGCCGGTGAAGCCCATCAGCAATTCAATTGCGCCGTACACGATCACCAGCGTCCGCGCCTTCATCGGGATCGGCGGGATCAGCAGCATGACGCGCTGGTTCGGGAACAACATCCCGTACGCGAGCAGCAGGCCGAACACGCCACCGGATGCCCCCATCGTGGCCCCGATTCCACCGGTGTTTGCAGCCATCCATGAAGTCAGCAGCAACTGGCAGATGCCTGCGCCGACAACGCAAACCATGTAGTAGTTGAAGAACCTCTTCTCGCCCCATGTGTATTCCAGCGGCGCGCCGAACATGAAAAGCGCCAGCATGTTGAAGGCGATATGCGCGAAGTTGGTCGGATCGTGCAGGAAGGCGTAGGTGACCAATTGCCAGGGTCGAAACCACTGCATGTCGCTGCCGGCGACATACGGCCATAGCTCGAGAAATGCGTATCGCTGCTCGCCCAGGGCCAACTGAAGGCAGAAGCAGACGATGTTCGCGATCAGCAATCCCTTGGTGACGCGAGGCAGGTTGAACGGCATGCAGGTCGTTCCGTGATGAGCGCGCCTATGATACCGGCATGCCGTGCAGCGACTTTTCACCCATCCCCGACATCGCCACCGGCGACCACGACGCGCTCGCGGACGCGCTGGCCACGCGCGGCACCTGCCGCATCCTCGGCCTGCCAGATGCCGATTCGACCCACGCCTTGCGCGAGGACCTGTTGCGCCTGACCGACGCCGGCGAACTCTCGCCCGCGGCGACCGGCCGTGGCGAGGGTCGTGCCTTGCAACCCACGCTGCGCGGCGACCGCACGCTGTGGCTGGACGATGCGCGTTGCGGCGCGGCGACCGGCGCCTTCCTCGCCTCGCTCGATGCACTGCGCGTCGCCTTGAACGAACGCCTGTTCCTCGGTCTCGCCGAAGTCGAAGCGCACTACGCGCGCTACGCGCCGGGCACCGGCTACGCGCGCCACCGCGACCGTTTCCGCGACAGCGATGCGCGCGTGATCTCGCTGGTCGCCTACCTCAACGACGACTGGAACATCGACGACGGCGGCGCATTGCGCCTGCACCTCGACGGTGGCGCAATCGACATTCCACCGCTGGGCGGCACCGCGGTCTGCTTCCGCAGCGAAATCGAACACGAGGTGTTGCCCGCGGCGTGCGAGCGATTGAGCATCGCCGCGTGGTTCCGCCGTCGTCCTTGATCCTTGCGGCTTTTGTGGGAGCGGGTTGAACAGCCATCCGGCTGTTAAAAGCGCCAGCCGCGACGGGAGTTCAAAATCAAAATGGATCCCGGCTTTCGCCGGGATGACGGCATCGAGGCCTACATCCCCCACACCTGCTCGTCGATGCTCGCATCCGCGCGCGGCATGCGCACGCGGCCATCGCGCACGTCCACGCCTTCGGCTCGCAACCGCTTCGCCTGTTCCTTGAATCCGCGCGACCCCGGCGGGAACGCGATGCGCCCGTCCGAACGCAGGATGCGGTGCCACGGCAGGCCGGGATCCTCGTTGCCGCTCAGCACGCGCGCCACCATGCGTGCGCGGCCGGGCAGCCCTGCACGGCGCGCGATATGGCCGTAACCGGCGACTTCGCCACGCGGAACGGCGCGGATCGCGGCTAGGATGCGCTCGATGGCGGACGCGGGTTCCATCTGCGGTTAGCATAGCCGCATCGTTCCCCCGGACGTCATTCAATGCAGAACTTCGAACAGGTTCGCGGCCACCTCGCCGCCAGCGGCTACCGCATCTCCATGCAGGAACCCTACGTGGTGTGCGTGGAACTCTCGCTCGACGGCGGCAAGCGCCACCAGGCGATCTTCCTGTCCGAACTGCAGGACGACGACGAACGCGCCTACCTGCGCGCGAGCACGGTGATCGCGCCGACCACCGGCATCGACGGCAAGCGCGCGCTCGCGTTCAACTGGGAAAGCCGCGTCGGCTACCTCGCCATCGGCGAACTCGACGGCGTGCCCTACCTGCAACTGTGCGAGAACCGCCCCTACGACAGCCTCGACGCCGCCGAAATCGATCGCCTCATCCTCGAGATCGGCGGCATGGGCGACCGCCTCGAGCACGTGCTCTCGGCCGGCGGGGATTTGTTGTAGGGCGGGTCTCGACCCGCCGTTGGGAAACGCTGATTGCGCGGAAATGGCGGGTTAAAACCCGCCCTACGCCCAACCGGCGACTTCGATCAACTTGTACAGCCCGTAGGCGACGCCGCCGGCGGCGGGGATCGTCAGTATCCATGCCCAGACGATGCGCTCGATCACGCCGAGCTTGAGCGCGCGCGGGTTCTTGGCGAAGCCCACGCCCATGATCACGGTGGAAACCGTGTGCGTGGTCGAGACCGGCATGCCGAAATGCGCAGCCGCCATCAGCACCGTGGCCGAACTCGTATCGACCGCGAAACCGTCCAGCGGATGCAGTTTCACCATCTTGTGGCCGAGCGTCTTGATGATGCGCCAGCCACCGGAGGCGGTGCCCGCGGCCATCACCAGCGCGCA
Source organism: Lysobacter lycopersici (assembly GCF_007556775.1). Taxonomy (GTDB): domain Bacteria; phylum Pseudomonadota; class Gammaproteobacteria; order Xanthomonadales; family Xanthomonadaceae; genus Pseudoluteimonas; species Pseudoluteimonas lycopersici. Next base: position 1,083,730 of record NZ_CP041742.1, read on the forward strand.
GGTGACGACGATCCAGGTCGCGACGTCCTTCTCGCCCGCGCCCGCCGCCGGATGCAGGAAGGCCAGCCACGCCGGAAGGTCGTTGAAGGCGCCCGCGGCCTGCGCGCCGAACAGCGTCAGCGCGATCACGCCCATGGTCTTCTGCGCATCGTTGTGGCCGTGCGCGTAACCCATGTACGCGGCGGAAACGATCTGCAGCTTGCCGAAGATCGCGTTGATCCAGCGCGGTCGCGCGAGGCGCTTGAGCGGGCCTCCGGCGCGTTCCATGCCCGAGATCAGCGCCCATAGCAGCACCATCAGCAACACCCCGAGCACGAAGCCGACCAGCGGCGAGGTGACCATCGGGAAGAACACCTTCCAGACCAGGCCCTTGTTGTGCGCCCAGTCGCCGACGTTCTGCGCCCAGATCAGCGAATGCCAGTCGTTGTGCGAAGCCGACAGCGCCGCGCCGCACAGACCGCCGATCAGCGCGTGCGAGGACGACGACGGCAGGCCGAACCACCAGGTCAGCAGGTTCCAGGCGATGGCGCCGGACAGCGCGCACAGCACCAATTGCGAAGTCGCTTCGACGACGTCGGTGTTGACGATGCCGGTGGCGATCGTCGCCGCGACCGCGGTGCCGGTGAGCGCGCCGACCAGGTTCATGATCGCGGCCAGGATCACCGCCTGCCCCGGCGTCAGCACCTTGGTCGCGACCGAGGCGGCGATGGAGTTGGCGGTGTCGTGGAAGCCGTTGATGAACTCGAAGACGAGCGCGACCGCCACGACCACCAGCACGAGGGTCAGCATGGCTGCGGCGCCTTACGAATTCTTCAGCACGATCTGGTAGGCGACCACGCCGGCCTCGCGGCAGCGGTCGATGGCCTTCTCGAGGATTTCGAAGAACTCCTTGAGCAGGAACATCTCGCCCGCGTCGAGGCGGCCGGAATAGATGTCGCGGTGCAGTTCCAGGATCAGGCGGTCGGCCTCGGCCTCGAGCACGCGCAGGCGCTCGTTGAGCTTGCTCATTTCCTCGAGCCGCATCAGCCGCAGTTCGCCGACCATCTCCACCACCACGCCGGCGGCCTTCTCCAGCATCGCCGCGCGCGGGGCGAAATCGATGCCGTCGAGCCGGTGGCGGGCCAGCGCGAAGCGGTCGGCGAAGCGCTCGACCTGCTTGGGGATCTTGTACAGCGCCGAGGACAGCGATTCGATGTCCTCGCGCTCGATCGGGGTGATGAAGCTGTCGACCAGCGCCTTGCCGATCTTGTCGGAGGCAACGCGCTCGCGCTGGCGCGCCAGCTTGAACGCGTCCAGGCCCATGTTGCGGCCCGGGTCCTTGAGCATTTCGTACAGCGCCTTGGTGCTGTCGTGCGCGGCCACGGCGGCCTCGTCGAGCAGGATGAAGAACTGCTTTCCGGAACCGAAGATGGTCTGGAGTGAAAACATGGCGGGGCCCCGGGTTGCAAAACGATGGCAAGCCTATGGCCGAATTATGACGGTTTCGTGACCCCGCGGCCGCCCGGGCCGTCCGCGCGGGCCGGTGGCGGCACCTTGCTATGATGGCGCTGCGCCCCCGCGCACCCTATGGACGACGACATCCTCCCGCCGCCCCGCCGCCCCGCCGCCCCGCCGGCCAGCGCCACCCGCCTGCCTGGACAGGACAGCCGCGCATGCTGCAGCTGCTGATCGTCCTGTTGCTGGTGCTGTGCAACGCCTTCTTCGCCATGTCCGAGATGGCGGTGATGACTTCGCGCAAGATCCGGCTCAAGCAGATGGCCGCGCACAGCCGCGGCGCGCGCAAGGCCCTGTCGCTGGCCGAGCACCCAGAAAGCTTCCTGTCCGCGGTGCAGCTGTGGATCACCCTGCTCAGCCTGCTCACCGGCTACTTCGGCGGCGAATCCATGGGCGGCAAGATCGCGGAACCGCTCGCGCGGATCGACTGGCTGGCGCCGTATGCCGACCGGATCGGCTTCGTTGCCGGTTTCCTGATCATGCTGTTCCTGTTCGGCCTGGTCGGCGAACTGGTGCCCAAGCGCATCGGCACGCTGCGCCCGGAACAGATCGCCTCGGCGGTCGCCTATCCGATGGATTTCTTTGCGCGCGCGGCCAAGCCCTTCGTGGTCGCGCTGTCCTGGTGCACGCGCACGGTGATGCGCGCGATCGGCCTGGGTCAGGGCGATGCCGCGCACGTGACCGAGGAGGAAATCCGCCTGCTGGTGAGCGAAAGCCACGAGCAGGGCCTGATCGACGACGACGAACGCAACATGATGAACCGGGTCATGCGCCTGGGCGACCGCACCGCCGAAAGCCTGATGACGCCGCGCACCCGCATCGTCTGGCTCGACGCCGGCGCCGCGTTCGAGGAAAACCTCGCCGAGATGCGCGCCACGCCCTACTCGCGCTACCCGGTCTACCGCGACAGCGACGCCGACGTGCTCGGCGTGCTCGAAGTGAAATCGCTGCTCGACCGACTCGACGACCGCGAGCCGGACCTGTTCCGCGAACTGCGCCCGGCGGTGTTCGTCTCCGAATCCACGCACGCGCTGAAATTGCTCGAGATTTTCCGCGAGGAACAGCAGTCGCTGGCGCTGGTGGTGGACGAATACGGCGACGTCACCGGCATGGTCACGGTGAACGATTTGATGGGCGCGGTGGTCGGGCGCATCCAGTCCGGCGAGAACCAGGACAACGACCCGCTGGTGGTGGAACGCGACGACGGCTCGCTGCTGGTCGACGGCGGCCTGCCGGTGGAGGAACTGCGCGAACTGCTCGGCGGCGGTGCGCTGCCCGACGAGGACGAGCACGATTTCCACACCGCCGCGGGCATGCTGATCGCGCATTTCGGCCGCATCCCGCGCGTCGGCGAGCACTTCGACTGGAACGGATGGCGGATCGAGGTCGTCGACCTCGACGGGCCGCGCATCGACAAGCTGCTGCTCGAACGCATCGCGCAGGACGCGCGCCATGTCGAAGACGCCTGATCCGCGTCCGCGCGGACAGCGCACGCGGGAGCACGGCACCCGCGCGATCCTCGATCGCTTCGCCGACGGCGATCCGTCGCAAACCCTGCGCCTCGACGAACTGCTGTCCGGGCTCGGGCGTCGCGCGTTCGGCATGCTGCTGTTCGTGGCGTCGCTGCCGGCGTTCATCCCGATACCCGGCGGCGGCGCGATCGCCGGCCCGCTGATCGTGCTGATCGGCCTGCAGTTGCTGGTCGGATTGAGGCGGCCGTGGCTGCCGGGCTTCCTCGCCCGCCGCGGCCCGCGCCGCGAGGCGATGGCGCGCTTCGACCGCCGCCTGTCGCCGTGGCTGGCGCGACTCGAACACCTGATCCGCCCGCGCATGGCGTGGGTTCTCGATCATCGCGCGGCGGCCACGTTCACCGGGCTGTTGCTGGTGCTGCTCGGCGCGGTGACCTCGCTGCCGCTGCCGTTCACCAATTTCCTGTTCGGCGCGATGGCGCTGATGTTCGCGCTCGCGCTGCTGGAGCGCGATGGCGCGCTGATGCTGCTGGCATGGCTGGCGACCGGTGTCGCGGTCGCGGTCTCCGGCGTGCTCTCGGGAACGCTCGCCACGCAGGCGCTGCACTGGCTGCAGTCGCTGGGGAGTTCCTAGGGGCCAATGTTCCCCTGCCGCCGCAGCAGGGCGGCGAATTCGGCCGCGGCGACGGGATGGCCCAGCCAGAAACCTTGGGCGAGGTCGCAGCCGCGTTCGCGCAGCAGCGCGTACTGGCCTTCCTGTTCAACGCCCTCGGCGACCACGGTCATGCCCAGCGAATGCGCCATCGCGATGATCGCGGTCGCGAGCGCGAGGTCGTCCGGGTCGTCGAGCACGTCGGCGATGAAGCTGCGGTCGATCTTCACCCCGTCCACCGCCATCCGCCGCAGGTGGCTGAGTCCGGAGAAGCCGGTGCCGAAATCGTCCAGCCACACCCGCACGCCGAGTTCGCGCAGCGAGGCCAGCACGCCGCGCGCGCGCGGCTCGTCGCCGATCACCGCGGTCTCGGTCAGTTCCAGGTGCAGGAATTCCGGCGGCAGGGTCGAGGTCTTCAGCGCGCCGGCGACCAGTTCCGTGAGCGTGCTGTTGCGCAACTGCCACGGCGAGACGTTGACCGACACGAACGGCGGCGCCCCCGGCGACAGCGGCAGCCACTGCGCTGCGTCCTGGATCGCCTGCCGCAGCACCTCGCCGCCGATTTCCTCGATCAGCCCGCGCTGCTCGGCCACGTCCACGAACACCGTCGGCGCGACGTCGCCGTGCTCGGGATGGCGCCAGCGCAGCAGCGCCTCAGCGCCGACCAGCCTGCGGTCCGCGAGGTCGTACACGGGCTGGTAGACCAGCCCGAGCTCGCCGCGGCCCCAGGCGCCGTGCAGGTCCTGCTCGAGGCGCATGCGCCGCGCCACCGCCTGTTCCATCGTGCGGTTGTAGAAGCGGTAGCAGTTCTTGCCCGCGACCTTCGCCTGGTACATGGCGATGTCGGCGTTCTTCATCAGCGTGGTGCTGTCGGCGGCGTCATCGGGGAACACCGTGATGCCGATCGACGTGCCGAGGAACACGTCGCGACCCTGCATCGCGATCGGCCTGCCGATCTCGGCGACGACGCGCGCGCCCAGGCGCGCCGCCGCCTCGCGCGCATCGCCGGATTCGAACTGCACCATCACCACGAACTCGTCGCCGCCCAGCCGCGCCACCTGCGCCGCCTCGCCGGACTGCTCGCGCACGACCACGCGGATGCGTTCGGCGAAGGCGACCAGCGCCTCGTCCCCCGCGTCGTGGCCGAGGGTGTCGTTGACGCGCTTGAAATCGTCGATGTCGGCGAACAGCAAGGCCAGTTGCCGGCCACTGCCGCGCATCGTGGTCAGGCCGGCATCGAGCATCTCGCGGAACGCGAGCCGGTTGGCCAGCCCGGTCAACGGATCGGTATAGGCCATGCGCCGGGTATCGCGGTCGTGGCGCGCGATCGCGGTGCCCATGCGCCGGAACGAACGCATCAACTCGCCGATCTCGTCGTTGCGGCCGCTGTCGGCGATGCTGGTGTCGTAATTGCCGCGTTCGATGTCCTGGGCGGCGAGCGCCAGCGAACGGACCGGCGCGATCAACAGGCGTTGCACCATCAACCCGACGATGGCCGCGAGCAGCAGCAACAGGCCGAGGATGCCGCCCATGAACGCGACATGGCGGGAATTGATTTCGCTCAACCGCTCGCCGAGCCGCTTCGACGACGAGGCCTCCGCCGCGCGCAGCCCGGCCAGCGAATAGCCGACGCGCAGGCCGCCGATGCGTTCCTGGCCGAGGCGCAGCGGGGCCGAGACCTCGAGTACGTCGTCGGTCTGCTGCACGTGCACGCCGTCCGCGGCCCTGGCCTCGTAGGCGAGCGGGTCGCGCATCGGCTGGCCGAAAGTCGGGATGTCGACCGAGCCGTCGTGGAGCACGTTGCCGTCGCCGTCGTAGACGATCACGTAGCGCACGTTCGGCTGCTGCAGCAGCGCGCGCGCGGTGCGCCCGATCGCGTCGAGGTCGAAGTAGTACACCGGGTTCACCAGCGAATCCGCCGCCTGCGACACCGTGCTTTCGCCGCGGCTGCGCAGGCTGCCCGACACCATCTGGTGGATCTCGTTGCCGCTCTGCGCGAGGATTTCGCCCTGGGTTGCGTTCTGGCGCAACAGCAGCACGCCCAGCGCCGCCGCGACCAGCGCCAGGGAGATCGCGACGAGGGCGAGGAACTTGGCCTGCAGTCCGAACAGTGGCTTCATTCCACCTGGTCCTTGACCCGCAGCACGCCGCGCTGCAGTTCGTGCAGGGCGCGCATCGAATCCGCGTCGATGGGCGCGAAGCCGGTGGTCTGGAAGTATTGCGCCAGCGCGGTGCCCGCGTCGGGATCGGCGGCGGCATCGAGCAACAGTTGGCGCAGGCGCTCGCGGATGCGTTCGTCGAGCGAGCCGCGCACCATCTCCAGCGCGCGCGGATAGTCAGGCGTGGTGCCGATGACCTCCAGGTCGGGGCGGAACGCTGGCGTCACCAGTTGCGGGTTGTCCCAGTCGATGCTGCTGACCGCGCCGACGTCGACCAGGCCCTTCTGCACCCAGGTGACGATATTGCGTTCCGAACCCGCGAACAGGTAGCCGACATCGCCGCGCCCCGGCCTGTCGCGCGGCGACAGCAGCAACGTCAGCGGCAGGTCGCGCTGCAGCAGTTGCATCGCGGGCACGAAGTAGGCCGTCGTCGACGAGGTGTTCTGGAAGGCGATGCTGTGCCCGCGCATCCCGTCGATGCCGTCGATGCCGGAACCGCGCCGGGCGAAGAACACGGTGTGGTAGGTGTTGCGGCCGAAACGCTCGGTGAGCAGCAACGGGGTCGCCCCGGCGCGCGCTTCAAGCCACATGCCGCTGGCCGAAGTCTCGCTGACCCAGTCGACGCGGCCGCGGCGCAGGTAGCTGCCCATCTGCTGCAGGTTCTGCGCCATCAGGATCTCGCCCTTGCGGATGCCGAGGTCAGCCATGCGCGGGACGATGTAGTCGAGCAGCGGCTTGAGCTGTTCGTAATGGCTCTTGGGGTCGTCGCTGATGCGGCCGAGCACGAGCACGTGCGGATCGTCGCTGGATGCAGCCGCGGGCTTCGCCCAGCACGCCAGCAGGCAGCCAAGCAAGGCGAGGACTCGAAGGGACATTCGGCTGTTCGGCGTTCGCGGCGAAGACAGCCGCGAGCCTAGCGGAAAGCCGGCGCGGGCGCGAGGACGCTCAACGCCCGGACGCAAGCCGGGCCATGCGCTGGGCATCGGCGAGCACGCCGCGCAGCAGGCGCACCTCGCGTTCGTTCAGGCCGGTGCGCAGGAACAGCCTCCGCAGCTTGCGCATCGCCGATTCCGGCGCGCGACCCTTGTGGAAGTCGATCGCGTCCAGCGTGTCGGCCAGTTGCGCGAAGAGTCCCTCGAGCTGGGCATGGGTCGCGGGCGGATCGCCTTCCTCGCCCTCCCCGTCCGCTGGCTCGGCCGCGAGCATCGCCATGCGCAGTTCGTAGGCCAGCACCTGCACCGCAGCGGCCAGGTTCAGCGAGCTGTAGTCGGGATTGGCCGGGATATGCACCGCCGCGTGGCAGAGCTGCAGTTCGGCGTTGTCGAGGCCGGTGCGCTCGCGCCCGAACAGCAATGCGACCTCGCCGCCCGCCCGCGCGGTGTCCACCGCCTGCGCCGCGGCCTCGCGCGGCGACAGCATCGGCAGGGCGATGCGGCGGTCGCGCGCGGTGCAGCCGAGCACCAGCCGGCAATCGGCCACGGCTTCGGCGGGATCGCCGAGCACGCGCGCGGCTTCGAGCACGTCACCGGCCCCGGCGGCGAGCGCATCGGCCTCGACATGCGGGAATCGCTCGGGCGCGACCAGCACCAGCCGCGACAGGCCCATGGTCTTCAGCGCGCGCGCGGCGGAACCGATGTTGCCCGGGTGCTGGGTGCCGACCAGCACCATGCGCACGCGCCCGAATACGGCATCAACGGCTGGAATTGCGTTCGAATCGTCGCTCATGCCGCGAATGGTAAACTCCGCGCCCCGGCCCCCGCGCCGGCCTGCTCTTTTCCCTCGCCCGCCGCCCCTCCACGAGGTCCGTTCCCATGCAGAAGCCTGCCGTCACGCTCATGGTCAAGGCGGCCCGCGCCGGCGGCAGCGTGCTGCTGCGGAACATGCACAAGCTCGACGCACTGAACGTGGTCGAGAAGCAGCGCATGGACTACGCCAGCGAAGTGGACGGTCTGGCCGAGGAAGCGATCGTCAAGGAACTGCGCAAGGCCGGCCCCGAATACGCGGTGCTCGGCGAGGAAGGCGGGCACCAGCCCGCGCGTGGCGGCAAGAAGGCGAAGTTCACCTGGGTCATCGATCCGCTCGACGGCACCAGCAACTACCTGCGCGGCATCCCGCACTGGTGCGTGTCCATCGCCCTGGTCGACAACGGCGAACCGGTTCACGGCGTGGTGTTCGATCCGCTGCGCAACGAATTGTTCGTCGCCTCGCGTGGTTCGGGCGCGGTGCTCGACGACCGCCGCCTGCGCGTGGCCGAACGCCGCGACCTGGAAGGCGCCCTGCTCTGCACCGGCTTCCCTCCGCGCGAACGCGCGCGCGCCAAACCGCAGCTCGATTGTCTGAACGCATTGCTGGAACAGGCCGAGGACGTGCGCCGCACGGGCTCCGCCGCGCTCGACCTGGCCTATGTCGCCTGCGGCCGCTTCGACGGTTATTTCGAAGCCGGCGTGCAGCCCTGGGATATCGCCGCCGGGGTGCTGCTGGTGCGCGAGGCCGGTGGCCGCGTCTGCGATTTCCGCGGCGCCGCGTTGTCGCGCATGGACATCGCCGAGGCGCGCGGCCGCCAGGTCGTCGCCGGCAACGTCAAGCTGGTCGAACCCTTGCAGAAGACCATCGTCTCCAGCGGTTACGCCAAGGCGTTCGATTGATCGCTTCCCTCTCCCCTTGTGGGAGAGGGTGCCCGAAGGGCGGGAGAGGGTTCGGCACGCATTCCACCCCTCTCCCGATGCGCTTGCGCGCATCGACCTCTCCCTCAAGGGGAGAGGTGACAAGCAAAATTCAAGGCCGGCGCGCCAGCGCCTCCACGTCCTTCGCCTTCGGCATCAGGTCCTGCTTGGTGACAGCGAACGGCCGCACCGCCAGCATCGGCACCGCGACCACGACCGAGGACACCACGACGATGACCGCGCCGATCATGTGCGTCTCGGCGAGGCCCTGCATCGATTCGCCGCCATACAGGTACAGCGCCCACGCCGACAGGAAGAACATCACCGCGGTGATGATGGTGCGCGACAGGGTCTGGTTGATCGACTTGTTCAGCACTTCCAGAGGTTGCGCGCGCATGCCGCGGAAGTTCTCGCGCACGCGATCGAACACCACGATGATGTCGTTGATCGCGAAGCCCATCACCGACAGCAGGCCGGCGAGCACCGTGAGGTCGAACTCGCGGCCGGTCGCGGACACGTAGGCCACGGTCACGATCAGGTCGAGGAAGGCGGTGATCGAGGCCACGATCGCGAACTTCAATTCGAACCGGAACGCGATGTAGCCGAGGAATCCGACCAGCATGAAGATGGTCGCGTACAAGCCGTTCCAGGCCAGGTCCTTGCCGACCTGCGGGCCCACGAACTCGGTGCGCAGCAGGTGCGCCGGGTTCTCCGGCGTGCCGATCGCCTTGACCACGATGTTCGCCACCGTCTTGTCGCCGTCGGCGTTGTTGTGCTCGCCCTGCGGCTGCAGGCGGATCATCACGTCGTTGCCGCCGCCGAAGGTCTGCACCTCGGCGTGGCCGTAGCCGATCGCATCGAGCTGCTTGCGCACCGCGTCGACGTCGAGGGTCTTGTCGAATCGCGCCTCGACCACGGTGCCGCCGGTGAATTCCAGGGCGTAGTTGAAGCCCTTGAGGCCGATGATCGCCAGCGACGCGACGAACGCCAGCAGCGCCAGCGCCAGCGTGAACCTGCGCCAGCGCATGAAGTCGATGTTGGTGTCGTTCGGGATGAGGTGGAGCGGAAACAGTTTCATCGATGCGTTCCAGCCGGTCAGATGGCGACGGTCTTGAGGTTCTTGCGACGGCCGTACAGCAGCGTGGCGATCGCGCGGGAAACCGTGATCGCGGTGAACATCGACGCGAAGATGCCGATGATCATGGTCATGGCGAAGCCCTGCAGCGGGCCGGTGCCGAACACGAACAACGCGACGCCGACGATCAGGCCGGTGAGGTTGGCGTCCATGATGGTGCCGCCGGCGCGCTCGTAGCCGTGCTGGATCGCGGTCTTGGGCGGCATGCCGTGCCGGAGTTCCTCGCGGATGCGCTCGTTGATCAGCACGTTCGCGTCCACCGACAGGCCGACCGACAGCGCCAGGCCGGCGAAGCCCGGCAACGTCATCGTCGCGCCGAACATCGACATTACCGCGACCACGATCAGCAGGTTGAGCAGCAGCGCGATCGAGGTGATCACGCCGAACATGCGGTAGTAGATGGTGAAGAACGCCAGCGTGAACAGGAACGCGTAGACCACCGCGGTGATGCCGCGGCGCACGTTCTCGGCGCCGAGGCTGGGACCGATGACGCGTTCCTCGACGAAGTCCATCGGCGCGGCCAGCGAACCGGCGCGCAGCAGCTTGGCGAGGTTGTCGGCCTCGACCTTCTCCAGGCCGGTGGTCTGGAAATTCTTGCCGAACACGCCGGCGACCCGCGTCGGCGACAACGCTTCCTCGCGGACCTTGACGCTGCGCACTTCCTGTCCGTCGACCACGGTCACGGTCGGGATGCGTTCGATGTACACCACCGACATCAGCTTGCCGACGTTGTTGCTGGTGAAGTCGAACATGCGCTGGCCGGCGGCGCTGTTGAGGGTGATGTCCACCGCCGGCAGGCCGTTCTGGTCGGTGCCGACCTTCGCGTTGACCATCTGGTCGCCGGAAGCGAGCACGCGCTTGCTGAGCAGCAACGGCTGGTTGGTGTCGCGGACGTGGTAGAGCTTGGCTTCCGGCGGCACGCGGCCGGTGCGCTGGGCATCCTGTGCGTCGCCGTCCACGACGGCGCGGAACTCCAGCGTCGCGGTCGCGCCGATCAGGCGCTTGGCCTCGGCGGTGTCCTGCACGCCCGGGAGCTGCACGACCACGCGGTCCTCGCCCTGGCGCTGGATGATGGGTTCGGCCACGTGCAATTCGTTGACGCGGTTGCGCAGGGTGGTGATGTTCTGTTCGATCGCGTCGGCGCCGATCTTCCTCAGCTCGGCGTCGGGGATCGTGACCACGATGCGGCCGTCGCTGGCATCGACCACGAGGGTGGGCTGCGACTGCGCGATCGCATTGCGCGCCTCGTCCAGCGCATCGCCGCCGACGGACTGGCCCAGCGTGGCGACGATGGTGTTGCCCGGCTGCACCTGCACGCCCTGGTAGGGAATGCGGTTGTCGCGCAGGGTCGCGCGGATGTCCTCGGCGAAGGCATCGACGCGCTTCTGCAGCGCCGCCTTCTGGTCCGCCTGCAGCACGAAGTGCACGCCGCCCTGCAGGTCGAGGCCCAGCACCATCGGTTTGCCGCCGAGGTGCGCCAGCCACGGCGGGACGGTGGACGCCAGGTTCAGCGCGACCGTGTAGTCCTCGCCCAGCGAAGTGCGCAGCAGGTTGTTGGCCTTGTTCTGCTCGTCGAGGTTGGTCATCCGCGCCATGAGGTTGTCGCCCTCGATGGCGACCCCCTTCGGGTGCAGGCCGTCCTTGACCAGCTCGTCGCGCACGCGGGCCACTAGCGCCGCGTCCAGCTTGCCGTTGCGGTTGGCGGTGATCTGGACGGAAGGATCCTTCTGGTAGGCGTTGGGCAGCGCATAGACCACGCCGAGCAGCACCACGGCCAGGATCAGGAAATATTTCCAGCGAGCGAATTCGAGCATCGGGGCATCCCGCGCGGACCCGTCCGGGCCGCGCTTCGGTTGGCGGAACGGATCAGGCCGACTTCAGCGTGCCCTTGGGCAACACGTTGGCGATGGCGGACTTCTGCACGCGGACGCGGACGCCGTCCGCGATCTCGACGCCGACGAAGTGGTCGCCGAGCTCGCGCACCGTGCCGGCGATGCCGCCGTTGGTGATGACTTCGTCGCCGACCGCGAGCTTGCCGAGCATCGCCATGTGTTCCTTCTGCCGCTTCATCTGAGGGCGGATCATCAGGAAGTACATGACGCCGATCAGGATCAGCGGGAACAGCAGGCCGAGGCCGCCCCCGAACAGTCCCCCGGGCGCGGCCTGTCCGGCGGCAGCCTGGGCGTGGGCGGGCGAGATCAGCAGGTCGAGCAGATCCATCATCATTGGTCCAGTACGGAAAACAGCAGGGAATTATGCCATGCGTCCGGCTTTTTCCTTCTCCCGCTGGCGGGAGAAGGTGCCGAAGGCGGATGAGGGTGGCACTTGGCCACCCCTCGAACTCATGTGGTCGGCGGAGGACAACTCAACCCCACCCTCACCCCAGCCCCTCTCCCGAATGCGGGCGAGGGGTCTTGCGGGCGGCGTGGAAGGACTCCCGGAACGCGGCGAAGGTTCCCTGGCCGATGGCCGAGCGCATGTCCGCCATCAGCTTTTCGTAGTACCAGAGGTTGTGCAGGGTGCCGAGGATCGGCGCCAGCATCTCGTTGCAGCGGTCGAGGTGGCGCAGGTAGGCGCGGCTGTAGCCGCCGGCGCAGGCCGCGCAGCCGCAGCCTTCCTCGATGGTCCGCAGGTCGCGCTCGTATTTCGAATTCCGGATCCGGACCGTGCCGGTCGAGGTGAAGTAGTGGCCGTTGCGCGCGTTGCGGGTCGGCATCACGCAATCGAACATGTCCACCCCGCGCGCCACCGCCTCGACCAGGTCCTCGGGCCGGCCCACGCCCATCAGGTAGCGCGGCCGGTCTTCGGGCAACTGCGGCGCGGTGTGGTCGAGCATGGCGTTGCGCTCGGCCTCGCTCTCGCCGACCGCGAGCCCGCCGATGGCGTAACCGTCGAAGCCGATCTGCTTCAGTCCTTCCGCCGAACGCGTGCGCAGGTCGCGATGCACCCCGCCCTGCACGATGCCGAACAGCGCCGCGTCGTTGCCTGCGTGCGCGACCTTCGAACGCTCGGCCCAGCGCAGCGACAACTCCATCGATTTCTCGACCACGCGCGGATGCACGGGCTGCCCGTCCTTGCCGTTCACCGGCGGGCATTCGTCGAAGATCATCACGATGTCCGAGCCGAGCACCTTCTGGATGTGCATTGATTCCTCGGGCCCGAGGAACACCTTGCTGCCGTCGGTGGGCGCGGCGAAGGTCACGCCCTGCTCGGTCACCTTGCGCCGGTGCGCGAGCGAGAACACCTGGAAACCGCCGGAATCGGTGAGGATCGGCCCGTTCCAGCGCATGAAGCCGTGCAGGCCGCCATGCGCCTCGATGACTTCGAGCCCGGGGCGCAGGAACAGGTGGAAGGTGTTGCCGAGCACCATCTCCGCACCGAGATCGCGCAGTTGTCCGGGCAGCATGCCCTTGACCGAACCGTAGGTGCCCACCGGCATGAACGCCGGCGTTTCCACCGTTCCGCGCGGGAAGGTGATCCGGCCGCGACGCGCGGCGCCGTCGTTGCCGAGCAACTGGAATTGCATGCGGCTCATTGCTCTCCTCCCTCCTTTGGAAAAGGAGGGTCGGGGAGGATTCGCTCTTCCGCGTTCTCGCGCACCGTGGCAAATCCCCCCTGCCCCCCTTTTTCAAAGGGAGGGACGCCATCCGCCTCCGGCCACAACAGCATCGCATCGCCGTAGCTGAAGAAGCGGTAGCGCTCGCGCACCGCGTGTTCGTAGGCGGCGAAGATGCGTTCCTTGCCGGCGAACGCCGACACCAGCATCAGCAACGTGCTTTCCGGCAGGTGGAAATTCGTGAGCAGCGCATCGACGCTGCGGATGCGCACGCCCGGGAACAGGAAAATGCTGGTCTCGCCCGCGAACGGCTGCAGTTCGTCGCCCTGCATCGCCGACTCCAGCGCGCGCACCACGGTCGTGCCGATCGCGACCACGCGACCGCCGGCTTCGCGCGTGCGTCGCACCTGCTGCACCAGTTCCGCGCCGACGTTCAGCCATTCGCTGTGCATGCGGTGTTCGCGGATGTCGTCCACGCGCACCGGCTGGAACGTGCCCGCGCCGACGTGCAGGGTGACGTGGCCGAAATGCACGCCGCGTTCGCGCAGCGCATCGAGCAGCGCTTCGTCGAAATGCAGCCCGGCGGTGGGCGCGGCGACCGCGCCGACCGCGCGCGCGAACACGGTCTGGTAGCGCTCTGCGTCGTCGGCGCCCGGTTCGCGCTGGATGTAGGGCGGCAACGGCATGCGCCCGGCGTGCAGCAGCCAGTTTTCGAGCGATTCCGGAACGTGGAAGCGGAGATGCCAGAAACCGCCTTCCTCGCGCGCCAGCACTTCGGTTTCGCCGCCGGCATCGAGCGCGATGCGGCTGCCGACCTGCGGCGGCTTGCTCACGCCGAGCTGCGCGCGCGCTTCGTTCCCGGGCAGCAGGCGTTCGATCAGGATTTCCACCCGCCCGCCGCTGGCCTTCTGCCCGAACAGCCGTGCCGGGATCACCCGCGTGTCGTTGAACACCAGCAGGTCGCCCGCGCGCAGCAGCGACGGCAGGTCGCGGACATGGCGATCCTCGAACGCGCCCTCGCCCGGCGGCACGACGAGCAAGCGGCTGGCCGAACGCTGCGGCAATGGCGCCTGCGCGATCAGTTCCGGCGGAAGTTCGTAGTGGAAATCCGACTTCTTCATCGAGCAATTGTAGGGCGGGCCTTGGCCCGCCATCGTCGTTCACGATGCGCACAGGCGGGCCAAGGCCCGCCCTACCGCTCGAACTTCGCCGACAGGATGATCGAGGAGGTCGTGCGTTCGACGCCGTCGAGCCCGCCGATGCGGTCGGTGAGCTCGTCCATCTCGGCGATCGCCGGCACCACGCCGATCGCGATCAGGTCGAACGGGCCGCTGACCGAATGCAGGGTGCGGATCTCGGGCATGGCGCGCAGCGCATCCGCGACCGCCGTCATCTGCCGCGGCAGCACGGTGATCATGATGTGCGCGCGGATGTGGCCGCGTTCGGCCGCCTCGTGCACGCGCACGGTGTAGCCGGCGACCACGCCCTCGCGCTCGAGCCGTTCGATCCGGCCCTGCACGGTGCTGCGCGAGAGCTTGAGCTTGCGCGCGATCTCCGCGGTGGAAGCCCGTGCGTTCTCGCGTAGGGCGCTGAGCAGGCGTTGGTCGGTCTCGGAGAGCTTCATTCCGTAGGATCCTCCACGTCGATTCGACGGAATATAGCCGCATTTCGTCGTTCTTCCGACTACCTTTCGCCGGAATTCTCCGGATAATGTCGGTTTAAAGCCCGAAACCGGAGATTCCCATGGCCGTCGTGACCGACCTCCTCGCCCCGCTGCGCGCACATGGCAAGGCCCGCACCAGCGGCCTCGCCGACGCGACGATCCTCGACTTCGCCGGTCGCGATCCGCAGCTGGGCGAAGCCATCGCCGCCGCCGCCGCCGAGTACGAGCGCGTGCGCGCCGAATTCCCGGAGCTGCTCGGCCTGGACGAAGACGCGCAGACGCTGGAAGTGCAGTCCGGCTTCGTCAATTTCTATTCGCACGACGCCGCCAACCCCTACGTCGCGCTGGCCGCGCGCGGGCCGTGGCTGGTCACGCTCAAGGGCGCGGTGCTGTACGACACTGGCGGCTACGGCATGCTCGGCTTCGGCCACACGCCGGAGAAGGTGATGGCGGCGATGGCCCGGCCGCAGGCGGTGGCCAACATCATGACCCCGAGCGTTTCGCAGCTGCGCTTCACCCGCGCGCTGAAGCAGGAAATCGGCTCGACCCGCGGCGGCTGTCCGTACGCCAGCTTCATGTGCCTCAATTCCGGTTCGGAATCGGTGTCGCTGGCCGCGCGCATCGTCGACGCCAACGCCAAAACCATGACCGACCCGGGCGCGCGCCACGCCGGCAAGGCGATCAAGCGCGTGGTGGTGAAGGGCGCGTTCCACGGCCGCACCGACAAGCCGGCGCTGTATTCGGATTCCAGCCGCAAGACCTACGTGCAATACCTCGCTAGCTACCGCGGCGAATCCAGCGTGATCACTGTGCCGCCGTACGACGCGGATGCGCTGAAGAAAGTGTTCGCGGACGCGGAAACCAACGGCTGGTTCATCGAGGCGATGTTCCTCGAGCCGGTGATGGGCGAAGGCGACCCGGGCCGCAGCGTGCCGCCGGCGTTCTACCAGCTGGCGCGCGAACTGACCCGCGAGCACGGTTCGCTGTTCCTGGTCGATTCGATCCAGGCCGGCCTGCGCGCGACCGGTTATCTGTCGGTCGTCGATTACCCCGGTTTCGAATCGCTCGATGCGCCGGACATGGAAACCTATTCCAAGGCGCTCAACGCCGCGCAGTACCCGCTGTCGGTGCTCGCGGTGACCGAAAGCACCGCCGCGATCTACAAGCGCGGCCTGTACGGCAACACCATGACCGCCAATCCGCGCGCGCTGGATGTCGCCTGCGCGGTGCTGTCGCAGCTCACCCCGGAACTGCGCGCCAACATCCAGCAGCGCGGCAAGGAAGCGCTTGTGAAACTCGAAGCGCTGAAGGCCGAACTGCCGGGCCTGATCACCAAGGTCCAGGGCACCGGCCTGCTGTTCTCCTGCGAGCTTGCGCCGCAATTCAAGGGCTACGGCGCCGGCTCCACCGAGGAATGGTTGCGCGAGCATGGCCTGGGCGTGATCCACGGCGGCGAGAATTCGCTGCGCTTCACCCCGCATTTCGCGATGGGCGCGCAGGAACTCGACCTGCTGGTGTCGCTGGTGAAACGCGCGCTGCTCGAAGGCCCCCGCGTGCAGCAGCCGGCTGCGGCGTAAGCGCGTAGATCGCAGGGAAAATGCGGCAGATTGCTGAATTCTTTAGATCGCTCACCGGCCCTGCTTGGCTCTGCCTTGCCGTTGCTTTCGCTGGACTACTCTCCAGCGTATACGCATGGCTTCCTTTGTCCTCTCATCCCGCGCGATTGCCGCTTTACCTTTCTCTTGCGGCCATGGCCGCTGGGCTTATTGCCTTCGCATCTTTGGCTGGGCATCACATCATTACTTGGGAGCATCGCAAGGCGCCACAACCAAAGATTCGCCTGCCTCGCGGGTTTTGGATCGCGGCTTTAGCGGCGCTCACGTATTTTCTTGCGGTCTTTTTGGGAACCTTTGCCATTTATCCGCATGGTATTGACTTGGGTTCGTCGGTCAACCTTCGCATCGCGTCGGCCGCGGCACTTTTCTTCGGCACTTCCGCGCTGGGTTTCACCCAATGGGCCGGGCTTAGAGTGCGTGCATTGCAGGCCGCGGCCTGACAACCCATCCAAGCCGATCAACTCCGGCGGCGGCGCAACCACCACGCGCCGCTGATCACGAGCACCACGGCGACCACCAGCCACAAGATCCAGCGATCGGGTTTCGCCGAAGTTGCATCGGCGACGGTGTCGCTGGCCGCGACGACACTTTCGGGCACCGCATCCGACGCGGGAATCCACACCCCGCCCTGCAACGCCACCTTGCCCTGCAGCGGCGGCAATTCCAGTTCGCGCCAATGCACGCGCAGGTCGCCGACCTGCGGATCGAGCGGATTGTCCGCGGTCCCGAGGCCATCGCCCTCGGGCTGGAACGTCGCCGCGAGGTTCGCCGGCAACGCGGAAAAACTGGGACGGAAATCGTGCCACTGGCCGAATTCCTTGAGCACGTCGTCGTCGATGGCCTTGCCGTCGAGCATCGCGTCGGTCGCGATCCAGTAGCGCGTCTCGATCGGGAAAGCGGCGGGATTGCGATATTCCTTCGCGTAACCCGTCGAATCGATCGGCTGTTCGCTCCATTCCTTGCGGTAGCCCGGCCCGAACCTGCGCCACTGCAGCATCTCGACCTGGCGCTGCAGGCCGAAGCCGCGCGCGGTCACGCCGAACGCGGCATCGCGCGGCGGATGCGCGGATGTCGGCTGGCCCTGCGGGTGCACCGCGTCCTGCGCATGCGCGCCGCCGGCCAGTGCCAGCAGCAGGGGCAGCGACGCAAATTTCATGCGGCCAGCGCCCGCGCGTGTAGTTCCGCGACTTCGTGCGCGGTGCCGAACTTCCCCTTTTCGTCGCGCACGACCTGCGCCAGCGCGCAGCCCGGATCGTGGGTGAAGAACAGGTGCACGTTGCGCGCGAGCTTGTCCTCGAGGAAGGCGCGCTTCTCGTCGATCAGCGTTTCCGCGCAGCGGTCGTAGCCCATGGTGATCGGCACGTGCACCCACGGCCGCCCGGGAATGAGGTCGGCGCAGAACACCACGCCGCCGTGCGCTTCGCCATCCACGATTTCCGGCCCGACGATTTCCGCGAGCATCAATCCCGGCGTGTGCCCGTCGCTGTGATGGAAACGCACGTTGCGGCCCAGCGTTTTCGACCAATCGCCATCCACGAGTTCGAGCCTGCCGCTGGCTTCGAGCAGGCCCGGCAATTCGGGGATGAAGCTGGCACGGTCGCGCGGATGCGGATCGCGCGCGCGTTGCCAATGCTCGCGACCGACGACGAAGGTCGCGTTCGGGAACAGCAATCGCGGCGGCGCGTTTTCTTCCCACGCCGCGAGCAGGCCGCCGGCGTGGTCGAAATGCAGGTGCGACAGCACGACGACGTCGACGTCCTCGTGCGTGAAGCCCGCATCGCGCAGCGAATCGAGCAGCACGTGGTTGGCTTCCTGCACACCGTAGCGTTCGCGCAGCTTGGGTTCGAAGAACGCGCCGATGCCGGTTTCGAACAACACGGTCTTGCCGGCGAGCGGGCTGGCGAGCAGTGCGCGGCAGGCGAGATCGATGCGGTTTTCGCCGTCCGGCGGCGACCAGCGTTCCCACATCGCCTTCGGCGCGTTGCCGTACATCGCGCCGCCGTCGAGCTTCTGCGTATTGCCGCGGATCGACCAGAGTTTCATGCCGCGATTCTAGCGCCGTCGGCGCGAACGGGGCATTACGCCCTCAGCGGCGTTCGACGCCGAAATGGAACACGAACGTGCCCGCGGCCGGATCCTTCGCGGCGACCCGCACCGCCTGCGTCGTGGTGCCCGGTCCGACGCTGCCTTCGCCGGTCGCATCGGGCGCACCTGCGACGAGGCGCAGGCGGCTTTCGCGCCAGCCGCGCACCTCGATGTGCACTTCGCTTCCACCACGGAAATGCAACACGCCCTGCGCATCGCGCGGAACCGCAACGTTGCGGCCATCGCTGTCGTCGAGGTCGTCCTGGCCGAACGCGAACAGCGGTTCGCCGTCGGCGAGCACCGCGAAGCGCCAGTCGGTGGTGCCGGGCGATCCGTCGTGTTCGACCACGATGCGTTCCACGCCAAGCGTCGCGGTCGCGTCCTGCGCGGGCGCCGGTGTTGGCGGCGCCGGCGTCTGCGGCGCGGCTTCGGCCGGCGTCGATTCGGCATCGCGTTGTTTCTGCCGCAGTTCGAGCAGGTTGCCGGCGAGCGTGGTCAGGGCAACGAGGAACACGACGACCGCCGCGGCCCTGGCCGGCAATTGCCGGTACCACGGGGCAGGCTGTTGCGGATCCTGCGGCCGGGTCATGGCGACACCACGACCTTGCCTTCGCCGACCGGATTGCGCGGATCGGCACCGGCGTGCATCGCGTTCGTGCGCCGGTCCCAGTCGACCGCGTGCATCAGCACCAGCGGGTCGGTGTAGTTCTCGACGCGATAACCCATCGCCTGCAGTTGCGCCACGACATCTTCCGGCAGCGCGCCGGGTTCCTCGGTGATCGTGTCTGGCAGGTACTGGTGGTGGTAGCGCGGCAGCGCGACGACCTGCGGCGAATCCATGCCGGCGTCGAAGCCGAGGATGCCGATCATGGTCGAGGTGATGATGCGGCTGCCGCCCTTGGTGCCGAGCACGGCGATGCGATCCGGGCCGAACATGAAGGTCGGGCTCATCGAACTCAGCGGACGCCGGCCGGGCGCGATTGCGTTGGCGTCATAGCCGGTGACGCCAAACGCATTCGGCGTACCGGGCTTGAGCGCGAAATCATCCATCTCGTCGTTGAGCAGGAAGCCCGCGCCGCCGACGACCATGCCCGAACCGTAGGCGAGGTTCACGGTCTGCGTCACCGCGGCGAGGTTGCCGTCGGCGTCCATGATCGAGAAGTGCGTGGTGTTGACCGATTCGTGGGGCGGCAAGGTGCCCGGCAGCATGTCGCTGGGCGTGGCCTTGTCCGGCAGGATCGATGCACGCAGGCCTGCGGCGTAGTCGTCGCTGGTGAGCATGCGCACCGGGATCCGCACCGAATCCGGATCGCCGAGGTAGAGCGTGCGGTCGCGGTAGGCCCGGCGCATGGCTTCCACTTCGTAGTGGATGCGCTGCGCGGGTTCGAGCGACTTCAGGTCCCAGCCTTCGAGGATCTTCAGGATTTCCGCCAGCGCGATGCCGCCCGAGGACGGCGGCGGCGCGGTGACGAGGTCCCAGTTGCGGTACTTGAAGCGGATCGGTTCGCGTTCCTTCACCCGGTAGGCGGCGAGTTCGTCCGCCGTCCATTCGACGCCGTCGGCCTTCACCGCCGCGAGCAGGTCCTGCGCCACCGGGCCGCGGTAGAAACCGTCGAAGCCCTGCGCGGCGATGCGCTCGAGCGTGCGCGCGAGATCGGGCTGCTTGAGCGTTTCGCCAAGTTCGGGAGGATCGCCGTCGGCGAGGTAGACCGCGCGCGTCGCCGCGTAGCGTTCCATCACCGGCTTGCGTTCCGCGTATTCGTTCACCAGGCGCGGATACACCGGGAAACCGTCGCGCGCGATGCGGATCGCCGGTGCCAGCGATTTCGCCAGCGGCAGGCGCCCGTACTTGCGCGCGATGTGCACCAGTGCCGCGGGCAGGCCGGGAATGCCGGCCGAGGTCGCGCCGTTCCACGCCTTGTCCTGGTCGAGCTGGCCGGCGGCATCGAGGTAGCGCGCGGGCGTGGCCGATTGCGGCGCGACTTCGCGCGCATCGACGAACACGTCGCGGCCGCTCTTCGCATCGTGCAGCAGGAAGAACCCGCCGCCGCCCAAGCCCGAGCTGACCGGTTCCACCACCGACAGCGCCGCCGACACCGCGACCGCGGCGTCGAAGGCGTTTCCGCCCTCGCGCAGGATTTCCAGTCCCGCCTCGGTGGCGAGCGCGTGCGCGGAAGCAATCGCGACGCCGGGCGGATGCGCCGGGCGCGAATCGCGCGCGGTGGCCGGCATGGCCAGCAGGCCGCACAGCAGCAGCGAGAACACAAAGGGAATGCGTTTCAGCATGTCACGCGTCTCCGGCCTGCAGCCGCGCGAGCTTGGCCAGCAACTGCACCTGCGTTTCCGGATGCTCGAGATCGGGGTCGATGCATTCGACCGGACAGACCACGACGCATTGCGGCTCGTCGAAATGGCCCACGCATTCGGTGCACAGCGCGGGATCGATCACGTAGATGTCCGGGCCCTGCGAAATCGCCTTGTTCGGGCACGCCGGCTCGCAGACATCGCAGTTGACGCAGAGTTCGTTGATCTTCAGCGACATGGGCGTTCTGTCATTCCGAGCCGAAGGCGACGAACCTGCTTTTCCACCTTACGAGCAAAGCAAAGCAGATCCCTCGCCTGCGCTCGGGATGACGCGCCGGCAAAGGCGCCCGCGCATCGCGCGGGCGCGCCGTTGCGTCACTTCGCCTCGACGAACACGTAGGTCACGCCGGCCGGTTCGACCGCGGCCTTGACCCGGTCGTTGTCGGCGGCGGCACCGATGAACAGCACCTTCACGCCCTTCATCGTGCCCGGTTGCACGCCCGTGAACGCGGCGACGACGAGGTCGGCCATCTTCGCCGAGGACGGACCGCCGTAGGCCAGCATGTTGCCGGCGATGATGCCGCGGGCGACGTCGCTCTTGGCCTTGTCGAGCAGGCTGTCGTACTGGTCCTGGAAGTCGGCGGCGCTTTCGGCCGGCAGCAGGTAGGCGTAGGGATTCGGGTTGCTGACGCCATCCATGTTGCGGGTGACGATGTCGCCCATGTAGTCCATCCATGCCTGCTTGTTGGCAGGATCGGTCGGCATCGCGACCGCCGGTTTCTCGGCCTTCGGCGCCTCGGCCTTCTTGCAGGCCGCGAATGGCAGCACCAGGCAGGCGATCAGCATCAGTCGGAACAAGGTTTTCATCGTATTTCCCCCAAGGTGGTTCAGGTGTCGGGTCGATCCCGGCCGTGCGTCCATTGTGCCTGCAACGCGGCGGCTACCGCCGGCGGCACGAACGGCGACACGTCGCCGCCGAGCCGGGCGATCTCGCGCACCAGCGAGGACGAAATGAAGCCGTACTGCTCGGCCGGGGTGAGGAACAAGGTCTCCACGCCTGGGATCAGGTGCCGGTTCATGCTCGCCAGCTGGAATTCGTATTCGAAATCGGACACCGCGCGCAGGCCGCGCAGGATGACGCCCGCGCCGATCTCGTCGACGAAGCGCGCCAGCAATGTGTCGAAGCCGCGGACTTCCACGTTCCGGTGCCGGGCCAGGGCGTTCCGCGCCAGGTCCACGCGCATGCCGAGGTCCAGCGCCGGTCCCTTGCCGGTGCTCGCGGCGACCCCGACCACCAGCCGCCCGAACAACGGCGCGGCGCGGTCGACGAGGTCGATGTGACCGTTCGTGATGGGGTCGAACGTGCCCGGGTAGACGGCGATGCGGTTGCGGGCCTCGCTCATTCGGGGGGCACGCCTGGCTCGGATGGGTCTGCCGGCAGTGTAACCCGCCGGTACAGGGCATAGCGCGCCTCGCGGGTCCGGCCCTCGCGGTGCAGGCGGAAGGCGGTTCCGGGCTCGGGCTCGAGCGTGAATGGCGATTCCACGTACACCCAGGCGTCGTCCGCGAGCCACGGCGGCAGTGCGGCGAACGCCGCTGGCCAGAGGTCCGCGGCGAACGGCGGATCGAGGAAGACGATGTCGAAGCGTCCGTGCAGCGGTGCGCGCAGGAAGGCGAGCGCATCGGCGACGACGACCCCCGCTTCGCCTTCGGCCCGCAACTTCGCGACGCTCTGCCGCAGCGATTCGGCGAGTTTCGCGTCGCGTTCCACCAGCATCGCCTCGCGCGCGCCGCGCGATAGCGCTTCCAACCCAAGCGCACCGCTGCCCGCGAACAGGTCGAGCACGCGCGCACCGGGCAAGATGGATGCCAGCCAGTTGAACAGGGTTTCGCGCACGCGATCGGACGTCGGGCGCAGCCCGGCCATGTCCGCGACCGGCAAGCGCGTACCGCGCCAGCGCCCGCCGATAATGCGAACCGAGCCCGGCGTCGATTGCGCGCGGCTCATGCCGATCCCTGCGCGCGAGGCGTGAATGGGGCGGGTGTTACCATTTCCGCATTCTCTCGCATCGCATCGTGTCCGGCGCCATGGCCAGCTGGTTCCGCCGCAACAAGCCCGCAACCGCGCCCGCCGTCGAATCGCCCGCTCCGCACGCGGCCACGACCGACACCAGCGCGGATGTTTCGCCTTCCGCCGAACCGGCCGCACCCGGCAAGCCCGGCTGGCGCCAGCGCATCGGCAGCATCCTGACCCGCGACATCGCCGAACTGTTCGGGCGCAATCCGCGCCTCGACGACGACCTGCTCGACGACATCGAAACCGCGCTGCTCACCGCCGACGTCGGCGTCTCCGCGAGCACCGAACTGGTCGAAGGCCTGCGCAAGCGCATGAAGGCGCGCGAATTCGCCGATGCGAATGCGCTGCTGAAGGCGCTGCGCGACGACCTGGTCGCGATGCTGAGTCCGGTCGCGCAGCCGCTGCAGGTCGACGCGACGCGCAAGCCGTTCGTCATCCTCACCGTTGGCGTCAACGGCGTCGGCAAGACCACGACGATCGGCAAGCTCGCGCGACGTTTCCAGGACGAAGGGCATTCGCTGATGCTCGCCGCCGGCGACACCTTCCGCGCCGCCGCGGTCGCGCAGTTGCAGGCATGGGGCGAACGCAACGGCGTGGCCGTGGTGGCGCAGGGCCAGGACGCGGACCCGGCATCGGTCGCGTTCGACGCACTGCAGGCGGCGAAGGCGCGCGGCATCGACGTATTGATCGCCGACACCGCCGGCCGCCTGCACACGCAGCAGGGCCTGATGGCCGAACTCGGCAAGATCCGCCGCGTGATCGGCAAGCTCGACGCCGACGCGCCGCACGAAGTGCTGATGGTGATCGATGGCACCACCGGCCAGAACGCGATTTCGCAATTGCGCCAGTTCAACGAGGCGGTGAAGGTCACCGGCCTGGTCGTGACCAAGCTCGACGGCACCGCCAAGGGCGGCGTGGTGTTCGCACTGGCGCGCGAATTCGGCATCCCGATCCGCTACGCCGGCATCGGCGAACGACCGGAAGACCTGCGCGTGTTCGATGCCGAAGCCTTCGTCGATGCGCTGCTGCCAGAAACGCTGGGCGCGTGAACGCGGACGCGCCGGCGCGCCCGCATCCTCGTTCCGGACGACCGCTGCGGCTGGTCGCGATCCTCGCCGCATTGGCGCTCGCGTTGGTGCTGGCCGTCGGCTGGCTGCTGCAACCGCAACGCGCGGTCGGTTTCCTGCTGGCTCGCGTCAGTTCCGCGCTCGGCCTCGAGATCACCGCGAGCGGCGCGGTCGAATACCGCCTGCGCGGCACACCGCAAGTGGTGGTGCGCGACCTGGTCGCGCGCGAACCCGGCGCGACGGCGCCGATCCTGCGTGCGCAACGCGTGCTGCTGGCCTTGCCGTGGTCGACGATCCGCGCGCGCGGAAACGACCTCACCGTGACGCGGATTGAACTCGATGCGCCAGTGTTCGACTTGCCCGCGTTCCAGCACTGGCAGGCAACGCGTCCGCCGAGCGAAACGCGCGTCCCGACGCTGACCAACGGACTCCGCATCCGCGACGGCATGGTCGCCAACGACGACTGGCGCATCCAAGGGCTCGCCGTCGACATCGCCGAATTGCATCCGGAGCGCATGCTGCGCATGCGCGTGCGCGGCCGCTACCTCGATCCGCCGCTGTCGATTCCCGCCGACCTCGCCATCGCGGTCGCCAATCCGTTGCGCCTGGCGAAGGGCAGCGCGAGCGGCGTCGCCGGCGTCGGGGCGCTCGATTTCGCCGGCGATGGCTGGCGCGTGCCCTCGAAGGTGACGCTGTCGGGACCCTTGCGGCTTGGCAAGGATTCCGCGCTGGTGAAACCAATGGCCTTCGGCATGGCCGCGCGCTACGAATCCGCTTCGACGAAATTGCCGTTCGTGCTCGGCCTGCACGGGCCGATGTCGTTCAACAACGCGACCTGGCGCGTGGTGCCGATGCAGGCGGTGCTGCGCGGCGGCGACACGATGCCGGACCTGCGTGGCCGCGGCAGCCTGTCGCTGGGCCGGCAACTCAGGCTGCATCTCGGCGGCGAAATCGCGGCGTGGCCGGCGGGCTGGCCGGCGCTGCCCCCGCCGCTCGCGCAATCGAACTCGCCGTTGCCGTTCGCGCTGGATTACACGGGTCGCATGGACCTCGCCGATGTCGCCTCGCTCGAACTGCAACGCGACGACACGCGTTTCGAAGGTCGCTTCCGCACCACCGACATCACCGCTTGGGCGAACGCGGAGACGCAAGGCTCGCCGCTGCCGCCGTTGTCGGGTCGCTTGGGTACGCCGCGACTCGACATCGCCGGCGCGACGCTGGAAGGGGTGGAAGTGGAACTCGACGATCCGGATCTGCCGCCGGCGAAGAAATGAGCGATTTCGCGAATCGCCTGCTCGCGTGGTTCGACGCCAACGGCCGCCACGACCTGCCCTGGCAGCATCCGCGCACGCCGTACCGCGTGTGGTTGTCGGAGGTGATGCTGCAGCAGACCCAGGTGCGCGTGGTCATTCCCTACTTCGAACGCTTCGTCGCCACGCTGCCCGACGTGCGCGCGCTGGCGAATGCGCCCATCGACGAGGTATTCGCGCTGTGGTCCGGGCTCGGTTACTACGCCCGCGCGCGCAATCTGCATGCGGCGGCGAAAATCTGCGTCGAACGCCACGGCGGCGAACTGCCGCGCGATTTCGATGCGCTGGTCGCATTGCCCGGCATCGGCCGCAGCACCGCCGGTGCGATCCTCGCGCAGGCCTGGGGCGAGCGTTTCGCTATCCTCGACGGCAACGTCAAGCGCGTGCTGTGCAGGATGCATGGCATCGAAGGCTGGCCAGGCACGCCGGCGGTCGAGAAACGCTTGTGGGAAATCGCGCAAACGCAGTTGCCGGATGCGCGCCTCGCCGACTACACCCAGGCACAGATGGATTTCGGCGCGACGCTGTGTACCCGCGCCGAACCGGCCTGCGTGCTGTGCCCGCTGCAACGCGAATGCGTCGCGCTGCGCCAGGATCGCGTGCGCGAACTGCCGACGTCCAAGCCCGGCAAGCCCCTGCCGGAACGCCATGCGCTGTTGTTGCTGCTACGCGATGCGGAGGATCGCGTGCTGCTGCAACGACGCGCGCAGGCCGGTGTCTGGGCCGGGCTGTGGTCGCTGCCCGAAGCCGAGGACCACGCCACCGCGCGGAACTGGTTCGAAACGCACATCGCCGGCGATTACGACGCCGCGCAGGCGCTCGCGGCCATCGACCACGGCTTCACCCATTACCGATTCGCGATGCAACCGCTGGAATGGCGCGAAGTCGCGCTGCGCGAAGGCGTGCGCGACAATGCCGACCTGCGCTGGATCGCGCGGGCGGAACTGGCTTCGCTCGGCATCCCGGCACCGGTCAGGAAATTGCTGGAAGGACGCACATGACGCGGCAGGTGTTCTGCGAATACGAACAGCGCGAAACCGAAGGCCTGGATTTCACGCCCTGGCCGGGCGAACTTGGCAAGCGCGTCTATGCGCACATCGGCAAGGCGGCGTGGGCCGCGTGGCTCGCACACCAGACCATGCTGATCAACGAGAATCGGCTGTCGCCGATGAACCCACAGCACCGCGCGTTCCTGGAACAGGAAATGCTGAAGTTCCTGTTCGAGCGCAACGCGGACAAGCCCGCGGGTTACGTGCCCGAAGGCTGATCCGCCGGCGCCTGCGTCGCGTCGTGCTCGCCGCGTTCGGCCTGCTTGATCGCCTTCACGTCGAGCGGGCGGATCGTTTCGATGATGCATGGTAGGTTCCTCATCGGACTGCCGTCGCGCACCAGCACCTTGTCGAACTTCGCGCTCACCGTGCCGGCCGACGAAGTCAATCCGATGAACGGCGTGAATTCGAGGCCGTTGCACGTGCCGTCGAGATCGAGCAGCCACGCTTCGCTCGGACGCGTCCACACTGCGACGGTGCGATCGTCCAGCGATGTCCAGCTGTCGAGCCGGCCGAAGAAGTGGAAGCTGCGCACCGGCGCGCCGGCATGGGCGCGGTACAACGCCAGTTTCGCGGCATCGCGCTCTGCGCGATCGGTGGCGCAGGCGGCCAGCATCGGCGCGAGCAGGAGGGACACGACTGCGAACCGGGTGAACATGGATGGGGGTTTCATGGCAGGCCTCCGGGGCGGGAATCGCACCGCCACGACCATGATGCGCGCCTCGGCAAGAGACGGATCGCCTTCGCGGCACGGGCATTCAGCCGCCATCCGGCTTGCCCGCGACGGGCGCGATCCGTATCATGCGCGGCTCGGTTTTACCGGCCTTGGCCGGGTAGCTCAGTTGGTAGAGCAGGGGATTGAAAATCCCCGTGTCGGGGGTTCGATTCCCTCCCCGGCCACCATTCCGGAAAATCGACCGAAGCAACCCGCGCCTCGCCTCGCGGGTTTTTTCATGTCCGGACGACACCCGTTATCGCGTAATGATGCGATGAACGCCCATCCTTCGAGCCGTGATCCCGACATGCGCATGCCCGTTCGCCGCCTCCTCGCCCTGTGCCTGCTCGCCTGCGCGTTGCCGAACGCATGGGCGGCGGGCGCCGATTTCGGCAACGTCAACGGCGCCGTGGACGGCAAGGCATTGCGCCCGGTGGCGCAGGCGAACCCGCTGGCGGCGAAGAACGCCGGCCCGATCGCGCTGGTCGACGGCGAATTGCCGGAACGCAGCCTGCTGCGCGCGCAGATCCTGCTCGAGCGCGCGCACTTCTCTCCCGGCGAAATCGATGCCGGCGAAGGCAGCAACACCACGCGCGCCATCGCCGCGTTCCAGCGCGCGAACGGCCTCGCCGGTTCCGGCCAACTCGACGATGCGACCTGGGCCGCCCTCGACGCCGACACCGGTCCCGTGCTCGACCGCTACACCCTCACCGATGCCGACATCGCCGGGCCTTACGTTTCGGTACCGGGCAGCATGCTGGCCAAGGCGAAGCTGAAGAAGCTGGGGTACGGTTCCCTCGACGAGATGCTGGGCGAGCGTTTCCACTCCAGCCCGACGCTGCTGCACCGGCTCAATCCGGGCAAGGCCTTCGTCGCGGGAACGGAACTGCTGGTGCCGAAGATCGATGCCGCGCCGCTCGCCGCACCGAGCCGCGTGCTGGTGCTCGGCGACGATTACTCGGTGAACCTGGTCGATGGCGAAGGCCGCATCTACGCGCGCTTCCCCGCGACCTACGGCAGCGTCCACGATCCGCTCCCGGTCGGCGACTGGGACATCCGCGGCGTCTGGCGCAACCCGACCTACCACTACAACCCCGCGCTGTTCTGGGACGGCAACCGCAACGACCCGAAGGCGACGATCCAACCCGGCCCGAACAATCCCGTGGGCGTGGCGTGGATCAGCCTGTCGAAACCGCACGTCGGCATCCACGGCACGCCGGAGCCTTCGCGCATTTCCAAGACCCAGTCGCACGGCTGCATCCGCCTCACCAACTGGAGCGTGCTGCAGGTCGCATCCGCGATCGGCGCCGGCACGCCGGTACTGATCAGCGAAACGATGCCCTCGCCGGACACCCTGCGCACATCGGTGGCGGCTGCGCCGACGACTGTCGAAGCGCCGTTGCCGACGCCAACGACACTGCCGACGCCCGCTTCCACCACCGTGCCTGCACCCGCCGACGTGCCTAGCGACGCGAACCTGCCGACGCCTTCGACAATTCCACCTGCGCCCGCGGATGCGCTGCCAACCACGACCCCGCCGCCGCAATCCCAGCCCGCACCGACGCCGCCGGCGATACCGGACGAAACGCAGCCCGCGCCGCCGCCCGCGGGCTGAACGAAACTTCAGCCATGCGCGATGCGTTCACGCGATGGCGAAATCCCGATGGTCAGGATGGCGCGAACGCCACCGACAGGGATTTCCGATGCGCGCGACTCCGCGTATGCACAGGCTGCTGCCTGCCACGCTTCCCCTACTGCTGATCGCTGCGTGCACGCGCTCGCCGAGCCCGGCGACATCGCAAGCGCAGCCACCAGCGAACGCACCCGTGCCTTCCACGACCCGGCAGCCGGGGGCGAAAGCACCGGATTACGCAACCACCGGGATCGACGTCAACAGCATCGTGGGCGAATCCGTCGAGGCGCCGCCTGCGGCATCCGTAGCCGCCACCACCGCGAACGCCACGACGACTGCCGCCGGGCCCTCGCTCGCCTCTTCCGTCGAACCGGTCGATGTGGCTGCGGCTGCAGCCGATGCGAACGTGGCGAAGGACGGCCCGCTGCGCGCCCAAGTGCTACTTGATCGCGCGCATTTCTCGCCCGGCGAGATCGATGGGGAAACCGGCAGCAACCAGGCTCGCGCAGTCACGGCGTACCAGAAGGCGCACGGCCTACCGGCCACCGGCAAGCTCGATGCGGCGACGTGGACGGAACTCGATGCCGATGTCGCGCCGATCCTGATCGACTACACCCTCACGCAGAGCGATATCGATGGCCCATATGCGCCGATCCCGTCGGACACCATGGCGAAATCGCAGCTCGATGCACTGCCTTATTCGTCGCTTGGGGAAATGCTGGGCGAGAAATTCCACAGCAGCCCGGCGCTGATCCGCAAGCTCAATCCCGACGCCGATTTCAATGGCGCTGGCACCACGATCGCCGTGCCGAACGTGGAAGCCGCGCAGGAATTGCCGACGCCTGCGGAAATCGTGGTAGTGAAATCGCTGTCGGCGCTGCAACTGGTCGATGGCGACGGCAAGGTGCTGGCGCAATTCCCGGTCACCTCCGGCAGCGCGCAATTCCCGTTGCCGATCGGCGAATGGACGATCAACGGCGTTGCGCGGAATCCGGTCTGGCACTTCGATCCGAAGCTGATCACCGGCACCAAGGCGACCGACAAGCCGGCGATCATCGCCGCGGGACCGAACAACCCGGTCGGGGTGGCTTGGATCGACCTGTCGAAGGAGCACTACGGGATCCATGGCACGCCGGAGCCTTCCAGGATCGGCAAGACCGAATCCAACGGCTGCATCCGCATGACCAACTGGGGCGTCGCCGCGGTGGCCAAGATAGTTAAGCCCGGCATGACCGCTTCGTTGCGCGAATGAGGCGGATGCCGATCAACAAGGGAACCTGACGATGCTTCGGATCCTGCTCGTATTCCTCGCCGGCCTGCTGGTCGGGGCCAACCTCGTCTACTTCGCCACGCACCGCGGCAACCCGCCTGCACAAGCGGCCTCCGCGCCGGCACGGACCCCGACCGCGCCTGCGAGTTCGACAACCGCAACAACGACCGCGCCTCCGGCGACGACGCCCACGACGCCCGCGGCGTCCGCGGCAAACGCAGAGATATCCATCGAGGCCATCCCTTCCATCGCCACGCAGGAGATCGGCCCGACCGGACTCCTGCTTCCGGTCGCGGGCGTGCACGCCGAACAACTCGTCGACACCTACACCGACGCGCGCAGCGAAGGCCGCGTGCACGACGCAATCGACATCATGGCCCCGCGCGGCACGCCGGTGTTCGCGGCAAACGATGGCACGGTGGAGAAGCTGTTCACCAGCAAACTCGGCGGCCTCACGATCTACGAATTCGACCCAACCTCGACCTGGGTCTACTACTACGCGCACCTCGATCGCTACGCCGACGGCCTGGCCGAAAAGCAGGTCGTGCGTCGCGGCGAGGTGATCGGCTACGTCGGTTCCAGCGGCAACGCCAGCCCGGATGCGCCGCACCTGCATTTCGAAGTCTCGCGGCTCGGGCCGGGAAAACACTGGTGGCAAGCCGCGCCGGTGGACCCGTATCCCTTGCTGGGCGGCAAACCGCACTGAAGCCGGCGCGGGTAAGATCGGATTCCCCGGATCCGGAGTCCCGAGATGTCGCTTCGCGTTTGGCTGGCCGCGTCCGCGGCCGTGTTGTTGCTCCTCGCGGGCTGCTCGTCCGGGCCGGTGCGGCGCGTGTCCGAACCCGCGGCCGGCATCCAGCAGTTGACCGTGGGGGCCGACGGCAACTGGGTGGTGGAGGTACGGATCAACAATTTCAGCAGCATCCCGATGCGCTTCGATGCGTTCGACCTGAAATTGTCGGTCGGCGGGCAGGACGCAGGTGCGCTGTCTGCGAAACCCGCGCTCGACATCGGCCCGGAATCGGCCGACGTCGTCAGCGTCCAGCTGAAGCCGCAGGCGATGGCGCGGCTGCAGATGGCGAACGCGCTGGCCTCCGGGCAAGGCATCGCCTATTCGCTGTCCGGCACGGTGCGCGCCACGCCGGAGAAGGCGAAGCAGCGCAGTTTCGACGTGAAGCGCGACAGCAGTTTGAGCCCGGTGCCAGGCATTCCCGGCGCACTCCGCTGAGTTTTCGCTCCACTTCGCGGATGCAGACTCGCGACAATACCTTCGACAACACGGATCCGAAATGAGCAGCTACAAGGCCCCGCTGGACGACATCCGCTTCGCGCTCTACGACGTGCTCGATTCCGATGCGCTGTTCGCGAAGCTCGGCTTCGGCGAGGCCACGCGCGACATCGTCGACGCGGTGCTGGAAGAAGGCGCGCGCTTCAACGAGACCGTGCTGGCGCCGCTCAACAAGGTCGGCGACGAAGTCGGTTGCAAATTCGACCCGGCCGACGGCAGCGTGGCCACGCCGCCCGGTTTCGCCGATGCCTACCGGCAATACGTCGAAGGCGGCTGGCCGGGCCTGGTGTCGCCGGCGGAACTCGGCGGGCAGGGGCTGCCGCACGCAGTGGGCGTGCCGATCAAGGAAATGATCGATGCGGCGAACCTGTCCTGGGGCAACTTTCCGCTGCTCTCGCACGGCGCCACCGAAGCGCTCGGCCATTACGGCGACGCATGGCAGAAGGATGTGTTCCTCAAACGCCTGATCAGCGGCGAATGGACCGGCACCATGTGCCTGACCGAACCGCATTGCGGCACCGACCTCGGCTTGTTGAAGACGAAGGCAGTTGCGAACGGCGACGGCACGTATTCGATCAGCGGCACCAAGATCTTCATCACCGCCGGCGAGCACGACATGGCCGGCAACATCGTGCACCTCGTTCTCGCGCGGCTGCCGGACGCGCCGGCGGGCAGCAAGGGCATCAGCATGTTCATCGTGCCGAAGTTGCGCGTGGATGCCGACGGCAACACCGGCGAACGCAACGGCGTGCGCTGCGGTTCGATCGAACACAAGATGGGCATCCATGGTTCGGCGACCTGCGTGATGAATTTCGACGCGGCGCAGGGCTGGCTGGTCGGCGAGGCGAACAAGGGCCTGGTCGCGATGTTCGTGATGATGAACACCGCGCGGCTCGCAGTCGGATTGCAGGGCCTCGGGCTCGCCGACCGCGCGCTGCAGAATTCGCTGCGCTACGCGCGCGAACGCCTGCAGATGCGATCGCTCACCGGCGCGAAGTTCCCGGAAAAACCTGCCGACCCGATCATCGTGCACCCGGACGTGCGGCGCATGCTGCTGACGCAGAAGGCGCTGGTCGAGGGCGGGCGCTTGCTCGGCTACCACGCCGCCTCGCTGGTCGATGTCGTCGGCCATGTGCAGGACGAAGGCGAGAAAGCGCAGGCCGATGCGTTGCTCGGTTTCCTCACGCCCATCGTCAAGGCCTGCCTGACCGAATGGGGCGTGGAATGCACCTACCATGCGCTGCAGTGCTTCGGCGGCCACGGCTACATCCACGAGCACGGCATGGAGCAACTCGCGCGCGATGCGCGCATCACCACGCTGTACGAAGGCACCACCGGCATCCAGGCGCTGGACCTGATGGGCCGCAAGATCATGCAGCAGCAAGGCGCCGGCCTGCGCGTGTTCCTCGGCATCATCGAGGCATTCTGCAAGGAACACGAAGCCGACGACGCGCTCGCCGAATACGTCGCCCCGCTGCGCGCGAAGGCGGCGGAATGGCAGGAGCTGACCATCGCCATCGGCCGCGGCGCGATGGCGAACGCGGACGAGGTCGGTGCCGCCGCCTACGACTACCTGTTCTATTCCGGCTACGTCGCGCTGGCCTACTGGTGGGCGCGCAGCGTCGCCGCGGCGGATGCGTCGTCGCGACCGCAGGCGTTCAAGGACGCCAAGCGCGAGACCGCACGCTTCTACTTCGCGCGCCTGCTGCCGCGCACGCTGCAGCACAAGGCGGCGATCGAATCGGGCGCTGTGTCTCTCATGGCGCTGGACGCGGCTGCGTTCGACGCCTGAGGCGCAGCTACACAAACCGTCACGAGGGGCGTATAAACTCGGGTTCCAATGGAGCCTGATAGAGCGAAGTTCCGCCTGCTGCAGGCCGGTTCCGATGCGGATCCGGCCCGGGATGCTTCCCCCCTCGCCTTCCCGAACGCCATGCCCGCGCGCCTCGACGCGGTGCGCCTGCTCTCGCTCGATGCGCATGGCCGCGTGCTCGACTGGATGAGTTGGCAGGACGCGACCTGCCTGTACGCGCGCGGTGCGGTCGCCTGGACCCTCGGCGACCCCTGCCTGACCGTGCACGGCGGCACCAGCCGCACGACCGGCGAACGCAGCCAGATGGAACTGCATCCGATCATCGCCGCGCGCGGGCATGCACGCCCGCAGGCGCTCGATCCCACGCCGGCGCTGACCAACGCCGCGCTGTTCGCGCGCGACCAGCACCTGTGCCTGTATTGCGGGCGCGAATTCCATCGCCAGCAACTCACCCGCGACCACGTGATGCCACTGTCGCAGGGTGGGCGCGACCATTGGGAAAACGTCGTCGCCGCCTGCTTCCACTGCAATTCGCGCAAGGGCGGGCGCACTCCGCAACAAGCGAGCATGCCGCTGCTCGCGGTGCCCTATCGACCGAGCTGGATCGAGCATTTGATCCTCTCGAACCGCAATATCCTCGCCGACCAGATGACGTTCCTGAAGTCGCATCTCCCGAAACGCAAAGCGCGCTTCCAGTGTTCGGCTCGGATGCCCGGCCCGTCGCAGCGCGGCGGGCGTTCGGATGCGCCATCTGCCTGACGCCGACGGCGAGCGGCATCCTCATCCTCGCCGGCCAGATGGCGTTCCTGAAGTCGCACCTTCCGAAACGCAAGTCGCGTTTCAACCGAAGCATTACGTCCATCACTGCTCGCACGCGCGGGGGTCGGCTACACTCCCTGTGATTCCGGGGGGAAACGCATGGCACACAGCATCGGCATGACCGGCATGGATCCGCAGACCAGCGCCGCCCTCACCGAGGCGCTGCTGCAGGCGACGCGCCAGCTCGGCGGGGCATGGCGCGTGGTCGACGACCAAGACGCGGACTTCGTGTTCGTCGACATGGACAGCATGTACGGCCCGATGAGCTGGATCCGCCTGCACGCCAACGGCAAGCGCGTGATCGGCGTGACTTCCGCCAGCCGCAGCCAGACCGACTTCCACCTCGCCAAACCCTTCGACGGGGAGAGCGTCGCCGCCCTGCTGCAATCCATTGCCCAAGTTCCGGCCGCGACCCCGGCTGCCGCAAGCCAACCCGCCGCGCCCGCCGAACCGCCGCCAACCGCCACGGCGACGCCCGCACCGACGCCGTCCGACTTGACGCCCGAGGAAACCGTTTCGGTCCCCGACGAGGAACAGGCTCCCGCCTCGGTCGAGGCCATCGCCGCACCATCGCCACCGCCCACCCCCGAGCCGCAGCGCGATCCGGTATTTGTCGACTGGATGGTGCCGGGCGCGCTGAGCGGCCGCGTTCGCTACCGCCGCGGCAAGGGGCCAGCGCTGCTGATCGATGCCGACGCCCGCCAGTACCACGGCCCGGCCGCGCTGAAGCCGCTGGCCGATTCGATTTCCGGCACCGTGCAGCGGCACGACTTCCTCATGGTCCCGGCCACCGACTGGCCCGCCGAAGCCAAGGCAGCCGGCGAACCCCAACCGCTGGCGCGCCTGCAGTGGTACGCCGGGCTGGTCGCCGGACACGGCATTCTGCTTGCCGGCTACGACCCGCAGGCGAAATACCGCCTCACCAAGTGGCCGCAGACCGAACGCGAATTCCCCAAGCACTTCCGCATCGCCACGGTGATGATGAAAGGACAGGCCACGCTGGCCGAAATCGCGGAAGGCAGTGGCGTTGGCATCGAGGAAGTCACCGATTTCGTGAACGCCAACCTCGCCACCGGCTATGCCGAGGCCTGGCGCGAACCGGAACCTTCGCCCGAACCGCAGAAACCCGGCGGCCTGTTCGGGCGCCTGCGCGGGCGCTGAGTCCACGCCCGCCACACGGGGCGGATTTACAATGGCGGGATGACCGATCCGACCCCGATCGATGCCGGGCGCTTCCCACGCCTGTCGTGCATCGACAGCCCCGCCGACCTGCGCAAGCTGCCCGAGTCCGAACTGCGCGCGGTCGCGGACGAACTGCGCGCCTACCTGATCGAATCCGTCGGCCAGTCCGGCGGTCACTTCGGCGCCGGGCTCGGCGTGGTCGAGCTCACCACGGTGCTGCATTACCTGTTCGACACGCCGGACGACCGCATCGTCTGGGACGTCGGCCACCAGGCCTATCCGCACAAGATCCTCACCGGCCGCCGCGACCGCATCCGCAGCGTCAAGCAGGCCGGCGGCGTTGCGCCGTTCCCCAAGCGCGAGGAAAGCGAATACGACACCTTCGGCGTCGGCCATTCGTCCACGTCGATTTCGGCCGCGCTCGGCATGGCGATCGCGAACGCACGAGCGGGAAATGATCGGAAAGTCGTTGCGGTGATCGGCGACGGCGCGATGACCGCAGGCATGGCGTACGAAGCGCTCGGCCACGCCGGCGGCATGGACGAAGAACCCGATCTGCTCGTCATCCTCAACGACAACCGCATGTCGATCAGCGAGGCGGTCGGCGGCCTCACCCGCATGCTCGGTCGCATGACCGGCAGCAAGACGCTGAACGCGATCCGCGAGGGCGGCAAGAAGATCCTCGGCGACAAGCGCAGCAGCGGCCCCGCGCGCTTCGTGCGCCGCTGGGAGGAGCACTGGAAGGGCATGTTCGTGCCCTCCACGCTGTTCGAGGAAATGGGCTTCCACTACACCGGTCCCATCGACGGCCACGACGTCGATGCGCTGGTGAAGACGCTGAAGATGCTCAAGACCCTCAAGGGCCCGCAGCTGCTGCACGTCATCACCACCAAGGGCAAGGGCTACGAACTCGCCGAAGGCGACCAGATCGGCTACCACGCGGTGTCGCCGTTCGATCCGGAAAAAGGCGTGGTGTCGAAGCCGGGTGCGAAGAAACCCACGTACACCGACGTGTTCGGCGATTGGCTGTGCGACATGGCGGCGGCCGATCCG
The DNA here is from genome assembly GCF_007556775.1 of Lysobacter lycopersici. GTDB lineage: Bacteria > Pseudomonadota > Gammaproteobacteria > Xanthomonadales > Xanthomonadaceae > Pseudoluteimonas > Pseudoluteimonas lycopersici. The sequence continues at coordinate 1,119,802 of NZ_CP041742.1, forward strand.
AAACTGCTCGCCATCACCCCGGCGATGCGCGAAGGCTCGGGACTGGTGCGCTACAGCAAGGAATACCCGGATCGTTACTACGACGTGGCCATCGCCGAACAACACGCGGTCACGCTCGCCGCCGGCATGGCCTGCGAAGGCGCGAAGCCGGTGGTCGCGATCTACTCGACCTTCCTGCAGCGCGGCTACGACCAATTGGTGCACGACGTCGCGATCCAGAAGCTCGACGTGCTGTTCGCCATCGACCGCGGCGGCGTGGTCGGCCCGGACGGCGCGACGCACGCGGGCAACCTCGATCTTTCCTACCTGCGCTGCGTGCCGAACATGGTCGTCATGGCCCCGGCCGACGAGAACGAATGCCGGCAGATGCTCAGCACCGGTTTCGAATACACGGGCCCGGCTGCGGTGCGTTATCCGCGCGGCAGCGGCCCCGGCGTCGCGGTGCAACCGACGCTCGACACGCTGGCGATCGGCAAGGCGGAACTGCGCAGGCGCGGATCGCGCATCGCGCTGCTCGCCTTCGGCGCCATCGTTCCGGCTGCGGAAAAAGTCGGCGAGGAACTCGGTCTCACCGTCGTGAACATGCGTTTCGTGAAACCGCTGGATCGCGCGCTGGTCCTCGAACTGGCGAAGTCGCACGAAGGTTTCGTCACGCTGGAAGACAACGTCGTCGCCGGCGGCGCGGGTTCCGGCGTCGCCGAACTGCTCGCCAGCGAGAACATCCAGTTGTCGATCCTGCACCTCGGCCTGCCGGATGCATTCCAGCACCACGCCAGCCGCGAACAACTGCTGGCCGAAGCCGGACTGGATGCAGCGGGCATTCGCGATACGGTGTTGAAGCGATGGCCGCAAATCGCACAATCTCCGACTGCACGCAGCGCCGCGGGCTGACATCGGCGCCCGAAAAGGAAAAGCCCGCGCGAGGCGGGCTTTTCGTATCGATCACCGAGTTTCCAGAGTTGGTCGGGGTAGCCGGATTTGAACCGACGACCACTTGTCCCCCAGACAAGTGCGCTACCAGGCTGCGCTATACCCCGTCCGGAAGACTCGGGTCCGGGAAATTATACCCGGCCGGCGCCGTTCAGCGTTTCAGCAGTTGCAGCACTTCCTCCAGCTCCATCCGCACCTGCTTGACGATCTGCGTGGACATCGCCGCTTCCTGCTTCGCGCCCTCGCCTTCCAGCCGCAGGCGCGCGCCGCCGATGGTATAGCCCTGCTCGTACAGCAGGCCACGGATCTGGCGCACCATCAGCACGTCGTGGCGCTGGTAGTAGCGGCGGTTGCCGCGGCGCTTGACCGGCTTCAGCGAAGGGAATTCGGTTTCCCAGTAGCGCAGCACGTGCGGCTTGACGTCGCACAGCTCGCTGACCTCGCCGATGGTGAAGTAGCGCTTGGCCGGGATCGGCGGCAGTTCGCGGTTGCTGCCCGGATCAAACATGGGCGGCTCCGGTGAACGCCTCGACGCGTTCCTTCAGCTTCTGGCCCGGGCGGAAGGTGACCACGGTGCGCGCGGAAATCGGGATTTCCTCGCCGGTCTTGGGGTTGCGGCCCGGACGCTGGTTCTTGCGGCGCAGGTCGAAGTTGCCGAAGCCCGACAGCTTCACCTGCCGGCCGGCTTCCAGCGCCTCGCGCAGCACGTCGAAGAACGCATCGACGAACTCCTTGGCCTCGCGCTTGTTCAGGCCCACGTCCGCATAGAGACGTTCCGCCATTTCCGCTTTGGTCAATGCCACCTGCGTTCCCCCTGAACGTCAGCCCCGGATGACCGCGCCGTGTTCCCTCTGCAGCGCGGCCACAACCTCGGCCACGACCGCTTCCACTTCGCGGTCGGTCAGGGTGCGGGAATCTTCCTGCAATATCAAGCCCATAGCGAGGCTTTTGAAGCCGGGTTCGACCCCCCTGCCCGCATAGCGATCGAACAGCCGAAGCTGCCTCAAAACCGCGCCCGCGGCGCGGCGCACGGTCGCTTCCATGGCCGCCCACGGCACGTCGTCGGCGACGACGAACGCGAGGTCCCGGCGGACGGACGGGAAGCGGGACAGCGCAATGGCGACGGGAATGCTGCGCACCAGCAAGGATTCGAGGTCGAGTTCGAACGCGACGACCTCCATGTCCAGTCCCAAGGTCTGCTGCAGGCGCGGATGCAGTTGCCCGATCCAGCCCAGGGAACGACCGTCGCGCAGCACTTCCGCCGAACGCCCCGGATGTCCCCAGGACGGTGCAGCCTGACGGTATTCCAGCGTCGCATTCGACAAGGCCGCGAGGCTGTCGAGGTCGCCCTTGAGATCGTGGAAATCGACTACGCGCGACTTCTCGCCCCACTGTTCGCCGCGCGCAGAACCGCAGGCGACCGCGGCAATGCGCGACGTTTCGATCGGCGCCTCGCTTGCATTCATGGCGAATACCTTGCCGAGCTCGAACAGGCGCACGCGCGGCTGTTGGCGCGCGGCGTTGCGCGCAAGCGCGGCGACCAGCCCCGGCAGCAACGAGGAGCGCATGACGCCGAGGTCGGCGCTGAGCGGGTTCGCCAGCGGCACGCCCCCGCCCGCCTGCCATTGCGCGAGCGATTCGGCATCGACGAAGGCGAAGTTCACGGCTTCGAGGTAATCGCGCGCGACCAGTTGCCGGCGCGCATCGCCGTCGCCGACGCGTTCCTCGCTCGGCGCCTGCAGGCGCGCGCCGGAACCCGGCAAGGTAGCCGGGATCGCGTCGTAGCCGTGGATGCGCGCGACTTCCTCGACCAGGTCTTCCTCGATCGCGAGGTCGAAGCGCCGTGCCGGCGCCGCCACGTTCCAGCCCTCTCCATTCGCCTCGACGGAAAGTCCGAGCGCAGTGAGGATGCGCACGACTTCGGCATCGTCCACGCGCACGCCGAGCACGCGCGCGAGGCGTGCGCGGCGCAGCAGGATCGATTGCGGTTTCGGCAGATGCTCGGGCAACACCGCTTCGACCACCGGGCCGGGCGCGCCGCCGGCGATCTCCACGATCAGGCGCGTGGCGTGTTCGACCGCAATGCGCGGCAATTCCGGATCCACGCCGCGCTCGAAACGATGTGCGGCATCGGTGTGCAGGCCGAACCTGCGGCCGCGGCCGATGATCGCCGAGGGCGCGAAATGCGCGGCTTCGAGGAAGACGTTGCGCGTGCCCGCGCCGACCTTGGTGTCTTCGCCGCCCATGATCCCGGCGAGGCCGACAGCGCGACCTGCGTCGGCGATGACGAGGAACTGCGGATCGAGTTCGACGGTATCGCCGTTGAGCAGCTTCAGCGTTTCGCCAGCACGCGCGACGCGCACCGACACCGGGCCCTTGAGCAGGTCGCGGTCGTAGGCGTGCATCGGCTGGCCGAGTTCCAGCATCACGTACTGGGTGACATCGACGAGGAAACTCACCGGGCGCACGCCGCTGCGGCGCAGGCGTTCGGCCATCCACACCGGCGTCGTAACCTTCGCGTCGACGCCTTCGATCACGCGACCGACAAAGCGCGGTGCGTCCGCGCCGGCGTGCAGTTCGATCGGCAGCGTCGCGTCGTTCAGCGCCGGCATCGGCGCCGCATCGAACGCGGTCACATGCGAAGCGCAAGCCGCGGCGACATCGAAGGCGATGCCGCGCACGCTGAAGCAGTCCGCGCGGTTCGGCGTGAGTTTCAGCTCGAAGCTTGCGTCCGGCAGGCCGAGATAATCGGCGAGCGGCGTGCCGACCGGCGCGTCGGACGGCAGTTCGAGCAGGCCGGAGGCATCGGCATCGAGGCCGAGCTCTTTCGCCGAACACAACATGCCGTTCGATTCCACGCCGCGCAGCTTAGCCGCCTTGATCGTGATGTCGCCGATCTTCGTGCCGATGGTGGCCAACGGTGCGACCAGGCCCGGACGCGCGTTCGGCGCGCCGCAGACGATCTGCAGCATTGTGCCGTTGCCGGCATCGACCTGGCAGACCTGCAGCTTGTCGGCTTCCGGGTGCTTCGCGCATTCGACGATGCGCGCGACCACCACGCCGGCCAGCGATTCGCCCAGCGCTTCGACGCCTTCGACCTCGAGGCCGATCGCGGTCAGCGTCGCCGCCAGTTCGTCGCGCGTCGCGTTGGTCGGCACGTGGCTGCGCAGCCAGTTCTCGGAGAACTTCATGCGAACTGCTCCAGGAACCGGACATCGTTTTCGAAGAACGCACGCAGGTCGTTCACGCCGTAGCGCAGCATCGCGAAGCGCTCGACGCCGAGGCCGAAGGCGAAGCCGGTGTAACGCTCCGGATCGATGCCAACGTTGCGCAACACGTTCGGGTGGACCATGCCGCAGCCCAGCACTTCCAGCCAGCGCGCGGACCCGTCCGGTTGCTGCCAGGCGATGTCGACTTCCGCGCCCGGTTCGACGAAGGGGAAGTAGCTGGGGCGGAAGCGCATCTCGAAATCGCGCTCGAAGAACGCGCGCACGAATTCCGCCAGCGTGCCCTTGAGGTCGGCGAAGGTCGAATGCTCGTCGACCAGCAGGCCTTCGACCTGGTGGAACATCGGTGAATGGGTCTGGTCGCTGTCGCTGCGATAGACCTTGCCCGCGGCGATCATGCGCAGCGGCCCGCTTTTGCCCGACGCGACATGGTCGTGCATGTAGCGCACCTGCACGCCGGAGGTGTGCGTGCGCAGCAGGCGACCGTCGTCGAAGTAGAACGTATCGTGCATCGCCCGCGCGGGGTGGTGCGGCGGGAAGTTCAGCGCCTCGAAATTGTGCCAGTCGTCCTCGATCTCCGGACCGTCGGCGAGTTCGTAGCCGAGCCGGCCGAAGATGTCGGCGATGCGTTCGAGCGTGCGCGAAATCGGATGGATGCCGCCGCGACCCGGATCCCGGCCCGGCAGGCTGACGTCGATGCCTTCGACCGCGAGGCGCGCATCGAGCGCGGCGGAATCGAGTTCGGCCTTGCGCGCGGACAGCGATTCGGAAATCGCATCGCGGGCGCGATTGATCGCCTCGCCCGCGGCCTTGCGTTGCTCGGCCGGCAATGCACCCAGCGCCTTCAGCTGCGCGGTGATGTTGCCGCTCTTGCCGAGCAGCGCGACGCGCAGTGCCTCAAGCGCGTCGGGCGTGGACGCCGCGGCGATGTCGGCCAGAGCTTGCTTCGACAGGGATTCGATTTCGCTCATTCCCGATCCACCCTCATCCGCCTTCGGCACCTTCTCCCGCCAGCGGGAGAAGGGAAATACAAAAACAATGGGGAAGGACTCGCGCCCTTCCCCACGTCGTGGCGGCCGTGGCCGCCGGATACCTCATCGTGTGGAGCAGCGGCTCAAGCCGCCAGCGCGCCCTTCGCCTTTTCGACCAGGGCGGCAAAACCCGCCGCATCGTGCACGGCGATGTCCGCCAGCACCTTGCGGTCGAGGGTGATGCCGGCCTTGAGCAGGCCGTTCATGAAGCGGCTGTAGCTCATGCCGTTGGCGCGCGCGCCGGCGTTGATGCGCGCGATCCACAGCGAGCGGAACTGGCGCTTCTTCAGCTTGCGGCCGATGTAGGCGTACTGCTGCGCCTTGGTGACCGCCTGCTTGGCGACGCGGAAGACCTTGCGGCGGGCGTTGTAGTAACCCTTCGCGGCCTTGAGGACTTTCTTGTGGCGCCGACGCGCCTGTACACCACGTTTGACTCGTGCCATGTCTTATCTCCTCACAAGTACGGAAGCATGCGGTCCAGGCGGCCCGCGTCCTCGGCACGAACGTGGTTCGTCTGCCGCAGGTTGCGCTTCCGCTTGGTCGCCTTCTTGGTGAGGATGTGGCTCTTGTTGGCGTGGCCGCACTTGTACTTGCCGGAAGCGGTCTTCCGGAAGCGCTTGGCCGCCGCCCGATTGGTCTTGATCTTGGGCATTGGGAATCCTTGCGAAATCTCGAACTGGTCCAGGCGCCGTTTCCGGGCTCTCCGTCCTGCCTGACCGGTGGGTAAGCCCTTGATTCCAGGGGAATCCGGGCGGGTCCATGGGTACCGCTCACAAGCAACCCGGCGAACCGGGCCGGGCATTATGCCGGGTGCCGGAAGTTCTCGCAAATCAATCGATTAAAGCCCCTCTCCCTGCGGGAAAGGAGTTGGGGTGAGGGTTCGACCAGGTCCGGGAATCCACAACCTTCCGAACCCTCATCCGGCCCTTCGGGCCACCTTCTCCCGCAAGGGGAGAAGGAAAAGCCTCAGCGCTTCTTGGGCGCGATCATCATCACCATCTGCCGGCCTTCGAGGCGCGGGCGGGACTCGATCACGATCTCCTCACCGAGGTCGGCCTCGATCCGCGCGGCCATCTCGCGGCCGAGCTCCTGGTGGCTCATCTCGCGACCGCGGAAGCGGATGTTGACCTTGACCTTGTCGCCTTCCTCGAGGAAACGGCGCATGTTGCGCAGCTTGATCTGGTAGTCGCCCTCGTCGGTGACCGGCCGGAACTTGAGTTCCTTGATCTCCTGCTGCTTGGTCTTCTTCTTGGCCTCGTTGGCCTTCTTCTGCTGTTCGAACTTGAACTTGCCGAAGTCCATGATCTTGCAGACCGGCGGGTCCGCGTTCGGCTGGATTTCGACCAGGTCGAGGCCTTCTTCCTCGGCCATGGCGAGCGCTTCGTCGCGCGAGAGCACGCCCACCATCTCGCCGTCGCTGCCGATCACGCGCACGCGCGGCACGCGGATCTCGAGGTTACGGCGGTTCTGCTTTTCCGGTGTACTGATGTTGCGATCTCCAAGGGATGGCTTCGTCGAAGCCGAATGGCGCCCGATTCCGGAATCGGGCGCCGGTTGCGGAACAGCCGGCCTCGGCCGGCCCCGCTTGTTACATGGACTCCTGCTGCAAACGCAAGGCGAAGTCGGCGACGGACATGGTACCGAGGTCTTCCCCACCCCGCGTGCGCACGGCGACCGAGCCGTGTTCCTTCTCGCGGTCCCCCACCACCAGAAGGTACGGCACGCGCTGCAGCGTGTGCTCGCGGATCTTATAGCCGATCTTCTCGTTGCGCAAATCGGCATCGACCCGGAAGCCTTGATTTGCAAGGGTTTTCCGAACTTCCCCGACCCAATCGGCCTGGGCGTCGGTGATGTTCATGACCACGGCCTGGACCGGGGCCAGCCAGGCCGGGAACTGGCCGGCATGGTGTTCGATCAGGATGCCGATGAAGCGCTCCATGGAGCCGACGATGGCCCGGTGCAGCATGACCGGGGTCCGGCGCTGGCTGTGCTCGTCCACGTACTCGGCGCCGAGGCGGCCGGGCATCATGAAATCGACCTGCATCGTGCCCAGTTGCCAGGTGCGGCCGATGGCGTCCTTCAGGTGGTACTCGATCTTGGGGCCATAGAAGGCGCCCTCGCCCGGCAGTTCCTCCCACTCCACCCCGGCCGAGCGCAGGGCGTTGCGCAGGGCGTCCTCGGCCTTGTCCCAGGTGGCGTCGTCGCCGAGGCGGGGCTCGGGCCGCAGCGCGATCTTGATCTGGATGTCCGAGAAGCCGAAGTCCGAATAGACCTTCAGCGCCTGGGCGTGGAAATCGCGGACCTCGGATTCGATCTGGTCCTCGGTGCAGAAGATGTGGCCGTCGTCCTGGGTGAAGCCGCGCACGCGCAGGATGCCGTGCAGCGCGCCCGAGGGCTCGTTGCGATGGCAGGAACCGAATTCGCCGTAGCGGATCGGCAGATCGCGGTAGCTGTGCAGGCCTTGGTTGAACACCTGCACGTGGCCAGGGCAATTCATCGGCTTCACCGCGTAGGTCCGCTTCTCGGACTCGGTGAAGAACATGTTGTCCTTGTAGTTGTCCCAGTGGCCGGACTTCTTCCACAACTCGACGTCGAGGATTTGCGGGCAGCGCACTTCGCCGTAGCCGGTTTCGCGATAGACGCGGCGCATGTACTGCTCGACCACCTGCCAGATGCTCCAGCCCTTCGGGTGCCAGAACACCAGGCCCGGCGCTTCTTCCTGTAGGTGGAACAGGTCCTGCTGCTTGCCGATGCGGCGATGGTCGCGCTTCTCGGCTTCCTCCAGCATCGTGAGGTAGGCCTTGAGGTCCTTGTCGTTCAACCACGCGGTGCCGTAGATGCGGCTGAGCATCTGGTTGTTGGAATCGCCGCGCCAGTACGCGCCCGCGACCTTCATCAGCTTGAACGCGCGCAGTTTGTCGGTGCCGGGCACGTGCGGGCCGCGGCACAGGTCGGTGAATTCGCCCTGCGAATACAGCGACAATTCCTCGTTCGCCGGGATCGATTCGATAATCTCGGCCTTGTAGGCCTCGCCAATGCCGCGGAAGAACGCCACCGCATCGTCGCGCGACTTCACGCTGCGATTCACCGGCAGCGATTCCTTGACGATCTTCTGCATCTCCGCTTCGATCGCCGGCAGGTCTTCCGGGGTGAACGGGCGCTCGTAGGCGAAGTCGTAATAGAAGCCGTTGTCGATCACCGGGCCGATCGTCACCTGCGCGCCGGGGAACAGGCGCTGCACCGCCTGCGCCAGAAGATGCGCGGTGGAATGGCGGAGGATGTCCAGCGCTTCCGGCGACTTGTCGGTGACGATGGACAGCGTCGCGTCGCGGTCGATGCGATAGCTGGCATCGACCAGCCTGTCGTCGACCTTGCCGGCCAGCGTGGCCTTGGCGAGTCCCGCACCGATGGAAGCGGCGACCTCGCCCACCGTGACCGGCGCGTCGAACTGGCGGACGGAACCGTCTGGAAGGGTAATGTTGATCATTTCTTGTTGCCCGGAAAAACGAAAAGGCGCCGAGGCGCCTTCCGAATCATTCGAATGCGTCGGCGGGTTCAGCGATGGGCCTTGGTAGTGCTCATGTCGCACGCTCGACGGCGGTTTCCCGGCGTCACCCGTAGCTGCTGCAGAGGCCGGAACGTTAGGGCCGCACAGGCTGAAAGTCAACGAAAAAGCCGGCTGCAGCGAGGTCCGCGCGGCCCTAAACTCGCAGTTCCCGGAACGGCGAGTCCAGCAACGATGTCGCAAAGCATCCACGACTTCCACGACGACCCGCGCAATGCAGGGATCCGGATCTGGATCAACGGCGAACTGAAGCCGCGGGCCGAGGCAGTGGTTTCCGTTTTCGACAGCGGTTTCGTGCTCGGCGACGGCGTCTGGGAAGGCTTGCGCGTGGTCGACGGGCACCCGGCCTTCCTCGACGAACACCTCGACCGGCTGTTCGAAGGCGCCAAGGCGATCGCGCTGGACATCGGCCTCGACCGCGCCGGACTGACCCGCGCGATCCATGACACCCTCGCCGCCAACGACATGCGCGACGGCGCGCACCTGCGGCTGATGGCGACGCGCGGCCCGAAGCGCACGCCCTACCAGGATCCGCGCGCCAGCGCGGGGGCGGCGACGGTGGTGATCATCGCCGAACACAAGGTCGCGAAGCCGGAGACGCTCGCCGCCGGACTCAAGCTGTTCACCGTGCACGTGCGCCGCGGGTATCCCGACGTGCAGGATCCGAAGCTCAACAGCCACAGCAAGCTCAACTGCATCACCGCCTGCATCCAGGCCATCGAAGCCGGCGCCGACGAGGCGCTGATGCTGGATCCGCACGGTTTCGTCGCGACCTGCAATTCCACGCACTTCTTCATCGTGCGCAAGGGCGAAGTGTGGACGTCGAGCGGCGATTACTGCCTGGGCGGAATCACCCGCGCCAACGTGCTGCGGATCTGCCGCGAAAACGGCATTCCCTGCTTCGAGAAGAATTTCAGCCTGACCCAGGTTTATTCCGCCGACGAAGCCTTCACCACCGGCACTTTCGCCGGCCTCGCGCCGGTACGCTCGGTCGATGGCCGCAAGATCGGCGATGGCAGCCTGCCCGGCCCCATGACCGCGCGCCTGCAAACGCTGTACCGCGAACTCGCGAAACGCGACGTTGCGAACCGTTGGCCGACTGCATGACCCTGCGGATCGCGATGTGGTCGGGGCCGCGCAACATCTCGACCGCGATGATGCGCGCCTGGGAGAACCGCGGCGATTGCGCGGTGAGCGACGAACCGCTGTACGCGGCCTACCTCGCCGCGACCGGCCTCGACCATCCCGGCCGCGACGAAGTGATCGCCGCTGGCGAGACCGACTGGCGCCGCGTCGTCGATGCGCTGCTCGGCCCCGCACCCGGCGACGTGTCGGTCTGGTACCAGAAACACATGAGCCATCACTTGCTGCCGGGTATGGACACGGAATGGGTGTTCGGCCTGCGCAACGTGTTCCTGATCCGCAATCCGGCCGAAGTGGTGGCCTCGTACATCAAGTCGCGTGCGACGGTGGCGCCGGAGGACATCGGCCTGCTGCAGCAGGCAGCGCTGTTCCAGCAATTGCGCGGGCGGACTGGCGAAACGCCCATGGTGATCGATGCCGGCGATTTCCTGCGCGCGCCGGAGGCGCATCTGCGCGCGATCTGCGATGCGCTGGGAATCGCATTCACCCCGCGCATGCTGTCGTGGCCGCCCGGTCCGCGCGCCAGCGACGGCGTATGGGCGCCGCATTGGTACGACGCGGTGTGGGAATCGACCGGTTTCGAAGCGTGGCGTCCGCGGGAAACCGCGCTGTCCGGCGATGCGCGTGCGGTCGCGGATGCCTGCCGGCCCGCCTACGAAGCCTTGCACGCGCAACGGATCAGGATCTGACTCCGCCAAAAAAACAAAACCGCCTGGCGGCGGTTCCGTGTCTTCGCAGCGTTCGTTCCAGCACCACGCCAGCACTCTCTGGGAGCGGGCGTGGTGGGCGGTACAGGGTTCGAACCTGTGACCCCCACCATGTCAAGGTGATGCTCTACCGCTGAGCTAACCGCCCTGGAACCCCTTCGCGGGGCGCGAATTGTAGCCCAGCCCCGGGCCCGGGGCCAACCGGTTCAACCGCCGAGGCTGGCCTCGCGCAGCCGATGCAACTGGTCGCGGATCCGGGCCGCTTCCTCGAACTCGAGGTCGCGGGCGTGCTGGTACATCTTCTGTTCCAGTTCCTTGATCTTCGCCGCGGCCTGGCCCGGGTTGAGGGCGGCATAGTCCTCGCGCGGTTCCGCGACCCTGCGCGCCTTGCCGCGGCCCTTCGCTTCGGGCGCCTCGCGCGCGCCTTCCATGATGTCCAGCACCGCGCGCTGCACCGATTGCGGGGTGATGCCGTGCTCGGCGTTGTATTCGACCTGCTTCGCCCGACGGCGGTCGGTTTCGTCGATCGCCTTCTGCATGGAATTGGTGATGCGGTCCGCGTACAGGATCGCCTTGCCGCGCAGGTTGCGCGCGGCGCGACCGATGGTCTGGATCAGCGAACCGGCCGAACGCAGGAAGCCTTCCTTGTCGGCATCGAGGATCGCGACCAGCGACACTTCCGGCATGTCGAGGCCTTCGCGCAGCAGGTTGATGCCGACCAGCACGTCGAACACGCCCAGGCGCAGGTCGCGGATGATCTCGACGCGCTCGACCGTCTCCACGTCCGAATGCAGGTAGCGCACCTTCACCCCGTGCTCGCCGAGGTATTCGGTCAGGTTCTCGGCCATGCGCTTGGTCAGCGTCGTCACCAGCACGCGATCGCCCATCGCCACGCGTTCGTGGATTTCCGAAAGCAGGTCGTCCACTTGCGTCGCGACCGGGCGGATCTCGACCTGCGGATCGACCAGACCGGTCGGGCGCACCACGAGTTCGGTGACCTCGCCGCCGCTTTCGCGCAGTTCGTACGGGCCCGGCGTCGCCGACACGAAGATCGTGCGCGGCGCGCGTTCCTCCCATTCCTCGAAGCGCAATGGGCGGTTGTCCAGCGCCGACGGCAGGCGGAAGCCGAATTCCACCAGCGTTTCCTTGCGGGATCTGTCTCCCTTGTACATCGCGCCGATTTGCGGAACGGTGACGTGCGATTCGTCCACCACCAGCAGCGAATCCGCCGGCAAATAGTCGAACAGCGTCGGCGGCGGTTCGCCGGGTTGGCGGCGGGTGAGGTGGCGCGAGTAGTTCTCGATGCCGTTGCAGTAGCCGACCTCGGCCATCATCTCGAGGTCGAACTGGGTACGCTGCGCCAGCCGCTGTGCTTCCACCAGCTTGTTCTGCGCGTACAGCTGTTCCAGTCGCTCCTTGAGTTCGACCTTGATGGTCTCGACCGCGTTCAGCACGCTCTCGCGGGTGCTGGCGTAGTGCGTGCGCGGGTACACCGTGTAGCGCGGGATCTTGCGCGATACCGCGCCGGTGAGCGGGTCGAAAAGGCTGAGCTGCTCGATCTCGCCGTCGAACAGCTCGATCCGCAGCGCCTCGTCCTCGCTTTCCGCCGGATGCACGTCGATCACCTCGCCGCGCACGCGATACGTGCCGCGGCGCAATTCGCTGTCGTTGCGCGTGTACTGCAGCTGGGTCAAGTGGCGGATCAGCGCGCGCTGGTCGATGCGCTCGCCCTTGGCGAGGATCAGGCGCAGCGAGAGGTAATCCTCCGGGTCGCCGAGGCCGTAGATCGCCGACACCGTGGCCACGATCAGCGCGTCGCGCCGCGACAGCAGCGCCTTGGTCGCCGACAGCCGCATCTGCTCGATGTGCTCGTTGAGCGAGCTGTCCTTCTCGATATAGGTGTCCGAGGACGGAACGTAGGCCTCGGGCTGGTAGTAGTCGTAGTAGCTGACGAAATACTCGACCGCGTTGCGCGGGAAGAAGGCCTTGAACTCGCCGTAGAGCTGCGCGGCGAGGGTCTTGTTCGGCGCCATCACGATGACGGGCTTCTGCACCCGCTGGATCACGTTCGCGATGGTGTAGGTCTTGCCCGAACCGGTCACGCCGAGCAGGGTCTGCTTCGCCAGCCCGGCGTCGAAGCGTTCGACCAGCCGTTCGATCGCCTGCGGCTGGTCGCCGGCAGGGGAATACGGGGCGACAAGTTCGAAACGGTCGCGTTGCGGATCGGGGCGGTCGGCGTGGGGCATCGGGGGCTGCTCCTGCAATCGGCAAGTCTAGCCCGGCGGGCAATTCGGTGTTTTCCGATGCGACGAAGTGCGTTCCACCGATCCGCCATGGATCGACGCGTGGCCAGGATGGAGGCATCCACACGGGGAACGAACATGCGCCGGCAACACCTCGGATTCACCCTGATCGAAGCGACCCTGGCCCTGGCCGTGGCCGGCGTGGTGGCGGGAATCGCCATCCCTGCCGTCACCGGCACGATTTCGGCCGTGCACGCCGCCACCGCCAAGGCCGCGATGGTCGAAACCTTCAGCAAGGCGTTGACCCATTCCACCGTCACCGGCGCGGAAGTGGTGCTGTGCCCGACCTCGGGCGGCGACGCCTGCGCCGACACCATCGATTGGAGCGGCGGCTGGATCGCCTTCGCGGACCTCGACGGCAACCGCAACCGCGGACCCAATGAGACCCTGTTGCAGCAGCAGGCGGCGTTGACCAATGGCGCACACCTGCGCGGGACTTCGGGGCGCAAGCGACTGGTGTTCCAGCCCGGGGGCGGAGCCGCGGCGGGTTCCAACGTCACCTTCACGTTGTGCGACTCGCGCGGGGTCGCGAAGGCCACCACGTTGGTCCTGGCCAACAACGGTCGCTTCCGGCAAGGCAAGCCCACTGCCGATGCCGCGTGGGCCTGCATGCAGCCCCCGTAAGGGCCGGAACTTGCGCCGTTTCCGGGCCGACGGCACAATGTCGCCCCCGCCCGAATAGCTCAGCCGGTTAGAGCACTTGACTGTTAATCAGGGGGTCGTTGGTTCGAGTCCAACTTCGGGCGCCAGATCCAGATGAACGAAAAGGCCGCGATTGCTCGCGGCCTTTTCGTTTTCCGGCATTGTGTTTCGTTAAATGAAGCTGTCGCCTAGAAGCATTGCGACACGTCAGCACCGGCGCTGCCGGACACCGCTTTGGCTCCCTTCTCGTTGACGGTCATCGTGCGGCAAAGGGTGTCCTTCGCCAGTTGCCTGCCCTGCGGGGTCGCCGTCAACGTGTAGGTCGTGTCCGCGTCCGCCCCTGCGGCAACCGCAAAAGCGTAAACGCCCTTCAGATCGTTGGCGCATGCCAAGTCCTTCGGCAACTCGGCGTCCTTGTAGGTCATCTTCGTGGCGTAGTAGTGCTCCATGAACTGGGCCTCCTCCATCAGGCAGGCCGCGCCCGTGGAGCGCTTCGTTTTCACGACCTCGCGGACGTAGCTCGGATAGACGAGCGCCGCGAGGATCGCGATGATCCCGATGACGATCATCAACTCGACCAGGGTGAATCCCTTGCTTCGGGTTTGCATTGCGTCTCCCGTGTTCATTGCGCCGGAACCACTTCGCGCCAGTTGACGCGTGCCGGGGTGCCGCCAGGCTGGCCACCGAGCTCATGGCTGTCGGTATTGCCTTCGCCGCCATCCTCGCTGCTGAAGGCGCCCGTGCCCACCGTCGCAAGCACGCTGGTCACGTTCACTTCCGTCGGCATGCCGCCGTTGACGCCGATCGACCCAAGCGCACCGCCGGCGTTGCCACCGCCATCGGCGAGCGAAGCATCGTCGCCGAAATAGGCCCCCGACTCCGGACTGGTGCCGGTGTACAGATCGATCGCATTGAGGAAGCCGCTACCGACCGTGCTCTTGCAATCGCTGCCATTCGGCGGGATGACCGTGGACAAGTACATCGCCGTCCCGTAGATCGTCGGCGCGGAAATCGTCCGCTCCGGCACGGGCAGGTCGATGTACCAGCCCTGCTTGTCGGGGGGCAGCGCCGAATAATTCTCGAAACCGCGCGCTTCGGCGCCCGACTCGGTGGTACCCGAATACGGGATCGTGCGTTCCTGCAGGTCGTCGCGGCTGGTAATGGTGCTGGCCACATCCTTGATGCCGTACAGGGTCTGCGTGGTCTGCGTGGCGACGCCAGGCATGTCGCTGCTGGAGATGAAGCGCCCGGTGCCGAAACCCACGAAGATATTGCCGGAACTGTCGCGTCCGACACCGATGCCGCCGGTGATGGGCTGCGGGTTGTTTGCGTCGTCCTTGGCCTGGAACAGCTTCACGGCCGTCGCTGGCGGCGTGTTGCCGGTGAAGTCCCAGCGCCAGACGTTGCCCTTCAGGTCGCCGCCATAGACGGTATCCACCTTGTTGTCGCCATTCAGGTCGGCCATGCCCAGGGACATCAGGCCATTGCCGCTACCGGAATCCACGACGATCTTGCTCGTCGCCGCGATGCCGCCGTTCGCGTTCAGTTCGTACACGAACAGGGTCGCCGAACCGTTCGGGCTGTCGATGCCGTTGGGAACGAAGGCATAAGTCTTGCCGCCGTTGCCCTTGCGGATCAGCACGCGGCCAAGCACATAGCCCATGTCCTTTTCGGTAGTGCTGTCCTGGGTGGTGTTGTCCCACAGCACATCACCCGTATCCATGGAGCCCGGGGCAGTCACGTCCAGCGCGAACACGCCACGCCCGCCGCGGCCCAGCGCGCCCACCAGGATGTTCTTGTCGTTGCCCTGGTCGGCACGGCTGATCACGTCGATCTGCCCATCGACGAAATAACGATGGTCGTAGGCGGTGGCGCTGAGGCTGGCCATGGCCGTGTAGTCGATGCCCTTGGGCACGTAGGAGAACAGCACCTGGCCGCGGGTGGTGGTGTGGCTGCTGTCCGCGTCGATGGCATGCAGCATGCCGTCGTTGGCGCCGATATAGACCGTCTTGGTGTCTTCCTCGTATGCCGGCGAGGAATCGACGATGTCGCCGATCGGGTACGCGCGCTTGCGCAGGGTTCCGTTGGTCTGGCCGATTTCCTTGCTCTGGTCGCCGCGCAGGTAGGCGATGTTATCGGTGGCCGTGGCTTCGTCGGCCTGGCCGGTGCGCGCCGCGAAATCGCTGGCGCCGGACATGCCGCTGTTGAACAGCGCCGCCGTGCCGCCCTTCATGGTCAGTACGGTGCGGTTCTTGAAGTTGGCATTGGCCTGCCCCGTACCGAAGGTCTGGGACAGGATCCAGTCCGGCGTGGTGGAGACCCCGGTCAACCCGCTGTTGAACGGGCTCGCGATCATGTCGCCTATCCAGGAGCCGGAGGTGAAACCGGCCACGAAGGTGATCGTGCTGGTATCGGTCTTGGTGGAACTGGAGGCGATGTTGGACCCGGACGCACTGCGCGAGTCGATGGTGGACAACGCATTGATCAGGGCCGTGGCGAACTTGTCGCTGTTGTTCGCCACCACGAACTTGCCGCGGCTGTTCAGGGCGGCGTGCCAGAGATCATCGATGCGCTTGGGTCCTTCTCCGCCGGTCGTCGGGTCCTGGTTCCATGGCGAAGGCGGCGGGCTGTTCTGGTCCAGGTTGCCTTGCAGGCCGATGGACACGCCGAAGGTCACCATGTGCTGCCAGTCGGCAGGATCCGCCGAACTGGACAGGACATTGTTCGGCCAACTCGTGCCGGTCTTCAGGTCGGTGCTCCAATACTTGTAGGCCACGTCGGCCAGGGTATCGGTATAGGAATCCGGGTATTGCGGAGCATTGCCGTCGACGTCGGTGTTGGTGGACTTGTCGGCGTTGCCTACCTTGGTGTAGCCGGAGTCGTCGTTCCAATAACCGTCCGTGGTCAGGATGGCGTAGTTCTGCCGGCAGGTCAGGGTGGCCTTGGTGGAGTCCACGTACCAAGGATCATCCTTCCCGAAGTATCGTGCCGCACGCTGCAGCGCGCCCTTGAGCGGGGTGCCGTTGTTGGCGATCGTTCCCTGAAGCCTGGAATAGAAGTTGTCGCGATTCGTGCCTTCGAACAAGCCGCCGTTCGTGGCGTAGGGAATGGGATAGGCGGGCGCGCTTCCGGAGGTATTGATCGTGTTGCCGCTGGTGTTCCGGTTCCAGATGGTGTCGTAGCCCACGCGGTAGTTCTTACCCAGCCGCCCGAACGCTTCCGAGGCGCCGGCCTTGGCCATCTTGTTGCGGCTGCGGTGGTACTGGTACCAGTTGGCGAAATTCTGCAGTTCGTCCTGCTGGCTGCGATTGGTGGGCGCAGTGGCGCTGCTGGTCGGCGTCTGGTCCACCCAGGAATTCTTGGCCGTGACCTTGTAGGTGATGTTGGTCACCTTCGAATACGCATAGATCCTGAAGCTGATGCCCGTGGCGGAACCCGTATAGGTCACGCTTTCTGTATTGCTGCTTCCCGTACTCGTGTCATACGTGCCGCCGGAACAACTGCTGTTCGCATAGACCGACAAGTCGCCATCGCCGGATCCACCCGACGTGGCGATGGTGATGGAGTCGTAACCGGCGTTGGTGACGGAAATGCACGAAGACCAGCTGCTCTTGTTGATCGAGGCGATCGTCGTGGTATCGATCAAGGTCGTCGTATTTGCGGTTGCCAGCTTGACCTGGACAACGCCGCCGTTGTAGCTGTTCGACGAACTCGAGGTGGCGATCCGGTATTTGTCGTAATTGCTCGTGGTCGTTCCCGGGTTGGAAACGCCGGACTTCGGGACGTAGAAATACGACTCCTCGCTGTCGCGCAAGTCGACCTTGCTCGAGGTCGGGCTGGTGTAGCTGCTGGCCGCGTTCTTGAAGTCGGCAGCCGCAAGCCGCGCGTTCAAATCCACGCTGGACGTGCGCCACGGCAAGTACGTGGTGTGGGGATCGTAATAGAGCGTGTTGTTGACGTAGGAGCGATGGGAGACGCTGTCGTCCAGGTCCGTCGTGTCTTCGTTCTTGCCATCGGCACGCATCAGCGTGTCTTCCATCGACCCCGAATCGTCCAGGATCAACAGGATGTTCGGCGGAATGGCATTGCCGCCGGTCAGCAACGGATAGTTCGGAAACGAAGTCGTGGCGGCATGGACCGGCAAGCCGGCCAGCGCAACCAGCGCGGTGATGCCCATCACGCCCATGCGGTACCGCAGCGTGGGTTTGCGGAATGGCAATGTCTTCTTCGTTTTCATGGTGCGCTCCATCAGCGCCGGTACAACGACTGGAGAACCACCTCGACGCCATTCGGCGTGGCGGCATGGGAAGTGATGCGGTAGACGTTCTGGGTCGCGCCCGACTCCGGCGGCGGCTTGCCTATGTCGACGGAACCGCCGCTGCCGCCTGCGGCGTTGGTGGTCACGCCGAAATCCTCGATCACGAATTGCGGCGTAATGGGCTCCTGATCACCGCCCATCGACACTGGATCCCCGTCCTTGTATCCACTGCTACCGGTCCAGAAGCCATCGGCTTCCCACGCCGGGAGCGCAGGCGGCACGACCATCGCGCAATATCCATTCGCATCGCAGCCCGACGCGGGGAAGTCGATCGCTGCACCATCTCGCACGCTCAACTCGGCCTGGCGCAGGCCCGCCTCCGCCGCCTGGAACGCCATGCTGCGCGCCATGGTGTTGGAGGCCATGCGTTCCTCCATGATGGCGCCACGCATCGATGCGATGCCGAGCAGGGTCACGATCAGCAACAGCAACAGGACGACCGGCAGGGCCGCACCCGATTGGCCGCGAAACGAATGACCGATGGAAGGATTGGTCTTCATTGGATGTCCTGGTGGTTCCTGAGCACGATGTAATCGTCAAGCGTGCGGCTCAACGCCGCATTGTCGGTGCCGGTGACATCGCCCTTGCCCAGTGCGCCCCTGACCGCCTGGAACGTCATCTGCACGTGCACCGCCTGCACCTGCGACCAGCCGCCGGCGGCCACGACGCCCGCCGCATTCATGTAATCGGTTCCGCTTCCGACCTTGTAGCTCACCTTCAAGGCGGTCACGCCTTCGGCGATCTCGCTGGCGCCATCTGCGTTGGTGCGGTAGAGCGAGGTTCCGCCGCGACCGTTGTTCGCCACCGTCCACAACGCACTGGTGACCGCGGACACGTACGCGGGCGATGTGCCGAAACCGCCGGGACAGTCGGTGCCCGCGACTCCCTGCCAGAAGCAGTACGCGGGATTGGCGTTGGCCAGCGCGCAGGTATTGGCGCCCGCGCTGGGCCTGGTGAGGTTGTTGCCGCAGTTCGCCGCGCCGTTGTGGCCGATGGTCGTGCCGGTGGGAGTGATGCCAACGGCGGAGAACGCGATGGCGTAGTCGTTGTTGCAGACCATCAGCAATTGCCCGTTGCTGAGGTCGTCCGTGGCCGTGCTCACCGTGATCGCGTCGGCGGATTTCGCGTGCTTTTCCACGTTGTGGATCGAACTGTTGGCCGAATACAGGGTGATTTCGTCGGAACCGTTGGCCCCCGTTCCGTCCTGGCCGAAGACGCCGTTCGGGAAGCGCGACCAGAATGTCGCGTCCGGGGCTGCCAGTTCGACGCCGACCTTGTCGGTATAGGCACCGTCGAAACGCATGCACGGATTGCCCGCGGCTTCGCGGATGTCGCGCGCGAGTATCTCGAAAGCGCCGCGCTGGTTTTCCTGAATCCGGTTGATCGACTCGGTCGCGCCGTACACGCGCTTGTTCGACATGAACAGGCTGCCTGCGGCCGCCACCACCAGCAGCCCCAGCAGCAGCGAGACCATCAGTTCGACCATCGTGAAGCCGCGCTGTGCGGCCGCGCCCTGGCGTGGCATGCGTGTCATAGCCGGCTCGTGATCTCGATGTGGGGGGTGTGGGCGGCGTCGACACAACTACTTCCGCCCGTGGTATTGGCGTCGCACCACTGCACGCCGACGGTGCAGGTCATGGTGTCCACGATGCACACCACCTTACCCTTGGCATCGGGTGCGACCGTGGTCTTCAGTCCATCCAGCCAGCCAGCAACGGTGCCCGGGTCTCCATCAACGCCGTCCTCGGCGCCATCGACATAGGTGTTGGTGTTGTAAGCGCCTACGTTGGCGCGATCGGCCCGGATGATGTCCATCATCGAATAGATCTGGATCGAAGCCTGCGTGCGGCTGGCCGACCCGGCCGCGTTCTTCAGCGTCAGGGACTGCATTGCAGCGACCCCGAGCACGCCGATCGCCAGCACCAGGACGGCGATCATGACTTCGATCAGGCCGACGCCTTGCTGTGACCCGGGTCGAACGAATGGCGCCATGCGTTTCATTGAGGCCTCAATTGTTCGCGCAGTTGTTCGCCGGCGTGTTCGTCGGCGCGGTACAGGCCTTGGTTGCCGGGCGCCGGCACGTATTGATCCTGCCCACGCTGGTGCTGACGTCCAAGTCGTTGTTGTTGCCACGCAATTCCGGCACGCACAACGCGAGCGTGCCGCCATCGCTTGTTCCCGCCTTCGAGAAGCCGCTCGGCAGGAACGTGAACTTGTTCTTGTTGGTGCCGCCGGCGCCCGAAAGGCTGGGGCTGGTCTTGACCTCGACGCTCGGATGCAAGGTACTGTCCCGCAACACGGTCGTGGCGCCGTCCTTGGTCATCACGGCGATCCAGCGGCTGCCCAATGCGGTGGTGCAGTCGGTGCCATTCGTGGTCGGGCAGACCGACACGCTCGCGCGATTGCTGACCGCCGCCAGCCTGGCCGTCTGCAGCATCGCGACCATCTCGTTCGCGGAAGACGTCAGGCGATTGCCGCGGATCAGGTTCATGAAGCTCGGCACCGCCAGCGCCGCCAACGTTCCAAGCACGATCAGAGTCATCATCAACTCGACCATGGTGAATCCCCGCTCGGCGCGAAGACGCGAGGTTTTCCGACTGCGTCGCGACATATCCCCCCCACGGAACCGTGGCCGGCATACCCTAAGGCAGGATTCGGCCACCGTGCCATGCGCCCCCGATGAACGGGCTATTCCCCGGCGCAGGCGGTTTGGCCCATGATTGATGGACCATGGCGGAAACCCTCCTCACCGGATGGCGGCAGGTGGATACCAAGGGCAACAGCTCTCTTGATGCATTGTTCCGCCCTTACGCGCTGATCGCCGTTCTCCTCGCCGGCGAATCGCTGGCACTGCTCCTGGCTTTGGCATCCGGGACCCCGGGGGGAAGGCTGACCCTGTTCGGGCTCGCCTCGCTCGGAGTCCAATGGGTCGCCCTCGGCACCCTGTGCACCCTGTTCCTGTTGCGTCGCCCCTTGGCAAGGCTGCCGTCTCCGGCCGTGGCATGGATCTGCCTGATCATCCTGCTGGGCATGACGCTGCTTGTCGGTTCGGCGGCGTGGGGAATGCTCGATGCGTCGGCGAAACCGCTCGAAGGCAAGGCGTCCTTCGTGCTGAGGATGCTGGCGATCGCATTGGTCGTCGGCGTGCTGATGCTGCTGACCTACCAGAATTACTGGCGGGCCCGCCAACTGGCGGTACGCGCGAAGCAACTGGAACTGGAAGCATTGCAGGCGCGCATCCGGCCGCACTTCCTGTTCAACACGCTCAATACCGCCATCGCGTTGGTGCATGCGCGCCCGGATGAAGCAGAACGCGTCCTGCTCGACCTCACCGATCTTTTCCGGAACGCATTGAGCGGCAGCCCGCAAGTATTGCTCGCCGACGAACTGGCCCTCACCCGGCGTTACCTCGAAATCGAGGCGCTGCGCTTCGGGGAACGCGTGCAAATCCATTGGCGCCTCCCGGACGCGCTGCCCGACGTCTCGGTTCCTTCGCTTTCGATCCAGCCGCTCGCGGAAAACGCCATCAGGCACGGGATCGAGCCGAGACCCGGTGGCGGGCGGATCGACATTTCCGTCAACGTGCTCGACCGCATGATCGAAGTGGTCATCGCAAACGACATGCTCGCCAATGGGCGCAGATCCGACGGACATGCAATCGGGCTGAAGTCCGCGCGCGAACGCGTGATGGCCATGACTGGCGGGCACGGCCAGGTGGAGTCCCGGATCGAAGATGGACGCTATCTCGCGATCATGTCCCTGCCGCGGGGCTGATGCTCAGGCAACCACCCGGTAACAGGGCCGGTATTCGCCGG
This sequence comes from Lysobacter lycopersici, assembly GCF_007556775.1. Taxonomy (GTDB): domain Bacteria; phylum Pseudomonadota; class Gammaproteobacteria; order Xanthomonadales; family Xanthomonadaceae; genus Pseudoluteimonas; species Pseudoluteimonas lycopersici. Next base: position 1,141,483 of record NZ_CP041742.1, read on the forward strand.
CGATCTTCATCCGCCCCTGGGCGACGAAGGCGCGCAGCAGCGCATCGAGCGCGCGCATCATGTCCGCATCGCCGTGGATCTCGAACGGCCCGTTGGCTTCCACGAGGCGCATGGTCGGCTCCTTCACGTTGCCGCCGACGATGCCGGAGAACGCCCGCCGCAGGTCCGCGGCCAGTTCGTGCGGCTTGCGCCCGTGGTGCAGGTCCAGCGCGGCCATCGTTTCGTGGGTCGGGATGAAGGGCTGCTGGAATTCGTGCGGGATCGCGAGTGCCCAGTTGAAGAAGAACGAATCCTGCTGGGCGATGCGCTGGCGCCGCACGTCGGCGACGCCCGCATGCATGATCCGCGCCACCTCGACGCTGTCGCCGACCACGATGCGGTAGCGTTCGGCCGCTGCATCGCCGAGCGTGAGCCGGATGAATTTGTCGATCTGCTCGAAATACGCGGCCGCGGAGGCCGGCCCCGAGAAGATCAGCGGGAACTTCAGGTCCGCGTTTTCCTCGCGCAGCAGGATACCGAGCAGGTACAGGATTTCCTCGGCGGTGCCGACGCCGCCGGGGAACACGATGATGCCGTGGGCCATGCGCACGAACGCCTCGAGGCGTTTCTCGATGTCCGGCATGATCACCAGGTGGTTGACGATCGGGTTCGGCGATTCGGCCGCGATGATGCCCGGCTCGGTGATGCCGATGTAGCGCATGCGCCGGCGCCGCTGCTTGGCGTGCGCGATGGTCGCGCCCTTCATCGGCCCCTTCATCGCGCCCGGGCCACAGCCGGTGCAGATGTCGAGCCCGCGCAGGCCGAGCTCGTAGCCGACCTGCTTGGTGTAGAGGTATTCCTCGCGCCCGATCGAATGCCCGCCCCAGCACACGACCAGGTTGGGATCGGCCGGCTGCAGGATGCGCGCGTTGCGCAGCAGCCGGAACACCGCGTCGGTGGTGCCCGCGGATGAATCGAGTTCCGCGGAATATTCCGGATCGAGTTCGATCGCGGTGAACGCGAGGTCGCGCACCACCGCGAACAGCAGTTCGGCGACGCCGCGGATGATCTCGCCGTCGACGAAGGCCATCGCCGGCGCGGCCTTCAGGTCGATGCGGACGCCACGGTCCTGCTGCAGCACCTGGATGTCGAAATCCGGGTACAGCTCCTGCGCGGCGCGCGGATCATCGCTGGCGCTGCCGCTGGTGAGTACCGCCAGCGCGCAGCGGCGCAACAGGTCGTGCATGCCGCCGGCGGAGGCATCGCGCAGGCGCGCGACTTCGTCCCGCGAAAGGACGTCCAGCCCGCCGCGCGGATAGATGCGCGCGTCGACGGTCGGTGCGCGGGAAGGAACCGGGCCGCCCTCGGCCTCGGCGTCGATGTGTTCGGGTTCGATGTGCATGCGGACACTCTAGCGCGCCGCCCCGCAAACGGCACGTACTCCAAAAAAACGGCCGGGTTTCCCCGGCCGTTTCGCGTATTGCCGTGCAGCGATGGATCAGAAGGTGTACTTCAGCGTCAGCAGCGCCGACCAGCGCGACACGACGCGGGACGGATTGGTGCCGCTGGCGTCGTACACCGCGTAGTTTTCCCACGGCACAGTGCCCGGGGCGCCGAGGTTATAGACGTACTGACCGTTCTGCACGCCGGCAACCGACACCAGGCGGCGGTTCTCGTAGAAACCGCTGCTGACGCGGTCGGTAACGCCCCAGTCGCTGTTCAACAGGTTCAGGAAGTTGTAGATGTCCAGGCGGATGATCGACTTGTGCCCCTTCATGAAGCCGGGGAGTTCCTGCTGCACGCCGAGATCGAGCTGGTTGACCCACGGCTCGCGCGCGCGGTTGCGCCCGGCGATCTCGCCGCGGTGCTTGGACAGGTACGGATCGTTGTCGATGAACTTCTGGAACGCATCGATCTGTTCCTGGGTCGCGCCGCCGTAGTTCACCAGCGGATCGTTGAGCAGCGGAATGTAGGCGAGGTCGCCGCCGGCGCCGACGTTCGAGAGGCTGTCGCCATTGACGTCGTTGCCGAAGACCCAGCTGTACGGCCTGCCGCTGTGGCCGTTGTAGAACATCGACACGGTGGTCTTGTAGTCGCCGAAGAAGGCATGGTCCCAGTTCAACGAAAGCTTGAGCGACAAGGGAATGTCGAACGCGGACGTGGTGGCGAACATCTCGTTCGGGTTGGTGCGCGCCATGTAGTTGTAGTTCGACCAGGCCTGCGAGCTGGAGCCCGTGCTGACTTCCTTGGAGTGCGCGAAGGTGGCGCTGATGTTGCCGGAGAACCCGTGGTCCATCGGCTTGGTCAGCGACAGGGTCAATGCATCGGACCCGCCCTTGTCGGTGTTGGTCAGCAGCGTGGAGCGGTAATAGATCTCCGGGATCGATCCGTTGTTGGTGCCGCTACCGATGCTGGTCGGGGAATTGGACAGCGTCTTCCAGTAGGAATCGCGGCCGTCCGGCAGGGTGCCGTTCGGGGTGCCGATGTTCAGCGCCTGGTAGGCGATGGCGTCCTTGTTCTTGATGTGCTGCCATTCGGCCGACGCAACGAGGCCCCACCACGGCAACTCGGTGTCGAACGCCAGGCTGACCTTCCACGCGGTCGGCAGCTTGAAGTCCGGGTCGAGCACGTCGATCTGGCAATTGGCCGTCGCGGTGCAGGTGCCGGGGTTGATGTCGGAAGACTGCAGGCCCGGCTGGTTGTACGGATCCGAGCTGAAGGGATCGGTGCCCGGATTGGACGAATTGTAGGTCACCAGCGAGGTCACGCCGTTGTTGAGGTACGGATTGGTCAGCCAACCGTACGGCGGCAGGGTCTGGAACAGGCCGACGCCGCCGCGCAGCTGGGTGGGACGCTCGGTGTTGAACGTGTAGTTGAACGCGAAGCGCGGCTCGATGACCTTGTTGTTGCTGCCGAGCGTGGTGTTGTTCGGGAAGCCGAAGTTCTGCTCCCAGACCGGCTGGTAGGGCGGCGCATGGTCGGCATCCGGGATGTCCACGCGCACGCCGAACACCAGCGACAGGTTGTCGGTGGCCTGCCAGGTATCCTGCAGGAACGGGCTGTACTGGCGATAGGTCCAGGTGCCGGCGATGTCGGTCGGGCTCAGCCCGTTCGGGATGATGGTCTTGGTGAACTTGAAGTAGTCCCCGGCCGCGAGTTCATCGAACACGCTGCCATCGCCATTCTTGTCCTGGAAGGTGTACAGGCCGTGCAGGACGCGGCCAAACAAGTCGCCGATCTCGTTGTCCAGGTAGTCGATGCCGCCCTTGATGGTGTGGTTTCCGGCGTAGTAGGTGCCGGAGATCGACGCGTTGAGGCGCTTGCTCTTGATCCAGTTCTCGTGGCGGTACTGGTCCTCGCCCATGTAGATCGTGCCGCCGGCATAGGTGCCATGCGCCGGGATGACCACGTCGACTTCCGGCTGGTCGAGGGCCGCGCCGTTGGTGTTGTCGTACTTCTGGTAGCCGATCTTGACTTCGGTGCTGAAGTTGTCGGTCCAGTCGCTGAACAGCTGCAGCGAGTAGTTGTCGGTGGTGCTGGAAACCGTGTACCAGTTGCTGGACAGGATGACGGTGTTGTCCCGCACGTACGCGCTGTACGGCGTGGGCTTGGTTTCCTCGACGCGCGAGTAGGCGAAGGTCGCGCGCTGCCGATCGGTGATGTTCCAGTCGAGCTTGGCGAGGTAGCGCTTGTCCTCCAGCGCCGCGCCGGAGCTGCCGTAGGTGCCCGGCTGCATGCCGATCGCCGTTCCCCCGGCGATGGCCTGGTCCACGTCGTCGGAGCTGATCTTGCCACTGGTGACGCCGTCGACGCTGATGCCGGCAAGCTTGTCGATCTTCTGGTCTTCGTACGCGCCGAAGAAGAACAGCCTGTCCTTGATGATCGGGCCACCGACGGTGACGCCCCAGGTCTCGTCCGTGCCGAAGCCGGCGTAATCCTTGCCGTTGCGGCTGCCAACCATGCTGCTGGCATCCTTGTACGCGTAGTACGCCGAACCATGGAACTCGTTGGTGCCGGATTTGGTGACCGCGTCGATGCTCGCGCCGATGGTGTCCGAAGACGCGTCGAAGTCCACCGTCGAGATGTTGTAGGCCGCGATGGTATCGGGCGAGATCGGCGAACCGGTGTACGGCAGGCCGTTCGCATTCAGGCCGAAGGGATCGCCCTGGTTCAGGCCGTCGACGCTGATGTTGTTGTAGCGGCTGTTCTGGCCGGCCGCGGAGATCGAGCCGTCGCCTTGGTCGGTGACCTGGATGCGCGGATCGAGGCGCGCGACGTCGTCGATCGAACGATTGCCCTGCGGCGTGGTTTGCAACGCCCGGCCGGAGACGCTGGTGCCGAGGCCCTTGTTGTCCGGGCTGAACACCGGGGACACGCGCGCCGCACTGACGACCACGGTATCGAGCGTTCCGGACGCGCCAGTCAATTGCTCATTGACAGTCGCGACTTTGTTCAACTCCAGATAGATATCGCTTTTGGTATCGGTGCCCGCCGCACTGTTCACGGTAACGGTGTACGGACCGCCCACGCGCAAGCCTTGCGCGGCGTAGCGGCCGTTGGCATCGGTGGTGGCACGACTGACCGTGCCGGATTCCACGTGCGTGATGGTGACCTCGGCGCCAGCGACCGGACTGCCGTCCGCACCGGTCACGGTGCCGGAGACGCCGGACGATGTGCTCTGGGCGAACGCGGGCGCCATCGCCATCGCTGCGATCAGGGCAAGCGACAGCCTCGACAGCTGGACGTGGGTGGATCGGGTCATGTGCGCAACCTCAAATTGGTAAAGGAAACGACGAACGGGAAATGGATCGCATCAGGCGATGCGGGGTGGAAACACGGCGGGAATCCCCTCCCGAAACGCTTTTCAGCCTTTTCGGGTTAACGACATGCTAACACTGTCGCTTCGCAAGATGACAGGAAGAAGACAGCGAATTCCGTCGATCCGGCTGAATGCATGACGGCTTCTGACAACGATCCGAGATATCGGTCGCAAGGCCTTGTTTTGGAAAGTCAGCCGCCTGGGCCACGGAAATAGAGGCCGAAGCCATCGAGCAGCATCTGTACCGAAATCGACACCAGCAGCATGCCCATCAGGCGCTCGACGGCAGTCAGGACCCGGGTGCCCAACCAGCGGTACAGGGCGGTCGCGCAGAACAGGATGGCCGCGGTCGCGGCCCAGGCCAGCAGCAATGCCAGGCTCCAGTCCATGAGCCGTCCCGGCTCCTTGCTGCCCATCAGCATCACCGCGGCCATGCCCGAGGGACCCGCGACCAGCGGAATCGCCATGGGCACGATGAAGGGTTCTCCGTCCGGCAACTCGCCCATCAGGCCTTCCGGCGGCGGGAAGATCATGCGCAGGCCGATCAGGAACAGCACGATGCCGCCGGCGATGGAGACGGATTCCTGGCGAAGGTGCATGAGGTCGAGCGCGTACTTGCCGCCCCACAGGAACACCATCAGCACCACCAGCGCGATCAGCAGTTCGCGCACCAGCACGATGCGGCGCCGGTGCCCGGGCAACGGCCGCAGCAGCGACAGGAACACCGGGATGTTCCCGAGCGGATCGAGGATCAGGAACAGCAGCAGCGCGGCGGAAGCGATCGTCATGGCGGCGACCACACCCGGCCGCGATGCGCCGCGCCAGCCGGCGAGAGTAGTTCGACGCAATGCGCAGCGACGCGCGATGGATCCACCGCGGCATCATCGTGCTCGGCGACGAAAGCGTTGGCGCGCAACGGGGTGCGCATCGGGCCCGGGTTGAGCCCGCTCACGCGCACCGAAGAATTCGGCCCGAGCTCGGCCTGCAGCATGTCGACGAGGGCGGCCTGCCCTGCCTGTGCGAGGCCGTACCCGCCCCAGTAGGCGCGCGTGCCCGGCGCCTGCGCGTCGAGCGCGAACACCAGCGCCGCATCTTCGGATTCCTGCAGCAGCGGCAGGCAGGCCTGGGTCAGCCACCAGCGCGCGGTGAGATTGACGTGCACGGCGCGAGCGAAATCGGCGGGGTCGGTCAGCGCGAGCGGGGTGAGTCCGCGGAAATTCGCGGCGCAATGCAAAACGCCATCGAGGCGCCCGAATTCCCCGCCGATGCGCGCGGACATCTCCGCGTAGTCGTCGGGCGACGCGCCTTCCAGGTCGAGCGGGTACAGCGTGCTCTCGCCGCCCTCGCCGGCGATGGCGTCGTGCAGGCGGTTCAATTTCGGCACGCGCCGCCCGAGCAGCACGAGTCTTGCGCCGGCCCGCGCACATGCGCGCGACGCCGCTTCGCCGAGGCCGCCGTGCGCGCCGACGACGAGCACCACGCGCCCTTCCAGCGCGCGCGGTTCCACGGCGTCGGACGCCGCGGCGTTCATGCCTTCTGCGTTTCCGCGATCATCCGCGCGAGTTCGCCGGATTCGTACAGTTCCATGGTGATGTCGCAACCGCCGATCAGCTCGCCATGGATGAACAGCTGCGGGAACGTCGGCCAGTTCGAATAACGCGGCAGGTTGGCGCGCACCTCGGGCTCTTCGAGCACGTTGACGGTGTACAGCTCGCCGGCGCCCGCGGCCTTCAGCGCCTGCACCGTGCGGCTGGAGAAACCGCACATCGGGAACTGCGGGGTTCCCTTCATGAAAAGGACGACGGGGTGGCCTTCGATCTCGGCCTGGATGCGCTCCAAGACGCTCATGGCATTCTCCTGCGAAGCATCCCGCCGGCCTCACGAGGCAGCGACGGGTGGTGGGGGTAGAATGCAATTCTACCCGTGCACGCCGCGGCCGCGCGCCTCCCGGCAACGCATTTCCCCTCGCCCCAGGAGCCCGCCATGGCCATCGAACTGCCAGCCCTGCCCTACGACCGCACCGCGCTGGAACCGCATATTTCCGGCGAAACCATCGACTACCACTACGGCAAGCACCACAAGGCCTACGTCGACAACCTCAACAAGATGATCGAGGGCACCGAATTCGCCGACATGGCGCTCGAGGACATCATCCGCAAGTCGCAGGGCGGCATGTTCAACAACGCCGCGCAGATCTGGAACCACACCTTCTACTGGAATTGCCTGAAGCCGAACGGCGGCGGCGAACCCTCGGGCAAGCTCGCGGACGCGATCAAGGCCGCGTTCGGCGATTTCGCCAAGTTCAAGGAGCAGTTCAGCGACACCGCGGTGAAGACCTTCGGTTCCGGCTGGGCGTGGCTGGTGCAGCGCCCGGATGGTTCGCTTGCGCTGGCGAGCACGCCCAATGCGGCGACCCCGCTCACCGGCGAGGACAAGGCGCTGCTCACCTGCGACGTGTGGGAACACGCCTACTACATCGACTACCGCAACGCGCGGCCGAAGTACGTCGAATCGTTCTGGAACCTGGTGAACTGGGATTTCGTCGCGTCGAACCTGCGTTAATGATGTAGGGGCGACCGGCCGGTCGCCCCTACGCCGATGTCGCGATCGCCATGCGACCTGCGAACGGCCGGGGAAACCCGGCCGTTTTGCATTCCGACGCCGCGATCAGCGCAACGCCGCGATCACCGGCTCGACTTGCGCTTCGCGCCCGAGCGATTCGCCCACGCGTCGCAGCGATTCGGCGAGTTCCGTCGGCACGTCCGCGCGCAGCGTCGCATGGCCGACCTTGCGTCCCGCGCGCGCTTCCTTGCCGTAGTCGTGCCAGTGACCGCCGGCTTCGCGCAACACCGGCGCGGCATCGGGCATCGCGCCGATCCAGTTGAGCATGCAGGCATGGCCGAGCATGCGCGTGCTGCCCAGCGACAGGCCGAGCACGGCGCGCAGGTGGTTCTGGAACTGCGAGGTTTCGCTGCCTTCGATGGTCCAATGCCCGGAATTGTGCACGCGCGGCGCAAGTTCGTTGGCCAGCAGCTCGCCGCCGCGGCAGAACAGTTCCAGCGCGAACACGCCGACGTAATCCAGCGCATCGGCGAGCCGCTTCGCATGCGACAACGCGGTCGCTTGCGTCGCCGCATCAACGCGCGCCGGGGCCAGGCTCGCCGACAGCACGCCGTCGACATGCCAGTTCTCGGTCAAGGGCCATGCGCGGAACTCGCCGTCGCGGCCACGCACCGCGACCACGCTCAATTCGCGTTCGAACGCGACGAAGGCTTCGAGGATCAGGCCAACGCTCGCGGCCTGCGCGCCGAGCGCGTTCCATGCCGCGTCGACGTCGGCCGGCGATTTGATCCGGAACTGGCCCTTGCCGTCGTAGCCGAGGCGGCGCGTCTTCAGGATGCACGGCGTGCCGAGTTCGGCGACCGCGGCGTCGAGTTGGTCGCGGCTGGCGATATCGACGAAACCCGGAACCGGGATGCCGAGTTCGCGGAACAGGCTCTTCTCGGCGAGACGATCTTGGGCGACGGCGAGCGCGCGCGGATTCGGGAACACCGGCACGCGCTCGGCCAGCCAGCGTGCGGACTCGGCCGGCACGTTTTCGAAATCGAAGGTGGCGACATCGATCTTCGACGCGAATTCCGACAGCGCGGCCTCGTCGGTGTAGTCGCCGACCACCATCGGCGCGAACTGCCCGGCGCAGGCGTCGGCGACGGTGTCCAGCACGAGGAAGCGCAGGCCCAGCGGTGCGCCGGAAAGCGCGAGCATGCGGGCGAGTTGGCCTCCGCCCAGGATCCCGACCGTCGTCATGTCACTTGCGCGGGTCGTCGTTGGACGCGACGTCGTCGGTCTGGCGGGCGCGGAACGCGGCCAGCGCATCGGCGATGGAAGGATGCTCGTTCGCCAGCATCGCTGCGGCGAACAGCGCGGCGTTCGCGGCGCCTGCGTTGCCGATGGCGAAGGTCGCGACCGGGATGCCGGCCGGCATCTGCACGATGGAGAGCAGCGAATCCATGCCGTTCAGCGCCTTGCTCTGCACCGGCACGCCGAGCACCGGCACCGCGGTCTTGGCCGCGAGCATGCCCGGCAAATGCGCCGCGCCGCCGGCGCCGGCGATGATCGCGCGCAGTCCACGCGATTGCGCGGTCGTGGCGTAGTCGAACAGCACGTCGGGCGTGCGGTGCGCGGACACCACGCGCACCTCGTGGGCGACGCCGAGCGCATCGAGCTTGGCGGCGGCGTGCTGCATCGTCTCCCAGTCGGAGCGCGACCCCATCACGATGCCCACCAGCGGCGCCTTGGTTTCCCCGGTCATGGCCGTCCCCGCTCGCAAAGACGTATTCTAGCGCCCAATTCCGGATCGTTCCCCTTCGTTTCCCGCGCGAATCGCCATGGATCGCAAGCTGCTCGACCTCCTCGCCTGCCCGGCCACGCGCCAGCCACTCGCCCCGCTCGATGGCGCCGGACTGGAAGCGCTGAACCGCGCGATCGCCGCGGGCACGCTGCAACGCCTCGATGGTTCGCCGCAACGCGAATCCTTGCGCGAAGCGCTGGTGACGCGCGACCGCAAACTCGCCTATCGCATCGACGACGGCATCCCGGTACTGCTCGCCGAGGAAGGCATGGCGACGTCGCAGGCCACGGACTTCCCCGGCGCATGAGCGAATCGCGTTTCGAACCGCCCTCGCAAACAGACGTCGACGCCGATGTCGCTGCCGCGCTGGCCGAGGACATCGGCAGCGGCGACGTCACCGCCGACCTGCTGCCCGACGCGCCGGAATCGGCCTACCTGCTGTGCAAGGAAGACTGCGTGGTCGCGGGGCGTCCGTGGTTCGACGCGGTGCATCGCACGCTCGATCCCGGCGTCCGCATCGACTGGCGCCGCAGCGAAGGCGACCGCATCGCGAAAGGCACGGTGATCGCGACGTTGCAGGGCCACGCGCGCGCGCTGGTCAGCGCAGAGCGTTCCGCGCTGAATTTCCTGCAAACGCTCAGCGGCACCGCGACCACGACCGCGCTATACGTCGATGCCGTGCGCGGTACCGGCGCACGCATCCTGGATACGCGCAAGACCGTTCCGGGCCTGCGGCTGGCGCAGAAATACGCGGTGCGCGTCGGTGGCGGCGACAACCACCGCATCGGCCTGTACGACGCGGTGATGCTGAAGGAAAACCACATCCGCGTCGCCGGTTCGGTCGCGGCCGCGATCGATGCCGCGCGCTCGAAGCATCCGAACCTGCCGCTGATCGTGGAAGTCGAAACCCTCGACCAGTTGCGCGAAGCGCTGGCAGCCGGCTGCACGCGCATCCTGGTCGACGATTTCGACGCGGCGACGCGCCGCGAAGCCGTGCGCATCGCCAAATCCGCACCGTTCGACGGCCGCATCCCGCTGGAGGTTTCCGGGGGCGTGGACATGACCACGTTGCGCGCCATCGCCGAGGATGGCGTCGACTGCATTTCCATCGGCGGCCTGACCAAACACGTGCACGCCATCGATTTCTCGATGAAACTCGGCCCGGCACCGCGCTGATGGGACCGATCCTCCTGCTCGTCGCCATCGCCATCGGTTACGGATGGTGGAGAAGCGCGCGCCATGCCGCCGAACGCGCCGAGGAAGTGGGCCGCAACGCCTGCGAAGCCGCAGGCGTGCAATGGCTGGACCAGACCGTGCACGCGGACGGGCTGCGGTTGCGTCGCCGCCGCGATGGATGGCTCGGGCTGGAACGCAGTTTCCGCTTCGAATATTCCGAAGACGGGCAGGAACGCCACGTCGGCCGGCTGGTGCTGTTCGGCGACGAACTCGTTTCGTTCAGTGGCCCTGCGAAGGCGACGTCGGTGGTGACGCTGCACTGATCGAGTCGTCATCCTGACCCGGACTTGATCCGGGCCTGCTGTTGCCGGTAGTGGACAAGAAAAACAGGTCCTTCGGCTTCGCCTCAGGATGACATCCTGATTTATTTCACGATGCGCAAATGCCCGCCGCGCTTGGGTGGCGGTTCGCTATGCGGCGGTTCGTCGTCGGGCGACGTGTCGTCGCTTTCGGATGCCGATTCCACCGATTGCGCCGGCGACGCCGAGCCCTGCGCCGCGATGTCCGGCGGCAGTTCCATGCCCTGCCCGTTCTCGCGCGCGTAGATCGCGACCACTGCGTCGATCGGCACGATCACCGCATGGCTGACGCCGCCGAAGCGCGCGGAGAAACGCACGTCATCGTTGTCCATCTGCAGGTGCGCGACCGCGCGTTCGGCGATGTTGAGCACGATGCGCCCGTCCTTCACCGCATGCGTCGGCACGCGCACGCCGGGCCTGGTCGCGTCGACCAGCAGGTGCGGGGTCAATCCGTTGTCGGCGATCCATTCGTACAGCGCCCGCAGCAGGTACGGGCGGTGGCTGGTCATGGCGGGCGCGTCGGTCATTCCGGATCAGTTCGTTGTTGGTGGTTCGTAGTTGGCAGAAGGCTTTTCACAAACCACGAACAACCAACCACCAACTCGCCGTTACGCCGGAATCTCGCGCAGGTTGCGTTCCTGCGGAGTGAGGCTGCGCAGGAAGCCCGGGTTGCGGAAGATGCGGTTGCCGTAATCCTCGATCGCCTTGCCGTCCTTCGGCAGCGGGATGTCGAGCGCTTCGAGCCGCCAGATGATCGGCGCCATCGCGCAGTCGGCGAGGCTCATTTCCGGGTTGAGGAAGAACTTGCTGGCCTTGAACAGCGGCACCGCGGCGGTGAGCAGTTCCTTCAGGCGCTTGCGCCCGGCCTCGGCCTGCTGCTTGTTGCCGAGCTGGATCGCCTGCACCTGCGGCACCCAATCGTGCTCGATGCGCAGCATCGCCAGGCGCAGGCGCGCGCGGGAAAGCGGATCGACCGGCATCAGCGGCGGGTGCGGATAGCGCTCGTCGAGGTATTCGCTGACCACGCTCGCGGCGTACAGCACCAGGTCGCGTTCGACCAGCGTAGGCACCGAGTGGTAGGGGTTGAGGTCGACGAGGTCCTCCGGCGGATTCTGCGGATCCACCGGGATGAAGTCGTACGTGACGCCTTTCGCCGCGAGGACGAGGCGCACGCGGTGGCACAGCACGTCGTCCACCGAGGAAAACAGGGTCAGGGCATTACGCATACGCGGACTCGCAGCCATCATCGGCCATCTCCACGCAGCCGGAATCCGCCGGCCGCATTGGCGCCGCCCGCCCCTTGCGGACAGTCGCCACGGTCGCCGCGTCGTGGGTCGCGGCTAGTGCACGTCCTTCCAGAATTCCTTCTTGAGCAGCCAGGCGAGGAAGGTGAAGAACGCGAGGAACAGCACCACCCACACGCCCAGGCTCTGGCGCTTGAGCGCGGCCGGTTCGCCGGCGTACTCGAGGAAAGTGGTGATGTCGCGCACGCTCTGGTCGAACTGCGCGGGCGTCTGCGAGCCCGGTGTCGCCAGCACCAACTTCTCCACCGGCGCATCGCCGCCACCTTCCGCCTTGCCGTAGACCGGCTGCTGCAGGCCCTGCAGTTCCCACAGCGGGTTCGGCATCGAGGCGTTCGGGAACAGCTTGTTGTTCCAGCCCAGCGGCCGCGATTCGTCGAGGTAGAACGACTTGAGGTAGGTGTAGATCCAGTCGCTGCCGCGCACCCGCGCGATCAGGCTGAGGTCCGGCGGCATCTTGCCGAAAAACTGCTTGGCTTCGTCTTCCTTCAGCGCGACGTGCACCTGGTCGCCGATCTTGCCGCCGGTGAAGTCGAGGTTGTCCATCACCTCCTGCTCGGTCAGGCCGAGGTCGCTGGCCATGCGCGAATAGCGCAGGTATTGCAGCGAATGGCAGCCGGAGCAGTTGTTCATGAACAACTGTGCGCCGCGTTGCAGCGAGGCCTGGTCGCCGAGGTCGGTGCCGGCATGCATCAGCCCGGCGGTTTCCTCGGCGAGGACCGGCGCGGCGGCGAACAGCCCGGCGAGCAGCGCGGGCAGCAGTCGGAATGCGAACTTAGTCATGCGTCGTCACCCGTTCCGGCACCGGCTTGGTCCTGTCGATCTTCGTCCACACCGGCATGGTGATGAAGAACGCGTAGTAGAGGAAGGTAAGCACGCGGCCGATGATGGCCTCCACCGGATCGGTGCCGGGACCGGCGCCGATCTTCATCAGCCACAGGAAGCTGACCGCGAAGATCGCAAGCATCGTCCACGACAGCGGGCCGCGGGCGCGGAACGACTTGACCCGGCTCTTGTCCAGCCACGGCACCAGGAACAGCAGCACGATCGCGCCGAACATCACCAGCACGCCCCACAGCTTGATCCCGAAGAACGAGGGCACCACGCGCAACATCGCGTAGTACGGCGTGAAGTACCACACCGGCTTGATGTGCTCGGGCGTCACCAGCGGATTGGCCGCGGTGAAGTTGTCGTGCTCGAGGAACCAGCCGCCGAAGGTCGGCGCGAAGAAGATGATGAAGGCGGCGATGACCAGGAAGAAGCCGGCGCCGAACAGGTCCTTCACCGTGTAGTACGGGTGGAACGGGATGCCGTCGGCCGGCGCGTCCTTGGACCAGCGGTTGCCCTTCGGGCCGTGCTTGATGTCCACGCCCTCGGGGTTGTTCGAACCGACTTCGTGCAGCGCCCCCAGGTGCAGCACCACCAGCAGCAGCAGCACCAGCGGCAGCGCGATGACGTGCAGGGCGAAGAAGCGGTTGAGGGTCGCGTCCGAGGGGATGTAGTCGCCCATGATCCATTCGGTCAGACCGTTGCCGATGACCGGGATCGCGCCGAACAGCGAGATGATCACCTTCGCGCCCCAGAACGACATCTGCCCCCACGGCAGCACGTAGCCCATGAAGGCCTCGGCCATCAGCACGAGGTAGATGACCATGCCCAGCAGCCACACCAGTTCGCGCGGCTTCTGGTAGCTGCCGTACATCAGGCCGCGGAACATGTGCAGGTAGACGACGACGAAGAACAGCGACGCGCCGGTGCTGTGCATGTAGCGGATCAGCCAGCCCCAATCCACGTCGCGCATGATGTATTCGATCGACGAGAACGCCTCGGCCGCGCTGGGCTTGAAGTGCATCGTCAGGAAGATGCCGGTGACGATCTGGTTGACCAGCACCAGCAGCGCGAGCGAACCGAAGTAGTACCAGAAGTTGAAGTTCTTCGGCGCGTAGTACTCGGTCATGTGCTTGCGGTACATCGGCATCAACGCCGGCGCGCGCGCGTTGACCCAATCCCACACGTTGCAGGCGGTGCGCGTGATCATGTTGCTCATGGCTTACGCGGCTCCCGTGCTTTTGTCGGACGCAGGATCGACGCCGATCTCGAGCGTGTTGTCGTCGATGAAGTGGTACGGCGGCACCGGCAGGTTGGCCGGGGCCGGCTGCGACTTGAACACGCGGCCGGCGAGGTCGTACTTCGACTTGTGGCAGGGGCAGAAGTAGCCGCCCTTCCAGTCCTCGTAGAACGGCTGCGGCTTGATCTCGGGCACGAACTCCGGCGCGCAGCCGAGGTGGGTGCAGACCGCCTCAAGCACGAGCACCTCGGGCTTGATCGAGCGGTATTCGTTCTGCGCGTACTTGGGCTGCTGGCCCTCGTTGCTCGACTTGGGGTCCAGCACGGTGGAATCCATTTCCGGCAGCGTGGCGAGCATGGCCTTGCTGCGGCGCACGATGTAGTGCGGCTTGCCGCGCCAGGCCACGGTCAGCTGCTGCGCTTCCTGCAGGGCGGAGATATCGACCTTGATCGGGGCGCCGGCCTGCTTGGCGCGCTCGCTCGGGCTCCAGGACTTGATGAACGGCACCGCGGCGAACCCCACCCCGACCGCGCCGACGACCGCGGTGGTCGCGGTCAGGAACTTGCGGCGGCCGGTATCGTCCGGCCCATCCCCGTCGCTGGCAGGGTTCATCGTTGTTTCAATAGCCATCCGGCGCTCCGTGGATCATGGCCCAGACTGCCCGCAAAGCCGCGCGATGACGCGGATGCGGGCCGCCACATAAAGACGGCGAAGTGTAACGGAACGCTGAATCGGCCGACAACGCCGGCCACCGCCTCAACGCTGGGCAAGGCTGCCGCGGTAGCGTTCGGCGAGGGTCGAAACCCGGTCCACGTAGCGCCGGGTCTCGCTGTACGGGGGCACGCCCTTGTACTTGTCCACGGCACCTTCGCCGGCGTTGTAGCCCGCGGCCGCGAGCTTCAGGTCGCCACCGTAGCGCTTGAGCAGCCAGGCCAGGTACTGCACGCCGCCCTGGATGTTCTGCGCCGCGTTGTACGAGTCCGATACGCCAAAACGCCGCGCGGTCGCCGGCATCAGCTGCATCAGGCCCTGCGCCCCGACCCGCGACAGCGCGGTCGGCCGGAACGCGGATTCGGCATGGATGATGGCGCGGATGACGGCCTCGTCCACCCCGTAATCGCGCGAGGCCTGGGCGATCTCGTCCTTGTAGGCGGTGGTGTTGAGCCGGGTGGTGCCGAAATTGATCCCGGGCTGCAGGCCGCAGGCGTAGCAGGTTTCCATCTGGAAGACGGCGTACTGGATCGACTGCGAAGTGACGTTGGCCACGCCGCGTGGCCGCCGGTTGCTGAAATTGCGGACGCCGTTGGCATCCACGTAGGAATAGATGGTCGAAGTCGCCATGCGCACGAACTTCGCCTTGCTCGGCGGAGGCGCCGACGACACGGCCGGGTGCGTGGCCGGCAGCGTTTCCCTGGCCGGGGATCCGTCGACCTTGACTGTCGCGGTGGCGCTGCCGGAAGAAGCCGGCGCCGATGATGCCGGCGTCTTCTGCACGCTGTTGTAGCTGCTGATGGCGACGCACTTCGCGCCCGGGACGCGCTTGCTGACGTAGCTGCGCCCGCCATCGGCGCCATCACAGCGGTACAGGGTGCCGGCCACGGCCGGACTGGCCGCAAGCAGCCCCAGCACGCACAGCGCGATTCCCCATCCCCTCATGCGGCGGACTATCACTCCATTCGAAATCGTTGACAAGCCTTTGATTTCCTTGAACGCGACCGTGGTCGCGTTTATCCCTCACCGGCATCCGGACCTGCCCGGCCGGCTTTGCTAAGCTCGCGCACCCTCACCGGCCCGGATTACCCACCGCGCCCCGGAGACGAGACATGACCGAAGCCCAGACCGACGCCGCATCGATGGCCCTGCCCGCAAGCATCAAACCGCGACGCGGGAAGGTGTTCATCGAAACCCACGGTTGCCAGATGAACGAATACGATTCGGCGAAGATGGCCGACGTTCTCGCCGAACACGAAGGTCTGGAGCTGACCGACAACGCCGCCGAGGCGGACGTGATCCTGGTCAATACCTGCTCCATCCGCGAGAAGGCGCAGGAGAAGGTGTTCAGCCAGCTCGGCCGCTGGAAGTCGCTCAAGCAAGGCCGGCTCCAAGAAGGCAAATCACCCGTGCTGATCGGCGTCGGCGGCTGCGTGGCTTCGCAGGAAGGCGAAGGCATCGTCAAGCGCGCGCCCTACGTCGACCTGGTGTTCGGCCCGCAGACCCTGCATCGCCTGCCGGAGCTGATCCACGCCCGCCGCGAAACCGGCAAGCCGCAGGTCGACATCAGTTTCCCCGAGATCGAGAAGTTCGACCGCCTGCCGGAACCGCGCGCCGAAGGCCCGTCCGCCTTCGTTTCGATCATGGAAGGCTGTTCGAAATACTGCTCGTTCTGCGTGGTGCCCTACACTCGCGGCACCGAAGTCAGCCGCCCGTTCGAGGACGTGCTGGTCGAAGTCGCGCAACTCGCGGCCCAGGGCGTGCGCGAGGTCAACCTGCTCGGCCAGAACGTCAATGCCTACCGCGGGCCTTACGGTGACGGCGAAGTCGCGGACCTCGGCCTGCTGATCCGCGCCATCGCCGAAATCGACGGCATTGGTCGCATCCGCTTCACCACCTCGCATCCGCTGGAATTCTCCGATTCGCTGGTCGAGGCCTATCGCGACGTGCCCAAGCTCGCGAACTTCCTGCACCTGCCGGTGCAGAGCGGCAGCGACCGCGTGCTCGCGGCGATGAAGCGCGGCTACACCGCGCTCGAGTTCAAGCAGAAGATCCGCAAGCTGCGCGCGGTGCGCCCGGACATCTCGATCTCGTCCGACTTCATCGTCGGCTTCCCCGGCGAAACCGACGCCGATTTCGACAAGACCATGAAACTGATCGAGGACGTGGGCTTCGACCAGAGCTTCAGCTTCATCTACTCGCGTCGTCCGGGAACGCCGGCCGCGGATCTCGCCGATGACGTATCCAGCGAAGCCAAGCACGCGCGGCTCGACCGCCTGCAGAAGCACATCAATGCGCATGCGCTTGGAATCTCGCAGGCGATGGTCGGCAGCGTGCAGCGCGTGCTGATCGAAGGCCCGTCGAAGAAGAACCCGGACGAGCTCACCGGCAAGACCGAGAACATGCGTTCGGTGAACTTCCCTGCGCCGAAGCGGCTGGTCGGCCAGTTCGTCGATGTCGTCATCACCGAGGCGATGAGCAATTCGCTGCGCGGGCGCGTGGCGATTTCCGCCGATCTTCCGGAGAACTCCCATGTTGAAGTGGCCTGATGTGCTCGCCCTCGCCACGAATGGCAATCCACCACCACCGCGCCGGGTCGAGAAAACCGCCGAAGAGTGGCGCGCGCAACTCAGCCCCGAGGAATTCCGCGTCGCCCGCGAGGCCGGTACCGAACGCGCCTTCAGCCATGCCTCGTGCGAACTGTTCGCGCCGGGCCGCTACCGCTGCGTTTGCTGCGGAACCCTGCTGTTCGACGCCGGGGAGAAATTCGACTCCGGCACCGGTTGGCCATCGTTCACCCAGCCGGCGGCGGACAACGTGATCGCCTACCGCGACGACCGCACGCACGGCATGCACCGAATCGAGACGACGTGCAACGTCTGCGATGCCCACCTCGGGCACGTGTTTCCGGACGGCCCGCCGCCATCGGGCCTGCGTTACTGCATGAACGGCGTGGCCCTGCGCAAGGATGCGGAGGGCGACGACTGACGGCGCAGCGCGACTAATCCAGTCGCTTGCGGAACCGCAGGATCGCCGCGGTCATCATCACCGCGGTGAACGCGACCAGCGCGGCGACGTCGCGCCACAGCTCGGCGATGCCGGCGCCGCGCAGCATGATCCCGCGGATCAGGCGCAGGAAATGGGTCAGCGGCAGGATCTCCGCGAACCACTGGATCGGTTGCGGCATGCCCGCGAACGGGAACATGAAGCCCGACAGCAGGATCGACGGCAGGAACACGAAGAAGGTCATCTGCATCGCCTGGAACTGCGATTGCGCGCGGGTCGAGATCAGCAGGCCGAGGGTGAGGTTGGCGACGACCAGCAGGATCGCGGCGAGGTAGACGTCGAACACGCTCCCTCGCACTGGCACCGCGAACAGCCACAGCCCGAGCAGCAGCACCAGCGTGGTTTGCACCAGCCCGATGGCGACGTAGGGCAGCACCTTGCCGATCATCAGTTCACCGCGGGTGATGGGCGTCGCGATCAGCAATTCCATGTTGCCGCGCTCGCGTTCGCGCACGATCGACACGCCGGTGAACAGCACCATGGTCATGGTCAGGATCACGCCGATCAGGCCCGGCACGATGTTCACCGCCGAGCGCCGCTCCGGGTTGTAGAAGCTGACCACGCCGATCTGCTGCGCAGTCGTCTCGCGCGCGCCGGTCGCGTTCGCCAGCGCGCGGCTGTTGTCCAGCGGCATCTGCGCCAGTTGCACCGCCGCGCTCTGGACCACGGTGTCGCTGCCGTCGACCAGCACCTGCACCGCCTCGCGCCCGTCGATGCGGCGGCGTTCGAAATCCGGCGGCACGACCACGCCGACGCTGATCTGGCCGCGGCGCAAGGCATCCATCAACTGCTGCGGCGTGTTCGCCGCGAGCGTCGGTCGGACCACGCCGGTCGCGACCATGTCCATCACCAGCGCGCGCGATCCGGCGGTGTTCGCCATGTCGGCGACGCCGGCCGACAACCCGCGCAGGTTGAGGTTGATCGCATAGCCGAACAGCACCAGCTGCATCACCGGGATGCCGACGATCATCGCCAGGGTGATGCGGTCGCGCCGCAGTTGCCGCAATTCCTTGGTCATCACCGCAAGCAGGCGCCCGAGTTTCACGCGGCCTCCCGCTGCGGATCGCGTCCGCGTGTGGCCGAGACGAACACATCCTCGAGGTTCGGTTCCGTCGGCACCACTTCGGCCTGCAGTTTCGCATTGCGCAGAGCTTCGGCGATGCGTGACTTGGCGTCGCCGTTTTCCGCCATCAGCACGCGCAAGCTGTTGCCGATCTGGGCCACGCTGAGCACGCCCGGCAAGCCGACCAGCGCCTGCTGCGCGCGCCGCGGCTGCGTGGCCCGCACTTCCAGCGTGCGCCCGGCCAGCGCGGACGTGAGCTCGCGTGGCGTACCGTCCGCGACGAGTCGGCCGGAATCGAGGATGGCAATGCGATGGCAGCGTTCGGCTTCGTCCATGTAATGCGTCGAAACAAGCAATGTTGTTCCGGCATCGGCGAGGTCGAAGAGCTTTTCCCAGAAATCGCGGCGCGATTCCGGATCGACCGCGCTGGTGGGTTCGTCGAGGAACAGCAATTCCGGTTCATGGATGACGGCGCCGGCCAGCGCGAGGCGTTGCTTCTGCCCGCCGCTGAGCGTGCCGGCAAGCTGCTTCTGCCCGTCTTCGAAGTGGTATCCGGCGACGAGTTCGTCGATGCGCTTTCTTGCCTTCGCCTTGTCGAGCCCTTGCACCGCAGCGAGGAATTCCAGGTTCTCGCGCACGGTCAGGTCCTCGAACAGCGAGAACTTCTGGGTCATGTAGCCGATGCGCAAACGCAAGGCTTCCGCTTGTTCGGGAATGCGCAGGCCGAGCACCTCGATCTCGCCCGCGGTCGGCGTCAATAGGCCGCACAGCATGCGGATGGTGGTCGATTTGCCCGAACCGTTCGGGCCGAGGAAACCGTAGACCTGCTTTTTCGGCACGGTGAGGTCGACATGGTCGACCGCGACCAGGTCGCCGAAACGCTTGGTCAGGCTTCGCGCGCGGATCGCGACATCGCCACCATTCGTGGATTCAGCGGCCATCGAACTCGACCCGCACCGGCAATCCGGCCGGAAGTTGCGTCGCATCCTTGCCGAGCGCGATTTCGGCGAGATAACTCAATCGCGCCGCGTCCTTGCCGATCAGCGCGTAGTACGGGGTGAAGCTGGCTTCGCTGCGGATCATGCGTACGGTTCCGGACAACGCGGCATCGCGACCATCGACGAACACCCGCGCCTTGTCGCCGACCTTGACGTTGGCGCGGATGGTTTCCGGCACATAGATGCGCGCATAGGGCGCATCGCCGACCAGCAGGATCGCCAGCGGCGCGCCGACCGGCGCCTGGTCGCCGAGCCTGTAGGGAAGGCTGTCGATGCGTCCGGCGCGCGGCGCGCGCACGTCGAGCTTGTCCAGTGTCGCCACCTGCGCCGTCGCCTGCGCTTCGGCGGCGCGCACCGCGGCTTCGCCCTGGGCGATGTCCTCGCGACGCGAGCCGTTCAACAGTTCGTCGAGCGCGGCCTGCGCGAGTTTCACCTGTGCGTTCGCGCTCGACGCGGCGGCGCGGGCGCGATCCACGTCGGCGGCGGCGACGAGTTTCCGTGCCCCGAGCGGGCGCAAACGATCGTAGTAGGCGTTCGCATCGCGCGCGGCCGCTTGTGCCGCGGACACGGACGCACGCGCCTGCGCGATCTGTTCGCTGCGCGGCCCGGCTTCGAGTTCGCCCAGGGCTTCGCGCTGGCGTTGCGCCTCGGCCTGCGCGGCTTCGGTCTGCGCCTCGGTACGGGTGCGTTCCAGCGTCAGCAGTCGCGCGCCGGCGTCTACCTGCTGGCCTTCGCGCACATCGATGGAGGCGATGCGTTCGGCCACCGGCGCCGGCAGCGTGATGCGGTCGTATTCCAGCGTGCCCAGTGCCTGCGGCGTGTCCTTCGCGCAGGCAGCGAGCAGCAATGCGGCGAACAGCGGAACGATCTTCGATGCGTTCACGGCGAAGGCTCCTTGAGGTCGATGCCGCGGTCTAGCAATGCGAGGGTGTGCTTGCGGAAAGTGTCCATGTCCAGCGCCGCGGTGCCGGGATCGCCGGCGAACAGGCGCCGCCAGATCGGCGCACCGGCGATCGGGAACAGCGTGAGCCCGACCAGCGACACCATCAGCAGGCGCGGATCCAAGTCTTCGTTGATCTCGCCGCGGGCCTGCGCTTCGGCGAAGCGCTTGGCCATCACCTGCGGGATCTGCGGGCCTATGCGTTCGAACAGCACGTCGCGCAACGCGCCGCCTTCGCACAGGACTTCGCGTACCCACAGCGGCGGCAGCCAGGGATGCTTCGTCGCCACGCGACCGATGCCGGTCACGAACGCGGCGATGAGCGCGGCGACATCCTCGCCGGCATTGCCGATCGCGCCACGCATCTCCGCCAGCACCGGCAGCAGCCGGTCCGCGACCAAAGCGTCCTGCAATTGCGCCTTGTCGCCGAAGTAGTAGTGCAGCAGCGCCGGGGTGACGTGCGCCTCGCGGGCGATGTCGCGCAGGCTGGTCGCGGCGATGCCCTTGCGCACGAAGCAGGCGACGGCGGCATCGAGCAGCAATTCGCGCTGCTCCGCCGGTGGCGCGGCCTTGCGGGCCGGACGGCCGGGCGCGCGCTTGCGCAACGGTGGCGAACTGCGGACGCGGGGCTTGGCAGGCTGGGTCGACTCCATTTCCATATTTAACTATACGTTTAATTAAATTGGAAGCCGTGATGGCGGCCGTCCTCCCGGCGCGCTACCCTGCGCGCCCCATGCTGCAACGCGACTTCGTCCTCGAACCCGCCGATACCGAACGCCTCGCCAACCTGGCCGGGCCGTTCGACGCCCACCTGCGCCTGATCGAATTGCGCCTCGGGGTGGAAATCGCCAACCGCGGCAACGTGTTCCGCGTCTCCGGCGAGGCCGATGTGGCCGCCCGCGCCGAACGCCTGTTGCGCCAGCTCTACGACGAGGCCGGTTCGGAAACCTTCGACGAGCACGCCATCCACCTGCGCCTCGGCCCGGATGCGAACGATGCGGCTTCGACATCGTCGGCGGATTACATGCCGCAGGACGTGGCGGTGAAGGTCAAGCGCGGCACCCTGCGCGGGCGCGGCGACAACCAGCGCAAGTACCTGCACGCGATCGCGACGCACGACATCAACTTCGGCGTCGGCCCGGCCGGCACCGGCAAGACCTTTCTCGCCGTTGCAATGGCGGTGGACGCGCTCAACCAGTCGCGCGTGCAACGGCTGATCCTCGTTCGCCCCGCGGTCGAAGCCGGCGAAAAGCTCGGCTTCCTGCCCGGCGACCTCACCCAGAAGGTCGACCCGTATTTGCGCCCGCTGTACGACGCGCTGTACGAAATGCTCGGCGTGGACAAGGTCGCGCGGTTGCTGGAGAAGAACGTCATCGAGATCGCGCCGCTGGCCTACATGCGCGGGCGCACGCTGAACGACGCGTTCGTGATCCTCGATGAGGCGCAGAACACCAGCATCGAGCAGATGAAGATGTTCCTGACCCGGCTCGGCTTCGGCAGCACCGCGGTGATCACCGGCGACCTGACCCAGGTCGATTTGCCGAAGCACCAGAAATCCGGACTGAAGGATGCGGTGGAAGTGCTGCACGGCGTCGAAGGTGTCAGCTTCACCTTCTTCGAGGCGCGCGACGTGGTGCGGCATCCGCTGGTCGCGCGCATCGTGAACGCCTACGAGGCCCGCGACGCAAAGGATTCGCAAACCGGATCGGCGTAACATCGACGCATGACCCGCGGTCCGACCCGCCTCGATGTCGCCGTCAGCTACGCCGCGCCGCGCGCGGGGCTGCCGGCCGCGGTGAGTTTCCGTCGTTGGATCGCGGCCGCGCTCGATGGTCGCATCCGCGAAGCCGACCTCGCGATCCGCATCGTCGGCACCAAGGAAGGCCGCGCACTCAACCGCCATTACCGCGGCAAGGACTACGCGACCAACGTGCTCAGCTTTCCCGCCGACGTCGCCGACGGCGTGAAGCTGCCCAAGGGCGTCGTCATGCCGCTGCTCGGCGACCTGGTGCTGTGCGCGCCGGTGGTCGCGCGCGAGGCCCGGGAACAGAAGAAGCCGCTGGCGGCCCACTACGCGCACCTGACCGTGCACGGCGCACTGCACCTGCTGGGCTGGGACCACCAGGACGCGCGCGAGGCCGAGTGCATGGAACAGCTGGAACGCGAGATCCTCGCCGGGCTCGGGATCGACGATCCGTACATGGCCTGAGCGCCGTCCGCGCCGCGATTCACCGGCGCGCAACGCGTCCGCGCTAGACTGCCGCCCACTCTCCACCGCGCGGGACCGCCCGCGACCGCCGCCCGAATGTCCGAGGACGACAGTAGCCAGCCCACCGCCGAACGCCGCAGCTGGCTGGAACGCATCAGCGCCGCCCTGTCGGGCGAGCCCACCACGCGCGAGGACCTCGTCGAGCTGTTGCGCGACGTGCAGGCCGACGGCCTGATCGAGGCCGACACCCTGCGCATGATGGAAGGCGCGATCTCCGTCTCCGACCTCACCGTCGGCGACGTGATGGTCTCGCGTTCGCAGATGGTGGCGTTGCCGGCCGACGCGAAGCTGCTCGAATTGATGAAGATGGTGGTCGAGTCGGGGCATTCGCGCTTCCCGGTGCACGGCGAGGACAAGGACGAGATCCTCGGCATCCTGCTGGCCAAGGACCTGCTGCGCGGCGTGGTCGTCGACCACGCGCCCGGTAACGTGCGCGAACTGCTGCGCCCGGCGGTGCTGATCCCCGAAACCAAGCGCCTCGACCTGCTGCTGCGCGAGTTCCGCCAGTCGCGCAACCACATGGCGATCGTGATCGACGAATACGGCGGCGTCGCCGGGCTGGTCACCATCGAGGACGTGCTCGAGCAGATCGTCGGCGAGATCGACGACGAGCACGACGACGCCGAGGACCCGAACGCGCTGATCGCGGCGCAGGCGGACGGCCAGTTCGTGGTCGACGCGCTCACGCCCATCGGCGATTTCAACCAGCGCTTCGGCGCCGATTTCGCCGACGACGAATACGACACCATCGGCGGACTCGTCACCGCGGCGATTGGCCACCTGCCCGAGGCCGGCGAGGAACTGACCCTGGGCCGCTTCGGCTTCCGCGTCGCGCGCGCCGACGCGCGCCGGTTGCACGCGCTGCACGTGAGCGTGCATGGCGAATAGCGCGGAAGCGCCCCTCATCCGCCCTTCGGGCACCTTCTCCCCGCGATGCGGGGCGAAGGGATTCGCGCGCTTGATGCTGGCATTTTTGTTGCTGCTGTCGCCGCTGTTCGCGGCCGCGGCGCCGCGCATCGGCGTGATGACCATGCAGCCGGGCGAGGTGTTCTGGGAACGCTTCGGCCA
Organism: Lysobacter lycopersici; assembly: GCF_007556775.1. Classification (GTDB taxonomy): domain Bacteria; phylum Pseudomonadota; class Gammaproteobacteria; order Xanthomonadales; family Xanthomonadaceae; genus Pseudoluteimonas; species Pseudoluteimonas lycopersici. The sequence continues at coordinate 1,165,651 of NZ_CP041742.1, forward strand.
TGACGCCATCGTCGTCGACGATCCGACGCGCGGCGAAGCGGTTTCCTACAATTTCGGCTTCTTCGATCCGGGCGAACCCGGTTTCGTCCGCAACTTCGTCGCCGGTCGCATGCGCTACGCGTTGGTCGCGCTGCCGTTGCGCGAAGACCTCTCCACCTATCGCGACGAAGGCCGTGGCGTGCGCCTGCAATGGCTGGACCTCTCGCCGGCGCAGGCGCAGTCCATCGCCGACGCACTGGAACACAACGCGCGACCCGAGAACTCTCGCTACCGCTACGACTATTTCCGCGACAACTGCGCCACCCGCGTGCGCGACGCCATCGACCGCGGGCTCGGCGGCCTGCTGCGCGAACGGCTCGTCGCCTCCTCGCGCGGGCTCACCTACCGCAGCGAATCCACGCGCCTCGCCAGTCCCGCGCGCTGGATGTGGCTGGGCTTCGAACTCGGGCTCGGGCCGAACGCCGACGTGCCGCTGTCGCGCTGGGACGAATCCTTCGTGCCGATGCGCTTCGCCGACAACCTGCGCGAAGTGCGCCTCGCCGACGGCCGCCCGCTGGTCGCCGCGGAGGAGCAGTTGCTGCCGCACCGCATCGCCCCGGAACCGGGCGAGCAATCGACCTCGTGGTGGCAGTACGCGCTCGCGGGACTCGCCATCGCGGCGCTCGTCCTGTTCGCCGCGAAGCGCCGGCCGCGGTTGCTCGCGGCGCTCGTGCTGCCGTTCTGGCTGCTGTGCGGCATGGTCGGTGCGCTGCTGCTGTACCTGTGGCTGGGCACCGAACACTGGGCGGCCTGGGCCAACCACAACCTGCTGCTGCTCGATCCCGCGTGCCTGTTGCTGCTGCCGGGCGGCTGGGCGCTGGCCCGCGGCCGCCGGCCGGGGCGCCTGTTCGCATGGACGCTGCTCGCGGTCGCGCTGCTGGCGTTGGGCGCGCTGGCGCTGGCATGGCTGCAGGTGCGCACCCAGCAGAACATGCGCTGGATCGTGCTGCTGCTGCCGATCCACCTCGCCTTGTTCGCGGCGCTGCGCCGCCGCTGAACGCTTGCCGCGCGCCGCGCCGGCGCGCACGATTGCGCGATGGATACCCATCATCGCCACGAATCGCTGCCCGCATGCGTGGTCAACTGCGTGGTGTACGACCGCGCCGGCCATCGCCGCGACATCGGCCTGGACGCGATCAGCGACGTGCTGGCCACCGACGACGGCAGCTTCGTCTGGGTCGGCCTGTACGAACCCGAGGACGCGCTGCTGGACAAGCTGCAGGAGGAATTCGGCCTGCACGACCTCGCGGTCGAGGACGCGCAGAACGCGCACCAGCGCCCGAAGCTGGAAAGCTACGGCAGTTCGCTGTTCCTGGTGCTGCACACGGCGCAGCTCAGCGACGGGCACGTGCGTTTCGGCGAAACCCACATCTTCGTCGGCGCGCACTTCCTCATCACCGTGCGCCATGGCGCGTCGGAATCGTATTCGCAGGTGCGCAAGCGCTTCGAACGCGAGCCCGAGATGCTGGCGCTCGGGCCGATCGCCGCGCTGTACGGCATCCTCGACTTCGTCGTCGACAACTACGAACCGATCGTCGAGGACTTCCGCCACGCGCTGGATTCGCTCGAGCACGAAGTGTTCGCGGAAACCTACCGGCGCGACACCATCGTGCACCTGTACGAGCTGAAGAAGGAACTGACGCAGATGCGGCTGGCGGTGGCGCCAGTGCAGGACATCGTGGCGCAGGTGACGCGCACGCCGGTGCTGCCGTTCAGCGAGGAAGCCAAGCTCTACCTGCGCGACGTGCAGGACCACGCGGTGCGGTTGAACGAATCCATCGATACCCTGCGCGAGATGCTGACCGCGGCGATGGGGGTGAACATGTCGCTGGCCACCATCGGCCAGGGCGAAATCGTGAAGAAGCTCGCCGGCTGGGCCGGCCTGCTCGCGGTTCCCACGCTGTTCGCCAGCTGGTATGGGATGAACTTCAAGCACATGCCCGAGTTCGACCACCCGCACGCCTACCCGGTGCTGATCGGCATCGTGCTGGTGGTGTGCGTACTGCTGTACCGCTATCTGCGCAAGGTGGGCTGGCTGTAACGCCGGCGCTGCATCGCCACGCGTCAGCGCGAGTGCGCGTTGTCCCAGCTGCCCTGGTTGCGGCGGCGGTCGCGGCCGCTGCGGCGGTCGTCCTTGTCCAGTTCGAAACGGATCTCGTGCCGACGATCGCTGCTCGTACGACGATCCCTGCCCTTGCGCCGATCCGGGCCCTGGTAGGGCAACCCCGTCCTGTCTTCGAAATGGAGCATGTCGAACTCCCCGGCGTGCGTCGCCGTCTTACCCTGCACAACGCGATGTTCAGCCGGCACCGGCCAGATGCCGCAGCATCAGCCCGGTCAGCCAGGCCAGCACCGTTCCGGTCGCGTAGCCGAGGGTCCCGAGCAGGGCCCCGACCGGGGCCAGCGCGGGATGGAATTCCGATGCCACCACCGGGGCCGAGGCCGGGCCACCGATGTGGCTCATCGAGCCGATGGTGAAGTAGAAGACCGGCGCACGCAGCAGCCGCGCCACCAGCCACAGCAGTACGGCATGGATCGAGAGCCAGGCTACGCCGAGCAGGAACAGGTCCGGTCGGTCGAGCAGCGCGAACACATCCATCTGCATGCCGATGCAGGCGATCAGCACGTACAGCAGCAGCTGGCCGATGTTCGACGCACCCGCGCCTTCGAGGCGACGCGCCCCGGTGAAACTCAATCCCAACCCGATCGCGGTGGAGATCGCGATCACCCATACGAACGGCTCGGCGAGTCCCATCGACTTCGCCCACGCGGCATTCGCGCCCAACCACGCCGACCACGGGCCCGCGACCGCATGCGCCAAGCCGACCGCGCCGAAGGCGATGCCGACGATCAACATCAGGTCGGCGAGGCTTGGGATGCGCGCGTGCTGTTCGCGGTAGGACGCAAGACGCTGGCGCAGATCGTCCAGCGCACGCGTGTCCGCGCCCGTGCGGTTGTCGATGGCTGCCGCGCGCGGGGCGAGGAAGATCAACAACGCCATCCACACATAGGCCACGCCCACGTCCACGACCGCGAACCGGCCGAAGGTGGTCGCGTCGACGTGGAAGATCTCCTTCATCGCCAGCATGTTGGCGCCGCCGCCGATCCAGCTGCCGGCGAGCGCGGCCATGCCGGCCCAAGTATCGCCGGCGACAGTGGCCGGATGCGCCGCGCGGAACAGCAGGAACGCGCCGAACGCACCGAGCATCACGCTGGCGGACGTGGCGACGTACATCGCGACCAGCTTCCAGCCCAGCCGCGCGATCGCGCGCAGGTCCACCGACAGCGTCAGCAGCACCAGCGCGGCGGGCAGCAGCACCCGGCTGGCGACCGGGTTGTAGAGCTGCGAATGCTGGCCGTCGATCAGGCCGAAGCTGTTGTACAGCCCCGGCAGCAGGTAGCAGAGCAGCAACGGCGGCACGACCGAATAGAACCTCTTCAACGCCGGCCGCTGCGACGACGCAGTCCAGAACACCGCGCCCAGCGTCGCCGCGATCAGGCCCAGCACGACGATGTCGTTGGTGATCAGCGGGGTTGCCATTTCACCTTCCCTGTAGGAGCGGCTTTAGCCGCGACCAGTCACCTCACTGCTCGCGCTTGAAAGGAACCGATGCGCGATCACCACGTTTCCCAGACTCGATCGGTTCTTACCGGAATTCCAATCATCGATGCAACCGAGTTCCTCAAGTCCATGAGGACTTTGGTTGCCTGTTTGCGCCGGCCTAGATCATCCGACAAGAAATCCCTCTCGAGATTCCCGATTTCCATCCTCTTGCTTTCGATGAAAGGATCCTGGTTTTCCCATGAAACGAAATCATCCCACTCGAGCGGATATTCCATGCGATCGTCGATGAATCTGTCGATGATATCGACGAGACTTTCCTTCGTGCCGACCCGATTTCTGCGCATGTGGACATGCGAAGAGTACTTCAAGAAGTTCTTAATGAACTTCATTGCCGACTCGGATCGACTGTAGAAAAGTCGACGATCACTCGCCGATATGCGCCTTCAACCAGGCATTCACCGTGTCGTGCCAGAGCAGGCTGTTCTGCGGCTTCAGCACCCAGTGGTTCTCGTCGGGGAAGTACAGGTACTTCGACTCGATGCCCTTGCGCTGCAGCGCGGTGAACGCCGCGATGCCCTGCTCCACCGGGATGCGGAAATCCTGCTGGCTGTGCACGATCAGCATCGGTACCTTCCAGTCCTTGACATGCAGGATCGGGTTGAACTTCTCGTAGCCCTGCGGGTTCTCCCACGGCGTGCCGCCGTTCTCGTGTTCGGAGAACCACAGTTCCTCGGTGGCGTAACCCATCATGCGATTGTCGAATACGCCATCGTGGGCGACGATGCACTTCCACGGCGAGTTCCAGTTGCCCGCGATCCAGTACGCCATGAAGCCGCCGTAGCTCGCGCCGAGCGCACAGGCCTTGTCGCCATCGAGGAACGGATACTGCTTCAGCGCCGCGGCCCAGCCCTTCTGCAGGTCCTCGAGCGGACGGTCGCCCCAGTGCTGCGAAATCGCATCGGTGAAGGCCTGGCCGTAGCCAACGCTGCCGTGGAAATCGACCATCACCACCGCGTAGCCCTGCCCGGCGTAAGTCTGCGGATTCCAGCGATAACTCCAGCCGTTGCCGAAGCTGCCCTGCGGCCCGCCGTGGATCAGGAACGCGACCGGATATTTCTTGCCGGGTTCGTAGTTCCAGGGCTTCACCACGTAGCCGTGCACGATCTCGTTGTTCCAGCCCTTGAACGAAAACTGTTCGAAATCGCCCCAGGCCACGTCCTTGAGCATGTCGCCCGCACTCGGCGTGATCGCGCGTTGCGCGCTGCCGTCGGCCGCGGCGGAGAAAATCTCGTCGCCGGTCTTCATCGTGTTGCGCGCGAACACCAGCGTCGGGCCGGCGATGCCGAATTCGCCGACGGTGCCGTCGCCAACCACCTGCGTCGCCTTGCCGCTGGCGATGTCGACCGCGAACAGCGGCTGCTGGCCCATGTCCTCGGCGGTGGTGTAGATGGTCTTGCCGTCGGCGGACAGCGTGATGCCGTTCGCGGAACGGTCCCAATCCGGATCGATCTCGCGCGTCTTGCCGGTCGCGAGGTCCATCGCCATCAGCGCGAAGCGGTCGGCCTCGAATCCGGGCACCTTCATCGCGCGGTAGTACAGCGTCATGCCGTCGTGCGAGAACACCGGGCCCGCATCCCAGGCCTTGTTCGCTTCGGTGAGATTGCGCGCGGTGCCGCTGCCGTCGCTATTGGCCAACCAGATATCGAAGTTGGTCGACCAAGGCTCGCTGCGATCGGACGTGCGCGCGCTCATCGCCAGTTGCTTGCCATCGGGCGACCAAGCGAGATCGGACAGGTCGCCGAAAGGTTTCGACGGAATGTCGCCGTTCACGCCGCCGCTGACCAGCACCGCGGTTTTCGCCGGCGTCTTCGTATCCGCCGGCACCACGAACACGCGATTCAGCGTGCCGTCCGCCCACGTGTCCCAGTGGCGGATGAACAGGTGGTCGAAGATTTTTCCGCTGGCCTTGCCGTTCGCTTTCGCCTGCGCGTCCTGGCGTTGCTTGGTGCACGCCAGCGCATCGGCATCGGCGCTGTCCACGCAATCCGGGAATGCGGTGGATGCGACCGCGATGCGGGTTCCATCCGGCGACAGCTTGAACGCGGCGATGTCCTGCGCCAGGTCGGTGAGCTGCCTTGGCGCACCGCCCGCGGTCGGCATCGAATACAGCTGCGAACTGCCGTTCTTCGCGCTGAGGAAATACACGGTGGCGCCATCCGGCGAGAACGCCGGCGAGTTCACGTTCCAGCCATCCGGCGTGAACTGCTTCGGCGGCGCCGCGTCGCGCGCGAACAGGTCTTCGATCCACAGCGAGGTGCTGGCGCGGTTCGCGTCGAAATCGACGACGCGTTTCGCAAACACCAGCTTGCGCCCGTCCGGCGACAGCGTCGACGACGAATAGCGATCCATGCGGACCATGTCGCTGGCCTGGAATCCGTGCGCAGCCTGCGCGGCGGGAACGATGGCGGCGGACAGCACGATGGTGAGTAGCGTGTGGCGAAGATTCATTTCGACTCCGGCATTGCGAACGGATGGAAAACGCGGATCAGGCGGACGCGCGGCGCGCCTGCCCTTCGACCCAGCGGTACAGCAGGAAGATCGCGACGACGAACGCGACGCCGCCGATCCACACCGCGGGTCCGGACGCGAACGCGTCGCCGACCAGCGTCATGTCGAACAGGTTGAAGGCGACGATGCCGGCGATCACCACGCCGACCAGGCCTTCGCCGACGATCATCCCGGAAGCGAGCAACACGCCGAGCTGCTTGGTGGTTTCCGGCTTGGCGCTGCGTTCGGCGCGCTTGTCGTACCACGCGCCCACCAGCGCGCCAACCACCACCATCAGCACCGCCGAAGTCGGCAGATAGATGCCAAGGCCAACCGCGAGCGGCGACAGGTGCGCCTTGTCGTTCGTCGCCTTGCGCAGCACCACGTCGAGCACGATCAGCACCACGCCGATACCGGCGCCGATTTCGATCAGGCTCCAGTCGATGTTGTTCTGGATCACGCCCTGCGCCAGGGTCGAGATCAGGCCCGCCTGCGGCGCGGGCAAGGCCTTGGTCGGATCCACGCCGGGCACGCCGGCGAAACCGTAGGCCTTGTTGATCAGCTCCAGCACCGGCGGGATCACCGCAGCACCGGCGAGCACGCCGACCAGCAGCGCCCATTGCTGTTTCGACGGCGTGGCGTCGACCAGTTGCCCGGTCTTGAGGTCCTGCAGGTTGTTGTTGGCGATGGCGGCAACGTTGAACACCACCGCAGTCACGAACAACGCGAACGCGATCAGGCCCTTTTCGTGGCCCGGGCCGAGCATCGGCTTGATCGCGAGCAGCAGCAGCGCGGCGCCGATGACGACAAGGATGCCGATGCCAGAGAGCGGGCTGTTCGATGAACCGATCAGGCCGGCCATGTAGCCGCAGACCGCGGACACGAGGAAGCTCATCACCACGCAGTACAGCAGGCCGCCGATCACCAGCGGCCACAGTTGCGCGCCGAGGCCGCTGCTGTTCGCGAGGTGGCCGAACAGCCACGCGATCGGCACGAAGCTGATGAGCGAGATCGCGCCGACGACGCCGATGGGGATGTCGTGCTCGGTGCGCGGCAGCATGTGCAGGTTGCCGCCCTTGCGCGCCTTGGACGCGGCGAATGCCGACGACAGTCCGCCGATCACCGGCTTGACCAGTTTCAGCAGGCTCCAGATCGCGGCAAGACCGATCGCGCCCGCACCGATCAGGCGCACCTTGTCGTGGTACGGGCCATCGACGAATGCGGCCGGATTCGCCAGCGCCGCGGCCTGCGCGGAGGCGTCCAAATGCGAGAACAATTCCGAGGTGTAGTGCGGCACGCCCCAGGCCCAGGCGATCAGCGCGCCTAGCAGCATCGCCACGCCGACCCAGAAGCCGACGAGGTGGCCGACCGCGAACAGCGCCATCGACAGCGCCAGGTCGAACCCGCTCATCGCCCCGCGGTCGTTGACCTTGAAATAGCTGGTGACGCTGGCAGCGAAGACCTTGGTCGCGACGATCACCGCGAACACCGCGGACACGATCGAACCCCACACCACCACGCGCAGCCCGGCCTTGCTTTCCTCCACGCCGCTCGCGTCGTCGCCGCTGCCGACCTTCAGCACTTCGGCGCAGGCCACGCCTTCGGGATACGGCAGATCGGAACCGGTGACCAGCGCGCGCCGCAGCGGGATGGAATACATCACGCCGAGCACGCCGCCGAGCAGGCAGATCAGGAACGATTCCCAGAACGGGAAGCCGGTCCACCAGCCGATCATCACCAGCCCGGGCAACACGAAGATGATCGACGACAGCGTGCCCGCGGCCGAGGCCACCGTCTGCACGATGTTGTTTTCCTGGATGGTCGAATCCTTGAACGCGCGCAGCAGCGCCATCGAGATCACCGCCGCGGGGATCGACGTGGCGAAGGTGAGGCCCGCCTTCAAGCCGAAGAACACGTTGGCCGCGGTGAAAGCCACGGTGATGACGACGCCGAGCGCGAGGCCGCGCCAGGTCAGTTCGGTGCGCGGTTCGGCCACTGGCCTGTGCTGCTCGTTCATCCATCGACTCCGGGCAAGGGAACCGGGACACGCTACGGGCTGGCCGGGGGCAAGTCCAGTGCGGAAAGCCCGAATACGAGGCCGCTGGCTATACTCCGCCGACCTCGTCCGGGAGCCACTCGTGTCCGTCACCGCCTACAGCGAGATTCCCTCCCGCGAGGACTTCCTCGGCCACCCCAAGGGCGTCTACGTCTGCTTCTTCACCGAGATGTGGGAACGCTTCTCGTTCTACGGGATGAAGGCGCTGCTGCTGCTGTACCTGCTGCAACACCACAAGTTCGGCGACCGCATCGGCCTCGATATCCTCGGTGCCTATGGCGGCCTGGTGTACTGCATCCCGGTGTTCGGCGGCATCCTCGCCGACCGCTACCTCGGCATGCGCAAGGCGGTGGTGTTCGGCGGCTTGCTGCTCTGCCTCGGCCACCTCGGCATGGCGATCGAGGGCGATACGGCGCGGACGGTGAACGGCGCCGTCGAGCGCGATACCGGCGCGCTGTACGTGTTCTATTTCTCGCTCGCGCTGATCATCATGGGCGTGGGTTTCCTCAAGCCCAACATCTCCACCATCGTCGGCAAGCTGTACGCGCCCGACGACGCGCGCCGCGACGCCGGCTTCTCGCTGTTCTACGCCGGCATCAACCTCGGCGGCCTGCTCGCGTCGATCGTCTGCGGCTACCTCGGCCAGACCTTTGGCTGGAGCTGGGGTTTCGGCGCCGCCGGCATCGGCATGCTGCTCGGCCTCGGGCAATTCCTGTGGGGCCAGAAATACCTGCACGGCCACGCGGAACCGCCGCGCCCGATCGCGCGTTCGACCGAATGGAAGATCTACCTCGCCGCGATTGCCGGGCTGGTGCCGGTCGCCGGCCTGATGTGGATGGTGGCGAACAACGTGATGCGCCTGCCGGGCGATATTTCGCCTGCGCTGGGGCTGATGATCGTGGTGATGCTCGGCGTGCTGGCGTGGTTCCTGTGGTTCCTGCTGCGCCAGTGCACGCCGGTGCAGCGCGGGCAGATGACCGCGCTGATGGCGATGATCTTCATGTGCCTGGTGTTCTTCACCCTGTATGAGCAGACCTACGGCAGCTGGGTCACTTTCACCGACCGATTGCTGACCAAGGACATCGTGCCCTCGCTGGTGATCCGCGAAGGCACGCCGTGGCCGTGGTCGAGCATCGCGCTGGTGCTCGCGCCGGGCGCGTTCATGGTGTCGGCGTGGTGGTCGGATCGCGATCCGCGCTCTTCGTCGCCGCGGCTGTTCTTCGCCGCCGCCTGCGTGGCGATGATCGTGTTCATCGGCCGCGATGTACTCGTGCTGCCGCAGACCGCAAGCTCGCTCACCTACCTGCCGGGACCGTTCATCCTGCTGCTCGCGCCGCTGTTCTCGATGCTGTGGAACTGGCTGGAGAAGCGCCACGCCAACCCGAGCAAGCCGGCGAAGAGCGCCTACGGCCTGATGTTCGGCGGACTCGCCTTCATCCCGATGGCCATCGCCGCGCAACACGCCGGCGCAACCGGGCAGATGGCGAGCGTGTGGTGGCTGGTGCTCGCCTACTTCGTGCTCGAAGTCGGCGAGATGTGCATCTCGCCAGTCGGCCTGTCGGCGGTGACGCAGCTTTCGGTGCCGCGCGTGACGAGTTTGATGATGGGAACCTGGTTCCTCGCCACCGCGTTCTCGGAAACGCTGGCCGCGCTGTTCGGCAAGATCGCCGCGATCGACGTGCCCGACGGCGCGACGCTCGACTTCGCCAGCGCCGGCGCGAAGTACGCGCACCTGTTCTGGCTGATGATGTGGATCGGGCTTGGTTGCGGCGTCGCCGCGCTGCTGCTCGCGCCGCTGCTGCGGCGGATGATGCACGGGGTGCGTTGACCGGGCCGGCATTCGCCGGCCCGGCGTGCACGCGGATTACTTCGAAGCCGCCGCGCGGCTGCCGGCGCCGATGTACTTGTCGAAGAAGGCCAGCATCTTGGTGTACAGGTTGAGCTGCGCGTCCTCCGCGTAGAAGCCGTGCATCTCGTTCGGTTCGAGGATCACTTCCTCGGCCGGGTGCCCAGCGGCCTTCAGCGCGTCGCGCATCGCCGCTGTCTGTTCAGGTGGCGCACGCTCGTCCTTGAGGCCGGCTGCGAGGAACACGGGCACCTTGATCCAGTCGGCCAGCATCGCCGGCGAGCGCGCATGCAATTGCGTTTCGTCGGTACCGATGGTGCGACGCAGGTAACGCTTGCCCGATTCGCGCTCCGAAACGTCGCCCTCGTGGTACATCATGTCGAGGTCGTAGACGCCGGCATAGCCGACTGCGCACTTGTACAGGTCGGGCTCCTTGGCGACGCCCATCAGCGATGCGTAGCCACCGTAGCTGCCGCCGTAGATGCAGATGCGCGACGGATCCGCGTAACCCTGCGCCGCGACCCAATGGGTGACGTCGGTGAGGTCGTCCTGCATCTTCGCGCCCCATTCGCCGTGGCCGCGGTCCTCGAACGCCTGGCCGTAACCGCCAGAACCGCGGTAGTTCAACTGCACGACCAGGTAGCCGCGGCTGGCCAGCAATTGCGCTTCGCCGTTGAAGCCCCAATCGTCGCGTATCCCGATCGGGCCGCCGTGCGGATTGATGATGGTGGGCAAGCCCTTGCCGCCGCCTGGCGGCATGGTCATGTAGCCGTACAACGTGAGCCCATCGCGTGCCTTGAACGAGAACGGGATGGTCTTGGCCATGCGCGCGGGATCGATCTGCGGCGCGCCCTTCATCAGGAACCGCACCGATCCGGAATCGCGGTCGAACAGGTACAACTGGCCGGGATCGGTGTCGCTGCGCACCGACACGACGATCTTCTTGCCGTCGAGCGTCGCGCTGGTCAGGTCCACGAGCTCGCCGGGGAATGCCTTGCCCAGCGATGCGTATACCGCGACATCGGGGTTGTTCGCTTCGACCATTTCGACGTGGGGGCCACCGGCCGCGGTCACGACCGCCAGCACCGTGCTCGCATCCGACGCCACCACGAATTCCGACGGCGAAGCGGCCGGATCGGCGTACAGGCTCTTGAAGCTGTCCGTCGCCGGATCGAGCAGGCCGAATTCCTCCGGCTTGCCCGCATCCGACGACAACGCATAGATCCTGCCGTCCGCCGCGGTCCCCATCACCGTCACCTGGCGGGAATCGTCGCGCTTGCCGAGCAGCGTCCAGTTGCCGTCGTCGCCGCGCCGGTACAGCTCGGAATGCTGCTTGTAATTGCCCGCGTCGTCCTTGTCGTCGCTGCAGTTCGCGTACCTGGGCTGGCGCTTCTCGTCGAGGATCATGGCGCAGTTGTCGCGTGGCGCCCGCGCGAGCTCATTGCGGCGACCGGTGAGCGCATCGAGCGAAACGACCTGGTTCCGTCCGCCCGGGGAATTCTCGACGATCTGCATGATCGCGTTGCCTTCGCCCGCAGGGTTCGGATCGAGCATCTCGAAGACCTGGCCGTAGTGCACCATCCGGTTGCGGCCGGTGTTGGCGTCGGACGAATAACTCACGAGCGTGCGCGGGTGCCCGCCGTCCGCATCCATCGCATACCACGCCCCGGTGCCGAACGGCGCCGCGAGCGAACCGAAGTTCTTGGTCGAGGTGTACATCAGGCGGTTCGATCCCACCCAGTAGAAAGCGCCGACGCTTTCCCCGCCGGTCAGGCGCGTGATGCGGATCACCTTCATGTCCTGCAGGGTGAGGACCGCAAGCACCTTCTGCGCTTCCTGCTGCATGGCCAGGGCGAGGAAGCGGCCATCCGGCGAAATCTTGGCCGTGCTGTATTCGGGGTGGTGGATGAAATCCCGGATCGGCAAGGGCTCGTCGGCCATCGCGGGCGTTGCGGTCATCGTCGCGGCGAACAGCGCGGCGATCGCAAGGAAACGTGGTGCCATTGGAATCGGTTCTCCCTTCGTGATCCGTGTGGTCGGGCCGGGGCGCTGTGCGTCCCGTTCCGTCAATGCGTGGTTGCCGCCGGCGCCGTTGCGGCGGTGGCGCCACCGCCGATGTTCCTGCCGAGGAAATCGAGCAGCTTGTCGTAGAACTGGACCTGGTGCTCCGTCGTATAGAACCCATGGCCCTCGGTGCGGATGTACAAGGTCTCCACCGGCACGCCGGCATCGCGCAGGGCCTTCTCCATCCGTTCGCTGTGCTCGATCGGGGCACGCTCGTCTTCCCCGCCGGCCGCGAGGAACACCGGGACCTTGATCCGCGCGGCCTCGTTCACCGGCGAGATCGCGTCGAGCCGCGATGGTTCCCCGATCCAGTCGTGCATGTAATTGCGCCCCGATTCGAGTTCGCGCGTGTCGCCCTTGCTGAACATCAGCGGCAAGTCGTACACGCCGACGTAGCCGGCCGCGCACTTGTAGAGCGTTGGTTCCTTCGCTACGCCTTCGAGCGCCGCATAGGCGCCATAGCTGGCGCCGTAGATGCAGATGCGCTGCCGATCGGCGATGCCCTGCCCGATGGCCCAGCGCGTGGCGTCGGTGATGTCGTCCTGCATTTTCCCGCCCCATTCCCGGGCACCGGCTTGCGTGAACGCGCGGCCATAGCCGGACGAACCGCGGAAGTTCACCTGCAGGACCGCGTAGCCGGCGGCCGCCAGCATCTGCGGTTCGATTCCGAAACCCCAGTTGTCCCGTTCGAAGAACGGGCCGCCATGCGGCAAGACCACCATCGGCAGGCCATTGCCGTTGCTGCCGTGCGGAATGGTCAGGAAACCGTGCAAGGCCAGCCCATCGCGCGCCTTCAGCTCGACAGGGCGCATTTCGGACATCCCGGCGGGATCGACCCAGTCGCGGCGGGCGAGCACGAAATCCGCTTTCTTGTTGACGGTGTCGAACAAATAGAAACTGCCTGGATCGCGGTCGCTGCTGACTTGTACCAACGCCAATGCCCCGTCGCTGGTCGTTGACGTGATCGCCACGGTATTGCCCGGGAACGCGGCTTCGAGGCTGCGGTACAGGCGCGCCGCATCGCCCGCATCATCGAAGAAAGCCGTATGCGGCTTGCCGCCTGCGATGAACGCACCCACCGGGGATGCATGCGCTTTTCCGAGGGCCCCGATGATCCGACCCGGATCCCCGACCGGGTCGCGCAGCACGGTCTTCCTGCTGCCGTCGGTGGTATCGAATGCGACGATGGAGTCGGGGCCGGAAGGCTGTTCGACCTGCAGGTAGGCGTAGCGGTTGTCGGGCGAAAAACCCAGCGGGATCTCGATGTGGTCGCTGGCCGCTTCGTTGTTGAGCTCCTTCCAGTCCGCGGTCTTGGTCCAGTCGGACGCATCGGCTGCGCGGTAATACAGCTTGTTGACGTTCTGCAGGTCACTGCCCCACGCGAAACGGACCACGCCCTTGCCATCGGCCAGGTAATCGGCATTGCGCACCGGCGAACGCGCCACCGGAACGCGCTTCCCGTTGTAAACGTCCATCTTCTCGGCACGATTGAAGGTATCGCCGGAAAATGGTCGCGCCAGGATCAGGACGTTCTTGTCGTCATCGGGCAGTCCGTCGATGAGGAAGGCCGCGATCATTTCCGCTTTCTTGGTCTGGATGTGCGTGCCGGTGCTCATCACGTTGACGTCCTGGCCGACCAGGATGTCCTTGCCGCTGCCATCGGCGTTCATGGCGTAGAGGTTGCCGGTGAGCCGCGGCTCGTCCAGCCCGCCGAACTTGCGCGCCGTGCCGAACACCACCCTCTTGTCGTTGACCCATTCGAAATCGGCGATATAGGTGTTCTTGCCCAGGCCGAAGCCGCCCATCACCTTGTTGTCCGCGCGGTTCAGGACTACCAGGATGGAATTGTCCTCGGACGGCACCGTTGCGGCGTAGTATTTTCCGTCGGGCGAAATCTTGATCTGGTCGAAGCTGTCGGGCTTGACGTACTGCGCGACGTTGACTTGTGCGGCGGACGCCGCGACAGGCGCAAGGACGATCGCCAACGCGATCGCGAATGAGCGAAATGCCATGGATTGGATCCCCCGTTATGCCGGCGCCGCTTCCGTGCGTCCCCACGACTCCACGTCGCGCCAGCGCCTAGGATACTGCGCGAAAGCCCGGATTTCGTGGAATCAGTCGCGTTCCAGCACATCGAGCGCGCGGGCCAGCCCCTCGCGCCAGTCCGGCAGGACGATGCCGAAGTCGCGCTGCAGCCGCGTCGTGTCCAGCACCGAATACGCCGGCCGCGCCGCCGGGGTCGGGTAGTCCGCGGTGGAAATCGCCTCGACCTCCGGCGCGTGCGGCAACAGGCCGCGCTCGACCGCGCCGGCAAGGATCGCCTCGGCGAAGCCATGCCAACTCGTCTGTCCGCCCGCGGTCAGGTGCCAGGTGCCGGACGCGCGCGATGGATGCGCGATGACCTGCGCCGTCGTATCGGCGATCAGGGCCGCGCAGGTCGGCGTTCCGACCTGGTCGGCGACCACGCGCAGGCGGTCGCGTTCGGCGCCGAGGCGCAGCATGGTGAGCAGGAAGTTCTTGCCGCGCGGCGCATAGACCCACGCGGTACGCAGGATCACGTGGTCGGCGCCGCTGGCGCGCACGGCCTCCTCGCCGGCGAGTTTGCTTTCGCCGTACACGCCCAGCGGCGAGGTCTTGTCGTCCTCGCGATACGGCCGCTTGCCGCAGCCGTCGAATACGTAGTCGGTGGAGTAATGCACCAGCCGCGTTCCGCGACGCGCGCAGGCTTCGGCAATCGCGCGCGGCGCTTCGGCGTTGGTGCGGAACGCGGCATCGCGTTCGCTTTCGGCGCGATCCACCGCGGTCCAGGCGGCGGCATTCAGCACGACGTCCGGTGCAATGCGTTCGACCATCGCGGCGAGCGACGCGGGTTCGTCGAAGTCCGCGGTTTCGCACGCACCGCCATTCGAAAGCCGGCCATCGCGCGTCGCCGCGACCACGTCGCCCAGCGGCGCGAGGCTGCGCCGCAGCTCGAAGCCGACCTGGCCGTTGGCGCCGAGCAGCAGCAGTTTCACGCGAAGGTCGGCAGGCGCCCGGGCGCGATGTCGTCGAGGAACGGTGCGCCCGCGTCCTTCGCCGAGAGGATCGGCTCGGCGACCGGCCAGTCAATCGCGAGTCGCTCGTCGTTCCAGCGCACGCCGGCATCGGTGTCGCGGTCGTAGGTGGCCGTGCACAGGTAGGTGAACAGCGCGGTTTCGCTGAGCACGACGAAGCCGTGGGCGAAGCCTTCCGGGATCCAGAAGTGGCGCTTGTTCTCCGCACTGAGCACCGCGGCGGCCCACTGGCCGAAGGTCGGCGATCCGCGGCGGATATCGACCGCCACGTCCCAGACCTCGCCCTCCAGCACCGACACCAGCTTGCCCTGCGG
Organism: Lysobacter lycopersici; assembly: GCF_007556775.1. Classification (GTDB taxonomy): domain Bacteria; phylum Pseudomonadota; class Gammaproteobacteria; order Xanthomonadales; family Xanthomonadaceae; genus Pseudoluteimonas; species Pseudoluteimonas lycopersici. The sequence goes on from NZ_CP041742.1 coordinate 1,181,135, forward strand.
CTTCGGCCACTGGTAATGCAGGCCGCGCAGCACGCCGCGCGCGGAACGCGAGACGTTGCCCTGCACGAAATTCGGCGCGAGGCCGTGCGCGGCGAGCTTGTCGTGGTTGAAGGATTCGTAGAAGAAACCGCGCTCGTCGCCGAACACCTGCGGTTCCAGCAGCAGGCAACCGGGCAGGTCGGTCTCGACGACCTTCATGCGATGCGACCGTGCTCGAGCAGGGCGAGCAGGTACTGGCCGTAGCCGTTCTTCGCCAGCGGCGCGGCCAGGTCGCGCAGCTGCGCTTCGTCGATCCAGCCGTTGAAGAACGCGATTTCCTCCGGGCAGCACACGCGCAGGCCCTGGCGCTTCTCGATGGTTTCGATGTAGGTCGAGGCCTCGACCAGCGATTCGTGCGTGCCGGTGTCGAGCCAGGCGAAGCCGCGGCCCATCTTCTCCAGGTGCAGCGAACCATCCTCAAGGTAGCGGCGGTTGAGGTCGGTGATCTCCAGTTCGCCGCGCGGCGAAGGCTCGAGCGACGCGGCGAAATCGCTGGCGCGGCCGTCGTAGAAATACAGGCCGGTGACGGCGTAGTTCGATTTCGGCTGCGCGGGCTTTTCCTCGAGGCCGACCACTTTCCCGGTCGAATCGAATTCGGCGACGCCGTAGCGCTCCGGATCGCGCACCCAATAGCCGAACACGGTCGCGCCGGTGTCGCGCTCGTTCGCGCGTTGCAGCAGTTCGGTCAGGCCGTGGCCATAGAAGATGTTGTCGCCGAGGACGAGGCAGCTCGGCCGTCCGGCGAGGAATTCGCGGCCGATCAGGTAGGCCTGCGCGAGGCCGTCCGGGCTCGGTTGCGCGGCGTATTCGATCTGCATGCCCCATTGCGAACCGTCGCCGAGCAGGTGCTTGAACAAGGCCTGTTCGTGCGGGGTGTTGATCACCAGCACTTCGCGGATGCCGGCGAGCATCAGCACGCTCAGCGGGTAGTAGATCATCGGCTTGTCGTACACCGGCAGCAGCTGCTTGCTGATCGCCTGGGTGATCGGGTACAGCCGGGTGCCGGAACCGCCGGCGAGGATGATGCCGCGCCTTTCTGTCATTTCGATTCCTTCAAGAGCGCTTTTGACGCGGATCAAAGCGGATTGACATATTAAAAGCCCTCATCCGCGCATATCTGCCCTGATCCGCGTCGGATGCTCTGTATGTACGATCTCAGGCACCTTGCCCGATGCGTTCGAGGCGATAACTGCCGTCGAGCACGCGCTGCACCCACGCCTGGTTGTCGAGGTACCAGTCGATGGTTTCGGCGATGCCGCGCTCGAAGCTGTATCGCGGTTCCCAGCCCAGTTCGTCGCGCAGCTTGGACGCGTCGATGGCGTAGCGGCGGTCGTGGCCGGGGCGGTCGGCGACATAAGTGATCTGCGATTCGCGCTTCGCCCCGTCCTCGCGCGGGCGGCGCTGGTCGAGCAGCGCGCAGATCGCCTTCACCACCTCGATGTTCTGCTTTTCGGAATTGCCGCCGACGTTGTAGGTCTCGCCAACGCGCCCCCCCGCGAGCACCGTGCGGATCGCCTCGCAATGGTCGGTAACGAACAGCCAGTCGCGCACCTGCTTGCCGTCGCCGTAGACCGGGAGCGGTTCGCCGGCCAGCGCCTTGGCGATGACCAGCGGGATGAGTTTTTCCGGGAAGTGGTACGGGCCGTAGTTGTTGCTGCAATTCGTCGTCAGCACCGGCAGCCCGTAGGTGTGGTGGAAGGCACGCACGAGGTGGTCGGACGCGGCCTTCGACGCGGAATACGGCGAATTCGGCGCGTACGGCGTGTCCTCGCGGAACTTGCCGGTGTCGCCGAGCGTGCCGTAAACCTCGTCGGTGGAGACGTGCAGGAAGCGGAAGTTTTCCTTCGCTTCGCCTTCGAGCGACTTCCAGTAATCGCGCGCGCATTCGAGCAGGGCCAGCGTGCCGACCACGTTGGTCTGGATGAACGCGGCCGGGCCGTCGATGGAACGATCGACGTGGCTTTCCGCGGCGAAATTGACGATCGCGTCCGGGCGATGTTCGGCCAGCAGCCCGGCGACCAGCTCGCGGTCGCCGATGTCGCCGTGCACGAACACGTGGTTCGGGTTGTCGTCCAGCGGCGCGAGCGTGTCGCGGTTGCCGGCGTAGGTCAGCGCATCCAGGTTCACCACCTTGATGCCGTCGCCGACCGCGCGCAGCACGAAATTCCCGCCGATGAAACCGGCTCCGCCGGTGACCAACCACGTAGGCACGTATACGACTCCTGTCTTGGCGCGAGCCCCCTCCCGCCGGGAAAAAACGAAGCGGGCAGAAGCCCGCCTCGGCACCACCTGGGTTCAGAACGGAATGTCGTCGTCGAACGGCACGTCGTCGAAGCCCGCCGACGGCGCCGGAGCCGAGGAACGCGACGGCGCGGGTTCACGGCGCTGGGCCGGGGCCGGGCGCGAGCCGCGCTCGTAATTGCCTCCGCCGCCGCCTTCGCCACGACCGCCGAGCATCTGCATCTCGTTGGCGATGATGTCGGTGGTGTAGCGCTCGACGCCGTTCTTGTCGGTGTACTTGTCGGTGCGCAGCGAACCTTCGATGTAGACCTGCGATCCCTTCTTCAGGTAGTCGCCGGCGATCTCGGCGAGGCGGCCGAAGAACTTTACCCGGTGCCACTCGGTGCGTTCCTGCGCCTGCCCGGTCTGCTTGTCCTTCCACTGTTCGGAAGTCGCGACCGAGATGGTCGTGATCGTGGTCCCGCCCTGGGTCGCCTTCACGTCCGGGTCGTTGCCGAGGTTGCCGACCAGGATCACCTTGTTGATGCCGCGTGCCATGTGCATTCCTTGATGTGCCGTCCGGATGCGGACGACAGGCATTCGATTATACCGGCCGCTTCCGCGGCACCGGCCGATGCCGCGCCGCAGGCCCGGAAATCTCCGAAACCCGCCATAATCGCGCTTTCGCATCAATGGCTTGCCGATGGATTCGACCGCCGGACCGCGCACCCTGCCCGACCTCCCCGCGATCCAGGCGCTGGCGCGCGAGGACATGGCCGCGGTCGATGCGCTGATCCGGCGCCGGCTCGCCTCCGACGTGGTCCTGGTGAACCAGGTCGCCGAATACATCGTCGGCGCCGGCGGCAAGCGCCTGCGGCCGATGCTGCTGCTGCTCGCGGCGCGTGCGCTCGGGCATCGCGGACCGGACGCGCACCAGCTCGCGGCGGTGGTCGAGTTCATCCACACCGCGACCCTGCTGCACGACGACGTGGTCGACGAATCCGACCTGCGTCGCGGCCGCCGCACCGCGAATGCGGTGTTCGGCAACGCGGCCAGCGTGCTGGTCGGCGACTTCCTGTATTCGCGCAGTTTCCAGCTGATGGTCGAACTCGATCGGATGGAAGTGATGCGCATCCTCGCCGACACGACCAACCGGATCGCCGAAGGCGAAGTGCTGCAGCTGCTGCACGTGCGCAACCCGGACACCGATGAAGCCGCCTACCTGCGCGTGATCGAGCGCAAGACCGCGGTGCTGTTCGCCGCCGCCACGCGACTTGGTGCGCTGCTGGCCGGAAGCGATGCCGCGACCTGCGATGCGTTGCACGATTACGGCCTCAACCTGGGTTATGCGTTCCAGATCGCCGACGACGTACTCGACTACGCCGCAGATGCCGCGACCATGGGCAAGAACCTCGGCGACGATCTCGCCGAAGGCAAGGCCACGCTGCCGCTGATCCATGCGATCGCGCATTCCGACGACGCAACGCGCACGGTGTTGCGGGACGCAGTCGAACACGGCGACATCGGCGCGATGCCGCAAGTGGTCGCGGCGATCCGCGCCACCGGCGGACTCGATTACAGCCGCGCCCGCGCCCGCGCTTTCGCCGACAAGGCGACGCGCGCGCTCGACAGGCTGCCCGACAACGAAGCGATGGCTGCGCTGCGCGGCCTCGCCGTGATCGCGGTCGAACGCGACCGCTGATCGCTACTTCTTCTTCGCCAGGGCATAGCCGAAGCGTTCGGCGAAGAACACCTTCATCATCCGCTCGCCGCGGCGCATCGCCAGTTCGTTGTAGACGCAGCCCGGCGGGTTGTGCGCCTCGGGCAGCGCGAAGCAATGCACCGCGCCGCTGAAGTTCACGAACTGCCAGTCCACGCCGGCATCGGTCATTTCCTTCTGGAACGCGGGCACGTCCTTCGCCACGTAGCTGTCGTCGGCGCCGTTCAACACCAGCAGGCTGGGCTTGAAGTTTCCCCGCGCCGCCGGTTTCGTCGTGTCCAGCGCACCGTGGAAAGTGACCACCGCGGCGAGATCGGCGCCGCTGCGCGCGAGTTCCAGCGCGGTCGCGCCGCCGAAGCAGTAACCGACCGCGCCGATTTCGCGCAGGTCGATGGGCGCGTTCGCGGCCTGCGCGCGCAACACCTCCAGCGCCTTGTTCGCACGCGCGCGCAACACATTGCGATCCGCGTACAGGCCCTTGACCTGCGCCATCGCCTCATCGTCGGTCTTCGGGCGCACGCCCTTGCCGTAGACATCAGCGAGCAACACCACGTAATCGCGCCCGGCGACGTGCTCGGCCTTGGCCACGGCGTTGTCGCTGACGCCCTTCCAGTCCGGAACCATCAGCACGCCCGGGCGTTTCGCGGACGTTGCGTCGTCGTAAACCAGGAAGCCGCTGAAGGCCTTGCCGTCCAGTGTCCATTCCACTGGCTTCGCCTGCATTTTCGCAAAGACGGGCGCGGTGGCGAACAGCAGTCCGATGGCGAAAATGATCCGGCGCATGGCGAAGTCCTCGTGGAGAATGCGGATACGCTACGCCCGAAGCGTTGCGCAGGCGTGAATCGTCTCGAATCGTCATCCCGGCGCTGCTTTTGACAGCCGAATGGCTGTCCAACGCGGGACCCAGCGTCTTTGCCCTGATCACGAAAGACGCTGGATGCCCGCCTGCGCGGGCATGACGGCTATGCGATCCCCATACCCGCAATGCCCGAGATCGAGTCGGGATCGAAGCCGGCGAGTTCGGCGAAATGCCGTCCGCGCGCCACGTAATCGCGGTACAGGCCGAAGCTGGGCGCGCCCGGCGACAGCAGGACCACGCCGCCATCCGGCAACGCAGCACGCGCCTGCGCCAAGGCGTCTTCGAGATCGCGCGCCTGCGACAGCGCGAATCGCCCTTCCGCCGCCATCGGCGACAACAACGCATGGATACGATCGCCGTTCTGCCCGGCGACACCGTGGCCGAGGGTCACGATCGCGTGCGGCGCGCGTTCGTGCATCGCATCGGCGAATTCCTCCCAGGGCAGGCCGCGGTCGTGGCCGCCGACCAGCACCGCGACCTGGCGATGCGCATACAACGCCAGCGCCGCGAGCGTCGCGTGCGGCGTGGTGCTGATCGAATCGTTGACGTAGCGGATGCCGTCGCGTTCGCCCAGCGGCTGCAAGCGATTCGGCAAAGGTTGGAACGAAGCCGCATGCGGCGCGAGCGACACCGCGTCCAGCCCGAAGGCTTCAAGCGCGGTCAGCACCGCGCAGAGATTGCCGCGGTTGTGGCGACCGGGAAGGGGCAGCGACGAGGTGTCCATCACGAACGCATCGCCGCGATGCAGCGCGTCGCCGCGCAAATGCCAGCCGCGTGCGTGGCCGTACCAGTGGATCTCGCTGTCGGGCAATGCGAGCGCGGCGAGCACCGGATCTTCGGCGTTGAGCACGGCGATCTGCGGCTTCGCTTCGGTCAACAGCGCCAGCTTGTCGTCGACGTAACGTCGCTCGCTGCCGTGCCAATCAAGGTGTTCAGGATGGATGTTGGTAACGACGGCGATACGCAGCCGCGCGCCGGAGTCGGCGACATCGCGGGTTTGGTAGCTCGACAATTCGATCGCCCATGCGTCGGCGGATTCGTCGATCAGTTCCAGCAATGGCAGGCCGATGTTGCCGGCAAGCGCGGTGCGCAAGCCGGCCGCGCGCAGCAGGCGCGCGAGCAATGCGGTGGTCGTGCTCTTGCCCTTGGTGCCGGTGACGCAGAACGTGCGCGCCATTGTGCCATCGTCGGCATGTTCGGCGAACCACAGCGCGGTACCGCCGATGAAACGCGTGCCGCGTTCGGCGGCAAACACGGCTTCCGGCTTGTACGGACTGATGCCGGGCGACTTGATGACGACATCGAACGCGGACAAGGCTCCGCCGGTCGCTTCGCGTTCGACCGACAACAACGGATCGTTCAACGCCGCCGCACCCGCCGATTCGGTCTCGCTACAGAACAACGCCAATGGCTGTTGCGGAAGTCGCGCGCGAATCGCGTGGTAGGCAGCACGGCCTTCGCGGCCCCAGCCCCAGAGCGCGACGCGCTTGCGCGCGAGCGAGGCGATGTCAGGCCGCGAAGCGCGCACGCAGGCGTTCCCACAGCGTGGGCGGAATCCGATATTCCTCGTCGTCGAGCGCGAGCAGCGGTTCGATCCGCAGTTCCGCGGCGTCGAGCTGCGGCGCGATCTCGCGCGCGAAGCGTTCCACCAACGCGTCCTCGCGCCATTCCGGGCGTTGCGCCAGCGCCGCCATCGCCGCGCGCGATTCGCGACCCTCGCCCACGCATTCGAACGGCTTGTGGTCCTGGTATTCGAGCAGCGCGTCGTAGCCGGCAACCTGATCGGGATCGTCGAGCAGGTTGCGGCCGAAGATCGCGGTCAGGCGCGGCTTGGGCATGAACGGCGCCAGTGCGAGGAACACGAAATGGCATTTCGGGCAGACCCCGCACCAGCGCGCGGCCGGGCGTTCGCCGAGCAGGTGGAAGTTGCGGTTGCAGCTGGAGAACCACGCGTCGTAGCGATCGCTTTTCGCGAACTGGCGCGCGACCGCGAGCTCCGACAGCGGCCGCAGCAGCGAGTAGTAGCGAAGATCGGACGCGATATTCCGCTGCACATGATCGCCGAACGCGGATTCGAATGCCCAGCCCTTGGACCACTGGTGGTTCACTTCGCCGGTGCCGGGGATGATCGAACCGTAGCTGGCCGAGCGTTCGTTCGAGAATACGACCTGGTCGAAACCGAGCAGCACCGCCGCGAACACCAGGATCGCGGAATTCACCGCGGTGACCGGGATATGTCCGTTCCACGCGCCCTGGCGGTTGTATTCGAACAGCTGCGGCGCGAGCTGGCGACCGATGTTGAGCGTGGGCAATCCGGTACGCGCGGCGCAGGCGGCGATCAGTTGCGAACCGCCGATCCACGTCACGGTCTGCTCGACGCCGAGTTCGCGCAGCGCCTCGATGCTGACCAGCGAATCCTTGCCGCCGCCGATGGCGACCAGCGCGTGTTCGCGCAGGCCGATATTTTCGGCCCCCTCTCCCGCCCTTCTGGCACCCTCTCCCTCAGAGGGGAGAGGGGAAGAAGCCGGAAATTTGATCCGGCCGTGCAGGTTCAAGCCATTGCGGTAGGCGAATTCGCCAAGACCGTGCACATAGAGATCTTCAAGCAACGCGGCGGTGTCGGCGTCGATGGCATAGCCGTCGATGCGGATTTCCTTTGGCACCGCGGCTTTGTAATAGCTGACGCCGGCGACGAGGTGCAGCAGGCGCAAGGCGCGTTCGGCCGCGGCGGCGCGTTCGCCGTCGAGTGCGAACGGCGCGCCCGGCACGACCACGGTTTCGACCAGCTCCGGGCCGTCGTCGTAGGCATAGGCGAGTTGCGCGATGCCGGTCCGCGCGTCGAAATCGCAGCGCACGAAACGGAAGACGCGGATCGCGTCGCGATTGAAAGTCCAGTCGTTCATTCGACAATGTCCTCTGCCGGCAACGCCCGCAGGTTGTATTCGCTGGCCATGCTGGAACCGTAGGCACCGGCATCGGCGACCAGCATCGTGTCGCCCGGCGCGGTGGCTCGCGGCAGGCGGCGATCCTTGCCGAACAGGTCGCTGGACTCGCAGATCGGGCCGACGATGTCGAACATCGCTTCGTCCGTATCGTCCAGGCGGCTGAGATTCGCAATGTCGTGCCAGGCGTCGTAGAGCGCGGGGCGGATCAATGCGTTCATGCCGGCGTCGAGGCCGACCCGGCGCACGCCGTCCTTTTCGACGACTTGGGTTGCATGCGCGAGCAGCACGCCGGCTTCGGCGACGAGGAAACGTCCAGGCTCGATCGCCAGCTTGAACGCCGGGTGCAGGTGCTTCATTTCCGCAAGACCTTCGGCCCAGGCATCGAGGTCGAACGCTTCCTCGTCGGCGCGATAGGGAATCGGCAGCCCGCCGCCGATGTCGATGGTGTCGACGCTCCCGATGCGGCGCGCGAAGCCGGCAAGTTCGTCCAGCATCGCCTTCCAGTGGCCGCCGTTGTCGATGCCGCTGCCGAGGTGCGCGTGCAGGCCGGTGATGGCGATGCCGAGCGAACGCGCGAGGTCGACGAATTCGTCCACGCGTTGCGCGGGCAGGCCGAACTTGGCTTCCTTGCCACCAGTGCTGACCTTCTCGTGGTGGCCGTCGCCGTAGCCGAGGTCGACGCGCAGCCACAGCGCGCGCCCGCGGAACGCCTCCGGCCAGTTGCGCAGCAGTTCCACGTTGTCGACGGTGACGGTGACGCCGCGTTCGAAGGCGGTGCGGTATTCGTCGATGGGCGCGAAGCTGGGCGTGAACAGCACGCGTTCGGCCGCGAGTTCAGGCAATGCGTCGAACACGCGCTCGAGTTCGCCTTGCGACACGCACTCCAGGCCGAAGCCTTCGGCGACCAGCTCGCGCAGGATCGCCGGATGCGGATTCGCCTTGATCGCGTAGTAGCGGCGGTCGATGGCATCGATGGCCGAGAGCTGCCGCGCGCGTTCGCGCACCGTCGGCAGATGGTAGACGTAGCGCGGCGTGTTCTTTTCCGCCAACGCGAGCAGGCGTTCGCGCTCAAAGCGCCACCACGGCGCTGCGCGCTGCGGCGCGCCGTGCAGCAGCGTGCGCCAGCTCGGGCCGAACACGTCGGCATCGTGCACCGGCATCGCGCCGCCGCGGATCAGCTCCGCGTGCAGCAGCGGAACGAGGCCATCGGCATCGGCTTCGTCGACGACGAAGGTGAGGTTGAGGTCGTTCGACGACTGCGAAATCAGGTGCACGCGCTCGCGCCCGAACGTGGCCCAGATGTCGGACAGGCGGTGCAGCAGCGAACGCATGCCGCGGCCGACGAGCGTGATCGCGGCGCAAGGCGCGATCACCTTGACCCGGCAGACTTCGGCGAGGTCCTGCGACAGTTTCGCCAGCACGTCGGTGCTGACCAGGTTGTCGGAAGGATCGAGCGACACGGTGACGTTGGTTTCCGAGGAACCGATCAGGTCCACCGACAGGCCGTGGCGGCGGAAGCGTTCGAAGATGTCGGCGAGGAAGCCGACCTGCTGCCACATGCCGATGCTTTCCATCGACACCAGCACGATGCCGTTGCGGCGGCTGATCGCCTTGACGCCCGGCACCGCGGCGACGCTGGCGTCGATGCGCGTGCCCGGCAATTCCGGGTTGGACGTATCGAGGATCGCCATCGGCACGCCGCCGTCGCGGCAGGGCGCGATGGAACGCGGATGCAGGACTTTCGCGCCGGTGGTGGCGATTTCCTGCGCTTCGGCGTAATCCAGCCGCGCGAGCAGGCGCGCGTCGGGCACCTCGCGCGGATTGGCGCTGAACATGCCGGGCACGTCGGTCCAGATTTCGACGCGGCGCGCGCCGAGCAACGCGCCGAAATACGCGGCCGAGGTATCCGAACCGCCGCGCCCGAGGATCGCGGTGCCGCCGTCGTCGTGGCGCGCGATGAAGCCCTGTGTCAGTAGCATCCGCGTCGGTTGTTCGGCGAAACGCGAACGCAGCGCGTCGTCGCCGTCGTGCGCGCAGTTCACCGACAGGCGCAACGCCCAGTCGCTCTGGTTCGGCATCGCCAGCGCGCGCAGCCAGTCGCGCGCGTCGCACCAGCCGAAGTCGAGTCCCCGCGAACGCAAATACGCCGCGCCGAGCGTGGACGAGAGCAATTCGCCCTGCGCCAGCACTTCGGCCTGCCATGCGAGCGGGCGCGATACCGCGCGCGGATCGTCGCGCAACGCTTGCAGCGCACGCAGGCGTTCGCCGAGCGCAACGTCGGGATCGAGCCCGAGTTCGGCGCAGAACCCGCGGTGGCGTTCGATCAGCGCGGCGACGCGGCCGGCGATGTCGTCCCCGTTCGCAATGGCCTGCAGTTCGTTGGTCACGCCCGACAGCGCCGACACCACGACCAGCACGCGGCCTTCGCCGGCGCGCGCGGCGGCGATGCGGCCGATTTCGTCCCAACGCTCGCGTTTCGACACCGAAGTGCCGCCGAACTTGAGCACGGTCCAGGAAGCGTCGGCGGGACGGGCGGGCATAGAATCCGGGGACTGCCCGGAGATCGGGCGCGGACGATGATTCTAGTCGATGGCCCCTGCCCGCACCGCGCGCCGCTACCTGCAATGCGACGTGTTCGCCGACCGCCCCGGCGCCGGCAATGCGCTCGGCGTGGTGTTCGACGCCGGCGACATGGACGCCACCGCGATGCAGGCGCTGGCCGCGTGGCTGAACCTGTCGGAGACCATCTTCTTCCTGCCCCCGGGCGAAGGCGCCGACTACCGCATCCGCATCTTCACCCCGGGCAGCGAATTGCCCTTCGCCGGCCACCCCAGCGTGGGCGCGGCCTGGGTCGCGGTCGCGCACCGGCTGGCCCTGCCGCGCGACGGGCAACTCGTCCAGCAATGCGAAGCCGGCCTGCTGCCGGTGCGCGTGACCAGCGCCGAGGGTGGATTCCACGTCGCCGTGCGCAGTCCCCGTGCACAACCGGTCGGCGAACTCGCGGGCCCGCTTCCCGCGGGACTGGATGCGGTCGCCGCGCCGGATCGCCCCGCCGCGCTGTGGAACAACGGCCCGCTCTGGTGGCTGGTCGAAGCCGCATCGCCCACGCATGTGCGTGGCTTCGCACCCGATTTCGCCGCTATCGCCGCGTGGACGAACGCGACCCGCACCACCGGCGTCGCGATCTTCGCGTTCGAACACGACGACGGCCACGATCTGGTCGTGCGCGCCTTCTGCCCCGGCGACGCGGTCAACGTGCCCGAGGATCCGGTCACCGGCAGCGCGAACGCCCTGGTCGCCGCGCTGTTGCACCGGCAGGGACGCCTGCCCGGCCGCGATGGCCGCTACATCGCCAGCCAGGGCCGCGAACTCGGTCGCGACGGCAAGGTGCAGGTGCGCGTGGACGACGAGGGCGAAGTCTGGATCGGCGGCGACGTGCGACAGGTCATCGAAGGGCATCTGGATTGGTAAGCTGCGCGCCCCTCGCACCCGGCTTCGCCATGCCCCGCCGTTACCTGCAATGCGATGTGTTCGCCGACCGGCCCGGCGCCGGCAATCCGCTCGCCGTGGTGCTGGACGCAGGCGGGCTCGACGACGAAACGATGCAGTCCATCGCGCGCTGGACGCGGCTGCCGGAAACCACGTTCGTGCTGCCGCCGACTTCGCCCGAGGCGAGTTACGGCCTCCGCATCTTCAGCCCGCGCCGCGAAGTGCCGTTCGCCGGCCATCCCAGCGTCGGCACCGCGCACGCCGTGCTCGAAGCCGGACTGGCGACGCCGCGCGACGGTTTGCTGGTGCAGGAAGGGAAAGCCGGATTGCTGCCGTTGCGCGTCTCCGGCACCGGCCGCGAACGCACGATTGCGGTGCGCACGCCGAAGGCGCGGGTGGTCGAAATCGCCGAAGCCGGCGACGCGCGTTTGCGCGACGTGCTCGCGGGATTGCCGCTGGGCGCATTGCCGCAGGCGTTGATGGACGGTGGACGTCGCTGGTGGCTGGCCGAACTCGCCGACGAAGCGTCATTGCGTTCCGCGACGCCGGACTGGGATGCGGTGGAACGCTTGGCGAACGCCACCGACAGCATGGGCCTGTGTGTTTACGCGCGCAGCGACGATCCGGTCTACTACCTCGCGGTGCGCGCCTGGGTCGGCGCGCCGGCGCGCTTCGAGGACGCGGCTTCCGGTGCGGCCAATGCAACGCTGGCGGCCTGGCTCGCGGATCGCGATGCGTTGCCTGGAGATTCCGGTTTCTACCGCGTCAGCCAGGGCCGCGAGGTCGGCCACGACGCGATCATCGAACTCACCGTCGCCGATGGCGAAGTCTGGTCCGGCGGCCGCGTGTGCAGCGTGGTGAGCGGGGAGATCGACTGGCGGTGAAGATCCACCTTCTCTCCCCGCCTAAACAGATTCATTTCTCTGGATCAAATGAACGTGAATTTGAATCAGTGCGAAGCAATTTTTGATCGTGCACTTTTGTCGACAAGTGAGGCTGAGTTTTGTCATTGCATCACGCCGCTTTTCGACGTTTACGAGATTCTATCTGTCAGCTTTGGTCGCGGCAGTACTTTTTGGCGGGCGAGACTTATTGATGGAAAACCTTGGCCGCGGCTGAAGGACATGGACTATCCGCCACCCGATAAGGCGCGGGTAGGACGCCTCAATGACGCGGGTGCTCCTTGCTTTTACCTTTCAGCAAAACCAGAGACTGCTTTGCTGGAGATTGAGACCCAAGAATGGCAGCAGCTGCAACTTGCAGGATTCAAGATTAAGCCGGGCGAAGAACTTCGCGTCATTCTTGTCGGCGAATACGCTTTCGTGAACAAGACGGGCTACTCGCGCATTACAGGCGTTGATCCTGGAGGGACGATCGCCAATATCCTCAATACGATGCCGCCCGACGATGCGATCGCAACGCTTTACATCGATAGATTCTTTTCCCACATTCTTAATGACCCTCATGCAAGAGACTCCGGGTATTTATTGAGCCGGGCATTGGGTGCGGTTCTGCATTCAAGGATCAAGGATGCAGATGGAATTGCATTCCCGAGCGTGCGAGATGCCAACGGTTCTAATTTTGCGATTTTGCCAGAGCCTTCTGATCGCGTCTTTCAAAGCGTTACCTGCGCACTTGCGAAGGCCGGAAAGAATCGACGCTACGGCATGGTGGAGTTCGAGATGGTGGGGTGCGCTGAACGTCTGGATGCACAGGAGCATTTCGTCTGGATGGATCCGTACCAGCCTGGAACATTGGGAATGTATGGAATGACGAAAGACGAATTCGAGAAAAAGGTGCTCTGACTGAGGTCATTCATTGACTCTTGGTGTTTTCGCGTGCGTTGGCCGCCCCGCCTAAGCCCGCATAGGTTGGGCTGAGCCTGCGAAGCCCAACATCTTCAACCTTTTCAACCTTCCCCCATCATGGGCTCATCGTCCATCGGTGCCGCCCAATCCTCCGGCGCCCAACCGAGGCGGATGTATTCGTGAATCGAACTGTACGGCCATTCGGAGGCGCGTGCGGCATGACCCTGCTTTACCGGATTGATGTGCACGTAATCCACATGCTTGTGCAGGTCATCGTCGTTCGTGATTACGTGTTCCCAGAAACGGCGTTGCCAGATGCCGCGTTCGCGCTTGCGAACGCGTGATGCACGCGCGCGTTCGCCCCGCTCGATGCAACGGATGAACCCGGATTTGATCAGCATCCACCGGGTCGCGCAATCGCCATCGCCCGCAGGCAATGTCCAGATCGCATGCAAGTGATCCGGCAAGACCACCCACGCAAGAATATCGAAAGGATGCCGTTCCTTGGCGACGCGTACGGCCCTTCGCAAATCCGTAATCCGATCGACCAGCAACGTGCTGGAACGTTCGGCAAGATTCACCGTGAAGAAATAGGTTCCGCCTGCCAGGTGGGCGCGTCGGTATTTCATGGAATGATCGTCGCCTTTGATGTTGGGGTTGAACAGCCATTCGGCTGTTAAGAGCGGCGCAAGCTCAGCCCAACCTATTCGGATCCTTTCTTCTACCTCGCTCGACCATTTCCCCTGTCCCGAATAATAAAGGGGACGGAGGGAATTAACGCTTATTAATTTCCCCTGTCCCCTTTGATCTTTGATCCCACATCTCGTCGCGATGAAGGGCACAAAAGAAAAGGGGCCCGAAGGCCCCTTTGTCGTTCCGTCGACTGGCTCCCTCCCTGAAGAGATGCCTTACTCCGGGCGCACGTCCACGCGCACGCGGATGCGGTCGCCCGGGTTGTAGCTGGTACGCGTGGTGTAGCGGCGACCGGCGTATTCGTAGGTCACGTCGTAGCCGGTAGCCACGTTGTTGTTCGTGTTGCCGTAATAACCGTTCACCGGCACCGGGTCGCAGACCTGCACCGTCGCGGTGCGCTGCGGACGATGCGCGTTGTCGTAGACCTGGCGCCCGGCCATGCCGCCGACCATGGTGCCGATCGCGCTTGCGGCGACCTGGCCGCTGCCGCCGCCGACCTTGCTGCCCAGCACCGCGCCGGCGATACCGCCGATCACCGTCGCAACGGTGCGGCCGGTGTTGCTGCCGGCGTTCTGGTGGTAGTTGCCGTACTGGTCGTAATACCCACCGCTGGTCGAACCGTTGCGGCGGTAGTTGCCGTTCTGGTCGTAGTAGCCATCGTTGCCGTGCTGGTCGTAACCGCCCTGGGCATAGCGGCCGCTCTCGCTGTAGCAGCGTTGCGACGAGGTGTTGTTGTAGCCGTTGCCCATCACCGGATCGACGCGGACCACGCGGGCGTAGTCGTAGTAGCCGCCATTCGCGGGCTGCACGTCGTTCGGGTTGCGGTAGGCGGGATCGTCGTAGCGACCGTTCGAACCGTACGAACCATAGGACTGCGCCGATGCGAGGCCGCTGGTGGCGGCGAGGCCGATGGCGAGCAGCGAGGCAGGAAGACGCTTCATCGTGGAACTCCCCGCGCCGGGATGGCGCGGGCGCATCGTCGGGCGCCGGCGGTAAAGCGATGCTGAACCCGGCCGGCATCGTCACGCGGCGTTTACCTGCGCGACAGCCGTTGCCGCGCGCGGCGTTCGCGGGCTAAGGTGCCTGTCCGCCATGACCGCCCGCCGAGCGCCCACGCTCCGGCGCGAAGCGCGGACAGCCATGACGCCACGTCCATTCGCACGCGAAGGAGGAACGGGCTCATGTCCTACTCGACCGAACAGATCCGCAACGTGGCCCTGGCAGGCCACCCTGGCGCCGGCAAAACAACGTTGTTCGAAGCCCTGCTGCAGGCCGGCGGTGCAATCCAGGCGGCAGGCAGCATCGAACGCGGCAGCACCGTGTCCGACTTCGATCCCATCGAAAAGGAACGCGGCCACTCCATCGACGCCGCGATCGCCAGCACCGATCATGCAGGCATCCATGTGAACCTGGTGGACACGCCCGGCTATCCGGATTTCCGCGGCCCGGCGCTGTCCGCGCTGGCGGCGGTGGAAACGGTCGCGATCGTGGTCGATGCCGATGCCGGCATCAGCTACGGCACGCAGCGGATGATGGAATACGCCAAGGCGCGCAACCTGTGCCGGGTGATCGTGGTCAACAAGATCGACCACCCGGGCGCAAAACTCGGCGCATTGCTCGACAAGCTGCGCGACACCTTCGGCACCGAAGTCCTGCCGATCAACCTGCCGGCCGAAGGCGGCAAGTCCGTGGTCAACTGCTTCTGGCAATCCAACGGCACCAGCAATCTCGGCGCGGTCGCCGACTGGCACCAGAAGATCATCGACCAGGTCGTCGAGATCAACGAAACGGTGATGGACCATTACCTCGACCTCGGCGAGGGCGGCCTTTCCGGCGCGGAACTGCACGACGCGTTCGAGCAATGCCTGCGCGAAGGCCACCTGGTGCCGGTGTGCTTCGTGTCCGCGCGCAGCGGCGCCGGGGTGAAGGAATTGCTCGACGTGGCCGAACGCCTGTTCCCGCATCCGGGCGAGGCGAATCCGCCGGCGTTCGTGAAAGGCAGTGGTGCCGACGCGAAGCCTCTCGATGCCAGGCCCGATCCGAAGGCGCACGTGATCGCCGACGTGTTCAAGATCGTCAACGATCCTTTCGTCGGCAAGCTCGCGGTGTTCCGCGTCTACCAGGGCACGGTGAAGAAGGATTCGCAGCTGTTCATCGACGACGGCAAGAAGCCGTTCAAGGTCAGCCACCTGTTCAAGCTCAAGGGCAAGGAACACGTGGAGATCGCGCAGGCGGTGCCCGGCGACATCGCCGCGGTGGCGAAGGTGGAGGAACTGCATTTCGACGCGGTGCTGCACGATTCGCACGACGAGGACCAGATCCACCTCGCGCCGGCGAATTTCCCGCGGCCGATGTTCGGCCTCGCCATCGAGGCCGCGAGCAAGGGCCAGGAGCAGAAGCTCTCGACTGCGCTGCACAAGCTGGCCGAGGAAGACCCGGCGTTCGCGGTCGAACACCAGGCCGAGCTCAACGAAACCGTGGCCCGCGGCCTCTCCGACCTGCACCTGCGGATCATGCTCGACCGCCTGAAGCAGCGCTTCGGCGTGGAAGTGAAGACCCATCCGCCGCGCATCGCCTACCGCGAAACCATCGGCGCCAAGGCCGAGGGCCACCACCGGCACAAGAAGCAGACCGGCGGCGCCGGCCAGTTCGGCGAGGTGTTCCTGCGCATCGAACCCTTGCCGCGCGGCGGCGGTTTCGAATTCGTGGACGAAGTGAAGGGCGGCACCATTCCCGGGCAATTCATGCCGGCGGTGGAAAAGGGCGTGCGCCAGGTGCTGTCCGGCGGCGCGATCTCCGGCCACCCGCTGCAGGACGTGCGCGTCATCGTCTACGACGGCAAGCACCATCCGGTGGACAGCAAGGAAGTCGCGTTCGTCGCCGCCGGCAAGAAAGCCTTCCTCGATGCCATCGCCAAGGCCAGGCCGCAGGTGCTGGAACCCATCGTCGACCTCGAGGTGCATGCGCCGGAACAGCACATGGGCGACATCAGCGGCGGGCTGTCGTCCAAGCGCGCGCGCATCAGCGGCACCGATTCCGAGCGCGGCGGCGAGATCGTGGTGAAGGCGCAGGTGCCGCTCTCGGAACTCGACGGCTACGCGGCGGAACTGAAATCGGTGACCGCCGGGCGCGGGCGTTATGCCTTGGATTTCAGCCACTACGAACCGGTTCCTGCGCAAGTGCAGCAGAAGCTGGTCGAGTCCTGGAAGCCACGCCACGAGGAAGACTGATCGCCGCATGCGATTCCCGCCGGGCATCCGACCGGCGGGAACGCATCCCGGATGCCCGCGAAAACCCCTGAAAAAAAAGCGCCCGCGGGGCTTGGCGCCGCGGATTTTCTGCAATACATTGCGCTGGCGCCGGCACCAACGCCGGACTACACACCAAACACGACGAGGGAATCACACGCACATGGCAAAGAAGAAAGTCGCTGCCAAGAAGAAGTCCGCCAAGTCCGCCGCCAAGCCGGCCGCTCCGAAGGCGATCAAGTCCGCGCTGAACCGCGCCGGCCTGGTCGCGCACATCTCCGACGCCAGCGGCGTGGCGCCGCGCGACGTGCGTGCGGTGCTCGCGGGCCTCGAGGGCGCGGTCGCCGGTTCGGTCAGCAAGAAGGGCGCCGGCACCTTCACCCTGCCGGGCCTGCTGAAGATCACCGTCGTGAACGTTCCGGCCAAGCCGAAGCGCAAGGGCATCAACCCGTTCACCAAGGAAGAGCAGTGGTTCGCGGCCAAGCCGGCTTCGGTCAAGGTCAAGGTGCGCCCGCTGAAGAAGCTGAAGGACGCCGCGGCCTGATCGCAGCGCCAGCTTCGCAAGCCGAAAGGCCGGGTTCCGCAAGGAATCCGGCCTTTTTCATGCCCATCGCATTGGCCGCGCCGCCGCGCTAGCATCGTTGCGCCACCTCGGGAGGGGACCATGGACAAGCGCTTCTGGATCTGCGGCATCGTCGTATCCGTCGCCGCGCTGCTGCTCGATTTCCTCGTGCATGGCGTGTTGCTGCAAGCCGATTACAACGCGTTGGTGCCGAACGGCATCTATCGCGGTCCGGAAGACGCTGCCGCCTACATGCCGTACATGATGGCCGCGCACCTGCTGATCGGCTTCGGCCTGACCTGGCTGTACCGCAAGGGCATGGAACCGGGGCGTTCGGTGTTCGGCCAGGGCCTGCGCTTCGGCGCGGCGGTGGCGGTGATGGCGACCATCCCCGGCTACCTCATCTACTACGCGGTGCAGCCCTTGCCGGCCGGCCTCGTGCACAAGCAGATGATCTACAGCACCATCGCCATGCTGCTGCTCGGCGTGCTGCTGGCGTGGCTGAACCCCGCGCGCAAGTCCCTGTGAATCGCGGACCCGGCCCGTGACCCTGCGTTCATGCGGCGCGGGGCAAGGTGGCGCGCACGCCATCGAGGGCATCGCCATGCACCGCAGATTCCCGTTTCGCCGCACCCTCGCCTGCATCGCTTTCGCATGCGTGGCCTCGCTGCTGGCCGCGTGTTCCAACCTCGGCGCGGTCGCCGCGATGCTCGGCAACCAGCTCGCCTTCACCGCGCCGCAGCTGCAGGCGCAGCTCGACCGCCGCTTCCCGCGCGACTACAAGAAGCTGGATGGCCTGGTGACGCTGCGCATCGTCAACCCGCGGCTGGGCATTCCCGCCGGCAGCCACCGCCTGCGTCTGGATTTCGACGTCGGCGTCGGCACCCTCGGCCGCGAAGCGACGCCGTCCGGGCACATGGCCATCGCCAGCGGACTGCGCTTCGACCCCGGCACGCACGGCCTGCACCTCGACCAGCCGACGCTGGAATCGGCGGATTTCCCCGGCCTCGGTGGTGCGATGAACGCGACCGGCCGCGAGCTGGTGAACCGCTGGCTCGACGACTACGCGCGCAACGAGCCGGTGTACCAGTTCGACAACAGCCTGGTCGAACGCCTCGGCGCGCGCCGCATCGATTCCACCACGATCGACAATGGCCAGGTCGTCGTGCACCTGGGGCAATGAAATGAAACGAACGATCTTCGCCATCGCATGCGCACTCGCGCTCTCCGCCTGCGGGCACAAGCAGCAGGCCGCGCAACAGGATGCGGACACCCTGCCCGCACCCGATGCCGGCAAGGGATCGGTGACCGGCATGCCGGACAAACCCGGCCCCGGTGCGATCGGCACGCCAGCACCTGCAATGCCGGCGCCTTCGACCGTCGCGAACGCTGCCGACGCCGCGTTGCCGCCCGACCCGTCGCAAGGAATCGCCGTCGGCGAATCGAATCCGACCGCGCCCTCGCCCGCCGGCAATGCCGTCGAGCCCGGGCCTGGCGACGCGGTGAAACTGCTGCGCGACTACTACGCCGCGATCGCCGCACGCGATTACGGCCGCGCTTACCGGCTCTGGTCGGAAAACGGCGCGGCCAGCAACCAGAGCGCGCAACAGTTCGCCAACGGATTCTCCGACACCACCGGCAGCAGCGTCGAGATCGGCACGCCCGGCGACGAGGACGCGGGCGCCGGCCAGCGCTACATCGAAATCCCGGTAACGGTCACCGCCACCCACGCCGACGGCAGCCGCCATCGCTACGCCGGCAGTTACATCCTGCATCGCACCGTGGTCGATGGCGCCAGCGCCGAGGATCGCGCGTGGCGCATCAACTCCGCGAAGCTGCGCGAAACCACGCCGTAATGCGGGCTTTCGCGGCGCTGCCGTTGCTTCTCGCACTCTGCGCTTGCGGATCGCAATCGCAAACGGCGTCGACGCAAGCCACCGCCACTCCGCCCGTGACGACCACGGCGACGATTGCCGTGGCGAGGGACGCGATGCCGGCGAATGCGAGCTACGTGCTTCCGGGCGACTTCGCGCCGGATACCGATATCGAACGACTCGCACGCCGATTCGGCAAGGACAACGTGCGCATCGGCGAAGTGCCCGGCGCCGAAGGCGAGCGCGTGGACGGCGTGATCCTGTTTCCCGACGATGCCAGCCGTCGCGCCTACCTCTACTTCGAGGACGCGCAACGCAACACCGGCCTGTCGCTGGTGCGCGTGTTCGACGACGGCTCGCGCTGGCGGCTGGACAACGGCATCGGCATCGGCACGCCGCTCTCGGACATCCTGCGGCGCAATGGCAAGCCGATCCGGTTTTTCGGACTGGACTGGGACTACGGCGGCGCCATCACCAACTGGAACGGCGGGCGCCTGGATCCGAAGCACGATCCGGTCCGGCGCGGCATGACCCTGGGCGCGCGCGCGGACATCGGCGAGCGGCCTTATCCGATGGGCGATGCCGAATTCTCCAGCGACGATGCGAAATATCCGGACCTCGGCACGGACCTCGTCGTCGACGAAATCTCGGTCTCGTTCCCTGGCGAAGACGATCTCTGATCGCTACAGCTCGAAGCGATAGCTGAGCTTCACGAACAGCTGCTCGTCGTCGCGCAGCGAGAACGCATCGCCGAGCAGGCCGCCGACGCCCTGCCCTTCGTCCTGGAATCCGAAACCGCCGCGCACGTAGGCGATGTAAAGGTTCGACAGCGGCGCGAGTTCGTAGCGGTAGCGGATCTGGAAGCCAAGGTTGCGCAGGCTGAAATCGTTCAATCCGTCGGCCACGCGTTGCGGTTCGCCGTTCGCCGCCAGTTGCCAACCTTGCAAGGCGTGCGCATCGAGCGCGATGGTTTCCATCTTGATTCGCAGTTCCTGCTTCGCGCTGATGATCCACTGCATGCCGCCATTGAGTTGCAGCAGGCTCGCGCGATAGCTGCCGAGCAGGTCGCGCCCGCCTTGCCCCGCGCACGGCCCGCCATCGACCGGGCACCACAGCAGCCAGTCCGGGTTGTGCTGCGCGAACAACTCGCCGTAGAAGCTGAGGTTGTCGTTGACGAAGTAGGTCGGGTTGAGGTCGAACGACAGCGCGCCATGCGCCGGGCCGGCGAGGCCTTCGGCGGCGTAGCGTGCGTTCCAGTACATCGACCAATGGTCCTTGCGCGGCGTGAACCGCTCGAAATACAGGTAGAACTTGGCGGGCACGTCGACCACGCCGTTGCCGCGGGTCACCAGGTCGTCGTGGCCGGGGGTGAAGCCGGCGATTTCGAAGAATTCGTTGCCGCCGTCGCGGCGGTCGCTGAACAGGTCGATCGCCCACGCATCGGTGATGCGCACGCCGTGGTCGTTGCTGCGGCGCGAGACGGCATAGCGCCAGTCGTGCGCGGAATAGGCCGAATCCTGCGGCAAATCCGTCACCCGGTGCGCGAGCTGGTAGCGCAGGTAGTTGAAGTCGTTGCGCTCGAGGTAGCCGAAGTCGTTGAGCTGCAGCCCGTCGCCCAGGTGCAGGGCGTAGCCCTGCTGGCGCCAGCCGTTGCCGTGGTCGTAGTCGACCAGCACCTGGCCGCCGCTGTCGCGCGTGCTCGTGCCGGCCTGTTCGATGTCGCTGCCGACCAGGGTGGTGCGCACCGAGAGTTTCGCGTTCGGCGTCCAGCGGTGGTCGAACTCGTACACGTCCGCTTCGCGGTCCAGGAACGGGCGTTCGACCCGGGTGAACATCGCGCCGACGCCCTGCGTTTCGAAATCGCGGGTGCCGCGCAGGGCGTAGAAATCGCGCCCGGCCTCGTCCGCCTCGGTGGCGGCGAACACGCCGTAGTTGAAAGCGCCGGCGCTGCCGTTGAGCTTGACCGCGGCGGTCACGTCGCCGGAACCGTCGCCGTCGTCGGCGGGGCCGCCGACCCGGCGCGTGTACAGCAGGCGGTTGGCGTTGTTGAGCGAGCCGAAGGGCACGTCGAAGAAGGCCTGGTTCTCGGTGAAGAACGGGCGCTTGTCGCTGAAGAAGGTTTCGGTGGCGCTGAAATTCACCACCAGCTGGTCGCTTTCCACCTGGCCGAAATCGGGATTCAGCGTCGCGCTCAGCTGGAAGCGGCTGTTCGGCTTCCAGAACAGGTCGACGCCGCCGTCGAAATGCGAGCCGCCCTTGATGTTGTCGTAGAGCCCGGACACGTAGGGCGTGACCGCGAGCAGCGACTGGCTGTATTCGGGCACTTCGACCTTGGCCAGCACGGACAGGAAGCGCGACTCCTGGACCGATACCGCCGGCCACGCCATGCGTTCGCCGGTGGCGCCGATCACGCGGTCGAGCTGCACGCCGATGTTGCGCTTGCCGCCGCTGCCGGCCCGCATCGGCGCGATGTACCAGGGGATGAGCATCTCCGCGCTCCAGCCCTCGGCATCCTCGCTGACCGCGTGCTTCCAGTTGCCGTCCCAGTCGGTGGCGAACTGGTTCTCGTTGGTGATCGTGGTGTCGATGATGCTGTCCGACAGCAGCACGGTGAAGTTGTAGCCGGTGCGCCCGTCGCCATCGAAGTCCACGTAGAGGTTGACGCGATCGGCCTGCGCGCCGACGTCGCGCTGCGCGCTCTGGCGCGTGCGCGGGATGTTCGCCGGCTCGGTCGAATGGAAACCGATCGCGAGGCCTTCGGGCGTGGCGAGGATCCAGCCTTCGGTCGGCTGCGAACCCGGCGCGCGCGTCAGCGGCTGCACCTGGCGGAAATCGGTGACGTGCTGCGCGCCCTGCCATTCGGCCGGATCGATGCGTCCGTCGACGTCGATCGCCCACGCGGGCGCGGACAACAGCGACAGCAGCAATGCGAAGCTGGTTCGTGCGAGGCGCATATGCGGGTTCCCGCGGGACTCCGATCCCGACGGCGCGCACGGTAGCGCGGGCGCAGGCGCTGCCCGACTGGCAGAAGTCATGCAAACCTTCGGCGGCGCGGCAGCCGCGCCGCGGGTCAACGCTTGGGTTGCAGCATCGTCCCTGTGCAGTTCTTGGCGCCGCACTTGCACGCCCAGAGCTTTTTCACCTTCGCGGTATGCGGTTCGTCGAGCACGATGCCATAGTTGTAGGTCAGTTCCTCGCCGGCCTTGATGTCGCGCAGGGCGTGGATGAACACCTTGTCCTTGTGCGACTTGCCCTTGGCGTTTTCCTCGATCTCGGACTCGCAATTGGGCTTGCAGCTGTGGTTGATCCAGCGCGCGACGTTGCCATCGACGTTGGCATCGATCACGTAATCGTCGTTGAGGGTGAACAGGAAGGTGTGGCCGTTCTCGTCCTCGTCGCCGTATTCCTCGTCCACTTCCTCGTGGGTGCGCAGCTTGCCCTTGTAGCGGACAATGCGCTCGCCCTTCTTGATGGCCTCGGTGGCGAAAACTCCGTTGCCGTGGATCGGGGACAACCGCGCTTCGATCTTCTTCGCCTTCGCCATCGTGCTTGCCTGCGGGAATGAACGGCCATTGTCGCCGATGCGGGAGGCCCGCGTCACCGCGGTGTCCGGTCCACGCGCCACCTTCCGTTAACTGGCCCATCCTCCATCCGCGACACGACCATGCGCCACCAATTCCTCCACCCCGCCCTGCTTGCCACGGGCCTCGCCCTCGCCGGCTGTTCCGCCACGACCGCTTCGCCGGAAACCCCTCCGCCCGTCGACGCCGGCGACGCCGAACTCGTCGCCCGCGGCGAATACCTCGTGAGGATCGCGGGCTGCAACGACTGCCACACGCCCGGCTATGCCGAGAAGGGCGGCGACATTCCGAAACAGGCCTGGCTGACGGGTTCGCCGCTCGGTTACAACGGCCCCTGGGGCACGACCTATGCCGCCAACCTGCGACTCAAGCTCGCGGACATGGACGAAGCGACATGGCTGAAGTATTCGGCCGAACTCCGCACGCGGCCGATCATGCCGGACTACAACGTCCGCGCCATGAACGAAGGCGACCGCCGGGCCCTGTACCGCTTCATCCGCTCGCTCGGCCCGGCCGGCGGCAAGGCCCCGGATTACTTGCCGCCGGGCCAGCAACCTCCGCTGCCCTACTTCCAGCTCGCGCTTCCGCCCGAGCCGATGCAGGGAACCGCCGCAACCGCCGCGGATTGAACGAGGCGCGGTGGATTCCGCGCCGCGATCCCGCATCCCGAACGAACGAGGGCGCCGCGAACGGCGCCCTCGCTTTGCATCATCGCTTGCGCTGCGTTCGATTACTGGCCGTTGTCCGGCTTGCTGGGGCAATCGACGGTCGCGCCGGCGGAGTTGGTGCAGGTACCGGTATGGGTCACCTTGCCATCGCTCCAACTGGTGGAACCCTCGTAGGTGCCGCCGTTCTTGTTGGTCGCGCTGGTATCGCGGCTGCCGGTGACGTTGCCGTCGGCATCGCGGGTGAAGCCGCCGCTGGTCTCCATGGTACCGCCATTGGCATTGGTCGCGGAACCGCTGGCCTGGTGGGTGAGGCTGCCGTCGGCATTGCGCGTGATGCTGCCCTGGCGTTCGGCGGTGCCGCCGTTCGCGCCGGTGACGCTGCCGCTGCGGGTCATGCTCGCGTTGCCTTCGCCGTCGCGTTGCCAGTCGCGCTGGCGTTCGCCCTGGAAGCGCGCGTTGTCGCGGTGGACCGACACGCTGCCCTGGTGCGCGCTGTGCTGCACGCTGCGGGAGCGTTCGCGGGCGCCGGCATCGAGGCTGGCGATCGTGCCGCAGGCGAGCAGGATCGCGGCGATCAGCACCGTGTTCTTGGTCTTGGTGTTCTGCATGGCTGTTCCTCGGAAGTGGGACTGGACGCCGCCGGGGGAAGGGGGAGCGGCGACGCGTCCACTTTGCGCTGCGCCGATGTATGCGAGATGTACGCGACACGCCGCGCATGCCAGCAGATGCGTCTGGCCACGGCACCGGAAACAACTGCTTACAAATCGCGGCCGAGGCCCATTTCCCGGGATTTGCGCAAACACCGCGGCGACCGCGATAGTGGCTGAATGGCCACCGATGCCCCACCGCCCATGCTGCTGCTGGTCGACGATGACCTGCGCCTGCGCGAATTGCTGCAGCGTTACCTGGAATCGCAGGGCTTCGCGGTGAAGGGCGTCGGCGACGGCGCGCAGATGCAACAGGCGCTCGATCGCGGGCACTTCGACCTGATCGTGCTGGACCTGATGCTGCCCGGCGAAAGCGGGCTGGACATCTGCCGTCGCCTGCGCGGCCAGGGCGACGCGACGCCGGTGGTGATGCTCACCGCCAAGGGCGACGAGATCGACCGCATCGTCGGGCTGGAGATCGGCGCCGACGACTACCTGCCCAAGCCGGTCAATCCGCGCGAACTGCTGGCGCGCATCCGCGCGATCCTGCGCCGCAGCGCGCCGCCGGCGCCGGGCGCGCCACTCGCGGATGGCGGGGAAGTACGTTTCGGGCCGTTCCTGCTCGACCTCGGCCGGCGCGAATTGAGCCGCGACGGCGAACCGCTGCGGATCACCGGCGGCGAATTCGCGATCCTGTCGGTGCTGTTGCGCCATCCGCGCCAGCCGCTGAGCCGCGACCGCCTGATGAGCCTGGCGCGCGGCCGCGGGCACGAAGCGATGGAACGCAGCATCGATGTCGCCATCGCGCGCCTGCGCAAGCTGCTGGAAGACGACCCGAAGCTGCCGCGCATGCTGCAGACGGTATGGGGCGTCGGCTATGTCTACGTCCCGCCGGAGGAAGACGCATGAATCGTCCCGTGCGCGGCGTGTTCGCGCAACTCGTGCTGGTGATCGCGCTGGTGCTGGTCGGCACCATCGTGCTCGCGGTGTTGCTCGGCCGCGAACTCACCAGCCGACCGCCGACCGTGCAACTGCTGCACAGCATCGACGCGTTCGCCGAATCGGTGGAAGCGCTCGACCGCGACCAGCCGGCCGCGCGCACGCTGGAATTGCTGCGCAGCAACGGCCTCGAGGTCCGCACCGATCCACCCGTCGCCGATTCGGACCAGCTCTCGCCCTGGTTCTCGCTGATCGAAAGCCGGGCGCGCAACGTGCTCGGCGACCGCGAGGTGGTGGCCGGGCGCAGCGCGCGCGGCGACGTGCTGTGGCTGAAGCTCGACACCACGCAACCGTTGTGGGTGGCCTTTGCCCAGGGCGCGCGCGTGGGCGCGCGGCAATTCTCGGTGCTGCTGCTGGCCGGATGCGCGCTGCTGGTGTGGCTGGCGGCGGCGTATTTCGCCCGGCGCCTGGCCCTGCCGCTGCGGGAACTGGCCGCCGCCGCGCCTGCGCTGATGCGCGGCGAGGACGTCGGCCTCGGCGGCGCGGGCGCGCCGCGCGAAGTGCGCGAATTGCAGTCGGTGCTGCTGCGCGCCAGCAGCGAAGTACGCGAAGCCGCCAGCGAGAGGGTGCTCATGCTCGCGGGGATTTCGCACGACCTGCGCACGCCGCTGACGCGGGTGCAGTATGCGCTGGCACTGTTGCCGGGCACCGATCCCGACCTGCTCGAAGGCATGGAACGCGACATCGGCGAGATCGACGCGATCCTGTCGCAGTTCATCGCTTATGCGCGCGATGGCCGCGACGAGGCGATCGAGACCGTCGACCTCGCGGAAACCTGCCGCAACGCGCTCGCCGCCGCCGCGTTCGATTGGGAAATCGAACTCGCGCCGCAGGCGCCGGTGCGCGGCCGGCCGATGGCGCTGCTGCGCGCGATCGAGAACCTGGTCGGCAATGCCGAACGCCACGGCGAGCCGATCTTCGCGCTGTCGCTGCAACGCGGCGGCGATGCCTGGCGGATCGAAATCGCGGACCAGGGTCCGGGCCTGTCCGCCGATGCCGCCAGGCGCGCACGCCAGCCGTTCGTGCACGACGACAGCGCGGGCGGTACCGGCCTCGGCCTCGCCATCGTCGAACGCATCGCGCGCCAGCACCACGGCGAACTGCAACTGCATGCGAACACGCCGCGCGGCCTGCGCGCGGTGCTGCTGCTGCGCGACGCCTGACTCGCCTCAGCCGCCGAGGAACCAGCGCACCGCGAACAGCCCGAACAGCGCCCACGCGAACGGCTTCAATCCGCGCCACATGCGCCAGGCGATGAACAGCGCGCCGATCGCCAGCAGCCAGCGCACTACCTGCGGGCGTCCCGCTTCGGCCGGCAGCGCCGCGGCGCGTTCGACCAGCTGGCTGGCGGCGGTGTGCAGCGAGGTTTCGAACGGGCTGCGGGTCTGGGTGTTCATCGCTGATTCCTGATCCGGAAGGGACGAAGGCGATTCTCCGCAGCAGGGCTGCGCCCGCCATTCGCAGCCATCAGCCATCGCGGGTGATGGCTGTCATGCGCTGCCGGCCGCGGCCGCGAACCGGTGGATTTGAGCGGCCCCGGCCGAAAGCGTACAATTTCGGTACGGTTTCGAGGCCCACGCCATGCTTCGCGTCACCAAGCTCACCGACTACGCCACCCTGGTCCTGACCGTGCTCGCCGCGCGGCCCGGCGAAGTGCTGAGCGCCGCCGGACTTGCCGAACAGGCGGGGCTGGAAGCGCCGACCGTGGCCAAGGTGCTGAAGCCGCTGGCCCAGGCCGGGCTGGTCGAGGCCTTCCGCGGCGCGAGCGGCGGCTATCGCCTCGCCCGCCCCGCCGCGCGCATCACCCTGGTCGACATCGTCGAGGCGCTGGAAGGCCCGCTCGGCATGACCGAATGCAGCGTGCATGCCGGCGCCTGCGGCATCGAGAGCTCCTGCGGCGTGCGCGCCAACTGGCGCCGCATCAACGATGTGGTCGCCGATGCGCTGCGCAAGGTCACGCTGGCGGAAATGCTCGCCCCGCCCGCGCGCATGTCGCGCACGATTCCCGCCACGTTGGCGACGGCCTGAGGAACGCGATCATGTCCGTCGAAACCACCGTCGAAAAGAATGCTGAAATCCTCGAACAGCTCGGTCGTCGCTACGACGCCGGCTTCGTCACCGACATCGAATCCGATTCGCTGCCGCCCGGATTGAACGAAGACATCGTCCGCGCGCTGTCCGCGAAGAAGGACGAACCGGAATGGATGACCGAATGGCGGCTCGCGGCCTATCGCCACTGGCTGACCATGCCGGTGCCGCACTGGGCCAAATTGAACATCGGGCCCATCGATTTCCAGGCGATCAGCTACTACTCCGCGCCCAAGGGCCCGAAGTACGCCTCGCTGGACGAAGTCCCGCAGGAACTGCTCGACACCTACGACAAGCTCGGCGTGCCGCTGCACGAACGCGCCAAGCTCGCCGGCGTCGCGGTGGACGCGGTGTTCGATTCGGTTTCGGTCAGCACCACGTTCCGCAAGGAGCTGGCCGAGAAAGGCGTGATCTTCTGCTCGATGAGCGAGGCGATCCGCGAACATCCGGACCTCGTGCGCAAATACCTCGGCAGCGTGGTGCCGACCGGCGACAACTATTTCGCCGCGCTGAACTCGGCGGTGTTCTCCGATGGCAGCTTCGTGTTCATTCCGCGCGGCGTGCGCTGCCCGATGGAGCTGAGCACCTATTTCCGCATCAATGCGATGAACACCGGCCAGTTCGAACGCACCCTGATCGTGGCCGAGGAAGGCAGCCACGTCAGCTACCTCGAGGGTTGCACCGCGCCGATGCGCGACGACAACCAACTGCATGCCGCGGTGGTGGAACTGGTCGCGCTGGACGATGCCGAGATCAAGTATTCGACCGTGCAGAACTGGTATCCCGGCGACGAGAACGGCGTCGGCGGCATCTACAACTTCGTGACCAAGCGCGCCGAATGCCGCGGCGCGCGCAGTAAGGTGACATGGACGCAGGTGGAAACCGGTTCCGCGATCACCTGGAAATACCCGAGCTGCGTGCTGCTCGGCGACGACAGCGTCGGCGAATTCCACAGCGTCGCGCTCACGCACCATCGCCAGCAGGCCGACACCGGCACCAAGATGATCCACGTCGGCAAGCGCACGAAATCCAAGATCGTGAGCAAGGGCATCAGCGCCGGCCGCGGACAGAATTCTTATCGCGGGCTGGTGAAGGTGGAACGCAGCGCCGAAGGCGCGCGCAACCACACCCAGTGCGATTCGCTGCTGATCGGCAAGCAGTGCGGCGCGCACACCTTCCCCTACATCGAGGTCAAGCGCCCCGACGCGACAGTGGAGCACGAGGCGACGACGTCGAAGATCAGCGACGACCAGTTGTTCTACTGCCGTTCGCGCGGGATCAGCGAGGAAGACGCGGTCAGCCTGATCGTCGACGGTTTCTGCAAGCAGGTGTTCCGCGAGCTACCGATGGAATTCGCGGTGGAAGCGAAGAAGTTGCTGGAAGTTTCGCTGGAAGGTGCGGTTGGCTGATTTTGATTTTGTAGGAGCGGCTTTAGCCGCGAGCTTTTCTTGCACGCTGCGAACATGTCGCGGCTAAAGCCGCTCCTACAGGGGCGGAATGGAACGGAATGAACATGCTGAAAATCGAAAACCTCCACGCCCGCGTCGCCGGCCGCGAAATCCTCAAGGGCCTGTCGCTCGAGGTGAAGCCCGGCGAAGTGCACGCGATCATGGGCCCGAACGGCGCCGGCAAGTCCACGCTCGGCAACATCCTCGCCGGCCGCGACGGCTACGAAGTGACCGAAGGTTCCGTCGAATTCGACGGCAAGCCGCTGCTCGAACTCGAACCCGAGGAACGCGCGGCCGCCGGCATGTTCCTCGCGTTCCAGTACCCGGTGGAAATCCCGGGCGTGAACAACACCTATTTCCTGCGCAGCGCGCTCAACGCGCAACGCAAGGCGCGCGGCGAGCCGGAGCTGGATTCCATGCAGTTCCTCAAGCTGGTGCGCGAGAAGATCAAGGTGCTGCACCTGCCCGACACCCTGCTCAACCGCGGCGTGAACGAAGGCTTTTCCGGTGGCGAGAAGAAGCGCAACGAGATCTTCCAGCTCGCGGTGCTGGAACCGAAGCTGGCGATCCTCGACGAAACCGACAGCGGCCTCGACATCGACGCGCTGAAATCCGTCGCCGACGGCGTGAACGCGCTGCGTTCGACGGATCGCGCGTTCCTCGTCATCACCCACTACCAGCGCCTGCTCGATTACATCAAGCCGGACGTGGTGCACGTGCTCGCCGACGGCCGCATCGTCGAAACCGGCGGCCCGGAGCTCGCGCTGGAACTGGAAGCGCATGGCTACGCATGGGTGAAGGATCGCGTCGCGCCCGAGGCGACGGCCTGACATGAGAGCGTTGCTGGACGAACTCGGCCTGCGCGAAAACCAGGCCAGCCGCGAATCCTGGCGCTATAGTCGGACCGCGATTCGCGCCCTGTCGCAACAGGATTTCGTGATCGCTGATGGCACCGCGGCCGTACCAGACGCGTTGCGCGAACGCTACGAACTCGCGGAAACGAACGGTCGCCGGATCGTGTTCGTCAACGGCGCGTTTTCCGCCGAGCATTCCGATTTCGCCGGCGACGATGTCGAAGTCGCGCATGCAGGCGGCACGACGACACTGACGGGCTGGAACGGCGACGTGGATCCGATTCATCTCGTGTACCTGTCGATTCCCGGGTTCGCGCCGAGCCAGTGGGCGCACGAACTCGCGATCGATCTGCGCGGGCCGGCCAGCATCTTCGAGCAACATCTCGGCGAATCCGGCGCGAATGTGCTTGGCGTCCTGCGCGTGAACCTCGACATCGCCCGCTACACGCCCATTCGCACGGTCACACTGTGCGAACTGCCGGATTCGGCGTCGCTGATCCGCCGCGTGCAATCGAATCTCCCGGAGGATGTCGACTTTGACGCTACCTTCGCCCTGTTCGGCGGCCGCCTGCAGCGCCACGAAATCGCCGTCGGTCTGGCGGAACGCGTCGCCACCCACGCGTCGCGCGGCGTGTTCGTGCTTGGCGCACGCGAGCACGTCGATGTACGGCTCGACGTGAGTCATTCCGCGCCAGACACGGGCTGCGACCTCGTGTGGCGTGGCATCGCCGGCGGCCGTGCGCGCGGCATCTTGCACGGCGGCATCACCATTGACGAAGGCGCCGACGGCAGCGAGGCTACGTTGTCGAACAAGAACCTGCTGCTGTCCGAGAACGCGGAAATCGACACCCAGCCGGTGCTGGAAATCCACGCCGACGAAGTGAAAGCCGCGCACGGCGCCACCGTCGGCCAGCTCGACCCGACCGCGCTGTTCTACCTGCGTTCGCGCGGGATTCCCGAAACCGATGCGCGCCGCCTGCTGACTGCCGCGTTCTGTCGCGAAATCGTTGCCGGCGTCGATGACGAAACGCTGCGGGCCGCACTCGATGCGGCGCTGGATCGCGCGCTGGCGAGGATCGCGGCGTGAGCATCGACTGGAGCGCAGTCCGCGCCGACTTCCCGTTGCTCCGGCGCGAAGTGCACGGCAAGCCGCTGGTCTACCTCGATTCGGCGAACACCGGGCAGAAGCCGGCCTCGGTGATCGAGACCGTCGATGATTTCTATCGCCGCCACAACGCCAACGTCAGCCGCGCGGTGCACGCGCTGGGCAGCGAGGCGACCGAAGCCTACGAGGCCGCGCGCGGCAAGCTCGCCGCCTTCGCCAACGTGCGCGCGGACGACATCGTGCTGTGCAGCGGCACCACGTTCGCGATCAACCTGGCCGCGTACTCGTGGGCGTTGCCGCGGCTCAAGCCCGGCGATTCCATCCTGCTCACGCGCATGGAGCACCACGCCAACATCGTGCCGTGGCAGCTGGTCGCCGAACGCACCGGCGCGAAGATCAAGGTCGCGGAGATCAACGAAGACGGCACGCTCGATCTCGTCGCGCTGCATGCGGCAATGACGCCGGACGTGAAAGTCCTCGGCGTGGCGCATGTGTCCAACGTGCTCGGCACCATCAACCCGGTGCGCGAGATCTGCCGCGAGGCGCGCCGTCGCGGCATCGCCACCGTCGTCGACGGCTCGCAGGCGATGCCGCACATGCCGGTGGACATCGCCGCCATCGGCTGCGATTTCTATGCCTTCACCGGGCACAAGATGTGCGGCCCGACCGGCGCCGGCGCGTTGTGGGCGCGGCGCGAACACCTCGAAGCTATGCCGCCCTTCCTCGGCGGTGGCGAGATGATCAAGGAAGTGCGTTTCGACGGGACGGTGTTCAACGACCCGCCGCACAAGTTCGAGGCCGGCACGCCGAACATCGCCGGACAGATCGGCCTCGGCGCAGCGACGGATTACCTAGCGGCCATCGGCATGGCGAACATCGCCACGCGCGAAGGCGAACTGCTGGCGCACGCGACCGAAGATCTTTCGAAGATCGACGGCCTGCGCATCATCGGCACCGCACCGGACAAGGCCGCGGTCATCAGCTTCCTGGTCGAGGGCGCGCACGCGCACGACCTCGCCACCTTGCTCGACCTGGAAGGCGTGGCGGTACGCTCCGGCCACCATTGCGCGCATCCGCTGATGCAGTTCTACGGCGTGCCCGCGACCTGCCGCGCCTCGTTCGCCTTCTACAATACGCACGAGGAAGTGGAAGCCTTCGTCGTGGCCTTGCAGAAGGTGCGCCGGCTGCTAGGCTAATCCCGGGAAAAGGGGATGCCATGACCGACCAGTCCGAAACGAGCGCGCTCCTGCGCGAGATCCGCGACAACCAGCGCATCCAGCTCGAGCGCCAGGCCGAAGCGCTGGACATGCAACGCCGCCAGTTCGAAATGGCGAACAAGCAATTCGAGCGCGCCGAACGCCTGCAAGGCCGTGCCGAGGCGATCCAGGGGCGCGCCGCCACCACGATCAAGATGATCGTCTGGATCGCGGTGCCATTGTTGCTGCTGCTGATCGTGCTTTTGCTTCTTCCCCACTTCATGCACCGGTACTAGGCATGGAGACGATCGTTTTCCGCGATGCGGTCGAAGCCGACATTCCCGCGCTGGTCGCGCTGGTGACCTCGGCGTACCGCGGCGACGCCAGCCGCGCCGGCTGGACCACCGAGGCCGACCTGCTCGACGGCAACCGGATCGATCCCGAGGTGTTGCGTGGCGATATCCTGCGCGCCGACAGCCGCATCCTGCTCGCTGAACGCGGTGGCGAAACGCTCGGTTGCGCGCATGTCTGCATCGAAGACGGCGCCGGCTATTTCGGGATGTTCGCGATCCGTCCGGACCTGCAGGGCGCAGGGCTGGGCAAGCTGTTGCTGGCCGAAGCCGAGCGCGTGGTGCGCGAGGACTGGAAGCTGCCGGCGATGCGCATGACCGTGATCGACGTGCGCGACGAGCTTATCGCCTACTACGAACGCCGCGGTTACCGCCGCACCGGGATCAAGAAGCCATTCCCCGCAACCGATCCGCGTTTCGGCATTCCCCTTCGCAACGACCTGCGTTTCGAAGTGTTGGAGAAAAACCTGTGAGGGTTGGGCTTTGAGGAACATGCCGTGAGCGAGCGCTGGCTGCGCGCTTGCGCGATCGGCGAACTGCTGCCCGGTGAATCGACGGTGGCCTGGGACGGCGACGCGCCGATACTGGTCGTGAACATCGACGGCGATTGCTACGCGCTCGACGACCGTTGCACGCACGAGGATTTCGAACTGTCGGCCGGCGCGTTCGATCCCGGTTCCGCGACCATCGAGTGCGTGCTGCATGGCTCCAGGTTCGACGTGCGCGACGGCCGCGCGCTCAACCCCCCGGCCTACGCGCCGGTGCGGACCTACAAAACGAAGATCGAAGACGACTCGGTCTGGGTCCGGATCGACGACTGACCCGCCGGCCCAGGGCTGGGGTATCTGCTCGATTTCCAGTTGCGAATAATTCGCATTTGCGATTGAATATGCCGGTCAGCCCGAGCTCGAACGCCAGGGCCCCCACCAAGACCGAGCCCATGTCGCACATCAAGAGCAGGAAACACGGCTGCAATCCCTTCCCGATCCGTAGTCCCCTCGGCATCGCCACGCTGCTGACCGGCAGCATGCTCGCCCTCCCGGCGGCCGCGCAGGTGGCTGCCCCGGACGGTGCTTCCGACAAGGCCCGGACCCTGGACACGATCACCGTCGAAGGCGTGCGCCTGAAACCGTCGGCCTCGTCGTCGAAGTACACGCAGCCGCTGCAGGACACGCCGCAAACCATCCAGGTCATCAGCAGCGACCTGTTCAACGCGCAGGGCGCGACCACGCTGACCGACGCCCTGCGCAACACTCCGGGCGTGGGCACGTTCTACGCGGGCGAGAACGGCAACACCAGCACCGGCGACGCGATCTACATGCGTGGTTTCGACACCTCCAACAGCGTCTTCGTCGACGGCATCCGCGACCTCGGCAGCATTTCGCGCGATGTGTTCAACATCGAACAGGTGGAAGTGCTGAAGGGCCCGGCCGGCACCGACACCGGTCGCTCCGCCCCGACTGGCGCGATCAACCTTGTCAGCAAGGAGGCGCGGCTGGCGGAAGCGGTTTCCGGCACGATTTCCGCCGGGACCGAAGGCCAGAAGCGCGGGACCGCGGACTGGAGCCAGATGCTGGGCGAAACCTCCGCGCTGCGCCTCAACGCGATGTGGCAGGACAGCGACGTCCCCGGCCGCGACCACGTCAACAACAGCCGTTGGGGCGTTGCGCCATCGCTCGGCTTCGGCCTCGACACCGACACCCGCTTCTGGATCGACCTGCTTTACGTGAAGCAGGACAACGTGCCGGACGGCTTCGTGCCGACCATCGGCCTGCCGGGCTGGGAACCGCAGGCGGGCATGGAAAACCTCGCCGGCCACCCGGTCGATCCGGAGAACTTCTACGGCACCCGCGCCGACCACGACAACGTGACCGCACAGATGGCGACGTTGCGCTTCGAGCACGATTTCACCGGCACGCTGAGGCTGAGCAACATCGCGCGCTGGGGCAAGACCGAGCAGGATTACCTGCTGACCTCGTTCATGGGCACCAACGCGAACACGGTGTGCGCTGACCCGGCCGACCTCTCGACCTGCACGCTCGCGCGCAGCAACCCGACCCTGAAGGCGGTCGAGAACAAGATCCTCACCGACCAGTTGAACCTGCGCGCGGATTTCGCCACCGGCGGCGTCGGGCACAACCTCAGCGCCGGCCTCGAGTTCGCCCGCGAAGAGCAATTCTCGCCCACGGTCGTGGTCACCAATGGCAGCGCGTGGACGCCGGCCAACCTGTACGACCCGGACTGGAACGCCACCGGCCTGACCTGGGCGCGCAACGGTGCGCATTCCCGCGGCGAGACGACCACCGCGTCGGCCTATCTGTTCGACACGCTGAAGTTCGGCGAGCGTTTCCTGCTCACCGCCGGCCTCCGCCTCGACCACTACACGACCGATTACACGGCGAATGCGGTTTGCACCACCGCGACCCCGGTGCCCCGCGGCGGCGTCGCCTGCCCGACCGGAACCGCCAACGGAACCATCGTTTCCACCGCCGACTTCAGCGATTCTGACAACTTGCTCAACTGGAAGCTCGGCGCCGTGTTCAAGCCGATCGAGGACGTCAGCCTGTACGCGGACTACGCGATCTCGCAGCAACCGCCGGGCGGCGCGAACTTCCAGCTCAGCGATGCGGCGAACAGCGCCAACAACACCGCCTACGATCCGCAGGAAGCGAAGACCTTCGAGGTCGGCGCCAAATGGTCGCTGCTCCGGGACGCGCTGGCCCTGGACCTGTCGCTGTTCGACACCACGGTAAGCAACGAAGTCATCAGCGACGGTGCCGGCGGCTACTACCAGCAGGGCGAGAAGCGGGTGAAGGGCGTCGAACTCTCGGCGGTCGGCAACATCACCGACGACTGGTCGGTCTCGACCGGATATACCCACCAGGATGCCGAAGTGTCGGAAGGTCCGTCCATCGCTTCCGATGGTTCGCCGAACCTGACCTATACGCCGGGCGACGCCTTCACCGGCTGGACCACCTACCGGCTGCCGTTCGGCCTGACCGTCGGCGGCGGCGTCCGCTACACCGAGGGAATGCATCGCGGCACGGATGGCGCGGTGGGCACCCCAACGTTCACCAAGTCGTGGACGGTGTGGGACGCGATCGTGTCGTATGCGGTCAACGACTCCCTGACCCTGCGCCTCAATGCCTACAACCTGTTCGACAAGCAATACGTGGCCGCGATCAACAAGAGCGGCTATCGCTACACGCCGGGCCAGCCGCGCAGCTTCATGCTGAGCGCGGACTTCCGGTTCTGAGTCGGGCACACTGCCTGGCTGCGGGAATCCGCTTTCCCGCAGTCGGTCGCGTACGGAGCCACCACATGTTGCTGCACATCCCCGGCATTCTTGATACCGCGCAAGCGGCGCGGATGCGGCAGCGGCTGGAAAGCGCGCAGTGGACCGACGGCCGCGAGACCGTCGGCGCGCAGGGCGCGCAGGTCAAGCGCAACCTGCAGTTGCCGGACGCGTCGCCGTTGCGCGCGGAGCTCGCCGCGGAAGTGCTGGCCGCGCTCGCAGCCAACCCGCTCTACCACGCGGCGGTGCTGCCGGCGAAGACCATGCCGCCGCGGTTCAACCGCTACGAAGGCGGTGGCGAATACGGCATGCACGTCGACGGCGCGGCGATGTCGCTCGGCGACGGCGAATGGTTGCGCAGCGACGTATCGTGCACGTTGTTCCTCGCCGACCCCGACAGCTACGACGGCGGCGAACTGATCGTCAGCGATACCTACGGCGATCACGAGGTGAAGCTTCCGGCCGGCGATCTGATCGTCTATCCGTCGGACAGCCTGCACCGGGTCGAACCGGTGACGCGCGGCGCGAGGCTCGCGGCGTTCTTCTGGGTCCAGAGCCTGGTGCGCGACGCGCAACGCCGGCGCCTGCTGCTGGAACTCGACGGCGGCATCCAGCAACTCACCGCGTCGGGAGGCGAGCGCGAAGCGCTGCTGCGCCTGACCGGCGTGTACCACAACCTGCTGCGGCAATGGGCCGAGACCTGAGCGCCCCGCCGTTCCATTCGCAACCTTCGACGACGAACCGATGAATCCCAACGCCAATGCCGGCAAGCGCGGTCCCGCGATCTTCAGCCACCACAAGACTTATCGCTGGATCCGGCAGATCCATCTCTGGATCGGCGCCTGGGGCGCGCTCGCCGCGGTGCTCTACGGCTCCACCGGGCTGGTGCTCAACCACCGCATGGGCGAGAACGCCTGGCCGCAGGGCGACAGCCGCGATGCCGGCGCGACGACGTTGCAGATCCCGGCCGAGGCGCGCACGAGTCCCGAACAACTCTCGCTGTGGCTGCAGCAGGCGCAGCATCTCGACGTGCAATCGATCCGCAAGGGCGGCCCCGGAGGTCGCGGCGGCGAGCGTGGCGGCGATGCCAGGCAACCGCCGAAGTGGAATCTTTCCGGCGGCACCGCCGCCGATTCCTGGCAGCTCGAATACACGCCCGGCAGCGACAGCGCCGAATTGAAACGCAATCACCAGAGTTTCCTCGCCGCGATCAACCGCCTGCACAAGACCGTCGGCGGCGGCATCGGCTGGCGCGTGCTGGCCGACAGCTTCGCCATCGCGATGGTGCTGCTCGGCCTGTCCGGCATCTGGATGTGGGCGCGCGGCCGCAGCTATCGGCAGATGCTGCTGAGCGTGTTCTGCGCCTCGTCGGCCGCGTTTTTGCTGGTGGTGATTCCGGCGTTGCTCTAGCCGGATCGAGGTTGCAATCGAATCAGCAGGACTTCGCCGGCGCCATCCAGCACGTGGCGCACACGTTCTTCGCCTGCGTGCAAGATCGCGGTATCGCCCGCTTCCAACCGGCCCAGGCCGGAAGCATCGGCGAAGCGCGCTTCGCCCGCCAGCAAATGCACGGCCCAGGTTTCGCCGGCATCAACGAACAGCACCATGGTGCCCACCAGCGGCCGGTGCCAGAGCTGGGCATCGAGGCGCTCGCGCCGCCACATCAGGTTGAAGTCGTGGGTCGTGCCGTCGACCAGTTCGCCGCGCAACCTGCGTTCGCCGGCGAAACGCAGGCGATCATGCGGCGGATGCAATTCCTGCGTTTCGCCATCGTCGAACACCAGCCGCACGCCGTTGCCGGAGAGCAGCACCAGTTCGCGCTCGACACCGGGGAATGCGGAGAACTCCGCGTCGCGCTCGATCTCGGCGATCGACAGGCGCCAGTCCCAGTCGTCGGCATCCGGGAACCGTGCGATTTCGCGCGTCCAGCCGAGGCCGTTCTTCCAGCGCACGCGCTGGTATTCATTGGCGGGAATCACCCGGGATCGCGTTTCGCCCATGCGGCGAGTGTAGGCCCGGGCGTGTGGTCAGGCGACCGAGAGTTCCAACTGCCGGCCCATGGCCTGCAATGCCGCGGCGATGGTGTCGATCTTGGTCGCGTGGTGGATGTCGACGATGCGGTTGACCGCCTGCGGGCTGGTGTCGAGCCTGCGCGCCAGTTCGGCCGCGGTGAGTCCGCTGTCGATCATCTGGTTCAGCAGCAGCACCTTGGCCGCAACGCTCGCCGCGACCGGCACTAGCACCTCGCCGCGCCGCGACTTCGAAGCGAGCGGTACCTTGCGGCGATCCTCGAAATAGAAATCCATCGCAGTGACCAGCGCGTCGCGCGCCATGGCTTCGGCCTGCCTGCGGCTGCGCCCCGAGGTCAATGCCTCGGGAATGTCGCGGAACGTCACGAGGAACGAAGCGCCATCGGCCCGGATTTTCGCTGGATAGAACATGTCGCCTCCGTCGTTCCCGACTACCGCTTCGGAATCGCAATGCCGAGTTGCCCGAGAATCGCCTTCCGCAAGCCTTCCCCGATTTCACCTGAATGCCGCGGCAGGGTCGATTGCCGGCCCCGGTAGTACAGCTTGGTGTGCCGCCCGCCTTCTTCGAAACGCACGCCGCGCACGGCCAGCCACCGCCTGAACTCCGCGTATTTCATGACGTGGCGCCGTGGAGCGAGATTATAAACATTTTTGTGTAAACAAAAACTCCCGGCCGCATCGCTGCAGCCGGGAGCCCGCTGCCATCCGCCGTGTGATCAGCGCTTCGCCATCGCGGCCGGCTTGGCGGCCGGCGCCGTGGCGCGCGCCGGCGCGACGAGGATGCGATCGCGGTTCTTTTCCACGGTCTTGAGGCCGATGCCCTTGACCATGGCCAGCTCCTCGGGGCTGCGGAAGGCGCCGTGCTGCTTGCGGTAGTCGACGATGGCCTGCGCCTTGGCCGGGCCGACGTTGAGCAGCACGCGGTCGATGGTCGCGGCATCGGCGGTGTTGAGGTTGACCTTGTCGGCGGCGAAGGCGCTGCCGGCGATGGCCAGGGAAAGCAGCAGGGCGGAACAGGCGGTCTTGAGGTTCATGGCGGTTCTCCGTGTCGGTGGGTGGGTCCGGACGCGAACGCCGCGTCGGTGGAGACACTGTCCGCCGATGGCCTCGGCCGTCCCATCGCCCGACCAGCCATCCGGCGCCGGAAGCCGCCGCACCGGATGCTCGGAAAAGCCCGATCCGGGGCAGGCGCTAGAATTGCGGTACGAACTCCGCAGGAACGCTTCCACATGGATGCCAAGCAGCTGCAGCAGCACATCGACCGGGCCTGGGACGACGACATCGTCCCGCAGCTGGTCGAGTACATCCGCATTCCGAACAAGTCGCCGATGTTCGACGCCGACTGGGTGAAGAACGGGCACATGGAACGCGCGGTGCAGCAGCTCGCGGGCTGGGCGCAAAAGCGTTCGATCCCGGGCCTGGAGCTGGAGATCGTGCGTCTCGAAAACCGCACGCCGCTGATCTTCATCGAGATCCCGGCCGCGAACGGCGGCAGCGACGACGATTGCGTGCTGCTCTACGGCCACCTCGACAAGCAGCCGGAAATGACCGGCTGGGACCAAGGCCTCGGCCCCTGGGAGCCGGTGCTGAAGGGCGACAAGCTCTACGGTCGCGGCGGCGCCGACGACGGTTACGCGATCTTCGGCTCGCTCGCCGCGATCGAGGCGCTGCAGGCGCAGGGCATCGCCCACGCGCGCTGCGTGGTGCTGATCGAAGCCTGCGAGGAATCCGGCAGCTACGACCTTCCCGCTTACGTCGACCATCTTGCGGATCGCATCGGCAAGCCATCGCTGGTGGTGTGCCTGGATTCGGGCTGCGGCAATTACGAACAGTTGTGGTGCACGACCTCGCTGCGCGGACTCGCCGGCGGCAACCTCAGCGTGCAGGTGCTGGAGGAAGGCGTGCATTCGGGCGATGCCTCCGGCATCGTGCCCTCGAGCTTCCGCCTGCTGCGGCAACTGCTCTCGCGCATCGAGGACCAGGACACCGGGCGAATCCTCGTCGACGGCCTGCATGTCGAGATTCCCGCCGACCGCCTCGCGCAGGCGAAGAAGGTCGCGGACGTGCTCGGCGACGAGGTCTACGACAAGTTCCCGTTCCTGCCCGGCATGACGCCGATGAACGCGGACCTGACCGAACTGGTGCTCAACCGCACCTGGCGACCGGCGCTGTCGATCACCGGCGTCGACGGCATCCCGCCGCTGGCCTCGGCCGGCAACGTGCTGCGTCCCTTCACCTCGGTGAAGCTGTCGCTGCGGCTGCCGCCCACGCTGGAAGGCAAGCGCGGTGGCGAACTGTTGCAGGAAGCACTGCTGCACGATCCGCCCAATGGCGCGAAAGTAACGCTGTCGCTGGAAAAGGCTTCGACCGGCTGGAACGCGCCGGCGCTCGCGCCATGGCTGGAACGCGCGATTGCAGATGCGAGCGAAGCGTTCTTCGGCAAACCGGCGATGTACATGGGCGAAGGCGGCACCATTCCGTTCATGGGCATGCTCGGCGAGAAGTTCCCCGGCGCGCAGTTCATGATCACCGGCGTGCTCGGCCCGCATTCCAACGCGCACGGCCCGAACGAGTTCCTGCACATCCCGATGGGCAAGCGCGTCACCGCATGCGTCGCCCGCGTCGTCGCCGAGCACCAGGCCGCCAGCGCGCGCGGCGAGACCCGCGGGGTCGCGGCGGTGGCCGGCGGCCACGACCACGGCGACCACGGCTGCTGCTGAGCCCTTCCCCGCCGGCCGGCGCGGCTTGCTAGGATGCCGGCGCGGTATCCACCAACCACAGACCGGAGGGGAATGGCATGGGCGGCATCCTGTATACGATCCTGATCGGCGCCGTGATCGGCGTGCTGGCGCGCTTCTTCAAGCCGGGCGCGGATCCGATGGGCTGGATCCTGACGATCATCCTCGGCATCGCCGGCGCCTGGGCCGGCGGCTACGTCGCCGGCGCGCTGGGCATCAGCAGCGGCATCCTCGGCTTCGTCGTTTCCATCGTGTGCGCGATCGTGCTGTTGTTCCTGTACGAAATGGTCCGCGCCAAGACCGCGAAGCGGTAAGCCGGAACCACATGTCGCTCGACATGGAACGCCCCGCGCACGCGGGGCGTTTTCTTTTTTGCGCGACACGCTCTGTAGAAGCGGCTTTAGCCGCGACAAACACTTGCGCTTCGGGTCGCGGCTAAAGCCGCTCCTGCAGGGATATCGACGGGAATCAGCCCGCGCGGCCGTAAACGTCGTCGTAGCGGACGATGTCGTCCTCGCCGAGGTAGTCGCCCGACTGCACTTCGATCAATTCGAGCATGTCGGTGCCGGGATTCTCCAGCCGGTGCTTCGCGCCGATCGGGATGTAGGTCGACTGGTTGGCGAACAGTTCGAACACATCGTTGTCGCGGGTGACGCGCGCGGTGCCGCGGACCACGATCCAGTGCTCGGCACGGCGGGTGTGCGACTGCAGTGAGAGCCGCGCGCCCGGCTTCACCTTGATCCGCTTCACCTGGAAGCCGTCGCCGACATCGACCGAGTCGTAGCTGCCCCAGGGCCGGTGCACTTCGCGATGCAGCGCGGCCTGCGAACGACGATCCGATTTCAGCTTCGCCACCACGTCCTTGACCTGCTGCACGCGATCCTTGCGCGCGACCAGCACCGCATCGTCGGTCTCGACCACGACCAGGTTGTCGACGCCGACCAGCGCGACCAGCCGTTGCGCGTAGGCGTAGCTGTCGCGCGAATCCACCGAGATCACGTCGCCGTGGTGGGCGTTGCCCTCGCCGTCCTGTTCGCTCACCTCCCACAGCGCCGACCACGAACCGACGTCGTTCCAGCCGATGTCCACCGGCAGCACGCAAGCAACCTCGGTCTTCTCCATCACCGCGTAGTCGATGGAATCGGAGGGACAGGCCGCGAACGCCTCCTTGTCGAGACGCACGAAATCGCCGTCGCGCTTCGCCGATTCGAATGCGCGCGTCGTCGCCTCGAGGATGTCGGGGCGGAACTTGCGCAATTCGTCGAGGTAGCGCGAGGCGCGGAACAGGAACATGCCGCTGTTCCAGTAGTAGCCGCCTTCGTCGAGATAGCGTTGCGCGGTATCTGTATCGGGCTTCTCGACGAAACGCAGCACCTTGCGCACGCCTTCCCCATCGCTCGCATGGATATAGCCGAAGCCGGTTTCCGGCGCGTTCGGCACGATGCCGAAGGTCACCAATGCACCCTGCTCCGCCGCCGACGATGCGGCCTGCACCGCGGCGCAGAACGCATCGGCGTCGCGCACCACGTGGTCGGACGGCAGCACCAGCAGCAGCGGTTCGTCGCCCGCGGCCATGGCCTGCAACGCGGCCGCGGCAATCGCCGGCGCGGTATTGCGACCGACCGGTTCCAGCACGATGGCGGGATCGGAAACACCGACCAGGCGCAACTGCTCGGCAGCGAGGAAGCGGTGTTCCTCGTTCGCGACCACGATGGGTGGTGAAGGGGCGATGGGCGCGACCCGCCGCCACGTGGCCTGCAGCATGCTGTCCTCGCCGGCCAGCGGCAGGAACTGCTTCGGATAGGCCTCGCGCGACAGCGGCCACAGCCGCGTGCCCGAACCGCCGGAAAGCAACACCGCCTGCAATCGGGCCACGTCCACCTCGCCGTCGTCGTGGTCGCAGTTTAACCTGTCGCACCAGACGACCAGCTTCGGGACACCGGATGACCGCGAACGACGACGCCCGCGCCGAAGCGCGCCTGGCCTGGGCCCGCGCCGCGTCGGGGGATGCGAATACCACGCTGGAACGCGCGTCGATGGACGCCGGCTTCCGCAGTTACTGGCGCAGCAGCGGCACGCCGTCGCGCGTTGTCATGGATTCGCCGCCGGACAAGGAAGACGTGCGGCCGTGGTTGCGCATCCGCGACCTGCTCGACGCCGGCGGCGTGCGTGTGCCGCAGGTGCTGGCGCGCGATGTCGAAGCCGGCTTCCTCTTGCTCGAGGACCTGGGTGCGAATACCTATTTGCACCTGATCGACGAATCGAACGCCGATGCGCTGTTCGACGGCGCGGTGTCGCAATTGCTGAAGCTGCAGGCGATTCCGGCGCCGGCGGATTTCCCGGCCTACGACGAAGCCCTGCTCGCGCGCGAACTGCGCCTGTTCGACGAATGGTTCTGCGGCCGCCACCTCGGCATGACGCTGGATTGCGGCGATCTCGAAACATTGGACGGCGCGTACCGTATTCTGATCGACGCGGCGCTGGCGCAGCCGCAGGTGTTGGTGCATCGCGATTTCATGCCGCGCAACCTCATGCCCGCGGACGACGGCCCCGCGGTACTCGATTTCCAGGATGCGGTGCGCGGGCCCATCGCCTACGACGCGCTCAGCCTGTTCAAGGATGCATTCCTCAGCTGGCCGGAGGAACGCGTGGACGAATGGCTCGCGCGTTACCACCAGCGCGCGCACGCAGCAGGATTGCCGGTGCCGGAACTCGCGCGCTTCCGCCGCGACGCCGACCTGATCGGCGTGCAGCGGCACCTGAAGGTGATCGGCATCTTCGCGCGCCTCAACCATCGCGACGGCAAGCCGAAATACCTCGCCGACGCGCCGCGTTTCTTCGCCTACCTCGACGCGGTGCTGCCGAAATACCCGGAGTTCACGCCGCTGCAGCGCTTCATCGAAGCGAAGGTGAAACCGGCGATGGCGGCGCAGTCGTGAGAGCACTGATCTTCGCCGCGGGCCTCGGCGAGCGCATGCGCCCGCTCACGGACACCACGCCGAAGCCGCTGCTACGCGCCGGCGGCAAGCCGCTGATCGAATGGCATCTGGAAAAGCTGGCCGCGATCGGCATTCACGAAGTGGTGGTCAACACGTCGTGGCTGGCGGAACAATTTCCGCACGCGCTCGGCGACGGCAGCCGCTGGGGCATCGATCTGCATTGCATCTACGAAGGCTCAACGCCGTTGGAAACCGGCGGCGGCATGTGGAATGCCCTGCCCTTCCTGCGCGACGGCGACGAAGCCTTCATCGCGGTGAACGGCGACGTCTGGACCGATTACGACTTCTCGCTTCTGCCGGATGAACCGGCCGGCGACGCGCACCTGGTGCTGGTCGACAACCCGCCGCAGCATCCGCGCGGGGATTTCGCTCTGCATTACCCTCTCCCCGCGAGCGGGGAGAGGGTGGCGAAGCCGGGTGAGGGGCAAATCGGCGAAGTCGCTTCCGATGGCGATTCGAAGCTCACTTTCTCCGGCATCGGCGTGTACCGACCCTCGTTGTTCGACGATTGGCGCGAAATCATCGGCGATGCGCCCGGCGCCGACGAAACCCCGCCGCGCTTCAAGCTCGCGCCGCTGCTGCGCGCGGCCATGGCGCGCGGCGCTGTGGCCGGCGAACACCATCGTGGCAAATGGACGGACGTGGGCACGCCGGAGCGGTTGGCGGAGTTGGATGCGAGCTTGAAGTAGCGGAACCACGTCGCGAGTCATCAGGCACCCACATTGTCATCCTGAGGCGAAGCCGAAGGACCTGCTGTTGCTCCTTGAAACACCGCGACAACATCCGATCTGCGTATCAGAGATCGCCCGCTTCCTCTTCGCGTGCTTTCCGCATGAACTGCGGACATGGAACGCACTTACTTCGTCTACATCCTTTCCAGCAGGTCGCGGAACCTGTATGTAGGCGTCACTGGCGACCTCGCCAGACGGATGTGGGAACACCGCACGCACGCTGTTCCCGGCCACACCGCCCGCTACCGGATCAATCGCCTCGTCCATTTCGAAACCACTGCCGACCCAGCGAGTGCCATTGCACGCGAGAAGCAAATCAAGGGCTGGCTGCGATCCCGAAAGATCGCATTGATCGAACGGTCGAACCCGACTTGGGACGATCTTGCGGAAGGATGGTTCGCGGATTCTGCATCCGGAAAAGCAGGTCCTTCGCTGCGCTCAGGATGACGACCCGGAGCGCTCTGGATGACGGCTAACTTGTACCAAGCACTTCCCGCAAAAACGGCACGGTGATGCGGCGTTGCGCCGCGAGCGATGCGCGATCCAGACGATCCAGCAATGCCGTGAGGCCGGCGAGGTCGCGACCGGCGCGGCGCAGCAGCCAGTCGATGGCCGCGTCATCGAAGGCCACGCCACGATGCCGCGCACGCAGGCGCAACACTTCGCGGCGGTC
Source organism: Lysobacter lycopersici (assembly GCF_007556775.1). GTDB lineage: Bacteria > Pseudomonadota > Gammaproteobacteria > Xanthomonadales > Xanthomonadaceae > Pseudoluteimonas > Pseudoluteimonas lycopersici. The sequence continues at coordinate 1,225,994 of NZ_CP041742.1, forward strand.
GTCGTCGTCCAGCGGCGACAACGCGATGCGATGGCATTGCGACAGCCGCGACACCAGGTCCGGCAGTACGAACCCCAGTTCCGCCGGCGCCGCGCTTGCGGCGTAGAACAGCGCCACGCCTTCGGCACGCGTGCGGTTGTGCAGGTCGAACAACGCGACTTCGTCCTCGCGTTCGCCGGCGATGGCTTCGAGCCCGTCCACCGCGACGAGGTCGCGGCCCGCGAGCAGTTCCAGCGCATCGCGCAGGCGCCCGCGCAGCGATTCCAGCGGCAGGTAGGCGACGCTGCGACCGAGCGCATCCGCGCCCGCGCAGGTCGCGCGCAGCAGGTGACTCTTGCCCGTGCCGTGCGCGCCTTCGACGTAGATCGCATCGCTCGATTCGCCGCGCGCCAGCGCGCGCAACTGCGCCAGCGCCGCCGGAGGAGCGGCGACGAAGGTATCGAAGCGCTGGTCGGGCGGCATGCGCAATTCCAGCGCGAGTTGCGCATGGCCGCGTGGTGCGTCGTCGCTGGGGCTCACGCCGGCGGTGGATCCTGCGGTGGCGGCGTCGCGGTTTCGATCATCACCGGCGGCGCGGCCTCGACCGGCACCGGCTGCTCGCCCTGGTAGATGCGGCTGGCGCGATAGCGTTCCACCGCGTAGTGCAGCAGCACGTTCGTCACCGCCGCCACCGGCAGCGCGAGCAGCATGCCGAGGAAACCGAACAGTTGCCCACCCGCGAGCACGGCGAAGATCACCGCGACCGGATGCAGGCCGATGCGGTCGCCGACGAGCTTGGGCGTGAGGAAATAGCTCTCGATCACCTGGCCGACGCCGAACACCGCGAGCACGCCGAGCAGGTGCGGCCAGTCGCCGTACTGCACCAGCGCGGCGATGCCGCCGAACACGACCACGGTGGCCGGACCGAGGTAGGGCACGAAGGTGAGCGCGCCGGCGAGCACGCCGATCAGCACGCCCAGGTCCAGGCCCACTGCCCACAGGCCGATGCCGTAGAGCACGCCGAGGATCAGCATCACCAGGAACTGCCCGCGCAGGAACGCGCCGAGCACGTCGCTCGAGGCCTGCGCCAGCCGCGATACCGTCGCCTCGTGGTCGCGCGGCACCAGCGCGGCGATGCGTTCGACGAACAGATCCCAGTCGCGCAGGAAGAAGAACGTCAGCACCGGCAGCAACACCACGTTGGCGACCACGCCGAGCAGCGCGAAGCCGGAACGCGACAGGTAGCCGAGCACGGTCTTCGCCATGCCGCCGGCCTGTTGCCAGTGCGAACGCACCAGTTCGATCAGGCGTTCCGGATCCAGCCATGCGAGCAGTTGCAGGCCGGTACGTCGTTCCAGCCATGGCAGCACCGTACCGACCAGCCAGTCGCGATAGCGCGGCAACGATTGCACCAGGGTCACGATCTGGCGTTCGAGCAGCGGCAACAGCAGCAACAGGGCCAGTACCAGCACCAGCATCATGCCGCCGAACACCAGCAGCACCGCCACGTTGCGCGACAGGCCGCGGCGTTCGATGCGGTCCACCAGCGGATCGCCGAGCCAGCCGAGCAGCGCGGCGAACACGAATGGCGATAGCACCGGCGCCAGCAGCCACAGCAGCCAGCCGGCGAGCAGCGCCACCGCCGTCCATTGCAGGCGGCGGTAGAAGCGCGCGATCTCGTGCAGCGGCGTGGCGTCGGACATCAGCGCAGGCGGAACACCGGCGGCGCGCCGTCGACGGTATCGGCGGGTTCCAGCGCATCGCCGGCGAGGCGGCGGAAACCGGCGAGTCCGGTGGTCAGGTCGAGCTGCACGTCAAGCGTGCCCGGCATCGCGTGGACTGGTCGGAAGCCGCGCACCACCGACACCTTCTGCAGCAACGCGGACAGGCGGATGTAGTCGTCGCCGTTGTCGATGCCGGCGAAGCTCACGGTGTAGCTGCCCGGGCTGCCGACGCCCGGCCCGCCGCGCTTCGCATAGCGTTTCACCAGCGCATCGGCGGCGCCGTCCGCGCCCGAGGCCATCGCCCGGCGCGCATCGCCGTCGTCGTCGCTCCAGCGCGAGAGCACGCGCCCGCCATCGACCAGGGTCCAGTCCGCGTGCCAGCCCGCGCCCTTGCGCGAAAGCTTGCCGATCAACTGCATCGGCGGGTTGTAGCGGCTGGAAATGCGCGCGATCGCGGCGGTGTCGCCGCGCCAGATCGCGCCCGCGGCGGCCTGTTCGGCGGCATTGCCCGCGGGCAGGCCGAGTTTGTAGCCGCGCGCCTTGGCACGGTCGAGGATGGAACGCGCCGCATTCGCCTGCGACAACCCGACCAGGCGCGGGCCGCTGCCGTCGTCGATGGCGAGCCACAGCACCGGCTTGGGCCGCGGTTCCGGCCATACCGGCAGGCCGAGGTCGCTGGCCATCTCCTGCACCTTGGCCGGATCGAAATGCACCACCAGCGTGGTGCCGAAGGTCGGCGCGCCGGTGCTGGCGGAAACGCCCTCGTCCTGGCGGTAGTCGTAATCGTCGACATAATCCGCGGCGCGCTTCAGCTCGGCGGAAACGCCCGGTTGGGCGGCGACGCCCTGGCCTCCGGAGAGGTTGTTCAGCACCTGTACCAGCGCGCGTGCGAACGCGGAATTGCGTTCGGCGGTGTTCTGGCTGTTCACCGGCACTTCCGCGTCGAACGGGCCGCTGGCGCGGGCGCGATCGCCCTCCACGCGCTGCGCGTACGCGCTTCCGGCGGCGAGCAGCCCGGCCAGGAGACAGGTCCAGCGGATCGAACTGCGCATTCGGCATCCTGCACTGCGGTGACGGTGGAATGGTGCCGCAGGCGGGCCAGCGCGTCCATGCGCGGCGCCCGCGCAGGCTAAAATCGCGGTTTCCCGACGCCTTCCGCCGCGAGGCCCCATGTCCCATCCCCCCGCCTCCGCCGGCCTGACCTACCGCGACGCCGGCGTCGACATCGACGCGGGCAATGCCGTCGTCGAGCGCATCAAGCCGCTGGTCAAGCGGACGATGCGCCCGGAAGTGCTGGGCGGCGTCGGCCTGTTCGGCGGGCTGTTCGACCTCGCCGGCCGCTTCCGGGAGCCGGTGCTGGTCTCCGGCACCGATGGCGTCGGCACCAAGCTCATCCTCGCCAAGCAGCTGAACCGCCACGACAGCATCGGCCAGGACCTGGTGGCGATGTGCGTGAACGACGTTCTGGTGCAGGGCGCCGAGCCGCTGTTCTTCCTCGACTACTTCGCCACCGGCAAGCTCGATGTCGAAACCACGGTGCAAGTCGTTGCCGGCATCGCCAAGGGTTGCGAAATCGCCGGCTGCGCGCTGATCGGCGGCGAGACCGCGGAAATGCCCGACATGTACCCGCCGGGCGAATACGACCTGGCCGGTTTCACCGTCGGTGCGGTGGAGAAATCGAAACTCATCGATTCCAGCAAGGTGCGCGAAGGCGACGTGCTCGTCGGCATCGCCTCCAGCGGGCCGCATTCCAACGGTTATTCGCTTGTTCGCAAGATATTGGAACGCGCGGGCAACCCGTTGGACCTCGACCTCGGCGGCGTGAAACTCGCCGATGCGCTGATGGAACCCACGCGCATCTACGTCAAGCCGGTGCTGGAACTGCTGGCCAAGCACGACATCCACGCGATGGCCCACGTCACCGGCGGCGCGCTGGTGGAGAAGATCATCCGCGTGGTACCGAAGGAATTCGGCCTCGAGATCGATACCTCGTCGTGGCCGCTGCCGGCGGTGTTCGACTGGCTGCAGCGCGAAGGTAACGTCGCGCGCGAGGAGATGTGGCGCACCTTCAACTGCGGCATCGGCTTAGTGCTGATGGTGTCGCCGAACGATGCTTCCGCGGTCGAATCCGACCTCGGTCGCCTCGCGCTGGCGCACTGGCGCATCGGCCGGGTGACGAAAGCCGGCGACGGCGAACGATTGAAGATCGGTTGAATCATGAAGCCTCGCGTCCTCGCATCCATTGCTGCGTCGCTACTCGCTTGTTCGGCGACGACGCCTGCCGCGGAGCCGGTCCGGATCACGCCGACCGATCCGTCCCCGTTGTCTTCCACGGAAAAACTGATCGAGCGACAGCTCAGCCCGCTCGACGCCAGCCAGGTGTTGCGAAGGATTCACGACCTCGGCGCGGCCGATGCGCTCGGCTTGCAGGATCCCTCCGCCGAAAAACTGCTGGTCCGCCTTCCTGCCAAGCCCGGCCCGGATGGGCGCTATGGCGTTCTGATCTTCATGGATCCGCGGCCGAAGGCCCGCATGGATCCGCAATTGAACAACGTGCTCGATGGGTCGGGACTGATCTGGATCAGCCCGGACAACGCCGGCGACGACGCCAATGAGCTCGAACGCCGCATCCCCCTTGCGCTGCTTGCATACGAATACGCCCGCCGGACGTACGACCTGGATCCGGACCGGGTTTACCTGGCGGGATCGGCGGGCGGATCCCGGCTCGCGCAGCGCCTGCTGTTCACGTATCCCGATGTTTTCACGGGCGCCATCGTCAATTCGGGGGCCGCGGAACTCGGTACCCGCGGCCTGCCGGTTCCAGCCGCCCCCTTGCTGGAACGACTGCGCACGCATTCGCGAATCGCATTCGCCACCGCGAAGCACGACCAGCCGGCGTTCTCCGAACAGCAGCGCGCTCTCAAGTCCATGCGCGCCTACTGCGTGCCGGTCGCACGCACCTTCGACAACGGTCATACAGTCGCCGGCCATGCATCGCTCACCCCGGTACTCCTGTTCGATGCCTTGAAGACCTTCGAGGCACCGCGCACCACGGGCCCCGACGAAGCCTGCGCGCAAACACTGCGGCAGCACGCACTCGCCGAACTGGCACGGATCCGGCAAATGGATGCCGGAGGCGACCACGCGGCGGCCCTCAACGCCCTGGTGGACTTCGACCATGCCTACGGCCGCCTCTTGCCCGATGAGGAGATCGCGCTCGCCAGGCAACTGAAACCGGAGTTCTTCGGGTCGCCCGGACCAGTGCCGCAAACAGCGCCTTGAACACCACGATGCGCCCGACGCTCCGCGCATGCTGATCGGCGTCCGCCTGTCCGACCTCGGTCGCCGCAGCCGCTGGCTGCTGGCGATCGCGAGCCTGCTGTTCTTCATCGCGCTGGCCGCGACGTTCCTCATTCCGCAATCGGTGCTGTGGATGCTGCGGGCGTGGCTGCTCGCGATCCTGTTCCTCGGCGCTTACTGGCTGTCGTTCCTCGCCGACCTGCGCGGCCGCCTCGGCACGTGGCAACTCGCGCTGGCCACCCTGTTCGGCCTGCTCGCGTGGATCCTGGTGGTGGCGATGTTGCTGCTGTGGCCACAACTTCTGATGGGCGCTTGATCCAGCATGACTTCGCTCCTACCCCGCATCGCCGTGCTCGCCTCGGGCCGCGGCAGCAACCTGCAGGCCATCCTCGACGCGATCGCGGACGGCAAGCTCGATGCCGAAGTCGTCGGTGTGTTCTCCGACAAACCGGATTGCGAAGCCTTGTTGCGCGTGCCTGAGGCGAAGCGCTGGTCGCGGGATGCCGCGGATTACGCGACGCGCGCCGATTTCGACGCCGACCTCGCCGACGCGGTGGCGGCGGCGCATCCAGACTGGATCGTCTGCGCCGGCTACATGCGCATCCTCGGCGACGGCTTCGTCGCGCGCTTCGCCGGGCGCACGCTCAACATCCATCCCTCGCTGCTGCCGAAACATCGCGGCCTGCGCACGCATGCGCGCGCGCTCAAGGCCGGCGACGTCGAACATGGCGCCAGCGTGCATTTCGTCGTACCCGAACTCGATGCCGGCGCGGTGGTCGCGCAGGCGGTCGTTCCGGTGCTGGAAGGCGATTCGGCCGACGATCTGGCGCAACGCGTGCTGGCGCGCGAACACCCGCTGCTGCTGGCGACTTTGCGCCTCGCGGTCGCCGGCCGCCTGGCTGAACGCGACGGCCGCGCGTGGCTGGATGGTCACCCCTTGTTCAAGCCGCTGTACCTATCGTCCGCCGACGATTTCATCGAACCCACGCGCCATCCATGACGCGCCTCCATGCCATTTCCTGCGCCGCGCTGGTTGCGGCGATGTCCGCGGCCCTGCCCGCGGGCGAAGCCGCGGCACAAGAACAGTTGTCGCCGACGACCGAAGCGCCGCCCGCACCGACGCCGGTGCTGCGCCCGTTCGTGGCGCAATACCAGGTGTCCAACCACGGCAATTCGCTCGGTACCGCGACCATGCAGGTGGTCGCGCTCGACGATGGGCGCTGGCGCGTGGACCTGGCGATGAAGGGCGGCGGCCTGCTGCGCGTCGCCGGGCTCAACGTCGAGCAGAGCACGGTGTTCGACGTGGTCGACGGCCGCTATCGTCCACTCGGCCAGAGCACGGTCAAGCGCGTGTTCCTCAGCAAGCGGCGCACGACCGGCGGCTACGACTGGGCGAAGCGCACGGCGCAATGGACCGGCGACGTCAAGGACACGCGGCGTGCGCCGGTGCCGTTGCAGGACGGCGACATGAGCGGCCTGCTGATCAACCTCGCGATCATCCGTGACGCCACGCCGGGCGCGACCCTGCATTACCGCTTCGTCGACGACGGCCGCGCGCGGCCCCAGGACTACGCCGTGGCCGCGCAGACACAGGCCATTCAGGTCGGAGACCTCAGTTTCGACGCGCTGCGGGTCGACCGCAGCAATGCCGGCAGCGAACAGACCAGCGTCTGGGTCGCCCCCGGCGTGCCGACGCCGTTGCGCATGCTGCAGAGCGAAGGCGGCGAAACCGGGCTCGACCTGGTCCTCGTCGGCTACCAGTGACGCGAACACAACGATTCGAACAGGAAACGACACCATGACCGACCGCACCGCTCTCCGCCTGTTGCCGCTGCTGCTCGCCGCGGCCGGCATCGCGTCGGCAGCCACGCCGGCGATGAAGCCCTACTCCGCCGATTACGACGCCAGCTACATGGGCATGCACGGCACCGGCCACATGACCCTGTCGCAGCAGGGCGGCGGCCGCTGGGTGTATTCGCTGCGCATCGGCAGTTCCCTCGCGCAGCTGTCGCAGAGCACCGTGTTCGACGTGGCCGGCGGCGCCTTGCGCCCCTTGTCCGGCACCGATTCGTCGGTGCTGCTGGTCAAGCGCGTGACCAAGCAGGCCAGCTACGACTGGAAGGCGGGCCAGGCCAGCTGGAGCGGCGACGTGAAGCCGGACCGCGCGGGCCCGATCGCGTTGCAGGCCGGCGACGTCGACGCGATGCTGCTCAACCTCGCGCTTCCGCGCGACGTGGCCGCGGGCCAGCCGCTGCATTACCGCATGGTCGACGACGGCCGCGCCAAGACCGTGAACTGCACCGCTTCCGGCAAGGAATCGCTGGATGTCGGCGGCAAGCCACTGCAGGCGACCAAGGTGAGCTGCGAACTCGGCGCCGACAAGCAGATCCTGCTGTGGGTGGTGGACGGCATGCCGTTCCCGGCGCGCATCCTTCAGCGCAAGGACGGCAAGGACGATATCGACCTGCGGCTCGGCAAGGCCGCCTGACCGCATCGATCATCAATCGATGCGCCGGATCCTCGCTCCGAGCGCGGACAGCTTGGCTTCGATCCGCTCGTAGCCGCGGTCGAGGTGGTAGATGCGGTCGATGACGGTTTCGCCATCGGCGACGAGGCCGGCGAGGATCAGCGACGCCGAGGCGCGCAAATCGGTCGCCATCACCGGCGCGCCACCCAGTTTGTCCACGCCGCGCACGACCGCGGTATGGCCGTCGACGCGGATGTCGGCGCCCAGGCGCAGCAGTTCCTGCACGTGCATGAAGCGGTTTTCGAAGATCGTTTCGTTGATCACGCCCACGCCGTCGGCGATGCAGTCCAGCGCCATGAACTGCGCCTGCATGTCGGTGGGGAATGCCGGGTGCGGCGCGGTGGTGATGTTGACCGCGCGCGGGCGCCGGCCGTGCATGTCGAGCGCGATGCGATCGCGGTCGATGGAAATCTCCGCGCCGGATTCGCGCAGCTTGTCGAGCACCGCGTCCATCGTGTCCGGGCGCGCGTGGGTGGCGACGATGCTGCCGCCGGTCATCGCCGCGGCGACGAGGAAGGTGCCGGTTTCGATGCGATCGGCGATGACCGCATGCGTGCCGCCGTGCAGGCGCTCCACGCCCTCGACCACGATCCGCGGCGTGCCCGCGCCCTCGATCCTCGCGCCTAGTGCGCGCAGGCATTCGGCGAGGTCGACGATTTCCGGTTCCATCGCCGCGTTCTCGAGCACCGTGGTGCCTTCGGCAAGGGTCGCGGCCATCAGCACGTTCTCGGTGGCGCCGACGCTGACCATTTCGAACACGTGGTGCGCGCCCTGCAAACGTCCCTTCACGCTGGCCTTGATGAAGCCGTGCTCGACGTCGATCCTGGCGCCAAGCGCCTGCAGGCCCTTGATGTGCAGGTCGACCGGGCGCGAGCCGATCGCGCAGCCGCCCGGCAGCGAGACTTCGGCATCGCCGAACTTCGCCAGCAGCGGGCCGAGCACCAGCACCGAGGCGCGCATGGTCTTGACCAGTTCGTAGGGCGCGACGTGGCTGTCCACACTGCGCGGGTCGACGGTCATCGCGTCGCCCGCGTGCTCGACGCCGGCGCCGAGGCCCTGCAGCAGCTTCGCGGTGGTGACCACGTCGTGCAGGTGCGGCACGTTGTCGATGCGCACCGGCGCGTCGGCGAGCAGGGTCGCGCACAGGATCGGCAGCACGGCGTTCTTGGCGCCGGAGATGCGCACCTCGCCGCGAAGCGGGCCGTTGCCGGTGACGACGATCTTCTGCATGTCGATTCCGTGGATTAATGCTTGGTTTTCTGTGGCGGCGATTGCATTTGCCGAATAACTCCCTCGAGCCATTCGGCCTGCCGCGCCTGCCAATCATCGCTGCGGTCGACCTTCGCCAGCACGGTCTTGATCATGGCGACATCAAAGGGCTGGTGCGTGATCATGCGCCGCTGCAAGTCGAGGATCCAGCCGCGGCCGTCATTCGGATATTCGTGCAGGAGCTGGTCGATGTAGGGCTTTGCCTTCGCACGCGCGGTTTGGTCCTTGGCATCGGCGAACAGCCACATCTCGGCAACTTCGCGCAATGATGCTTGGCGTTGCCTCGGGTCCTCGATCGCGGCGGCGTATTCGCGATCGGCTTCCGGGTAGCGATTCGATCCGTAATACCCGGCCCCTGCCACGTAATGTGCAAAACCGCTGCCCGGCTCCCTTTCGAGGCTCCGGAGCGAATATTTCAAACTCCATTCCCATTCATGCCGGTGCATCAGGTGCCAGGCAAGTTCGCGCAAAGCCCACGGACTCCCACCGTCGAACCTCGCGTCCTGCAGCAGGTAGGCAAGCGCCTTCCAGCCATCCGGTTCGGCGTCGGACAACTTGCCGGCGACATTGGCCGCGTCTTCCAGCGCACCTTCATCGCTGCCGATTGCGATCGCCGTCTCAAGCACGTCGAGCGTCGTTTTGGTGTACTGGTCGTCGAGGACGAGCATGTCCCCCCGATCCGCGAAAGGCTTCGCCATCTGCACCCCAAGTTGCGGCCGCCGCGCCACCGATGCGGACAACTTGTTGGTGTAAGCCAACATCTGTTCGTAACTGCCGCCCCAACGCGGTTCCAGCGAAATGAGAATCTGCGTCGCCAGTTCGGGGCATGCCGGATCCCATTTCTCCGCGCCACGGATGCCTTCCTCCACGAGTTCGTCGCGGGAATCCATTCGGCCCATGTCGATCATCCCGGTATAAGCCGGCATCAATCTCGGGTTGATCGAAATCGCCTTCTCGAAATACGGAATCGCCTGACCGACCAATTCACTCATGCGCCGCAAGTCTTCCCTGGGCGTCTCGGATACGTACTGCCCCCCACGCGCCCGCCACGCCTCGCCGTTGTAATAAGCGCCTCTCGCGAGGTTGGCGTAAGCGCTGTTCGGCGCCTGCTGGAGCCATGCCGTCGTGATTCGGTCGATCCTTTCCAGGTTGTCCCGATTGGTCAGCAGGTAATTGAAGGTGTCGTGGATGTCGTCGCTGAAATCGTCCTGCGAGAAATGCCGGGCCACGCCCTCGTCGAATAATGCCTCGAGTTGAGCCATTTCCTTGCGTTCGACCATGCCTGCGATCTCGTCGAGCGTCGGACGCTTGACGCCGAAATGGTGTCGACAATGCGCAGCGGCGTGGCCCGCCGGCCATTTGTTGCCGGGGATGTCCGGGAACGCGAGGCAACGTTGCAAGGGATCGGCGATGCGCTCGGCCGCACGGGCCTGGACCAGGTAATCGCGCCACGGCGCGGGCGCATCCTTGAACGTCTCGGCCGCGGCGCGATCCGGGATCGCGGGCGGTTCGGCCGCGAACGCGCCCGCGCATGCCGCGAGCAGCAGGCAGGCCAGGCCCGTGGATTTCCGCATCAGGCGCCAGCCTCGTCCGGCGTCTGCGTGCGCAGCGCGAGCGCGTGGATTTCGCCGCCCATCAGTTCGCCGAGGGTCGCATAGACCATGCGATGCCGGGCCAACGGCAACTTGCCGCGGAACGCCTCGCTGACCACCAGCGCCTCGAAGTGCACGCCGTCCTCGCCCTGCACCTCGACCCGTGCATCGGGCAGGCCGGCTTCGATCAGGGCACGGATGCGGTCTGCGTTCATCGCGGCGGCCACCGGGGCGCGTAAACTGAATGCGTCAGTGTAACGGAAAGCCCCTTCGCCCCATGCCCTCCGAACGCGCGCCCGCCGCCGACTTCGATTTCGCCGCCAGCGGACGCCGCGTGCTCGCCACCGAGGTACGGGGGCTGGAAGCGATCGCGGCCCGCATCGACGGCGCGTTCAGCGACGCCTGCCGCCTGCTGCTCGCCTGCCGCGGCCGCGTGGTCTGCACCGGCATGGGCAAGTCCGGGCATGTCGCGCGCAAGATCGCGGCGACGCTGGCCTCGACCGGTACGCCCGCGTTCTACATGCATCCGGGCGAAGCCGGGCACGGCGACCTGGGCATGGTCACCGACGTCGACGCGGTGCTGGCGCTGTCCAATTCCGGCGAGACGGACGAACTGCTCATGTTGCTTCCGGTGCTGAAGCGCCAGGGCAACGCGCTGGTCGCGATGACCGGACGGCCCGATTCGACCCTCGCCCGTGAAGCGAATATCCACCTTGACGTCGGCGTGCCGGCCGAAGCCTGTCCGCTCGACCTCGCGCCGACGGCGAGCACCACCGCCGCGCTCGCGCTCGGCGATGCGCTCGCGGTCGCGCTGCTGGAAGCGCGCGGTTTCACCAGCGAGGACTTCGCGCGCTCGCATCCCGCCGGCGCGCTCGGCCGGCGGCTGCTGCTGCACATCACCGACGTGATGCATGCCGGCGACGAGGTGCCGCGCGTGCGCGAAACCGCGACGCTCAGCGAAGCGCTGGTGGAAATGAGCCGCAAGCGCCTGGGAATGACCGCGGTGGTGGATGGCGACGGTCGCCTGCTCGGCCTGTACACCGACGGCGACCTGCGCCGCACGCTGGACGATGCGACCGTCGATTTGCGCGGCACGCCGATTTCGAACGTGATGACGCGCATGCCCAAGACCATCGGCGCCGACGCGCTCGCGGTGGAGGCCGCGCAACTGATGGAAGCGCACAAGATCAATGCGCTGCTCGTGCTCGACGGCGAACGCCGCGTGGTCGGCGCGCTCAACATCCACGACCTGCTGCGCGCGCGGGTGGTGTGATGGCGACGAATACGATTCGCCCCGACTATCCCGCCGACGTGCTGGAGCGCGCCGCGCGCATCCGCGTGATCGGCTTCGATGTCGACGGCACGCTCACCGACGGTCGCCTGTTGTTCGGCGACGGTGGCGAGGAATCCAAGGCTTTCCACGTGCAGGACGGGCTCGGCATCAAACTGCTGCAGCACGCCGGGATCGAGGTCGCGCTGGTCACCGCGCGCGTCAGCGCGGTGGTCGAACGCCGCGGCCGCGAACTCGGCATCGCCCGCGTGCACACGCACACCCGCGAGAAGCTCGCCTGCTTGCAGGGCATCGCGGCGGAAATGGACATCGGCATGGACCAGGTCGCGTTCATGGGCGACGACCTGCCCGACCTCGCCACGCTGCGCGCCGCGGGCCTGGCGATCATTCCCGCGAACGCGCACGACTGGGTGAAGCCGGTGGCGCACTGGACCACGCCGCGCAACGGCGGCGAAGGCGCGGCGCGCGATGCCTGCGACCTGCTGCTGCATGCGCACGGCCGCGTCGACGCGATCCTCGCGCATGGTGAGCATCCGTGAGCGGCAACTGGCGCGTCTTCCTCACCATCGCGCTGCTGCTCGGCGCACTGGTGTCCGGCTGGTCGGTGTGGCGCAACCACGCCGCGCTGGTCGCGCCCGCGGACGACGCCGGGCGTTCCGACTACGTGCTGCACGATTACGAAATCATCGCGCTCGACAAGGACGGCAAGGAAGCCTTCACCCTGCTCGGCCCGCTGCTGCGCGAAACGCCGGGCAAGAAGACCATGGAGATGGAAACGCCGCTGTTCCTCATCCCCGATCCCAAGGGCCTGCACTGGACGGTGCAGTCGAAGAACGGCTGGGTCAGCGAGGATCGCGAGCACATCCGCCTCACCGGCAACGTGCGTGCCATCGGCCCGCGCAACCAACCGCAGCAGCCGGCGAAGATCGCCAGCCAACAGCTGAACGTTTACCCGAAGACCAAGCTCGCCACGGCGCCGGGCGCGGTGACCATCACCCAGCCCGGCTCTATACTGCGCGGCCACGGCCTTGCCGTGAACCTCGCCAACAAGCAGTACGAACTCGAATCCCAGGTCCGCGCCCGCTATGTCCGTTCGCCCCGCTAGCCTGCTGCTCGCCATCGCGCTGGGTGCGCTCTGCACCGGGCCCGCGGCCGCGCGTTCCACGGACCGCAGCCAGCCGATGGACATCCAGGCCGGACACCAGTCGGGCTCGGTCGATTACAGCCAGCCCACCACGCTCTCGGACGGCGTGAAGATCGACCAGGGCACGCTCCACATCGATGCCGACCGCGCGGTGATCTCCTTCAGGAATGGCGAGGCATCGCAGGCGGTGCTCACCGGCAACCAGGCTGTGTTGAAACAGCAGATGGACGACGGCTCGCCGATGACGGCCACCGCCGATCGCATCGATTACGACATGCTGGCGGACGTGGTCGTGCTGACCGGCAATTACACCGTGACCACCCAGCGCGGCAGCACCAGCGGCCAGCGCCTGACCTACAACCTCAAGAGCGGGCAGGTGGACAGCGGCGGCCAGGACGGCGGCCGGGTCAAGATGCGCATCCTCCCGAAGTCGCAGCGGACCCAGAACTGATGCTGGTCGCGCAGGGCTTGCGCAAGCGCTACAAATCGCGCGAGGTCGTGCGCGATTTCGGCCTGACCCTCGATGCCGGCGAAGTCGTCGGCCTGCTCGGCCCCAACGGCGCAGGCAAGACCACCTGCTTCTACATGATCGTCGGCCTGGTGCCGGCGGACGCCGGGCGCATCGAACTGCACGGCCGCGACATCACCGCCGAACCGATGTACCAGCGCGCCAAGCTCGGCGTCGGCTACCTGCCGCAGGAACCCTCGGTGTTCCGCAAGCTCAGCGTCGCCGACAACCTGCGTCTGGTGCTGGAACTGCGCCCGGACCTGGACCGCGCCGGGCGCGAACGCGAACTCGCCGGGCTGATGGACGAACTGCAGGTCGCGCACGTCGCAGACCAGATCGGCGCCAGCCTGTCCGGCGGCGAGCGGCGCCGGGTCGAGATCGCGCGCGCGCTCGCGGCGAAGCCGCAGCTGATGCTGCTGGACGAGCCCTTCGCCGGCGTCGACCCGATTTCGGTCGGCGAGATCCAGCGCATCATCCAGCACCTCAAGGATCGCGGCATCGGCGTCCTCATCACCGACCACAACGTCCGCGAAACCCTCGGCATCTGCGACCGCGCCTACATCCTCAACGAGGGCGCGGTACTGGCGCAGGGCACCCCGGACGTACTGCTGGCCGACCCGGAAGTGCGTAGGGTCTATCTCGGCGAATCCTTCCGCCTCTGAGCCCACGGGCTGGCGCGCCGGCCTAGAATGGCCCCGAACCGCGTGGGGAACACGGTCCGACCATTCGCGATGAAGGCACGCCTGCAAACCTCGCTCGGCCAGCAACTGGTGCTCACGCCCCAGTTGCGCCAGAGCCTGCACCTGCTGCAGTTGTCGGCGCACGAACTCGAAGCCGAACTGGCCGAAGCGGTGGAATCCAACCCGCTGCTCGACTGGGCCGAACCCGCGCCGGTGGCGACCGAGGCCGCGCAAGCGGACGACGCCCCGCGCGATGACGCCCGCGACGCCGAGCCTTCCGCCGAATGGGAGCGCAGCGAGGAATGGTCGGCACCCACCATGCGCGGCGGCGACAACGACGCCGACCAGGACGCCGCCGAGCGCGTGGCCGCGAGCGAAACCCTGCACGACTACCTGCAATGGCAGTTGCAGCTCTCGCAGTTGTCGCCGCGCCAGCTGCGCATCGGCGTCGCGCTGGTCGACGCCATCGACGACGACGGCTACCTGCGTGAAACGCCCGAAGCGATTTCCGCCGCACTGGCCCCGGACATCATTGCCGGCGGCGACGAAGTACTCGCGGTCCTGCGCCAGTTGCAACGGCTCGATCCGCCCGGCGTGGGCGCGCGCGACCTCGGCGAATGCCTGTCGCTGCAGCTCGACGCCCTGCCCGCTTCGACCCCGGGACGCGAACTCGCGCTGCAGATCGCCGCCAGCGCCATCGAGCGGCTACCCAAGGTCGGCCGCGACGGGCTCGCGCGCGAACTGCAGGTGCCGGCGGAAGACATCGACGAGGCGCTGCACCTGCTGCGTTCGCTCGACCCGCGCCCCGGCGCGCGCCACGGCGACCTCGCCGTGGATACCTACGTCGTCCCCGACTGCATCATCCGCCGCCGCGCCGGCGTGTGGGAAGTCGCGCTCGCCAACCAACCATGGTCCAGGCTCGGCATCCACCAGGGTTACGAACGCATGCTGCAGCATGCCGCTGGCGAAGACGCCAGCTACCTGCGCAGCCGCCTGCAGGAAGCGCGCTGGCTGCTCAAGAACCTGCAGGCGCGCGGCGACACCCTGCTCAAGGTCGTGCGCTGCGTGGTGCGCCAGCAATCGGGCTTCCTCGAATTCGGGCCGCAGGCGTTGCGTCCGCTGACCCTGCGCCTGGTCGCCGCGGAGATCGGCGTGCACGAATCCACCGTGTCGCGCGCGATCGCGCGCAAGTACGCGCACACCCCGCGCGGCACCGTGCCGCTGCGTGCGTTCTTCGCCTCGGGCGTCGAGGCCGAAGGCGGCGGCGAAGCATCGAGCACCGCGATCCAGGCCATGATCCGGCAACTGGTCTCCGCCGAAGATCCGCGCAAGCCGTTGTCCGACGCCCGCCTGGCGGAAATGCTCAAGGCCGGCGGCGTGCCGGTGGCGCGGCGCACCGTGGCAAAATACCGCGAGGCGCTGCGCATTCCTTCTTCCCACGATCGCGTGCGCCTGGCTTGAGGCCTGCCCGGACGGCAACGAATTTTTCACCCACGGCCGCGGCGCGAAGCGCCATGCTGTGGCCACCGAAAAGCAGCAGGAGGGAATGCATGCGCATCGAAACCCACGGCCAGCAAATCGAAGTGACCCCGGCCCTGCGCGACTACGTCGAAACCAAGCTCGCGCGCCTTTCCCGCCATTTCGACCAACCGCTCGAAGTCCGCACCCAGCTCAGCCTCGACAAGCCCGACCACAAGGCCGAGGCGACGGTGAACGTCTCCGGCCGCACCCTGCACGCCGATGCCAACGCGATCGACATGTACGCCGCCATCGACCGCCTCGCCGACAAGCTCGACCGCCTGCTGGTCAAGCACAAGGAAAAACTGGTCGACCAGCACCACGGCGCCGGCCAGCGCGGCGACGCCGGCTGAGCAGGGAATGGCACTGGCGTCGTTGCTCGCCGTCGACCGCATCGCCTGCCTGGACGATGCCGGCGACCGCGACGAAGTCCTCGAAGCCGCCGCGCGCCTGATCGCCGCGGGCACCGATGTCGACGGCGTGGCCGCGAGCCTGCGCCAGCGCGAGCGCATGGGCAGCACCGCGATCGGCGACGGCGTCGCCATCCCGCACGGCCGCAGCGCGGCATTCCCGCAGGCGCGCGCGGCGTTCCTGCGCCTGCGCCCGGCCGTGGCCTTCGGCGCCGCCGACGGCACACCGGTCGACCTGGTGTTCGCGATGGCGGTACCCGAGGGCATGCAGCAGGAATACCTGCAATGGCTGTCGGAACTGGCCGAACGCTTCGCCGATCCGGCGTTCCGCGACACCCTGCGCGGCGCGGTCGACGCCCGCGCGCTGCATGCCGCGTTGCGCGACGCGGGCATGGCCCCGTGAACGCACGCATCAGCGCACGCGAACTGTTCGAACAGCTTGGCGAACGCCTGTCGCTGCGCTGGATCGCCGGCGAACGCGGCGGCGAACGCGTGCTGGAGGCGGTCGAAACCGTCGCCCGGCGCCCATCGCTGGCCGGCTACCTCAATGCCATCTACCCGAACAAGGTGCAGATCCTCGGTACCGAGGAACTGGGCTGGATGGACACGCTCGATGCGCGCCAGCGCTGGGACACCATCCACAAGATCGTGCACCAGCGGCCGCTCGCGCTGGTGGTGAGCAAGGATCAGTCCTGCCCCGAGGACCTGCGCGTCGCCGCCGAGGAAACCGACACGCCGCTGTGGTCCTCGCCGCGCCGCGGGCACGAACTGCTCAACCACCTGCAGTACCACCTCGCGCGCAAGCTCGCGCCGCGGGTGACGCTGCACGGCGTGTTCATGGAAATCTATTCGATCGGCGTGCTGATCACCGGCGAGTCGGGCTCGGGCAAGAGCGAGCTCGCGCTGGAACTGGTCACGCGCGGGCATCGCCTGGTCGCCGACGACGCGCCCGAATTCACCCAGATCGCGCCGGACGTGCTCGACGGCACCTGCCCGGAACTGCTGCAGGACCTGCTGGAACTGCGCGGCCTGGGCGTGCTCAACATCCGCCAGATGTTCGGCGACACCGCGGTGAAGCGGAACAAGTACCTGCGCCTGATCGTGCACCTCACCCGCCCGCACCTGGAACCGCAGCCCGGCGGCGGCGACGGCATGCAGCGCCTCACCGGCGACCTCGGCGCGCGCCGCGTGCTCGACCTCGACGTGCCGATGATCACACTGCCGGTGATGCCCGGGCGCAACCTCGCGGTGCTGGCCGAAGCCGCGACGCGCATGCACCTGCTGCGCGCCAAGGGCGTGGATCCCTCGGCCGCGTTCATGGCGCGGCACAGCCATTTCCTCGAGCGTTCGGAATGAACCACGACGCCGCGCCGCAAATGGTGATCGTCAGCGGCATGTCCGGCTCGGGCAAGTCGGTGGTGCTCAATACGCTCGAGGACGTCGGCTTCTTCTGCGTCGACAACCTGCCCGCGGAACTGCTGCCGGATTTCGTGCGCAGCGTGGCCCGCGACGACGGCGCGCCGCGCAAGCTCGCGGTCGGCATCGACGTGCGCAACCGCCACAGCGACCTCGCCAACATCCCGGAATGGCTGTCGGAAGTCGGCAAGCTCGGCCTCGACCCGAAGCTGGTGTTCCTCGACGCCGGCGACGACGCGTTGCTCAAACGCTATGCGGACACGCGGCGCCGGCATCCGCTGAGCCACCACGGCCTGCTGCTCGCCGACGCCATCGCGCTCGAGCGCCAGGTGCTGAAGCCGCTGCGCGCGCTCGCGGATTCGGTGATCGATACCACTTCGCTCAACGTGCACCAGTTGCGGCGGCAGGTGATCACCGAATTCGGCCTCGCCGACGACGGCTCGCCGTCGCTGCTGTTCGAATCCTTCGCCTACCGGCGCGGCGTGCCCGCGGACGCGGACTTCGTGTTCGATGCGCGCGTGCTGCCCAACCCGCACTGGAACCCGGAACTGCGCCCGCTTTCGGGCCGCGACGCGCCGGTGCGCGAATTCCTCGATGCACAGGAAGACGTGGGTCGCTACGTCGAGCAGGTCTCGGGCTTCCTCGACGCGTGGCTGCCGCGCCTGCGCACCGACACGCGCAGCTACATCACCATCGCCTTCGGCTGCACCGGGGGCCGCCATCGTTCGGTGTACCTCGCCGAACGCCTGGCCGCGCATTTCCGCGACGGGGGCTGGGGCGACGTCGCCATCCACCACCGCGAGGTGGATTGAACCACGATCCCGGTCGTCGCAACGCCGTCTCGATCGCATGCGATGAGCCGCAACTGAACGCGATGCGCTCGAAAACCCCGGCCCCGCGCGCGAATTACGTTTTGTTTCCCTCGTGCTAGCGGACTGTTTCCATGGCGGCGCTAGGGTCGTTGCGTGCCGACGAGGGCACGCCACGGGAACTCCCGATGAAAACCAACACCAACCTGCTGGCATTGCCGGCCGCGTTCGCGATCGCTGCGTGCGCAGTCCCGGCCCTGGCGCAGGACGCATCGCCCATGCAACCGCAAACACCGCAACCGACGACATCCACCATGACGCAATCGCAGGCGGGCTTCGCCCGTCTCGATGCCGACCATGACGCCGCGATCAGCAAATCCGAAGCGGCCGCGGATGCGGGCTTGAACGCCGCGTTCGACGGCATCGACGCGGACGGGAACGGCAGCCTCGACCAGGCCGAATACGACAAGTACGCGCAAGCCTCGCAACAGGGAACCAACGACGACGGCAATCCCACGCAGCCGGGCTCGGATTGATCGACCGCGCTTCGTTCCCATCCATTCCAGCATCCGCAACTCCGGAGGTTTCCCCCATGAACGCCTTGCCTGAACGCAACACCCATGCCCCGCGCCTGCTCGCGTTGGGAATCGCCATCGCGATCGCATCGCTGGCGGGCTGCAACAAGCCCGCGGCCGACAGCAACATGCCGCCGGTCGCCAGCGACGATTCGTCTTCGGTCGCGCCGGCCGAACAACCGGCGACGCCGACGCCGGCGCCCGAACAAGCGACCGCAGGCGACGCCAGTTCGTCGTCGACCGCCGGCGATGCGGCGGGGATCAGCAACGAAGCGCCGCCGCCGGACGAAAGTTCGACGGTACCGGAGGACGCGCAGCCGCAGTCCGATCCGCAATCGACGCAGGATGCGAATACGCCGAACCCGCCGCCCGACGACGGTAACGGCTACGGCGGCTGAGTCGGGGATACGCAAACGTCGCAGGGCAACGACCCTTCGGGGTCGTTGCTTTTTTCATTGCGGACATGGACGGCAGATGCAGCCCGACGCTGGTTCAGCTGCCGACGTCTTACTGCGAACCGGCCGACCGGATCTAGTCCGGACCTTATCCCAAGGAAACTTCGTGCTCCGCAGTCAGAACCCGATATCTTCCTCGGCCCCTAAAGTACCCAGCAATATCGACACGCCGGGCGGAAGTGAACAGGTGACCGAGAAGGCACCGGAAGTCGGGATGTTGGTTGACCCGCCAAATTCCACGGGAAACCAATCCGTCTCATCATAAGCGGTGATTTCAGGATCGACTGTCACTGTTTTTGTGGCGTAATACATCGGCGCGTACCTGTTACCCGACGGCCAGGAGTTCACGGCGGTGCAGGAAAAACTATGCACCAAGCCATCAATCGAGCCGAAAATCACGCCGTAGTAGGTCGGATCCCAGGATTGTGCGGATGCCCCAAAAGACGCCTGTCCAGGAGCCGAGTCGAACGAGCAGATCACGAAAGAACTCGTAGTACCTTCGTTGCGAAATCCCGTCGACTTCGGCCGGACTTTCGTGTTGTTGGTTGGAATACTCAGGGTGCACAGATTCGCACCTGGATATGTCGGAGAACGATCGAGAGATACCGCCTGTGTCGGCGGCGGAAGCATCATCGACGCAACCACCGCGAACATTCCCGCAAATCGCATATGGTTCATTGAAATGCCCCCGGGCTGGCGATCCGATAATCATGGCATCGGGGCGGAAATGGCGCCACCGGCGGCTCGTTACTTCCGGCGCGTCATCGGCCTCTGTTAACTTGGCGCCATGGCCGTCGGCATCCTGCTCGTCACCCATGAAGGCATCGGCAGCGCGATCCTCGCGGTGGCGACGCGGCTGCTGCGCCAGTTGCCGCTGAAGGTCGAGGCGTTCGAACTCGGCTTCGACGCCGACCCGGACACCGAGCTGCCGCGCGCCAGCGCCGCGCTGCGGCGGGTGGACGGCGGCGATGGCGTGCTGCTGCTCACCGACCTATTCGGCGCCTCGCCCGGCAACCTCGCGGCGAAGGTCGCGCGGCTGGGCACGCCGGTGCGGCGGGTATCGGGGTTGAACCTGCCGATGCTGCTGCGGGTGATGAATTATTCCGAACTGCCGCTGGACGAACTGCCCGCGATCGCCGCGGCCGGCGCGCGCAACGGCGTGATCCACGACGACGGCTGAGGGCCGAGATGATCGAACGCGAACTCCCCGTCGTGAACCGCCTCGGCCTGCACGCGCGCGCCACCGCCAAGCTCGTGCAACTGCTGTCCGGCTATCGCTGCAACGCGACGCTGTCCGCACGCGGCCGCGAGGTGAACGCCAAGAGCATCATGGGCGTGATGCTGCTCGCCGCGGGACAGGGTTCGAGCGTGCTGTTGCGCGTGGATGGCGACGACGAAGCCGCGGCCGCGGACGCGGTCGCCGGGCTGTTCGCGCGCCGTTTCGACGAGGCCGACTGATGCGCAAGGACCTGTCCGCGCACGGGGCCTCGCGCGGTTGCGCGCTGGGCCGGGCACGGGTCCGGTTGCCGCACGTGCTGGAGGTGCGCGAGGAACGCATCGACGACGTCGACGGCGAGCTCGCAAGGCTGCACGCGGCGATCGACGTGGTGCGCGAGGAAATGCGGACCCTGCGCGCGCGCCTGCACGGTGCGCTGGCGCACGAGGTCGGCGAATTCCTCGACCTGCATGCGTTGCTGCTCGACGACCCGGAACTGCTGCAAGGCCTCGATGGCCTGATCCGCAGTGGGCGCTATTCGGCCGACTACGCCCTGCGCCTGCAGCGCGACCGCATCGCCGCGGTATTCGCCGGCATGGACGACCCCTACCTGCGCAGCCGCGTCGACGACATCGACCAGGTGATCGGCCGCGTGCACGCCGCGCTGCACCGGCGCGAGGCCGAACTGCAGGGCGTGGCCGGCGAGATCCTCGTCACCGACAACGTCGCCCCGGCCGAACTCGCGCAACTGCAGTCGCGCGGGGTGATGGCGGTGGTGACCAGCGGCGGCAGCGCGCTGTCGCACAGCGCGATCATGGCGCGCAGCCTGCACCTGCCGCTCGTCGTGGGCGCCGCGGAGGCATTGCAGAACATCAACGACGGCGACGTACTGGTGGTCGACGGCGGCAGCGGCCTGCTCATCCGCGAACCCGACGCCGCCGACCTGCGCGACCACCGCGCCCGCGTGCGCGAACAGGCGCGCGAGCGCAAGCAGTTGCATCGCCTGCGGCGCGAACCATCGCGCACCCGCGACGGCGCCGACATCAAGTTGTGGGCGAACGCGGAATCGCTGGAGGACGTGGCCGAGGCGCATGCGCTGGGCGCGGCCGGCGTCGGCCTGTACCGCACCGAATTCCTGTTCCTGCAGCGCAACGAAGTGCCGGACGAGGAGGAGCAGTTCCGCGCCTACCGCGACCTGGTGCTCGGCATGACCGGGCGCACCGTCACCATCCGCACCCTCGACCTCGGCGCGGACAAGGCCGACCGTACCGGGCTGGCCCTGCGCGGCGAGGAGAACCCCGCGCTCGGCCTGCGCGGCATCCGCCTGTCGCTGGCGCGCGAGGCGCTGTTCGAAACGCAACTGCGTGCCATCGCGCGCGCATCCGGCTACGGCCCGGTACGCGTGCTGCTGCCGATGATCAGCAGTCGCGAGGAAGTGCTGGCCGTGCGCAAGCTGCTGCTGCGCGTAGCCCGCGACCTGCGCAGCCAGGGCCACGAGATCGCCGACGCAATCCCGCTCGGCGCGATGATCGAGGTCCCTGCTGCGGCGATCGCGCTGCCCGGCTTCATCGGCGCGATCGATTTCCTGTCGGTCGGCACCAACGACCTCGTGCAATACCTGCTCGCCGCGGATCGCAACAACGAGGCGCTCGGCGAGTTGTATTCGCCCCTGCACCCGGCCTTGTTGCGACTGCTGTACACGGTGATCCGCACCGCGCGCGTGCGCGGCAAGCCCGCCGCGGTCTGCGGCGAGATGGCCGGCGACGCCGCGCTGGCGCCGCTGCTGCTCGCGCTGGGGCTGGAGGAATTCAGCCTGCATCCGGCGACCCTGCTCGAGGTGCGCCAGGCGATCCGCGACAGCGACCTCGCCCAACTGCGCGCCCGCGCCGCCTCGCTGTTGCGCGCGCGCGACCGCAAGGGCATCGAGGCCTGGGTTGCGGCGAACGTCGCAGCGAACCCGTAGGAGCGCACCGAGGCCACAGGCCGAGGGGCGCGACACATACGCGATTGGTCGCGCCCCTGCGGTGCGCTCCTACAACATGCGGGGTGTCCTTCCCGCGCCCCGCAGGCGATAATGACCGCATGAACGCCTGATGCTGTCGCGCCCTCGTGGTGCGGCGACGACCACCGTCCTTCGGAAGCCCGCCATGGCCGAAGCCGTCCGCCACGACAAGACCGCGCGCCAGCTGCGTCTGCTATCGGACGCGCTCGACAGCGGCCGCCTCGGCCCCGTGCGCCGGCTGGTCAACACGCTGTCGCCGGCCGAGATCGGCAACCTGCTCGAATCGCTGCCGAAGGCGCAGCGCACCGTGGTCTGGGGCCTGGTCGATCCCGAGGACGACGGCGAGGTGTTGCTGCACGTCGGCGACGAGGTGCGCGAAGGCCTGATCGCGGACATGGATCCGGACGAGATCGTCGCCGCGGTCGAGGACCTCGACATCGACGACCTCGCCGACCTGGTCGAGGACCTGCCGGACACGGTGCTCGACGAAGTCCTGAAGTCGATGGACCGCGACAATCGCGAGCGCCTCGAGCAGGTGCTGTCCTACGACGAGGGCAGCGCCGGCCGCCTGATGAACCCGGACGTGGTGACGGTACGCACCGACACCACCATCGACGTGGTGCTGCGCTACCTGCGCTTGCGCGGAGAATTGCCCGACCACACCGACCATTTGTACGTGGTCAGCCGCCGCCACCAGTACCTCGGTCGCATCGCGTTGCAATCGCTGCTCACCAGCGAACCGAACATGCCGGTGAACCGGCTGATCGACGACGAGCAGCCGGCCATCGACGTGCACGAATCCGAAGGCGACGTCGCCCGCCAGTTCTCCGACCACGACTGGATTTCCGCGCCGGTGGTGGACGACAACA
This sequence comes from Lysobacter lycopersici, assembly GCF_007556775.1. Taxonomy (GTDB): domain Bacteria; phylum Pseudomonadota; class Gammaproteobacteria; order Xanthomonadales; family Xanthomonadaceae; genus Pseudoluteimonas; species Pseudoluteimonas lycopersici. The sequence goes on from NZ_CP041742.1 coordinate 1,249,278, forward strand.
ACATCCTGCTCGGCCGCATCACCATCGACGACGTGGTCGACATCATCCGCGAGCAGGCCGAGCACCAGGCCCTGGGCGCGGCCGGCCTCGGCGAGGACGAGGATCTGTTCTCACCGGTGCCGCGCGCGACCAAGCGCCGCCTGTTGTGGCTGGGCATCAACCTCGGCACCGCGTTCCTTGCGTCGTCGGTAGTGGGCCAGTTCCAGACCACCATCGCGCACATCGTCGCGCTCGCGGTATTGATGCCCATCGTCGCGGGCATGGGCGGCAACGCCGGCACGCAGGTGCTCGCGCTCGTCGTGCGCGGTCTCGCGCTGGGGCAATTGGGCGCGTCGAACGTGCAGGTGTTGATCTGGAAGGAAGTGCGCGTGGCCGCACTCAATGGCTTGATGCTGGGCCTGGTGCTCGGGCTGATCGTGTGGGCGTGGTTCGGTGAATGGCCGCTGGCGTTGGTGATCGCGAGTGCGTTGACGATCAATCTGCTGATGGCGGCATTGGCTGGCGTGCTGGTGCCGGTGACGTTGAAGCGCATGGGCTTCGATCCGGCGCTGGCCGGTGGCGTGATCCTCACCACCGTCACCGACGTGATGGGATTCCTGAGTTTCCTCGGCCTCGCGACGTTGGTGTTGGTGCGTTGAAGGCTTGGATTGACCGCTTAGACCGGTCGACGGAAGATGCGCTCTTGACAATAGGCCCGTGGTTTATCAGGGGCTAATCCTGACGGGGGAACGTATGACTCTCGCGGTTATTGCTTGGCAGATTTTTATTTTTGTCACTATCGCCATCAGTGGCAGTAAACGCGGATGGGTAACACTCGGATGGGTGGTTTGGACTCTTTTTCAGGTATACACACTTCCTTTAAGTATTGTCCAATTCTTAACAATTTACCTCGCATATCAAGTATCGAAACCAAAACAAGCGACCGCACATCCGGCCACTGGGATGGATCATCTTTCATCGCCAGCTTCGGCCGAAACCCCAAAAACAGCGGCTAACCCTGAACCTCTTTCTACAGGACTTTACGACTCCGAAAAAAGTGAATTCAAAGTCGCGAACTGCAAGTTCGTTTATAAATGTAATCGAAGCTGGTCCGAACTAACCCAAATTCCAGGCGCAAATGAAGTTAGATTCTGCGGAACATGCCGAGAGTCGGTCTATTTCTGTAGTAACGCCGAAGAACTTGTTAGAAACATCAGAGCCAAGAGATGTGTCGCGTTCAAAGACGAGAAAGGCGTCGATCTCGTAGGAGATGTGTGTCAGTGACATCTAAGAGCCGCTATCGCCCACATGATTAGCGTTGGTGATGGCGCCGCCATAGATACGCTCACAGCACACATGTACGCCGCCTTCGACAATCGCGACGGCCGCACTCCCGATCTCGACGGCCTGCGCAAGGTGTTCCTGCCGCAATGCACGATCTGCAAGGCGATTCCGGGACAGGAACAGGTGCAGTCGCTGGACGAATTCATCGAGCAGCGCATCCCGCTGCTGACCCATGGTCGGTTGGTCGATTTCTCCGAACGGGAAACCGATTCGCGTACGTGGATCGCCGGCAACATCGCGAGTCGCGAAAGCCTGTACGAGAAATCCGGCGTGCTGGATGGAACGCCATTCCATACGCGCGGCGCGAAGCAGATGCAGTTCGTGCGGCTCGACGGCCGCTGGTGGATCAGCGCGTTGGCCTGGGACGATGCGCGCGAGGGTTTCGAGCCGCCCGTGTCGCTCGACGACGCGTGATGAACTTCCTGTACGCGCCATCAGAATACCTGCGCCCGTGGAAGCTGTTTTCCCTGGCGGCCGGTGTTTGCCTGCTGATCGCGGGCTCGATCTACACGCCTGCGCCGGATTGGGACATTCCCATCAGTCTGATCATGGCCGCCTGCACCTACCTCACGGCGCCGTGCAGTCTTCGGGCGGTTCTGGATCGAAAATGGCGGCAACTTCCCATGGCCATCTTCGCTACATGGTTCTCCGTGGACGGCTGTTATGCCCTCTACTGGCATTTCAAGGATCCCGTGGCCCTGGATCTCATGCGCTCCGCGAACGCGCCGGCCTCGCTCTCGCTGTACGTGGTGTGCGGCAGCATCTGGCTGTACCGGGGCACGCTGCGCGAGCTGTTCGGTTACATCAAATCGCTGCGATTCAGCCGGCGCGCCTGAGCCCATCGACAAACCGGCATGCCGCTCGCGCTACGATGGCCGCTCCCCACGGAGCCCGCCATGCCTGTCCTGAGCCTTGTCGAAGGGCGACTGCGCCCCCTGTCCCTGCTGATCCCCGCCCTGCTCCTCGGCCTGGCCGCCTGTCAGAAAACCGAACAAGCGAATACCGCTACTGCGCCCGCCGCGAAAGCCGCGCCTGTCGCCGCCGCTGCCACGCTGACAGCGGTCGAAAGCTTCGATGAAGGCATGGCGAAGGCCAAGGCCGAAGGCAAGGCGCTGCTGGTCGACGCTTGGGCGCCGTGGTGCCACACCTGCCTGTCGATGCAGCACTACGTGCTCAACGATCCCGCGCTGGCGCCACTCGGCGAACGCGTGGTGCTGGTCGAACTCGACACCGACAAGGAAGAGAACGCCGGTTTCCTCGAAAAATATTCGGTCAACGTCTGGCCGACCTTCTTCGTGATCGATCCCGCGACCGGCAAGGCCACTGGCCTGTGGCCGGGTTCCGCGTCGGTGGGCGAATTCCGCGGCTTCGTCGAAGACGGGCTGGCCGGCATCGAGGAAGCGCACAGCACCAACGCCGATCCGCAATCGCCCGCGCGACTGATGGTGTCGGCCAAGGCCGCGCAGGCCTCGGGCGACTACGCCAAGGCCGCCGGCGACTACGAAAACGCCGTGGCGAAATCGGATGTCGCATGGCCGCGCCGCAGCGAAGCGCTGATGGGCTGGCTGTTCTCGCTGTCGCAGGCCGGCGACGACGCGGCCTGCGTCAAGGTCGGTCGCGCGCATCTCGCCGAAGTGCGCGGCGCCGCGGTGCCCGCGGACTATTCCGCGATTCTGCTCGACTGCGCCGGCGATGCGAAGGAAGGGGACGCAAAACTTGCGCATGCGGAAGCGGTCGCGCGGCTGCGCGACTTCACCGCGAATCCGCCCGCTGATGCCAGCGCCGACGATCGCGCCGACGCCTGGAACACGCTTTCCTACGCGCTCGCCGACGATGGCGACGAAGCCGGTTCGAAGCACGCGCAGGAACAGCGCCTCGCCATCCTCGAAAAGGCCGCGACCGGCATCAAGGATCCGCTGCTGGCGCAGACCTTCGACTACGCGCGTGCGCAGGCCTATGTCGCGCTGGATCGAGGCGACGAAGCAGTGAAGATGCTCGAAGCACGCGAAAAGGAATTGCCCGATTCCTATGAACCGCCGGCGCGGCTCGCGAGCGCGTTGGCCAAGATGGATCGCCTGCCGCAGGCCCTGACCGCGGTCGATCGCGCGATCGCGAAAGCCTACGGCCCACGCAAATTGCTGTACGTGCGGCAGAAGGCCGACATCCAGTCGCGCATGGGCGACCACGCCGGTGAAGTCGCGACGCTGCAGCAGGAAGTCGCGGGCTACGAAGCGCTGCCGAAGGGACAGGCTCGGCCCGATGCGTTGGCGGACGCGAAGAAGCGCCTCGCTGAAGCGCAGAAGGGCTGAGTCAGCGACTCCACTTCCTGCGGTCGAGCACTTCCTCCAGCACCGCCATCCGCATCGCCACGCCGTTCGCGGCTTGGCGCAGGATCAGCGACTGCGGGCCGTCGGCGACGTCGTCGTCGATTTCCACCCCGCGGTTCATCGGCCCCGGATGCAGCACCACCGCATCCGGCGCGGCGCGGCGCAGGCGTTCCTCGGTCAGCCCGTAATCGCGGTGGTATTCCTCGAGCGAAGGCACCAGGCCTTCCTCCATGCGTTCGCGCTGCAGGCGCAGCATCATCACCGCGTCCACGCCATCCAGCGCCGAATCGAAATCGTCGGGCACCACGCAATCCGCGAGCGTGGCGTCGTCCGGCAACAGCGCGACCGGGCCGAACACGCGGATTTCGCCGGTGCCCAGCGTGCGCAACGCGCGCAGGTCGCTGCGCGCGACCCGCGAATGCTTCACGTCGCCGACGATCAGCACCTTCAGCGCCGAGAAATCCGTGCCCTTGGCCTGGCGCAGCGTGAGCATGTCGAGCAGGCCCTGGGTCGGGTGGTGGCTGCGCCCGTCGCCCGCGTTCACCAGCGCGGTACCCGGCGCCGCGGCCGCGGCCAGCGCGGCGACCGCGCCGTCTTCCTTGTGGCGCACGACGAAGCCGCGCACGCCCATCGCCTCGAGGTTGCGCAGGGTGTCGAGCGCGGTCTCGCCCTTGCTTGCGGACGAAGTCGAGGCGTCGAACGCCAGCGTGTCGGCGCCCAGCCGTTGCGCCGCGAGCAGGAAGCTCGAACGCGTGCGCGTGGATGGTTCGAAGAACAGCGTGCACACCGTGGTTCCGGCGAGCGTGTCGCGCAACGTGGTGCCGCCGAGCGCGGCGTCGCGCAGCGCCTCGGCGCGCAGCAGCAGGCGCTCGAGCGTGGCGCGCGGCAAGCCTTCGAGGTGCAGCAGGTGGCGCAGGCGTCCGTCGGCGTCGATCTGCTCGGTCATGTGCGTTTCGCTTATCGAATTCGGTGGATGAAAACGTAGGGGCGCGGCATGCCGCGCCCTTACACGGGTTGCGCATCCTGCGGCGCGGCGAGCCAGCGCTCGACGATCACTGCGGCGGCGACGGCATCGAGCGCGGCGGCGTCGCGCTTGCGACGTCGGCCTTCGGCGCGATCGGCGGCGAAACGCTGCGCGGCTTCGATCGAGCTGGCGCGTTCGTCCACCATCACCACCGGCAATGCATAGCGCGAACGCAGTTCGCCGGCGAAGGCGCGCGCGAACTTGCGGATCGGCTGGTCGCCGCCGTCGAGCGTCATCGGGTCGCCGACGACGAAGCCGTCCGGGCGCCATTCGCGGCGCAGGCGGTCGATCTCGTTCCAGTCCGGGCCGTGCGCGTGCACGTCGACCACCGCCAGCGCGCGCGCGCCGTGGCCGAACGCGCTGCCGACGGCCACGCCGATCCTTCGTGCGCCGACGTCGAAGCCGAGCACGGTGCCGTCGCGGCGGATGTCGCTGGCGTTCGCTTCAGGCATGGCCGCTGTAATCCGCCATGCGCGCAAGGTCCACGCCGATGCGCCCGGCCGCGGCCTGCCAGCGCGCTTCCAGCGGCAGCGCGAACAGCAGTTCCATATCCGCCGGCACCGTGATCCAGGTGTTTTCGCCAAGTTCGTATTCGAGCTGGCCCGCGCCCCAGCTGGCGCAGCCGAGCGCGACGACCGCGCGCTCCGGGCCTTCGCCTTTCGTCATCGCCTCGAGCACGTCGCGGGAGGTGGTGATGCGCAGCGAATCGGCAATCGCCAGGCTCGACTCCCAATCGCGTTCGCCATCGTGCAACACGAAGCCGCGCTCGGGATGCACCGGGCCGCCGCCGAGCACCGGCTGTTCGCGCAGGGATTCGTTCCCGTCCTGCAACCCGACCTGCGACAGCACTTCGCCGAGGCGGTATTCGGACGCGCGGTTCACCACGATGCCCATCGCGCCGTCGGCGTCGTGCTGGCACAGCAGCACCACGCTGCGCGCGAAGTTTGGATCGTCGAGCGACGGCAGCGCCACCAGCAAGTGGTTGGCGAGGGACGTGGCCGGCATTGCGTTCATGCGGGCATTCTAGCGCGGGCCCCGGATCGCCTTTCCCCGGCGTGAACGGAGCGGCGTAGGATGCGGTTTTCCCCGCACCGGACACTCCACATGCGCCGCCACCCGCTCCTGCTTGCCTGCCTCGCCACGCTCGCTCTTGCCGCCTGCCGCAACGACGCGCAGGCACCGGCCGCGACCGATGCCGCCAAACCCGCCGCCACGCCCTCGTATGCCGAACAGCACGCCGGCGATTACGCCACCGTGCCACTGAAGGCCGATCTGTCCGCGTTCGACGACGAGGGCAAGCGCATGCTCGCGTTGCTGGTGCAGGCCAGCGAAGTCATGGACGACCTGTACTGGCAGCAATCGTGGCCGGACAAGGCCGGCCTGCTGGCGAAGGCGCCGGACGCGGCGACGAAGGACCTGCTCGCGATGAATTTCGGGCCATGGGACCGGTTGAACGAGGACACGCCGATCCTGCCCGGCATCGGCCCGCGTCCGGTCGGCGGCGTGTTCTATCCCGCCGACATGACCAAGGAGGAATTCGAGAACGCCGACCTCGCCGACAAGGCCTCGTGGTACACCCTGCTGCGCCGCGACGACGCCGGCAAGCTCGTCACCGTTCCCTACCACCAAGCCTATGCGGCCGACCTCGCGCGCGCGGCATCGCTGTTGCGCGAAGCGGCGAAGCACAGCGCGGACAAGTCCTTTGCGCACTACCTCGACATCCGCGCCGACGCATTGCTCAGCGACGACTTCCGGCCCAGCGACATGGCCTGGATGGACATGAAGTCGAATCCGGTGGACATCGTCGTCGGCCCGATCGAGACCTACGAAGACCAGCTGTTCGGCTACAAGGCCGCGTACGAGGGCCTCGTGCTCATCAAGGACCAGGCGTGGAGCGCGAAGCTCGCGCGCTTCGCGCAGTTCCTGCCGTCGTTGCAGACCGGCCTGCCGGTGGATGCGAAATACAAGGCCGAGAAGCCCGGCTCCGCCGCCGACCTCAACGCCTACGCGGCGATTTACTACGGCGGCAACGCCAACGTCGGCGCCAAGACCATCGCCATCAACCTGCCGAACGACGAGGAAGTGCAGCTCGCCAAGGGCACGCGCCGCCTGCAATTGGAGAACGTGATCCGCGCCAAGTTCGACGCGATCCTGGTGCCGATCGCGAACCAGCTGATCGCGAAGGACCAGCTCGGCAACGTCACCTTCGACGCCTTCTTCGAGGACACCATGTTCCACGAGGTCGCGCACGGCCTCGGCATCAAGCACGTGCTCGACAAGGACGGGCATCCCGGCAAGACCACGGTCAGCGACGCGCTGAAGGAGTTCTCCTCCAACTTCGAGGAAGGCAAGGCCGACGTGCTCGGCCTGTACATGATCGATGCGCTCTCGCAACGCGGCGAACTCGACAAGTCGAAGTTGATGGACAGCTACGTCACCTTCCTCGCCGGCATGCTGCGCTCGGTGCGCTTCGGCGCCAGCGACGCCCACGGCAAGGCCAACATGATCCGCTTCAATTTCTTCGCCGAGCGCGGCGCCTTCGTGCGCGAAGCCGACGGCCGCTACCGCGTCGACTTCGACAAGATGCGCGACGCGGTGAACGCACTCAGCGCCAAGCTGCTCACCGTGCAGGGCGACGGCGACTACGCCGAGGCGAAGCGCATGACCGAGACGCTCGGCGTGGTGAAGCCGCAACTCGCCGCCGACCTCGACCGCCTCGAGGCCGCGCACATCCCTGTCGACGTGCGCTTCGAACAGGGACTGGGCGTGCTGGGACTGGAACAGTACGCCGCGAAGGCACGGTAATCGGCCCCGGCAAACGAAAACCCCGGCGCGAGGCCGGGGTTTTCGTCGTGGCGACCGCAAGCGCGGTCAGCTGCCGACGTCTTCACTCATGTTGGCAAGCACCAGGTCGAGGCTTACGTTGGGCGGCAGGATGCAGGTGATCGAGAACGCACCGGTGCCGGGGATGCCGCTACCGTCGCTGACGCCGAAGTCATCCTCGATCCACCAGAACTGGGTGAGGTTGGTGCCGGTGTTCTGGATCTTCGTCACGTACTGTTGGTCGCCGAGCACGCTGAACGAGTTGACGCCCGTGCACTGCACGTCGTGCCCGGCGCCGTCGAGCGAAAGCGCGGCGAGGCCCGCATCGATGAATGGAGCCGAGCCGAAGCTGCCGCCAGGACCGTTGTCGGTATGGATCGTGCAGATCACGAAGACGTTAGTGGTTCCCTCGTTGCGGAAACCGGTGGCGCGCGGGCGCACCTTGCTATCGGTGGTCGGGACGCTCAGCTTGCAGGTGTCTGCGCCCAGGGCGGCGATCAACCGGTTCTGGGTAACGGCCTGTGCGGGCTGGCTGATGCCCATCCCCAGGGCAAGAGCGACGGCGGACGTGGCAACCACGGATAGGTATGCATTCGAACTTCCTCCCGGATCGGGCCGGAATGGCCCCCTGCAACGGCCAACGAAAACGCCGGACCCGACCGGCCAGTCATCGCCTCGCCACAAACAAAAACCCCGGCGCGAGGCCGGGGTTCGAACGAAGCCGGGATCCGCTCAGGTTGCCGGGACGTTCACGTTGAACTGGGTCACCATGTAGCCGACGCTGGTTTTCGCCGGCAAGTTGCAGGTGATCGACCAATAGTCGTTCTGCGCGAGCGGATTGCCCGCCGTTCCCCCGAAATCGGAAGCGTCCCAGTTAATGGTCGCTGCCGTGCCGTTCGTGTTCGTCGCCAGCGTCTTGGAGGAATAGAGCGGGGTGGAGTTCGCATAACCGTTGACGGCAGTGCAGGTGACCGACGCCGAAACCCCGTTCAGGGAATACAGCCCGATGGTGAGGCCCTTGATCGTGCCCATGGCCTCCTGGCTGTTCGCGGATTCCATCCCGCAGATGATGAACGCGCTGGTGTCGCCTTCGTTTCGAAGGCCGGTCGCCTTCGCCTTGACCGTGAGGTTCAGGCTCATGTCGGTGAGCTTGCACACGACGCCGCCCTGCGCGGCCTGTTTGCGGGTTTCGACTGCCGCACCGGCGGGTTGGGCGACGGATGCCAACACCATGGCGGCGATGGATACGCCTAGCAAAATACGCATTTGTTCCCCCTAATTCCGCGGATCCGAGGGATCCGCCTGTAATGGATCGAAGCACTGAATGGAGATCCGCCCGCCATGCGCGAACCCGGATCACTACCTGGGTTCATGGCCGGGCCGAGCGACGATTCAGTTGGGAGTGTTCACGGTGAACTTGGTCACCAGGTTGCCGATGGCCGAATTCCCCGGCAGGGCGCAGGTGATCGACCAGAAGTCGCTTTCCGGCAACGGGTCGCCCGCCGTCCCGCCGAAGTCGGAGGCGTCGAAGCTCAGGGTCGCCGTGGTGCCGTTCGCGGGCACGCTCGCATTCTTGGTCGAATAGATCGGGGCGCCGTTCGCGAACCCGTTGACGGCGGTGCAACTCACGGTCTTCGCGGACTGGTTCAACGAGTACAGGCCCATGCTGAGTTGCAGGATCGTACCGACGTCGCTGTGGCTGTTCGAGGATTCCATGCCGCAGATCGCGTACGCGGTGGTGGTCCCTTCGTTGCGGAAACCGGTTGCCTTCGCCCTGGCCATGGTGTCCGAAGTGGGGATGCTGAGCTGGCATACGACGCCGCCCTGCGCGTTCTGGAAGCGATTTTCGGTTCCGGCCTTGGCCGGATTGGCGGCGGATGCCAGTACCACGGCGGCAATGGATACGCCAAGCAAAGTACGCATTTTTTCCCCCTGTTGGGCGGATCGGGATGATCCGCCGGTGATGACTCGATTGAAGGACCGATCCATGGGCCGAACGAGAATGATAACTCCGTCACGGTTTTAGGCTGAAGCCGCCCGATCTGAGCAAACGCGGAAACCCGACAAACCCGGCCAGCGTTGTGACCGAATGCAAGAAACGGGCCAAGCCGGGCCTTGCGCGCCGGGCCCGAGCGGATCCGGCGCGAAGCCCGCAACGACCCGAAGCTGCAAGCCATGCGTGCGCGAGAAGGTCGACGCCCCGCGGCAGGGTTTGCCTGCCACGGGGACCGAACCCCGGGAACGAAAAAGCCGGGCATTGCCCGGCTTCCTCGTGCAACGCTGGATGGTTCAGCGCAGTTCCGCGACCTCGACCCCGTCCAGGCCTTGCGCCAGCGTGCGCGCATCGCCGCCTTGCGCGAGCTTGATGCGCAGGCGCACCTCGTTCTGCGAGTCGGCGTAGCGCAGCGCGTCCTCGTAGCTGATCTCGCCGGCCTGGTAGAGCTCGAACAGGCTCTGGTCGAAGGTCTTCATGCCCAGTTGCACGGATTCCTTCATCACTTCCTTCAGCTTGTGGATCTCGCCGTCGCGGATGTAGTCCTGCACCAACGGCGTGCCGAGCAGGATTTCCATCGCCACGCGCCGGCCCTTGCCGTCGGGGGTCGGTATCAGCTGCTGCGCGACCACGCCCTTGAGGTTCAGCGACAGGTCCATCAGCAACTGCCCGCGGCGGTCCTCGGGGAAGAAGTTGATGATGCGGTCCATCGCCTGGTTGGCGTTGTTCGCGTGCAGGGTGCACAGCACCAGGTGGCCGGTTTCGGCGAAGGCGATGGCGTGGTCCATGCCCTCGCGGGTGCGCACCTCGCCGATCATGATCACGTCCGGCGCCTGGCGCAGGGTGTTCTTCAGCGCCGCGTCCCAACTGTCGGTGTCGATGCCGACCTCGCGCTGGGTGATGATGCAGCCCTCGTGCTTGTGCACGAACTCGATCGGGTCCTCGATGGTGATGATGTGGCCGGTCGAGTTCTGGTTGCGGTAGCCGATCATCGCCGCCAGCGAGGTAGACTTGCCGGTGCCGGTCGCGCCCACGAAGATGATGATGCCGCGCTTGGTCATCGCCAGGGTCTTGATGATCGGCGGCAGGTTCAGCTCCTCCACCGTCGGGATCTTGGTCTCGATCCGGCGCAGGACCATGCCCACCTGGTTGCGCTGGTAGAAGCACGAGACGCGGAAGCGGCCGACGCCGGCCACGCCGATCGCGAAGTTGCACTCGTGGGTCTTCTCGAATTCCTCGCGCTGCGGCGGGCTCATCACGTTCAGGACCAGGTCGCGCGACTGTTGCGGCGTGAGCGGGCTCTGGGTGATCGGCGAGATCTTGCCGTGCACCTTCATCGACGGCGGCATGCCCGCGGTGATGAACAGGTCCGACGCCTTCTGGTGCGCCATCAGCTTGAGGAAGCTGGTGAAATCGATGCTGCTCATGTCGTTCTCCGGCTTCGTCTGGCGTCAGTCGAACAGGCGCTTGTCCTTGGCGTATTCGCGGGCGTGCTGCTTGGTCACGACGCCGCGCTTCACCAGGTCCTGGAGGTGCTGGTCGAGGGTCATCATGCCGGACTGCTGGCCGGTCTGGATCGCCGAGTACATCTGCGCGACCTTGTCCTCGCGGATCAGGTTGCGGATGGCGGGCGTGCCGACCATGATTTCCCAGGCCGCGGTGCGGCCGCCGCCGATCTTCTTCAGCAGGGCCTGCGAGATCACCGCGCGCAGCGATTCGGACAGCATCGAGCGCACCATCGGCTTCTCGCCGGCGGGGAACACGTCGATGATGCGGTCGATCGTCTTCGCCGCGCTCGATGTATGCAGGGTGGCGAACACCAGGTGGCCGGTTTCGGCCGCGGTCAGCGCCAGGCGAATCGTCTCGATGTCGCGCATTTCGCCGACCAGGATGTAGTCCGGATCCTCGCGCAACGCGCTGCGCAGGGCTTCGTTGAAGCCGTGGGTGTCGCGGTGCACTTCGCGCTGGTTGATCAGGCACTTCTGCGCGGTGTGCACGAACTCGATCGGGTCCTCGATCGAGAGGATGTGCGCGTATTCGTTCTTGTTGACGTGGTCGAGCATCGCCGCGAGCGTGGTCGACTTGCCCGAACCGGTCGGGCCGGTCACCAGGATCAGGCCCTGCGGCTGGTCGATCAGTTCCTTGAAGATGCGCGGGCAACCGAGATCCTCGAGCGTGAGCACTTCGGAGGGAATGGTGCGGAACACCGCGCCGGCGCCGCGGTTCTGGTTGAAGGCGTTGACGCGGAAGCGCGCCAGGCCGGGGATCTCGAACGAAAAGTCGACTTCGAGGAATTCCTCGTAATCGCGGCGCTGCTTGTCCGACATGATGTCGTAGACCAGCGCGTGCACCTGCTTGTGGTCCAGCGCCGGGATGTTGATGCGGCGCACGTCGCCATCGACGCGGATCATCGGCGGCAGTCCCGCCGAAAGGTGGAGGTCGGAAGCCTTGTTCTTGACCGAAAACGCGAGAAGTTCAGCGATATCCATGGTGGCACTACTCCCCTTGTGCGCGGCGGTCGTTCCCCCGGTGCCGCGCGAGTCGTCGTAACCGCATCGGGGCCATCCAGCCCCGCCGCGACGCTTCGAGTCCCGGTTCCGCCGCATGCGGGAATCCCGCACGAAGATCGGTCCCGTCCTCGCGTGCCGGCACCCCGACGCTTTCGCGGCGAAGCCCGGCGGGCGCAGCTTCCATGCAGCGCCCTTGAACCCGCTGTCGCAAGACAGGGGGCCGCAGGCAGTATATGCCTCCCGCAAGAGCCGACAATCGATCCATGAACCCGTATCGCCGGGCGTTTGTCGACGTCCTGCACAGTTTGGATAACGCGGCGCGCGCGGCCGGCCGGCCAGCCGCCGCGCGCCTGCTCGCGGTGTCCAAGACCAGGACCGCTGGCGAGGTCGCGGCCCTGGCCGAACTTGGCCAGAAGGCGTTCGGGGAAAACTACGTGCAGGAAGCAGCGGGCAAGATCGCCGCGCTCGCCGGACTCGGGTTGGAATGGCACCTGATCGGCCACCTGCAATCGAACAAGGCGAACGAGGCGGCACGCTTGTTCGACTGGGTGCAGACGGTGGACCGGCCCAAGCTCGCGACCGCCCTCGCCCGCCATCGCCCGGACGGGTCGCCGCCGCTGAACGTGCTGCTGCAGGTGAATATCGACGACGAGGCGAGCAAGCACGGTTGTCGCCCGGACGACATCCAGGCGCTGGCCGAAGCCGTCGCCGCCGAACCGCGCCTCGTCCTGCGCGGGCTGATGGCGATTCCCGCCCCGCATGCCGATCCGGAACGGCGCCGCCCCGCGTTCGCCCGCATGCGCGGACTGTTCGAACGCCTGCGCGAATCGCATCCGCAAGCCGACACGTTGTCGATGGGCATGAGCGACGACTTCGCCGTCGCCATCGCCGAAGGTGCGACCATGGTCCGCATCGGCAGCGCCTTGTTCGGCCCGCGTCCCCCGAAGGAAACCGCATGACGTTCGCAACGACCATCGCCTTCATCGGCGGCGGCAACATGGTGCGCAGCCTGGTCGGTGGCCTGGTCGCGCAGGGATGCGATCCCGCCACGATCCGCGTCGCCGAACCGATCGATCCGGTGCGCGAGTCGCTGGCCGGGGATTTCGGCATCAAGGCCTACCCGACTGCCGCCGAAGCGGTCGAAGGCGCGCATGTGTGGATGTTCGCGGTCAAACCGCAGGTGATGCGCACGGTGTGCGAAACGCTGGCGCCACTGGCGCAGGCGGAAAAACCGCTGGTCGTGTCCGTCGCCGCCGGCATCTCCGGCGTGCAGATCGAACACTGGCTCGGCGGCGGCCTTGGCGTGGTGCGCGCGATGCCGAACACGCCCGCCCTGCTCGGCGCCGGCGCCACGGGCCTCTTTGCGAACGCCAATGTCGACGCAAATGGGCGCGCGGTCGCCGAACAATTGCTCGCCTCGACCGGTCCGACCACATGGATCGGCGACGAAATGCAGATGGATGCCGTGACCGCGTTGTCCGGCAGCGGCCCGGCCTATGTGTTCCTGCTCGCCGAAGCGATGATCGCCGCCGGTGAAGCAGAGGGCCTGCCTCCCGACGCCGCGCGTGCGCTGGCATTGCAGACCGTGCTCGGCGCGGCGCGCATGCTTACCGAATCCGGCGAAGCGCCCGACGAACTCCGCAAGCGCGTCACTTCGCCGAACGGAACCACGCAGGCGGCGCTGGAAAGCTTCGAACGCGACGGCTTCCGCGCCATCGTCGCGCGCGCCATCCACGCCGCGCGCGAACGCGGCCGCGAACTGTCCGCGATGAACGACTGAGGCGAACGAACATGCACGCATTCCGCATCCCCGCCCTGCTCTGCCTCGCGCTCGCGGGTTGCGACCGCGGCGACACGCCGTCCCGCGCACCGGTGGCCGCGACCACGCCCGGAGATGCGACGAACGGCGCCACCGCCACCAGCAACGGCATCACCTTGCGCGCGAACGTGGTCGAAACCGCGGACTTGCAGGAATCGGTCGCGGCCGGCTACGGCATCGCGCGCGAACCGAACCAGGCGCTGCTGCTGCTCACCGTGCGCGATGCGAACGGCGACAACGCCACGCCGGTGTCGTTGCAGGCCACGGTCTCCGACCTCAAGGGCGGCGAACGCCCGCTGCCTTTGCGCGAAGTGCGCACCGGCGATTTCGTCGATCGCATCGCACTCGTTCCGATCGCTGCCCCGGACACGCTGACGTTCGACATCCGCGCGCAACTCGCGCCGGGTTCGACCTCGACTGTGCGCCTCAGCCGGGATTTCTACCCACGTTGAATCGCCATCGGCGGGCCAAGGCCCGCCCTACGATTGTTTCGTTGCCCAATCCTGGATGATCCGCGCGATTTCGCGCACGCCATCGGTCAGTGCCGCCGGGCCGGGCTGCAGGATGATCGGCGACTTGATCTCGTGCAGCTCGCCGTCGCGCACCGCGGGAATCGCGTTCCAGCCCGGACGCGCCGCGACTTTCTCCGGGCGGAATTTCTTGCCGCACCATGAGCCGAGGATGATGTCCGGCGCGCGGCGGATGACTTCATCGCCGTCTTCGAGGATGCGCGCCTTCGCCAGCGGTTCCAGCGCGCGTTCGGGGAACACGTCGTCGCCGCCGGCGATGCGCACGAGTTCGGCGACCCAGCGGATGCCGGTGATCGGCGGTTCGTCCCATTCCTCGAAATAAACCTTGGGCCGCCGCGACAGCTTCGCGGATTCGGTTTCGATGGCATCCAGTCCGCGCTTCAATTCGTCGGCGTAGGCATTCGCCTTGTCGCCAGCGCCGACCAGCGCGCCAAGCCGGCGCACGTAATCGAGGATGCCGTCGACGCTGCGGTGGTTCGAGATCCATACCTCGATGCCGCGGCGCACGAGCTCCGCGGCGATGTCGGCCTGGATGTCGGAAAAACCGACGACGAAATCCGGTTGCAGTTTCAGGATTTCGTCGATCTTGGCGCTGGTGAACGCGCTGACCTTGGGCTTTTCCTTGCGTGCCCGCGGCGGGCGCACGGTGAAGCCGCTGATGCCGACGACGCGGTCCTGCTCGCCGAGGGCGTACAGGATTTCGGTCGGTTCCTCGGTCAGGCACACAATGCGGCGCGGGCCGCGCGTTGCACTCACGGATACAACATCCGCTTCGACCACTTCCCCGCACCGTCGCGTTCGTACAGGTGGCGTTCGTGCAGGCGGAACTGCGCGCCGTACCAGAACTCGATGCTGCGCGGCGCGATGCGGAATCCGCCCCAGCGCGGCGGGCGCGGCACGTCGCGGCCCTCGAACTCGGCCTCGGCCATTTCCAGCCGGCGCTCGAAGGTCTCGCGCGCTTCCAATGTTTCCGACTGGCGCGAAGCCCAGGCGCCGATCTGGCTCATGCGCGGGCGTCCGGCGAAATAGGCATCGGCTTCGGCGTCGGCGACGACCGAGGCATCGCCCTCGATCCGCACCTGCATACCGTGGCGCACGCGCGGCCAGTGGAACATCAGCGCCGCGCGCGGATCGGCCTGCAGTTCGCGGCCCTTGCGCCCGTCGAGGTGGGTGTAGAACACGAATCCTTCCGGCCCGTGCGTCTTCAGCAGCACAATGCGCGCGGCTGGGCCGTTCGCGCCGATGGTCGCGAGCGTCATCGCGGTGCGGTCGGGTTCGCGCGCGGCCTCGGCCTCGTCGAACAAGCGGGTGAAGGTGGCCAGGGCTTCGGCGAGCAACGGGTCCATTGCGCTATTGTCGCGCGATGGCAAGCCGTACGCATTCTCCCTCGCCCGCCGGCTATTCCGAACCCTTCGTCGCCGCGGTGCTGGACGATGCGCTGGCCCACGATTTGCGCGTTTATGCCATCGCCGGGCTGCAGGGCAGCGGCAAGTCCACGCTCTCGGCGCAGGTGGCTGCGCTCGCCGCGACACGCGGGTTGCGCGCGGTGGTGCTGTCCATCGACGACTTCTACCTCGGTCGGCGCGAACGCCTGGCGCTGGGCCGCGAGGTGCATCCGCTGCTGGCCACGCGCGGGGCCCCCGGCAGCCACGACGTGCCGCTCGCCATCGACACCATCGATGCACTGCGCGAAGGCCGCGCGGCAAAACTTCCGCGCTTCGACAAGATCGCCGACCGCCGCCTGCCGCCATCGAAATGGCCGACGGCTCGCGATACCGATTTGGTGCTGTTCGAAGGCTGGTTCCAGAAGGTGCCGGCGCAAACCGATGCCGAACTCGTTTCCCCGTTGAATGCGCTGGAACGCGACGAGGATGCCGACGGCACCTGGCGGCGCTGGTGCAACGCCGTGCTCGGCCGCAATTACCCGCCGCTGTGGGAGCGCATCGACCGCATGCTGTTCCTTGAAGGCCCGGGCTTCGAAATCGTGCCAGAATGGCGCTGGCAACAGGAAGTGACGCTGCAGAAGGCGAATCCCGATCGCCAGGCGATGACCCATGCGCAAGTGCTGCGCTTCGTGCAGTTCTTCGAACGCGTCAGCCGGCAGGCGCTGCGCACCTTGCCGGCCATCGCCGACCGCCACGTGCGCCTGGATGCGACGCGGCGGCCATTGGATCCGCTGCCGCTCAGCTGACCACGAAGGTCACGCGCAGGTTGACGCGCCACTCGGCGACATTGCCGCTGTCGTCGGTGACGACCTTGATTTCGTTGACCCACGCGCCCTTGATGTTCTTGATGGTTTCCCCGGCTTTCTTCAGGCCGGTCTTCACCGCGTCTTCCATGCTGGTCTTGGACGAGGCGTTGAGTTCGACGATCTTGGCGACGGACATGGCGTATCCCTGCTGATGGCGGCGGCTGCCGGGGACGGCCAGACTAGGCGCCGGATTGTTAAGATCGCGCCGATGAATCCCGCCCCCAACCTCGCGCTGGTCGGACCGATGGGCGCCGGCAAGAGCGCCGTCGGGCGGTTGCTGGCAGAACGCCTCGGCCTGCGTTTCGCCGACCTCGACCACGAGGTCGAGGACCGCAGCGGCGCGGGCATTGCGACCATCTTCGAATGCGAGGGCGAGGCCGGTTTCCGCGCCCGCGAATCCGCGGCGCTGCAGGCCTTGCTCGCCGACGACGGACTGGCATTGGCCACCGGCGGCGGCGCAGTGCTGGATGCCGACAACCGCCGGCTGTTGCGCGAACGCTGCTTCGTCGTGCACCTGCACCTCGACGTGTCCGCGCAACTGCAGCGCCTCGCCCGCGACCGCAGCCGCCCGCTGCTGCAGCGCCCGGATCGCGAACAGGCATTGCAGGAACTCGCTTCGATCCGTGGCCCGCTGTACGACGAGGTTGCGGATTTGCGCTTCGATACCGGCAACGACAACGCGACGCACGCGGCGATGGCACTGGCCGAATTGCTCGCCGTGAAGTGGCAACGCGGGAACATCGCCGCATGATTTCCATCGACGTTGGTGGCGCGAAGCCCTACGCGATCCGCATCGGTGCGGGATTGCTCGGCGATGCGGATGCCTTGCTCGCGCCGTCGCGCGGACGCCATGCCCTGATCGTGAGCGATGCGAACGTCGCGCCGTTGTATGCACGGCGCGTCGTCGATGCGCTGCGTTCACGCGATGGACTCGTCGTCGGCGAATGCGTGCTGCCTGCGGGCGAGGAATCCAAGCGCCTGCCGCAGTTCGAACGCGTGCTGCAATCGCTCGCGGACCTCGGCGCCACCCGCGACGCCTGCGTGTATGCGCTCGGCGGCGGCGTGGTCGGCGACCTGGCCGGCTTCGCTTCCGCGTGCTGGATGCGCGGCATCGATTGCGTGCAACTACCGACTTCGCTGCTGGCGATGGTCGATTCCTCGGTCGGCGGCAAGACCGGGCTCGACCTCGATGCCGGCAAGAACCTGGTCGGCGCGTTCCATCCGCCGGTCGCGGTGCTGGCCGACACCGACACGCTGCGCACGCTTCCCGTTCGCGAGCTGCGCGCCGGCCTCGCCGAGGTGGTGAAGTACGGCGCGATCCGCGACACTGATTTCCTCGATTGGCTCGAACAGAACGTCGACGCTTTGCTCGCCAACGACGGTGACGCATTGGCCGAAGCGATTTCCCGCAGCTGCGCGCACAAGGCCGCGATCGTCGAACGCGATCCGTTCGAACGCGGCGAGCGCGCGCTGCTGAACTTCGGCCACACCTTCGGCCACGCGATCGAGGCCGAACAGGCCTACACCGGGCTCAACCACGGCGAGGTGGTCGCGGTCGGCATGGTGCTCGCGGCGCGGCTCTCGGCCCGGCTCGGCATGGCCGCCGACGCTGATGCGGATCGGCTGGCGGACTTGCTCGAACGCTTCGGGTTGCCGGTCGCAATCCCGCCCGGACTCGATCCCGAGGCCCTGCTCGCGCGCATGCGCCTGGACAAGAAGGCCACCGCGTCCGGCCTGCGTTTCGTGCTCTGGCGCGGGCCGGGGCGCGCGGAAATCGTGGCCGGGGTGGACGAGAACTCGGTGCGCGCCACGCTCGCGTCGGCGTGAACGTTCAAGACGATTGATCGTCGCCTTGCGCGGCGTGGTGCCCGAGGCCGAGGCCCATGCCCATGCCGCCGGCACCGGCACCCATCGCGCCGCCCATCCCGCCTCCGCCCATTCCCCCGCCACCGCCACCTCCGCCCGCATTCCCGCCATCGCCGCCTTCACCACCGCGCTTGCCGCCACCGGAGGAGGATGTCGTGCGCAGCGGCCCCTGTTCGGGAATGACCACGCCCGCGGGCACCGGCGCCAGGTCCAGCGCTTCGCGGATGAAACCGCGCAGCGACACCACCAGCGCGGCGAGCTTGACCGGCCTCCCGGCCACCATCTCGCTCGCGGCTTCGGCTGCCAGGCGCACCTGCTCCGCGGTGCCGAGCAGGATGATGTCGGATAGCGCCGCCTCGACCGCATCGCGGATGCGGCGCCGGCGTTCGCCGGCCGAATCATCGTCGGCCTGCGTGCGCGACGCCTCGCCCAGCGCGATGCCCGGATCCGCGGCCGCGGCCGCTTCCACCGATACCGATTCGTCCGCGCGGCGGCGCAGGTCGCGCTTGTGCGCCGGATCGACCGAAAGTTCGCCGGTGAACGAACCGCCCAGGGTCTTGTAGGCCGCGATCAGCGTGCGCAGGCGCTCGTTGATCTGCCGGTTCTGGGCCTGCTGCCGGCGCTGGATGGTCTGCATGACCAGCAGGCGGATGCCGACCGCCACCAGCGACACGACCACCAGCCCGAGCAGCGTGGTGAGCGCGGCATTCCATGAGCTCAGGTCGATGTTGCGCATCGAAGGCATCCGCCATGGCGAGGCGGCCAGCATACGGCGTGGGCGCCCGCCGGCGGCGCCCCGCTACAATTCGCGGATGCGCCTGCTGCTGCAACAACGCCCGGACGGCCGCGAATCGCCGCGCTTCGTCCAGCTGCAACTGGAAGCCGACTTGCTCGGCGGCTGGTCGCTGCTGCGCGAGACCGGGCAGATCGGCGGCCGCAGCACGCTCAAGCGCGAACAGTTCCCCGATCAGCAAAGTGCGCTGGTCGCGCTGGAACATGCACGCGATTTGCAATTGCGAAAAGGTTTCCAGTTGATGTTCGCGCAAGGCGCGGATGCGCCGAAAGGCTAGTTCCTGGTTGCTGGTTCCTGGTTGATGGCGAAAAGCCTTCCACCAACAACCAACAACCAACAACCAACAACCAACAACTTGCACCACGGATCCGACGTTGACGAATTCCCAGCCCAAAAACGACCGCCTCCTCCGCGCACTGCGCCGCGAACCCGTGGACTGCACGCCGGTGTGGCTGATGCGCCAGGCCGGGCGCTACCTGCCCGAATACCGCGCCACGCGCGCCAAGGCCGGCAGCTTCCTCGCGATGGCGAAGAACCCCGAACTCGCCTGCGAAGTCACGCTGCAACCGCTGCGCCGCTTCGACCTCGACGCCGCGATCCTGTTTTCCGACATCCTCACCGTGCCCGACGCGATGGGGCTGGGCCTGTATTTCGTCGAAGGCGAAGGCCCGAAGTTCGAACGCCCGATCCGCAGCGCCGACGACGTGGCGAAACTCGCCGTTCCGGACATGGATTCGGAATTGCGCTACGTGATGGACGCGGTGCGCACGATTCGTCGTGAACTGAACGACTCCGTCCCGCTGATCGGTTTTTCCGGCAGCCCGTGGACGCTGGCCTGCTACATGGTCGAAGGCGGCGGCAGCGACAACTTCTCCAGGATCAAGGCGATGGCCTTGAACGAGCCGGCATTGCTGCACCGCGTGCTGCAGGTGAACACCGATGCGGTGATCGCTTATCTGTCTGCACAGCGCGCGGCCGGCGCGCAGGCGCTGCAGGTATTCGACACCTGGGGTGGCGTGTTGTCGCCGGCGATGTACCGCGAATTCTCCTTGCCCTACCTCGTGCGCATCGCGCGCGAACTCGATCGCGGCGACACGCCGCTGATCCTGTTCGGCAAGGGAAACGCACCGTACCTGGAAGAGTTGGCGAATAGCAGCGCCGAAGGCGTAGGCGTGGACTGGACGATTGCCCTGGACGATGCCGCGCGCCGCGTGCAGGGCAAGATCGCGCTGCAGGGCAACCTCGATCCGGCGACGCTGTACGGCAATCCGGAGGCGATCCGCGCGCAGGCACGGATCGCGCTCGATGCATACCGCGACGGCAACGGCGGTTCGCGCGAGGGCCACGTGTTCAACCTCGGCCATGGCCTCTCGCCGGACATGGATCCCGGACACGTCGCCGCGCTGGTGGATGCGGTGCACGAATCCAGCAAGCGCTGAAGGCTCTGCTTTTTTCCTCTCCCCTTGGGGGAGAGGACGCCCCGCAGGGGCAGGAGAGGGGCTTCAGACAACACTCGGATTTCCCCTCTCCCGGCGCTACGCGCCACCCTCTCTCTCAAGGGGAGAGGGAAATTATTTCCCGCGCGCTTCCGAAATCGCATCCGCCAGCATCGCACCGGTCACCGGCTTGCGCAGGAATCCGTCGAAGCCGGCCGCGCGCGCCGCAGGCTCCGCATCGCCGTCGGCGCGCGCGGTCACGGCGATGAGCGGTTTCGCGAAGCCTTGCGCACGCAGTGCGCGCGCCAGTGCGAGGCCGTCGAGCCCCGGCAGGTCCAGATCCAGCAGGCCGGCATCGAAGTTACCCGATGCGACTTCGGTCAGCGCGGCGAGTCCGTGCAGCGCGTGCACGACTTCATGGCCCTGCGCGCGCAGCAATCCGACGACGACTTCGGCGACGGTGGGATCGTCCTCGACCAGCAACAACCGCAATGCGCCGGTCCCGGATCGCACATCGCGCGAGGCGCGCGTCTCCACCGCCTGCGGCGACGATTCGGCATTCGCAATCGGCAGCTCGACGGTGAAGCGCGTGCCCTGCCCCGGCGTGCTGTCGACGGCGATGCGCCCGCCCATCGCCGCTGCGAGTTCCTGCGAAATCGCGAGCCCGAGCCCGCTGCCGCCGTAACGCGTCGCGGTGCGCGCGCCTTCGGCCTGTTCGAAACGGCGGAACAACCGCGCCTTCTGTTCCTCGTTGAGGCCCGGGCCGGTGTCGCGAACTTCGAGCCGGACCCCCTGCGGCGACAACGGCGAAACCGAAAGCGCGACTTCGCCCTGCTCGGTGAACTTGATCGCGTTGCCGACCAGGTTGAGCAGGATCTGCGAGATGCGGCCGCGGTCGCCGCGCAGGCGACGCGGCGCGGCCGGATCGATGTTCGTGGCGAATCGCAATCCGCGCTGCGTGGCGAGCGGCGCCATCAGGCCCGCGACATCGTCGACGAGGCCGCGCAACTCGAAATCCGACGGATCGAGCTGCAGTTTCCCGGCTTCGATGCGGGCGAGGTCGAGCGCGTCGTTGACCAGTCGCAGCAGGTGTTCGCCGGCGCGGCGGATCGCATCGACATGGCCGCGTTGCCGATCGTCGAGCGAAGTTCCCTGCAGCAGTTCGCTCATGCCTAGCACGCCGGTCATCGGCGTGCGTACTTCATGCCCGAGCGTGGCGAGGAAACGCGATTTCGCTTCCGATGCCTGTTCGGCCAGCTCGCGCTTGTGCTCGGCGAGCTGCCACGCGCTGCGGCGCTGCAGACGCCGGCGATAGGCTATCGCGCCCCATGCGATGAGCAGGATGCCGAGCAGTACGGAACCGGCGTAGGCCCAGGCGGTTCGCCACCACGGAGGCAGCACGCGGAAACGGATGTGCTGTTCGCGCGCGGCATTGCCGTTCGCATCCACCGCGCGCATGCGCAGTGTGTAACGCCCCGGCGGCAGGCCGGCGATCACGCGCCCGCCGTCCGCGCCCTGCGCGATCCAGCCGCGGTCGTAACCGTCGATCCGGCTCCAGTAGCGGTTCGAACTGGGATCGTCGTAGGACAACAGGCGCGCATCGATGCGCATCTCGTGCTCGTCCCAGGGCAGTTCCGGTTCGCGTCCCTGCGGCAACGGCTGCCAGTCGCCGTTGCGCCGCACCGACACCGAATCCAGGCGCAGGCTCGGCGTCATGCCTGGTACATCCGCCATCGCCGCATCGACCAGCACGACCGAACCATCCATCGTCGCTGCCGCGAGCAGGCTGCCGCCATCGGCAATCGCGATGCCGCGGTCGATGAACTCCTCGCTGCTCAATCCGCTCTGCGCGCCGTAATGGCGCAGCGTGCGCTTCACCGGGTCCCAGCAATACAGGCCGCGCGTGGTGCTGATCCACAGGCGGTGGCGCAGGTCCATGCGCATGCCCGCGGCGCCGACCGCCGGCATGCCCTGCGCCTGGCCGATGCGTTCGACCAGTGTCCATCCGTCGTTCGCACGACGGTAATGCTCGAGTCCGGCCAACCGCTGCAGCCAGAGCCCGTCGTTGCCGTCGAATGCGAATCCGTACACGCGTTCGCCGGCAAGCGATGGCTCGTCGCGGAAACGACGCGCGCGGGGATCGAAGCGGCGCATGCCGCCTGCGTCGGCGACCCACGGCGTTCCATCCGGCGCGAGGTCGAGCTGTTCCGCGTCGACCAGGTCGAGCCCGCCGGCATCGCCGGCGCGCAGGTCGAGCAGTATCCGGCCCGTTTTCCCGTCGCGTTGCTGCACGCCACCGCTGTTGGCCAGCAGCCACAGGCTGCCGTCGGGTGCGATGCGCAGGTGTTCGATCGGACCGTCGGGCACCGGGTCCCTCGCGTCGTCCGGCAACCATTCGTCGATGGTGTCGGTGCCGATGCGGACCAGGCTCTTGCTGGTGCCGGCCCACAGTCGCCCGGCATCGTCCTCGACGATGGAATTGAGCTTCTTGCCGCGCAGGCCATCGTCGATCGCCGCGCCGAGGCGTTCGATGCGCCCGTCGGGCACGAGGCGTTCGATCACGCCCTCGTAACCGCCGAGCCAGACGCCGCCGCCGCGCGCTGGCGCGACCGCCGGATACACGCTGCCGTTCAGGCCGCCCGCGCCCTGCGTGTACTGCGCGAGCCGGCGCCAGTCCGAACGCAAATAACCGATGCCCGCGCCGTAGACCGGCACCCACAATGCGCCATCGGGCTGGCGCACCAGCGATTCGATCGCATGCGGGATGTCCGGCCCGCCGAGCTTGACCGGTACAGGCACCGCATCGCCCTGTTGCCGCCACAAGCCGCGCTGGCTGGTGATCCAGTAGCCATCGCCATCTCGCGCGATCGCTTTCATCGCGTTCGGGCGTTCGAACATCGACGACCACGCCGGCTGCGTCCAGCGTCCGTCGGCGTCGCGCCGCCATACGCCCGCCGACGTCGCCACCCACAGCGCGCCGCCCTCCGGCGTCAGCGTGTACACCATCGGCTGCGATTCCACGCCCGGGAACGGCACGCTCGACGCATGCCCGCCGACGATGCGGCCGAGGCCGTTGTCGGTCGCGACCCACAGCGTGCCTGCGGCATCGAACGCCAGCGAGAGGATGAGATCCGACGGCAGGCCGTCCTTCGCCGTCCAGCGTTCGATGCGCCCGTCCGCCTGCATGCGGTGCACGCCGGCATCGTAGGTGCCGAACCACAGGTCGTCGCCGCGGCTGGTGATGGCCCAGGTCTCGTCGCTGCCGATTTGCGGGTGGTCGGCCTTGCGGTACAGGTGCAGGTCGCGGTTCGGCGCATCCAGCATGCCGATGCCGCCCCCCTCGATCGCGAACCACACGCGATCGCGGGCATCCACGTGCAAGGCCTGGATGTTGTTGCCCGGCAATCCGCGCGGGTCGTCCGGGTCGTAGCGCCAGATGCGCATGCCGATGCCGTCGAAGCGGGCGAGGCCGTCGGCGGTGGCGATCCACAGGTAGCCCTCGTGGTCCAGCGCCAGCGCCTTGTTGTCGCTGGCCGGCAGCCCCTGGGCGCTGCCGACGATGCGGAAACGCGGGATTTCCGGCACGGCCGCCCACGCCGAACCCGCGGCCAGGCATCCCGCCAGCAACCAGCATGCGATCCGGCGCATGGTTCCCCCGAAGCACTCCCCGGCTGCATCCTCGCAACGTCGCGTTCCAGCCGCAACATCCGGCGTTCATCGCGTCTGTGCCTAGAATCCGCACCGACCCGCCGCGAGATCCGCCATGCCCCGGCCGTACCGACTCGCCTTCGCCCTGCTCGCGTTCGCGCTACCGTTGGCCGCGACGGCCGAAACCGCGCATTACGAACTCGATCCGGTGCATACCCGCGTGCTGTTTGCAGTCAGCCATGCCGGCTTCTCGCAGGCGATGGGCACGGTGTCGGGCAGCCATGGCGAACTGTGGTTCGACCCGGACGACTGGAGCAGCGCGAAGCTCACGGTCGAAGTGCCGCTGGACCGGCTCGACATGGGCGATGCGAAGTGGACCCGGGCCGTGCAGGCGACGAACCTTCTGGACACCGCGAAACATCCGGTCGCGCGCTTCCTCTCAACACGGATCGAGCCGGTCGACGCGACGCATGCGCGCGTCTGCGGCGACATGGAAATCCGCGGCGTCGCGCACGACGCTTGCCTCGATGTCGCGTTCAACCAGTTGAAACGGCATCCCATGCCGCCGTTCCGCCGAACCGCGGGTTTTTCCGCGACCGCGACGCTGAAGCGCAGCGATTTCGGCATCGATGCGTGGAAATCGGTGATCGGCGACGAGGTGCAACTGCGCATCGAGGCCGAAGCCCTGCGCGCGGGCGCCGGCAACGACGATTCCGGTTCCGACAAGACCGATTCACCATCCACCACCAATGACACGACGCCGGAAACGCATCCATGAGCCTGAAGAATCCGAACGAACGCTGGGGCGCGGTGAGCCAGTCCTTCCATTGGCTGATCGTGCTGCTGCTGCTCGCGCAGGGAACCGTCGGCCTGCTGATGGGCGACATGGCGCGCGGCCCGGACAAGATCGCCGTGTTCGCCTTCCACAAGTCGGTCGGCATCACCATCCTCGCGCTGGCCCTCGCGCGCCTGCTGTGGCGCCTGTACGCCGGTCGCCCCGCGCCGGTGCCAGGCACGCCGACATGGCAGGAACGCGCGGCTTCGGCGATGCACGTCGCGCTGTACCTGCTGCTGTTCGCGGTACCGATCAGCGGCTGGGTGATGAACTCCGCCGCGGGCTTCCCGCTGCAATGGTTCGGGCTGTTCAACCTGCCGTCCATCGCCGCGCACGACCACGACCTGCACGAGTTCACCGAGGATCTGCACGAATGGCTGTTCTGGGCGCTGGTCGCGCTGGCGGCCGCGCATGCCGCGGCGGCGATCTACCACCACCTGTTCCAGCGCGACGCCACTTTGGCGCGCATGCTGCCGCGCGGCTGGTTGCGCACCCCCACGCAGGAGAACCACGATGTCGCCTAAATCCCTTTTGCTTCCGTTGCTGTTGTTCGCGGCGCCGGCGTTCGCCGCCGCGGCTTTTGCCAAGGATTACGTGCAGGCGCCGGGCTCGGCGCTGACCTTCGCCGGCAAATACCAGGGCGAGGTGTTCACCGGCAGGTTCCCGGGATTCAGCACGAAGCTGTCGTTCGATCCGGCGCAGTTGGCGAACGCGAAACTCGACGTGACCATCCCGCTCGCGACCGCGACTACCGGCAACGACGACTACGACGGCGAACTGCGCGGCGACGACTTCTTCGCCAGCGCGAAATTCGCCCAGGCGCACTACACCGCGACGAAATTCCGCGCGCTCGGCGGCAATCGCTACGCCGCCGACGGCACGCTGTCGCTGCGCGGCGTGGACAAGCCGGTGACGCTGGAATTCACCTGGACGCCGGGCGCGAAGCCGGTGCTCGCCGGCAAGGCCACGGTGTCGCGGCTGGCCTTCGGCGTCGGCGGCGGCGACTGGGCCGATACCGGCCTGATCCCGGACGCGATCGCGGTGGCGACGAAGGTGGTGTTCACGCCTATTCCGTAGGAGCGCCCATTTGGGCGCGACGGGATTTGCGCAGAAATGTCGCGCCCAAATGGGCGCTCCTACGGGCCGAGGAATCGCTCCAGCTTCGCCACGTCGAACGGCCACTCCAGCTCGACGCCGCGATCCTCGTCGCGCAGCACCGGCACGCGGATGCCGTAGCGTTGCTCCAGCGCCTCGTCGCCGTCGACGAACACGCTCTCGAATTCCGGCGCCCGGACCTCGGCCAGCAGCCCCAGCGCGAGGTCGCAGAGGTGGCAGTCGTCGCGCTGGTACAGGGTCAGTCGCATCGGCCTAGAATACCGGCATGGCCGTCAGCACTTTCGATTTGTACAAGATCGGCATCGGGCCGAGTTCCTCGCACACGGTCGGGCCGATGCGTGCCGCCGCGCGTTTCGTCGAGAAGTGGCTGGTCGAGTCCGGACGCCTCGACGACGTCGCGCGCATCCGCGCCGAGGTGTTCGGTTCGCTGGCGCTGACCGGCCGCGGCCACGGTACCGACAAGGCGGTGCTGATGGGCCTCGAGGGCCACTGGCCGAACCTGATCGACCCGGACGTGATTCCCGCCGCGCTCGAACGCATCCGTTCGACGAAGCAACTGCGCCTGCACGGCCAGCGCGAGATCGCCTTCGACGAAAAGACCGACCTGGTGATGAACAAGCGGCAGAAGCTGCCGTTCCACACCAATGGCATGCGCTTCGCTGCGTTCGATGCGGAAGGCGGCGAAATCGCCTCGCGCGACTACTACTCGGTCGGCGGCGGTTTCGTCGTCAACCAGGACGAGGCCGCGGAAGACCGCATCGTCGCCGACACGACGGAGCTGGCGTTCCCGTTCCACACCGGCGCCGAACTGCTCGCGCAAAGCGAACGCAGTGGCTTGCCGATCGCGCGACTGATGTTCGAAAACGAGAAAGCCTGGCGCAGCGAAGGCGAGATCGTGTCCGGCCTGCGCGAACTCTGGCGCGCGATGCAGGACTGCGTCGCCCGCGGCATCCGCGAAACCGGCACCCTGCCCGGCGGCCTGCACGTCGCCCGACGCGCGCCGGCGCTGTTCGCGGAATTGTCGTCGCGACCCGAAGCCGCGATGCGCGATCCGCTGACCGTGCTCGACTGGGTGAATCTGTACGCGCTGGCGGTGAACGAGGAAAACGCCGCCGGCGGGCGCGTCGTCACCGCACCGACCAACGGCGCGGCCGGGATCATCCCCGCGGTGCTGCACTACTACGACCGCTTCTGCCCCGGCGCATCGGAACAGGGCGTGTTCGATTTCCTGCTCACCGCGTCCGCGGTCGGCATCCTGTACAAGGAAAACGCTTCGATCAGCGGCGCCGAAGTCGGCTGCCAGGGCGAAGTCGGGGTGGCCTGCTCCATGGCCGCCGCCGGTCTCACCGCCGCGCTCGGCGGAACGCCGGGGCAGATCGAGAACGCCGCCGAGATCGGCATGGAACACAACCTCGGCCTGACCTGCGATCCCATCGGCGGGCTGGTGCAGATTCCCTGCATCGAACGCAACGCGATGGGTTCGGTCAAGGCGATCAACGCCTCGCGCATGGCGCTGCGCGGCGACGGCAAGCACAAGGTCAGCCTGGACAAGGTGATCAAGACCATGCGCGACACCGGCCGCGACATGCAGGACAAGTACAAGGAAACCAGCCGCGGCGGACTCGCGGTGAACGTGATCGAGTGTTGACGCAGGAACCGGGATTGTCCGACTCCTTCCTTGCTGCGTTTAGCCCGCAATATCCGATATCACGGTGAGCTCGTCGTATAAACCATAGTTAGGCAACACAAGGGAGTGAATCGTGACTTTGCCAAAAAACAAGCAAATCATTGGGTTCATTGCCTGGCTCGCGGTCAGCTTCATTGCCGCCGCAATTGGCAGCGCCGCGTCCATACAGGCTGGCCCGTTCTATACGCAGCTCATACGCCCGGAGTGGGCGCCGCCGCCCAACTTGTTCGGTCCGGTTTGGACAATTCTTTATGCGCTCATGGGCATTTCGGCATGGCTGGTCTGGCGTGCCGGAGGGTTTCGCGCTTCACGTACAGCCCTCACTTTGTTTCTGGTGCAACTGGCAGTCAACGCGCTCTGGAGCTGGCTGTTCTT
The DNA here is from genome assembly GCF_007556775.1 of Lysobacter lycopersici. GTDB lineage: Bacteria > Pseudomonadota > Gammaproteobacteria > Xanthomonadales > Xanthomonadaceae > Pseudoluteimonas > Pseudoluteimonas lycopersici. Next base: position 1,277,634 of record NZ_CP041742.1, read on the forward strand.
CGGATGGCATTTGGGCGGCTTGGCTTTCGCAGACATCGTTCTGCTTTGGGTGCTCATCATTGCAACGCTAATTGCATTCTGGCGTGTCAGGCCGTTGGCGGGCACGCTGCTAATTCCGTACCTGCTTTGGGTCAGCTTCGCCTCCGCACTCAACTTTTCAGTCTGGCAACTCAATCCGCAGATTCTAGGGTAGCGGGGCGTGTTGCCTAACAATGCGTTCAAGCCGAAATTGCATCGCTACGCCGTCAACATGGCAGAAAGAGCTTGCCATGTTGCCAGCTACGCGCTGCAATTCGGCTTAACTTGAGCGTTAGGTGCCATGAAGCACATGGAAATCGCCAAAGTCGAGTTGCTGAGCAACGGCCAGGTTGCCGTCTCTCCGACTGTTGCTGATGGCCTGTACCAATACATCTATCGTGCGGCAGCAGGGGTAGAGTGGGTCGCCGAAGAGGGGCGGTTCTTGTCTCCCAGCCGCTACATGGCCGGAGCACCCTTCCCGCTTACAGCAGAGCAGCGCTTCCACAACTTGGCTAGCGCCGCCAGCTCAGAGCTCGGCATCCGCCCCAAAGTCTCGGCGAGCACGGCTTGGGTCGGGGTCCCTACTGATGTGCGCCGGAGCATCGAAGCGGCCTATAGTTCCTAACCACCGGGGCTAGTCGCTCAACAAATCATTCAAGCGGACGCGCATACCTCACGCCGCTTAACTCCAGCGTTAGGCGCTTATCAATGAGGCATGTCGCAGCGACATTTCACGAGTCGATCTTGCGCCGAGGCAAGTCACTGGAACAGTTCCTTGGCAGCGGCAACTCCAAGCCAGCGCCAACGATCAGGTGGATCGAGCTACGGCCTTCTACACAAGGCGTTGAGGTCTGGACCTTTGAGGTCCCAGATCTTGGTGGGCCAGACTCAACAGACGTCTATGAGTTCGGGGCTGACGACATTGATCAACCCGCCGCGTGTCTTGGCTCCCCTGGCGAGGCGCTCGCATTTGCGCATGAACAACTTGGGGCATCACCAGAACTGTGGGTCAACGCTGAAGTCATAGGTGACGAGTACTTAGACTACGTTGCTGCTGGGCGCCCCATTAACTGGCGTGCCAGACGCGCCTAACAATTCGTTCAAGCCGAGCCGGAGCTTCCTTCGGTTAGGTGGACACCCTGAACAAACTTCAGGAGTGTCCCAATGCCAAAGCCAGGACCAAGAACCACCTACCGCTACAGCCCCGATTTCAAGGCCACCGCCGTCCGCCTGAGCCAGCTGCCGGGCGTCTCGGTCAGCGACGTTGCCCGATCGCTTTACATCCACCCTTTCATGTTGTCTCGTTGGCGCAGGCTGGCGCGCGAGGGGCTGATCGTGACGAAGGGTGTCGACGTGGATCCGGCGTCGAAATTGTTCCGCCTGACTCAGCTAATACTGCTGCTTGCCGCGTTCCTTTCTGGCGCAGCAACGATTTTCCTTGGATTCTTCTATTTCTTGCTGTACTGCCGTTATCGCGATTTGTTCAACGAGGAAGGCCGCTACTTCGACCAGCAAAACGTGGTCGTGTACCACGAGCAAAACGGCCTTCTCATTGTTCCGACACTGGCCTTCTTGCTTCTTTCCCTACTGTTTTGCATTGCGTTTCTGGTTCGCCGTCGCGCAGCATCTGGCGCGGCAAGCGGCCCCTGAGCATTCATTCAAGCAGACGCCGCTTCGCGGTTCGACTTGGCTCGGGCGTTAGCTTCGTAGGATGGGTTGAGCCGAAGGCGATACCCATCACCCTCATGAACCGACAATGATGGGTATTGCTGCGCTCCACCCATCCTACTGAGTTCCCTGCATCGGCAGCGAACACGCTGGTGCGAAACATCCTCGCCGACCTTGCTTCGCGCCTCGCCCCAAACGTGACCGAGTGCCGATTCGGCAAAGCCACGCGCCCGTCGCCGGATGGCGCCGTCCGTCCGGACAGGTGCGCATGGCCATAGCTTCGGCCTATAGTCCGGACATGCGCGCCGGGGGGGCTAGCATCATCCGCTGGGGACTGCTGACCGGGCTGTACTTCGCCGGCACGGTCGTCGCCAGCCTGTACCTGCGCACCCCGCAGGACATCACCCTGTTCTGGCCCTGCGCCGGCATCGGCTACGCCCTCGTGCTGCGCTACGGCACGCGCGCCGCCGCGGTCATCCCCGTCGGCATCCTGCTCATGCACTTGCTGCTGGTGCCGGTGCCGCCGCTGTTCCTGCCGTTCTCGGTCGGTAGCAACCTCTTCGGCGCGCTCGCCGCCGGCGCCTACGTCAGGCGGCGCCACCCGCAACCGCTGCGCCTCGTCTCCGCCGACGGATTGCTGCTGCTGCGCGGCGGACTGCTGCTCGCCATCGTCAGCACCACCATCGGCAGCGCTGGCCTGGTCGTCGCCGGCATCGTTCCGTTCCACGAAATCGGCGATGCGGTTCCGTTGTGGTTCCTCGGCGACCTGCTCGGCGTGACCTCGACCACGCCCGGCCTGATGCTGCTGTTCGCGCAATACGACGGCGAAAGCGCACCCGCGCGTCCGCGTGCGGGATACAGCCGTGCCGAACACGCCGCATGGGTGCTCGCGCTGGGCATCAGCCTCAGCCTGCTGTTCCTCACCGGCCGCGCGGGCAGCCCGTACGCGCTCGGCCTGGTCAGCCTGCCGCTGGCGGCGCTGATGTGGTCGGCGGTGCGCTTCAGTCCCTTGTGGACCACCATCGCCACCTTCGCCACGGTGGTGTTCCTCAGCCTGACCACCGGCCTCGGGCTCGGCAGCTTCATCCGCCCGCCTTCGGCGACGGATGCGTCGCTGCTGATGCTGCTGCTGTGCGTGATCTCGGTGCTGCCGCTGCTGCTGTCGGCCTCCGACCACGAGAAACGCCTCGCCAGTGCGGCGTTGTACCGACGTGCGACGCGCGACCCGGTCACCGGATTGCTGAATCGCACGGCCTTCGCCGAACGCGCGCGCCAGCGCCTCGCCGCGTCCGACGGGCCGCTCGCCCTGCTCCACCTCGACCTCGACCAGTTCAAGCTGGTGAATACCTCGGGCGGGCACGCCGCCGGCGACGAGTTGTTGCGCAACATCGCCGGGCTGGTGCAGGCCGAAGCCGGCGCGAATGCGCTGGTCGCGCGCGTCGGCGGCGACGAATTCGCGCTGCTGGCCGATGCCGGACAGGACGCGGCGACGGAATCGGCGCGCAGGTTGATCTCCGGCATCGAGGCGCTGCGCCCGGCCTGGAACGGCAACATGCTGGCGATCACCACCAGCATCGGCATCGTGCCCAGCCGCCCGCCGCACGACGACCTCGACACCCTGCTTTCGCTGGCCGCCGCCGCCTGCGCCGCGGCCAAGGAACACGGCGGCGGGAGATTCCGCATCGCCTTGCCGGACAGCGACGAAACCCGCCTGCGCACCGCGGGCATGCGTTCGGCGATGCGCGTGCGCGCGGCGATCGAGGAACGCCGCTTCGTGCCGTATTGCCAGTCGATCGTGCCGCTGCACGCCAGGCACGACCACGGCCGCCATTTCGAAGTGCTGCTGCGCATGGTGGAAGCCGACGGCAGCCTGCTGCCGCCGGCCGAGTTCATCGCAGCCGCCGAACGCTACCAGCTCGGCCCGCGCCTGGACCGGCACGTGGTCGACCTGGTGCTGGACTGGATGGAACAGCACCCGGAAGCGACCGACGGCATCGGCATGTGCTGCATCAACCTCGGCGGCGGCACCCTGGTCGACGACGAATTCCGCGATGCCCTGCATGCGCGCCTGCATCGTGGATATTTCCCGCCCAATCGCCTGTGTTTCGAAATCACCGAAACCAGCGTCGCCCGCGACCGCGCGCGCGCCCAGCGCTTCATCGGCCGCATGCGCGAGCTCGGTTGCCGCTTCGCGCTCGACGACTTCGGCACCGGCTTCTGTTCCTTCAGCTACCTGCGCGACCTCGACGTGGATTTCCTCAAGATCGACGGCAGCTTCGTGCGCGACATGGACGCCTCGCCGCTGGCCGGCGCGGTGGTGCGCTCGATCACCGACATCGCCCACGTGCTGGACAAGCGCGCCATCGCCGAGCACGTCGAGGACATGCGCCAGCACGAGGCGCTGGCGAGGATCGGCGTGGATTACGTGCAGGGCTACGCGATCGACCGGCCGGTGCCGATCGACGATTACTTCGCGCCCGTCGGCCCGCGTTCGACCGCGTCCGTCGCCGCGGCCTCGCTGTCGCGGCCCTAGCCGTCGCCGTCGTCGGCAAGCGCGCAGGGCGCAACAAGCGCAGCGCATTGCGCCGCATGCATCCCGGACTTCACCGATTTCGGCGCAATACGCCTTCGGCTATTGCGCCCTACCGACTGATCACACCGTCCCCCCGATCCGCAGCACGTCGTCGAGCAGCGCGGCGGCGGTGACCGCCGCGCCCGCGCCCGGACCCTGGATCAGCAGCGGCTGGCGGCGATAGCGGTCCGACCAGATCGCGACGCGGTTGTCGCTGCCGCTGCCGCCGAGCAGCACGTCGCCGGCGGCCAGCGCTTCCAGCCCGACGCGCGCACGGCCGCTTTCGTCGAGCCGCGCAACGTAGCGCAGCTTCTTTCCGTCCCTGTAGGCGGCGGCGAAGCGTTCGCGCAGCGGCACGTCGAGCGATTCGAGCGCCGCATCGACACACTCGCGCGGCAACGCGGCGAGCTTGGGCGCTACCAGCGATTCGACTTCGACCGCCGTCGATTCGAGTTCCACGCCCGCGCTGCGCGCGAGGATCAGCAATTTGCGCCGCACGTCCTCGCCGGACAGGTCCTCGCGTGGATCCGGTTCGGTGTAGCCGGCATCGCGCGCCTCGCGCACGAAACCCGAGAACGGACGCATGCCGTCGTAGCGGTCGCACAGCCACGCCAGCGAACCCGAGAGCACGCCGGCGATGGCGTGGATGCGGTCGCCGCCGGCCTGCAGTTCGCGCAGTGTGCGCAGCAATGGCAGGCCCGCGCCGACGGTCGCGGAATCGCCGTAACGCGCATCGCCGCGCGCGCAGGCGTTGCGGATGTCGTGCCAGCGGGCGAGTTCGGTGCCCTGCCCGAGCTTGCACGCGGTGACGACGTGGATGCCCAGCGCCAGCCATTGCGCATGCCGATCCGCAACCGCATCACTGGCGGTCGCATCGATGACGATGCGCGCGCCGCGCGAACGGAACGCATTCGCCACCTGGTCCAGCGAGGCGGCGATGCCGATGTCCGGTGCGGGCGCACGCAATGCGACGCCACGCTTGTCGCCCACCGCGCGCCGGCTGTTGGCGACATGCACCAATTGCAGGCGACGGCCGAACGCGGTGCCCTGCCAGCGTTGCAACCGCGCCAGCACCGCGCTGCCGACGGTACCGGTGCCGAGCAACGCGATCTGCGCCGGGCGTTCGACCTGCACCGTGTCGATTGCGGCCGAGGCCAGCGCGACGCTCATGTCGCCACCTTCGCGACCGCATCGCCGGCGCGCGCCGCGCGTTCGAGCCCCGCGAGCAGGTCGGCGCGCAGGTCGTCGATGTGTTCGATGCCCACCGACAGGCGCAACAGCCCGTCGCCGATGCCGGCGGCAGCGCGCACGTCGGGCGCCATCGCCGCATGCGTCATCGTCGCCGGATGCGCGACCAGGCTTTCGACGCCACCCAGTGATTCGGCCAGGGTGAAACATTCCAACCCGTCGGCGAACGCGCGCACTTCGGCTTCATTCGCGAGTTCGAACGACAGCATCGCGCCGAAGCCGCGCTGCTGGCGCGCGGCGAGCGCATGGCCGGGATGCGATTCGAGCCCGGGGAAATGCACCTTCGCCACCGCCGGGTGTTCGTCGAGCAGTTGCGCGAGCGCGGCGGCGTTCTCCTGGTGCACGCGCAAGCGCGCATCCAGCGTGCGCAGGCCGCGCAGCGCGAGGTAGCTGTCGAACGGCGCGCCGGTCAGCCCGAGCGCGTTCGCCCACCATGCGAGGGATTCGTGCAACGCGGCGTCGCGTGCGACCACCGCACCACCGACCACGTCGCTGTGGCCGTTGATGTACTTGGTGGTCGAATGCACGACCACGTCCGCGCCGAACGCGATCGGCGTTTGCAACGCGGGCGAGAGGAAAGTGTTGTCGACCACCGCCAGCGCACCGGCCTTGTGCGCGGCCTCGACGACGAAGCGCAGGTCGGTGATGCGCAGCAGCGGGTTGGATGGCGTTTCTATCCACACCAGCGCCGGCTTTCGTGCCAGCGCCGCGGCCAGCGCACGCGGATCGGTGAGGTCCACGAGTTGCAGGTCGAAGCCGCCCTTGCGCGCGAGCGCGTCGAACAGGCGCCAGCTGCCGCCATAGCCGTCGTGCGCGGCGAGCAGCGTGTCGCCCGGCTGCAGCAACGCGTGCAGCACCAGCGCGACCGCGGCCATGCCGGTCGCGGTGACGACGCCACCGGCGCCGCCCTCGAGTTCGGCCAGCGCTTCGGCGAGCAGGTCGCGGGTGGGATTGCCGCTGCGGGTGTAGTCGTAGCGGCGCTTTTCGCCGAAGCCGGCGAAGCTGAAGTTCGACGACAGCACCAGCGGCGGCACCACCGCGCCGAAGGCGGGATCGCGGTCGATGCCGGCGCGCACGGCGCGGGTGGCGGGACGCAGGCAGGAGGCGGGCGGATCGAGGGACATGGCGGGCTCCGGGCGTGGGCAAGGGCCATCCAGCTCCCACGGAGCGCAGCCGACGTGTTCGCTGCGCAACAGCGCGAACACGACCATCTGCCGGGGGCGCAGGCCTCCGCAGGAGTTGGCACCTTTCGCCGGCTTCCCCTAGGTCGGGAAGTCGTCGTGGTTGCCCCGGCGTCTTAGGGCCTGTCCCTCAGCCGGTCTGGATGGATGGATCCAGCTTCGCAGCGGTTCCCGGACTTGTCAATCCCTTCATCCGCATGAAGCGATGGAATTTCCCCTTCCCGCGCGGCGGGCCCATTCCGCATACTTCGCGGATGCGAATTTCCCCCGTCCCCGCCACCCTGATGGCGCTGCTGCTGGCCGCCTGCGCCAGCCAACCCGCGGCCTCCGCCGTTCCCCCCAGCCCCGACTCCACCCCGGCCGCCACCGCACCGAAGGTGCTGCTGGTGCCCGAAAGCTTCGTGTCCGCGGAAACGCCGGCCGAGGAACTCGATTCGGTGGCGACCTGGACCGCGCCCGACGGCCACACCCTCGCCATCGTCACCGGCAAGTCCACGCATCGCCTCGACGTCTACGACGGCGACAGCGGCCAGCGCCTGCGCGAAGTCGGCAGCGAAGGCAGCGCGCCCGGCCAGTTCTTCCGCCCGAACGGGATCGCGATCGCCGACGACAAACTGTTCGTGGTCGAACGCGACAACCACCGCGTGCAGGTGCTGTCCCTGCCCGGTTTCGAGCCGGTCGGCTCCTTCGGCGAAGGCGAATTGCGCAGCCCCTACGGCCTGTGGATCAACCAGACCGAGCCGGGCGAACTCGAGGTCTACGTCACCGACAGCTTCATGTACGGCAAGCACTACGACGTGGTGCCGCCGTATTCCGAACTCGACCAGCGCGTGCGCCGCTACCGCGTGCAGTTCGACCAGGACGGCAAGCTGATGGCGAACTACGGCGGCGCGTTCGGCGATACCAGCAAGGAATACGGGCTGCGCATGGTCGAATCCATCGCCGGCGACGCGCGCAACGACCGCATGCTGATCGCCGACGAGGACACCCGCCACCTCTCGACGCTGCGCGAATACGGCTTCAGCGGGAAATTCACCGGCCGCAGCCTGCCGCAGGACAGTTTCGGCGCGCAGGCCGAGGGCGTGGCGCTGTGGACCTGCCCCGACGGCAGCGGCTACTGGATCGCGGTCGACCAGCTCGCGCCGCTCACGATCTTCCACCTGTTCGACCGCAAGACGCTGGCGCCGGTCGGCAGCTTCACCGGCAAGGTGACCTCGCACACCGACGGCGTCGCGCTGCACGGGCCGACCAAGCGTTTCCCCGGCGGCGTGCTCTACGCGGTGCACGACGACAAGGCGCTGGCCGCGTTCGACCTGCGCGAAGTCGCGCGCACGCTGCGCATCGCGCCGACCTGCCTGCAGCAATGACCTGCGCAGGCCGCGCCTGGCTGCTGCTCGCGGCGCTCGCCGTCGCCGCGCTGCCGGTGGCGCGCGCGGCCAAGGTCTATCGCTGGGTGGATCGCCAGGGCGTGGTGCATTACGGCGACAGCGCGCCCGCTGCGAACGCGGTCGTCGGCGGCAGCTCGCGGGTGAAGGTCATCCCCGTTCAAGCCGAGCCTGGTGCGATGGTCGCGCTGCGGCTCGAACACGACGGCGATGACTACCTCGCCTACGCCGACAACCGCCTCGCCGGCCCGGTGCAGGTGCGGTTGTCGTTCACCCGCAGCCGCAACGTGGTCGGCGATCCGCTGCTGCCCGCGCGCGCGACGGTCGATCCGCGCGGCAGCACGCTGGTGGCGCGCATCGGTTCGGCCGATCCGGCGAACGGCGGCGATTTCGAATTGCGCCTGGATGCCGTTCCCGGCGATCCGAGCGCGCGCCCGCGGGATTTCGAATACGCCTACCCGCTGCAGGGCGGCGACGTGCAGGTGGCGCAGGGCTTCGGCGGCGGCTGGAGCCACCAGGACGAACAGAACCATTACGCGGTCGATTTCGCCGCGCCGATCGGCACGCCGGTGTTCGCCGCGCGCGACGGCACGGTGATGCAGGTCGAAAGCGACTTCGACAAGGCCGGGCTCAACCTTGAGAAGTACGGCGGCCGCGCCAACTACGTGCGCATCGTCCACGACGACGGCACGATGGCGCTGTACGCGCACTTGCGCGAGGGCGGCGTGCTGGTGCGCGTGGGCCAGCGCGTGGAAAAGGGCCAGCAGATCGGCCTGTCCGGCAACACCGGCTTCACCAGCGGGCCGCACCTGCACTTCGCGGTGCAGGTCAACCGCGACATGCGCCTGGTCTCGATCCCGTTCCGGATGTTCGGGCCGCGGGGCATCCTGCGCTTCACCGACGTGTCCGCCGGGCACTGAACGCGCGGGTATAATTTCCGGATCCCATTCGACCCGATTCCGCGCGCGTGCGCGGCGCCGCCATGTCCGAAGTCTCTACCGAAGCCGCGCGCCGCCGCACCTTCGCCATCATTTCCCACCCCGACGCGGGCAAGACCACGCTGACCGAAAAGCTGCTGCTGTTCGGCGGCGCGATCCAGATGGCCGGTTCGGTGAAGGGCCGCAAGGCCGCGCGCCATGCGACGAGCGACTGGATGGCGCTGGAGAAGGAACGCGGCATCTCGGTGACTTCGTCGGTGATGCAGTTCCCCTACGAAGGCCGCATCGTCAACCTGCTCGACACGCCCGGCCACGCCGACTTCGGCGAGGACACCTACCGCGTGCTCACTGCTGTCGATTCCGCGCTGATGGTGATCGACGTCGCCAAGGGCGTCGAGGAACGCACGATCAAGCTGATGGAGGTGTGCCGCATGCGCGACACGCCGATCATGACCTTCATCAACAAGCTCGACCGCGAGGGTCGCAACCCGATCGACCTGCTGGACGAGGTCGAATCCGTGCTCGGCATCCAATGTGCGCCGGTGACCTGGCCCATCGGCATGGGCTCGCGCCTGAAGGGCGTCGTGCACCTCGTCAGCGGCGAGGTGCACCTGTACGAAGCCGGTCGCAACTTCACGCGGCAGGATTCGACCATCTTCGCCAGCATCGACGACCCGGGCGTGGAAGCGGCCATCGGCGCGAACATGCTGGCCGAACTGCGCGAGGAACTGGAACTGGTGCAGGGCGCCTCGCACCCGTTCGACCGCGACGCCTACCTCGCCGGCAAGCAGACGCCGGTGTTCTTCGGTTCGGCGGTGAACAACTTCGGCGTGCAGCCGCTGCTGGATTTCTTCGTCGAACACGCGCCGTCGCCACAGGCGCGCGCGACCACCACGCGCGAAGTGGATCCGACCGAAAGCAAGCTGACCGGCTTCGTGTTCAAGATCCAGGCGAACATGGATCCCATGCACCGCGACCGGGTCGCGTTCATGCGCGTGTGCTCGGGCAAGTTCAGCGCCGGGATGAAGGCCTTCCACCCGCGCACCGGCAAGGAAGTGAAGCTGGCGAACGCGCTGACCTTCATGGCCTCGGATCGCGAGATCGCGGAAAGCGCCTTCCCCGGCGACGTGATCGGCATCCACAACCACGGCACGATTTCCATCGGCGACACCTTCAGCGAGGGCGAGCAGCTCGCCTTCACCGGCATCCCCAACTTCGCGCCGGAACTGTTTCGCCGCGCGCGCCTGCGCGATCCGCTCAAGCTCAAGCAATTGCAGAAGGGACTTGCGCAGTTGTCGGAGGAAGGCGCGACCCAGTTCTTCCGCCCCCTGATGTCGAACGACCTGATCCTCGGCGCGGTCGGCATGCTGCAGTTCGATGTGGTCGCCTACCGGCTGAAGGACGAGTACGGCGTGGAAGCGTCGTTCGAGCCGGTGCAGGTCGCGACCGCGCGCTGGACCAAGTGCGACGATGCGAAGAAGCTCGAGGAATTCCGCGAGAAGAACGCGATGAACCTCGCGCTCGACGCCGCCGGCGAGCTGGTCTACCTCGCCCCGACGCGGGTCAACCTGCAGCTCGCCGAGGAACGCGCCCCGGCGGTGCGCTTCCTCGCGACCCGCGAGCATGCGCACGCGGTCGACGTGTAGGAACCGGTTATCACCGCGGATTCGCGGTGATAACGCATATCGCCCCGGATTCGCCGATATGCACGGCGCCTGCCTGCCGTTTACGCGGGCCAGAAGGTCGAGGAATGCACCGATCCTCGTGGGAATATCCCGCTTGACGACGCCTTGAGCGAAGCTGAATATCCTGCGCATATCGCCCGATTTGGGCACTACATGTAGTTAGGGCTCATGAGCACGGCAACGCAACGCTTGGCGCTAATCACATTAATTGGCTCGATTGCGTTGCCCGCCTCGGCTTCGGATGCTATCCGCATTGACGTTCACGACCTTGCCAGAGACAAAACAGCCTTACTCGGCAAGCACGTCACAGCCCACGGCTGTCTTGTGATCAACATCCACGGGGAGTTCATTGAGCCTTGTGGCAGCAGCAACTCGCGGGAAATCACGCTAGTCGAGATTCGTGACTACAAGCTCATTCAAAAAGCTCTTGGCCGCCTGGACCTTGATTCCGATCTTGAGGGCGATTTCTCTGGCGTAATTGTGGAAGAGTCTATCGACTGGCCGGAGCCGGGCAAGGCAATATTCTTGAGGCTTGAATCCATTAACGGAATCACCTTGAATGAGCCCTAACAATTCGTTCAAGCCGAAGCCGCTTCGCGGGTCGGATTAATTCAGGCATTAGCACTCACCCGGGAGTTCTTGTGGCGATTGACGTTAGAACCCGTGACTCGAAGATTTGGACTGTCATGGGCATTTTGTTCGGCGCGCTTCGATTCATAGACTTCTTTTTCTACGGAAGGCATCTTTATGACCTGATTGCCGGCTCCGGATTCCTCATAGTCGCAATTGGCGCCTATCTAAACGGCTTTCAAACTCTTGAGGCTCTCTCAACCTCGGGAAAGAAATCGTCCATCAATGGCTACGCATTCGCACTTATTGGTTTTGTGCTTGTTGTTGTTTCCATGATCATTAAATACTCGCAGTGAGTGCTAACAAATCATTCAAGCCGAAGCTGCTTCGTGGCGCGGCTTGATCCGGGCATCAGGCACCACGCATTCCCACCGCTCGTCCACGACGCTTGAGAGGTGACAACCGATGAGCTCCCGCCGCGAATCCTTTCGAGTCGCCTTCGTTCTCGCCGCCTTTGGCCTCCTGAGCCTGCTCAGCATGCTCGCCCGCCCGAGCCTCGCCACCGTTCGCGCGGTGGATATCGTGCACCTCATCGGCACGGGCATGTGTCTTGGCGGCGCCATCGTGGCGTTTGCCTGGGCACGTTCGAAGTAGTCGCAAGCGCGGCTGTGTCAGGCGTCAGGCGCCGACATGCGCATCAACCCACCCAATCGGGATCGGGTTGGTCCGCGTCGTAATACTCGAAGATCAGGTGGATGCGGTCGCTGTCGCCGTCGTTGTTCACCGCATGGATCCCGAGGTTGTTGACTTCCACCGCCTCGCCTTCCGGGAAATGGTGCACGCTGCCGCCGGACAGGAACGACACCTTCGGATTGGTCAGGATCGGTACGTGGATCTTGTGCGGCCATTGCGCCGCCGCGTTCGAATCGACGTGCGGATGGATGATGCCGCCCGGCGCCATGCGCGCGAACATTACCCGCGGATACACGCCGCGCGCGTATCCGTACGGTCGTGTCGCCAGTTCCATGATCGGGAGCAGGCGCTCGCGCCATTCCGCCCACGCCGGCCGGTCGTGCGATTGCCGCCAATCCTTCGGGCTGTCGATGAAGCGGAACACGATGTGCCGCGTGCGGTCGAGCGCCTCGAACTTGTTCGGCTTGGCCGCGTTCTCCGCATCCCACACCGATTCAGGGATCGCGAGCACGGCGTCGCGGATCGACGAAATATCGACCTTGCCGAGGTGGCGCACGGTCGTGGTCTTGCGTGGATTGGCGTGCATGGTCGGAACGTGCATGGTCAGAACCGGTAGCCGAACAGTTGCAGGTCGCGCGCGTACAGCTGCGCCACGCCATCGACCAGGTCGCGATCGTAATACTGGCGGTAGTCGCCGCGGCGCGAGCCGTTGACCTTGTCCAGGGCTCGGCCGGGGATGCCGATCCTCGCGCACAGCGCGTCGTAGGATTCCTGCATGGTCTCGACCCGACCGATGAAATCGGTCGCCAGGGCGCCCCGTTCGTCCACGAGCAGCGTGTATTGCGGCTGGAAATGCACGTGGTTCAGTGGGCGCAGTTCGAACAGGATGCGGTGCATGGTGGCGCGCGGATCGCGGTCGAAATCGCCGGCCTGCCGGGTCATGAACGAGCAATACGACACGAAGCGGTCGAACGGATTGCGCACGAACGCGAACTTCAGGTAATCGCGCATCACGTCCGGGCCGAGGAACGGCGCGACCTGGCGCAGGCTGAAATGCCCGTGCCCGAGCGACGCGAGTTCCGGCCACGGGAATTTCTTCTGCTCGAACAGGCCGACCTGCTCGATGTCGTCCGGGCCCAGGTGCTCGCGCAGGGCCTGGCGCACGGCATGCGTCCCGGTCTTGGGGATCGGCACGAAAACATAGCGATGCGCGTGGGAAACGATCATGGGCGACGAAACCGGTTTCGCCCATGATAAGGCAGGCGATTCCGCGCATGGAGCAATTGCTCGGCGCCGGGCGCGCATGGTGGGCGGCATGCACGCGACCCTTGCATTCGACCGCGGCGAACGCGCCAACGCCCTCACCGCATGGCTCGGGCTGGCGTTGGCACTGGCCGGCGCATGCTGGATGCTGCCGCTGGCGATCCTGCGCGGCAATGCTTGGCAGTGGGCATCGGCGCTGGCGTTCTCGTTCGCGCTGGTGCTGATGCACCTCGCCTCCAGCCTGTACCACAGCGCCAGCGTTCCCGCGCGCAAGGCGCGGCTGAAGGTGCTCGACCACTGTGCGATCTACCTGCTGATCGCGGGAACCTACACGCCGTTCACGCTGGTCGCGTTGCGCGGCGAGCCGGGCTGGATCCTGTTCGCGGCGGTGTGGACGCTGGCCGCCGTCGGCGTGGTGTTCAAATTGTTCAGCACCGGTCGGTTCCGGTTGTTCTCCACGCTGGTCTATGTCGCGATGGGCTGGCTGGTGCTGTTCGCGATCAAGCCGGTCTGGGCCGCGCTCGATGCATGGACGCTCGGCTGGCTGTTCGCGGGCGGCGTGGCGTACACGCTCGGGACACTGTTCTATCTCCGTCGCTCATGGCCGCATTCGCACGCGGTGTGGCACCTGTTCGTGATCGCCGGCGGCGCCTGCCATTTCATCGCGATCGCGGCGCAAGTGCTGCCGCGCGCATGACGCGCTAGAGTGCGGCAACGTCCATCCGCACTCCACGCCATGCGCCGACATGCCGCACTGATCGTTTCCGCCTTCGTGCTCGCCGCCTGCAACCGCGCACCGGCCCCGGCCCCGGCCGACGCATTGCCGGAGACCGCATCGACGACGGAGCCGCGAGCGCCGGCAACGGCTTCCGTCGCCGCTCCGGCGACATCGCCGGAACCCGCGGCATCCGCACCGCCGCAACAACCCGCACCGATGCCGGAAGGCAGTTTCGCGTCCTACCAGTGCGACGACGGCGCGCAGGTCGAGGTGCATTTCAACGGCATGGCCGCGGGCGTGTCCTGGCCCGACGGCCGCAGCGTGCAGTTGTCGCAGCCGAAGTCCGCGGCCGCAGGCGAACCGCAGGTGTATTCGAATCGCAAGGTGCGGATCGAACGCGCGGCGGATGGCCTGCACCTGCGCGACGGCGACAAGGCGGAAACGCTGTGCACGGAGACCGAAGCCAGCGCGTGAGTGGTTGCGATCCACCCGAACAGACGCCACCCCGCGGTTGTACCGACGGCGAACGATATCAGCGCATGATTGCGCGCTGAACCGTTTTCCGGACACTTCACCCGCGCTTGACCCTTGTGCAGGAAAGGTGACGGCAATCGCCTCCGGAAACCTGCTCGCGCAAGGCGCATGAAAGAAGAAGACGACCGCAAAGCCGTTCCCGCATTCGCCACCCTGCGGCGCCATCCCTGGATGAGCGCGACCGGCGTGGTCGCCGTTGCGATCGCGCTGCTGATCCTGTTCTGGGACTGGAACTGGTTTCGCAAACCGCTCTGCGGTTATGTGCAGGCCAAGACCGGACGCGCCTGCGAAATCGCCGGCGATTTCGACGTCGATCCCGGGCGCGTGACGCGCGTGACCGCGAACGCGGTGCGCTTCGGCAACGCGTCGTGGTCGAAGCGGGGCGACATGGCGCGCGCGGATCGGGTCGCGGTCGATTTCGAACTCTGGCCGGCGCTGTTCCACCGCGAATTCCGCATCCGCGAATTGCGGCTGGTGCAACCCGACGCGGTGCTCGAAACCGGGCCGGAGGGCAAGGGCAACTGGGTGTTCGGCGAAGGAAACGCCAATGCGAAGGCGCAGTTCCGCAGCCTGTGGATCGACGGCGGGCGGCTGCGCTTCTTCGATCCGCCGAACAAGACCGACATCGACATCGAAGTCGCCAGCGAGGCCGCGAGGAAACCCGGCGAAGGCGCGCCCATCCTCGCCAAAGGCAGCGGGCGCTGGCGGGGCAGCGCGTTCACGCTGCAGGGCCGCGGCGAATCGCCGCTGCAGCTGCGCGACAGCGAACGGCCGTACCGCATCGACGTGACTGCGAGCGCGGGAAACACGCATGCGCACGCCGTCGGCACCCTGCTCGACCCGCTGCGATTCCGCGATTTCGACATGGAGCTCGCGCTGCGCGGGCGGAACCTGGAAGACCTGTATCCGTTGCTCGGCATCGCCACGCCGCCGACGCCGCCGTACCGGCTCGACGGACGCCTCACGCGCACGATCGAAAGCCCGGCCGGCAGCACCTGGAAATACGACGGATTCACCGGCGTGGTCGGCGACAGCGACCTCGCCGGCTACGCGCACGTCACCACCGGCGGCAAGCGCCCCTACCTGCGCGCCGACCTGCGTTCGAAGCGGCTGGATTTCGACGATCTCGCCGGTTTCGTGGGTGCCGCGCCGAAAACGGGCGGCGGCGAATCGAGCAACCCCGAACTCGCGGCGCAGGCCGCGAAACAGGCCGCGAGCCCGCGGCTGTTGCCGGCCACGCCATACCGGCTCGACAAGCTGCGCGCGATGGACGCAGACATTCGCCTGCGCGCGGGCCGGATCGACACGCAGAAGCTCCCGATCGACGACATGGACGCGCACCTGCGGCTCGAGAACGGCCTGTTGCGCCTGGACCCGCTGGATTTCGGCGTCGCAGACGGCGACATCCGCTCGACCATCCGCATGGATGCGCGCGAAAGCGCGATCCGCACCCGTGCCGACATCACTGCGCGCGGCCTGGACCTGGCCAAGCTGCTGCCCGAGGTGCCATTGGGCAAGACCGCGATCGGCAAGGTCGGTGGCGACATCGCGATCGCGGGTACCGGCAATTCCATCGCCGCCATCCTCGGCAGCGCCAACGGCGACGCGCGCATGGACATGGGCGAAGGCCGCATCAGCAAACTGCTGATGGAGTACGCGGGGCTCGACCTCGCTGGCGTGCTGCGCATCAAGCTCACCCACGACAGGCAGATTCCGATCCGCTGCATGGCCGCCGATTTCGCAGTGAAGGACGGCGTGATGGACGCGCGCAACTTCGTGTTCGATTCGGCCGAAACGCGGCTGGAAGGCAGCGGCAGCATCAATCTTCGCGATGAAACGCTCGACCTGACCGTGCGACCGCGCACCAAGGGCTTCAGCCCGCTGTCGTTGCGTTCGCCGCTGTACGTGCGCGGCAGTTTCAAGCAGCCGCAGTTCACGCCCGACTATGCGCGCATGGGCCTGCGCGCTGGCGCGGCGGTGGCATTGGGAACGGTCGCGGCGCCGGCGGCGGCGCTGCTCGCGACCAGCGACCTCGGACAGGGCAAGAATGCGCCGTGCGCGGCCACGCCGGCGAAAAAGTGAAACTCAATCGTAGGGCGCATTAGCCGAAGGCGTAATGCGCCTGATGTCACGCGCCGGAAATCCATGCGGCGCAATGCGCTTCGCTTATTGCGCCCTACGTTCCTTGCAATTCGTAGCGAACGACGATGTTCGGCCGGCAACGGTTTAGCCGAATGGAGGGCCAGGCTTGAATGAATTGCCGGGCGTCATTTCCTGTCAAATTCCCATTCATGCACCAGCCGGCCTTGCTCTTCACTGAGCAACATCCAGTCGGGTGCAGGAAACTCCCCGCCATCGTTCGCCTCTACGTGCCAGGACCGTTCAAGCAGCACCCTGAAGCCTTGCCCATGCCGCAGCAATCTGACGTCCTGCCAAATTGCACCTAGCGTGCCGCCGTTTTGCACGAAAGCCCCAGTCTTCGCATCGATGACTACCGCAATGAGCTGATCACTTGAGGGGCGGCCATTGCGGGGGATGAGCAGCAGCAACCTTCCGTGGGACCATTCGAACGCACCGATGTCTCGACAGTAGTTCTTGGCGTCGGATACGAAGCGGGCTGGTTCAAACAAAGCCGGTCCAACGGGCAAGGGGGCGGGTTTGGCTTTCCCCCAAACAAGCGTGACGACCTGATCGTCTTGATAGGCGTCGCCGCTCCTGGATTCGAAACGGAGGGAGAAATCCGTGCTGCCGAACTTGCACGTTGCCGTCCATTGCGGACGGAATGCGGGCTCTCCAGCCAGCGCTGGAAACGCGGCTAGCAGCAATAACAATGGAAACCATCGCATCAATTTAGGGCCCCTAACTCGCGATATACCGCTGCAAATGATCGAGCTGGATCTGCTGTTCCTCGATCATCGCCTTGACCAGGTCGCCGATCGACACGAGGCCGACCAGCTCGCCGCGTTCCAGCACCGGCAGGTGGCGGATGCGGCCGTCGGTGACGACCTGCATGCAATGCTCGACGCTGTCGTCGGGCGCGACGGTGTGCAGTTCCGCGGTCATGATGTCGCGCACCGGCGTGTCGGCGGAACTGCGCCCGAGCAGCGCGATCTTGCGCGCGTAATCGCGTTCGGAAAATATCCCGGCGAGCTTGCCGCCTTCCAGCACCAGCACCGCGCCGATGCCCTTGTCGGCCATCAGCCGCAGCGCCTCGATCACCGGCGCACCGGGCGCGATGGAATGGATTTCAGCCGGTTTCGACTCGAGCAACTGGCGGACGTTGCGCATGCTGGCCTCCCGCGGCGGTCGACGTCGCCGAGGATACTCCCGTCGCCGGCATCCAGGCATCGACGAGGTACAGCGGGCGCTGCTTGGCCTCCTCGTACAGGCGGCCGAGGTATTCGCCGATCAGGCCGAGCGCGACCAGTTGCACGCCACCGAGGAACAGGATCACCGACATCATCGTGGGCCAGCCCGCGACCGGATCGCCCCACAACAGCGCCTTGGCGATGATCCACGCGCCATACACGAAGGCGACGAAGGCGGTGGCGATGCCGAGGTAGGTGGCGACGCGCAGCGGCGCGGTGCTGAAACTGGTGATGCCTTCCAGCGCGAAATTCCACAGCTTCCAGAAACCGAACTTGCTCGAGCCCGCCAGCCGCGGCGCGCGCACGTAGGGAATCGCCGCCTGGCGGAACCCGACCCAGCCGAACAGGCCTTTCATGAAGCGATGGCGTTCGCGCAATTCGCGCAACGCGGCCAATGCGCGCGGCGAAAGCAGGCGGAAATCGCCGGTATCGGCCGGCACCGGGGTCTTCGACAGGCGTCCCATCACCCGATAGAACGCGTGCGCGGTGGCGCGCTTCAACCAGCCTTCGCCCGCGCGGGCGCTGCGGGTGCCATGCACGTCGTCGAAGCCTTCCTGCCACTTGGCGACGAATTGCGGGATCAGTTCCGGCGGATCCTGGCCGTCGGCATCGAGGATGAGTGCCGCGCCTTCGGTGACGCGATCGAGTCCGGCCGTCAGCGCCAGTTCCTTGCCGAAATTGCGCGACAGCCGCAGCAGCGAGACGCGCGCATCGTTCGCCGCGATCGCCTGCATCGCGTCCCAGGTGCCGTCGCGGCTGCCGTCGTCGACGTACAGCACGCCGCCTTCGACGCCTTGCTCGCGCCGCAATGCGTCCAGCGTCGCGGCGATGCGCGGCTGCAGCAGCGGCAGCGCCGACTCCTCGTTGAAGGCGGCGACGACCACGGTCAGGGTCGGCATGTGGCGGGGCTCGTCCTGCATGCGGCGATGGTAGCGCGCCGCTTCATTCCAGCGCGCCCAGCGACGCGGTTCCGCCCATGGCACGCATCTGCCGCTGGATCGCGTTCGCGCGGCGCTGCACATACGGCCCCGGCCGGGCCACGCTGTAACGCCGCGGATTCGGCAACACCGCCGCCATGCGCGCGGCTTCGGCCGACGACAACCGCGATGCATCCTCGCCCCAGAAACTGCGGGCCGCCGCCTGCGCGCCGTAGATGCCGTCGCCGAATTCGGCGAAGTTCGCGTACATCTCGAGGATGCGCGATTTCGGCCACAGGGCTTCCATCAGCACCGTGTACCAGGCCTCCAGGCCCTTGCGCAGCCAGCGCGTGGGGCCGTTGCCCGCCCACAGGAACAGGTTCTTCGCGGTCTGCTGGCTGATGGTGCTGGCCCCGCGCAGCCGTCGCACCGGCGTGCCGCGTTTCTCGGCGCGCTCGACCATGCGCGCGTTGTGTGCGCGGGCTTTATCGATGGCGGAGAAGTCGAAACCGTGGTGGCGCGCGAAGTTCTGGTCCTCGGCCGCGACCAGCGCCAGCGGCAGGTTCGGCGAGATCCTGGAAAGATCGCGCCAGTCGTGGGCGATGCGGAACGACCAGTCGGCATGCGCGAGCGCCTGCATCTGCCGGATCGCCATGAAGCTGGAGAACGGCGGATCGATGACGCGCAGCACCAGCACCTGCGAAAAGCTGACCAGCAGGAACAGCAGCGGCAGTTTCCACAACCAATGCAGCCAGCGCCGGCGTTTGCGCGCCACGGCCCCGGCCTTCGTCACGTTCGCTTGCGCATCCACGTCGCCGGCCCCATTTCGTCGACTCCCATCGCAACGCGCATTATCCCGATGCCGAGCACCGACACGAACCCCGCCATGTCCGAGAAGACCATGCATGCCGCCCCCGACCAGCTCGGCCGCTTCCTCCTGCCCGATGCCGGCGTACGCGGCGTGCACGTGCGGCTGGACGAAGCTTGGCGCGAAATCCGCGGGCGTGCCGAATATCCGCCGGCGGCGGCCGAACTGCTCGGCGAAGCCGCGGCCGCGGCCGCCCTGTTCACCGGCCACGCCAAGGTCGACGGGCGCCTGTCGGTGCAACTGCGGGGCGATGGCGCCTTGCGCACCCTGTTCGCCGAATGCACCGCCGCGGGCACCTTGCGCGGCATCGTCCAGCTCGGCGAAGGAGCGGTTTCGCGCGACCTGGGCGAGGCCGTCCCGGGCGGCGTGCTGGCGATCACCATCGAAAACCCGGGCAAGGGCGGGCGCGAACCGATCCGCTACCAGGGCCTGGTGGCGCTGTCCGCGGATACGCTCGCCGGTGCGTTCGAAGGCTATTTCCGCCAGTCCGAACAGCTGCCGACCCGATTGCTGCTCGCCGCCGACGAACACCGGGCGGCCGGGCTGATGCTGCAGAAGCTGCCTTTCGACGGCGGGCCTGGCGACGGCGGCGACGCGGACGGCTGGAACCGGGCTTCATTGCTGTTCGACACACTCGGTCCCGCCGAGCTGCTGGCGCAACCGGCCGATGTGCTGGTCCATCGCCTGTTCCACCAGGACGCGCCGCAATGGCTGGACCGTCGTTCGCTGCGCTTCGGCTGCTCCTGCTCGCGCGAACGCGTGGCCGCGATGCTGGTTTCGCTCGGCCGCGAAGAGGTCGATGCCGCGGTCGAAGCCGGTGGCGGAACTGCCGGGATCCGCTGCGAGTTCTGCGGCCAGGCCTACAACTTCGGGGCAGCCGAGGCTGCAGCCCTGTTCTCGGCGCCGCAGGCGACGAACGGGGCCCCGGCGACCTTGCAGTGACGCGATCCGAGCGTGCCGTGCCAGTTGTTAAGGAAACATAAATCGGCTAAGCTCGAGGCGCCTGAATCCGAGGAACTTGCCGGCTTCCGCCGAGTCTCATCCACGCCATGTCCCGTCGCCTGTCCCTGTCGCTCGCCCTGCTCCTCGCCTTCGGCGTGGCCAGCGGCGCGCGCGCGCAATCCGCGCCGGTCGCGGACACGGCGGTGTTGCCGGTCTGGAACAACGCCAGCGGCAAGGTCGAGGCCGTGCTCGTGCTCGAACCCACGACGGCTGCCGAGGCCGGCGGGCGTTTCCGTTTCGGCAACAGTTCGCTCGATGCCACCTTCGGCCTCGACGCCGGCGATTCGCTCGCACTGCTCTGCGACCGCAAGAGCGGCATCGCAAGCGCGATCGGCAACCTTGCCAACAACTGCCTGCTCGCGTCTCTGGATACGGACGGCAGTTCGCGACGGAATGCCGCAACCGCTGCGTTTTCCCGCGGCGGCGCGCGTTTCGGCGTCGGTGTCGGCGATGGCCGCGACACCCTGCCCGCATGGCTGACACCCGGCTCGGGTTCCACCAAGGTCGATATCAATGACCTGACCGTCTTCGCGCGCAAATCACTGCCGCGCGAAGGCTACGTTTCCATTGCCGGCACCGTGGCCAAGGCGCGGCTCGTGCCCTATCTCGATGCCCAGGCCAGCGGCCTGCTGCCGGACCGGTTCACCACCCGGTCCATGACCTTGGCCGGCGGTATCGGCGCCTTCAGCGCCAATATCGTCGGTCATGTCACCGATACCCCCGGACAGTCCAAGTGGGAAGGGCTCGGTATCGGCCTCACCTGGCGCACTCCCTGGAGCGGCCAGCTTTCGGTGGGTGCGGACAATGTCATCACCCGGGGCAAGAACCCCTTCTCGCTGGGCACCGACGGCGATGGGCAGGCAGACGATGGTGCCGTGCCCTATATCCGCTACGAGCAGGATCTGTGACCTGAGTCGCACGGGCAAGTGCTTGTCCTGAAAGGGTTTCCTGCGCCGTTTAACGGCACTTTAATTTCTCTCCGAAGCCGGCTACTATCGGCCTTGGCCTGACCGCATTTGGCGTCTTTCTTGACCCTGTCGGTGAGGTTCCCATGGGAAACACCAAGACTCACCTGGAGAGAGAGATGACCCTGAAGACCACCAAGCTCCGCGATGCGATTTCCCTCGCACTCGCCGTGGGCGTTACCACCCTCGCGGGTACCGGTGTTGCATTCGCGCAGGACGCGACCACGCCGGCCCCGGCCACGGATGCCGACCAGGCCAAGACCCTGGATCGCATCGAAGTCACTGGTTCGCGCATCCGCCGCGTCGATGCGGAGAACGCCAGCCCGGTCGTGACCATCGACCGCCAGGCGATCGAGAAGACCGGCAAGCTGACCATCGGCGATCTGGTGCAGGAACTGCCCAACATCGCCGGCGCGGCGACCAACCCGACCGTCAACAACGGCGGCGGCACCGGCGCCTCGACCGTGGAACTGCGCGGCCTCGGCTCGCAGCGCACCCTGGTCCTGATCAACGGCCGTCGCATGCTGCACATCGGCGGCACGGACGGCGGCGCGGACGTCAACTCGATCCCGGCCTCGGCGGTGGAACGCATCGAAGTGCTGACCGTGGGCGCCTCGTCGGTGTACGGCTCGGACGCGGTCGCGGGCGTGGTGAACTTCATCATGCGCAAGGACTTCGACGGCATGCAGGCCTCGGTCGACTACGGCATTTCCAGCCGCAGCGACGGCCAGCGCACGGGCGGTTCGTTCACCTTCGGCCAGACCGGCGAGAAGGGCAACGTCATCGCCGGCGTGAACTACAACCAGTTCGACGGCATCTCCTCCGCCGATCGCGACTACTCCAAGAATGCGGTGTACCTGTACGGCGGCAGCATCGTCGGCCTCAATGGCTCGATCGGCTCCGGCCGCAACCCGCGCGGCCGCATCTACCTGCCCGAAGGCAATTCGTTTGGTTGCGGCTCGGTCACGCTCATCCCCGGGGCCACGGGTTCCTCGACCGCCGACTACCGCTGCTATGCGGCGAGCGCCGACTCCTACAACTACCAGCGTGCGAACCTGATCCAGACCCCGCAGGAGCGCACCAACGCGTTCTTCCTGGGCAACTACCAGCTGACCGACGACGTCAGCGCGTTCATCGAGTACTACCACAACAAGACCTCCGCGAACTTCGGCATCGCCGCGCTTCCGTTCGACGCCGACAGCGATGGCGTGGTCATCTCGAAGGACAACTACTACAACCCGTTCGGCGTCAACTTCGGTCCCGTCAGCGACACCGACGACAACGAGTTCCTGACCCGCTTCACCTCGCTGGGCCAGCGCGCGGCGTTCTTCAACACCGTCACCGACCAGTTCGTGACCGGCCTGGAAGGCTTCCTCGGCGACACCTGGAAGTGGGACGTGGCGCTGAACTACGGCCACCAGAACCAGTCCTCGCTGACCAGGGGCTATGTCTATTACGAAGGCCTGCGCGATGCGCTCGGCGCCTCGTTCATGGACACCGACGGCGTCGTGAAGTGCGGCACCGCCGGCAACGTGATCGAAGGTTGCACGCCGCTCAACATCTTCAACATCAATGATCCGCAGACCATCGCGACGCTGGGCCAGTACACGGCCAACCCGCTCAGCAGCCAGCTCTACATCATGAAGAGCATCGAGGCGAATGCCTCAGGCGAGCTGTTCGACATGCCGGCCGGCGCCGCGCAGCTGGCGTTCGGTGCCCAGTGGCGCAAGGAATACCTGCGCAGCGATGTCGACTTCATCACGATCGCCGATTCCAGCGGCCAGTGCTTCATCGCCCAGGAAGCCTGCGGCTCGCCGGTGAGCGGTTCCTATACTTCCAATGAACTGTACGGCGAGTTGTTCCTGCCGCTGCTCAAGGACGTGCCGTTCGCCAAGTCCCTGAACGTCACCCTCGGCACGCGTTACTCGGACTTCGACCTGTTCGGCAACAACACCAGCTCGAAGCTGCAGGTGGAATGGCGCCCGCTCGACGAGTTGTTGCTGCGCGGCACGGTCGCGGAAGTGTTCCGCGCACCGGCCATCGCCGACGTGTTCGCAGGCCCGGCCGGCAATGCACCGCAGTTCGTCGATCCCTGCGTCGGATACGGCGCGACCGGCTCGCCGCTCAACCACGAGAATGCTTGCGGCGCTCCGACCGGCGCAACCGCTATTCCGGCCGGTGGCACCCAGTCCACTGGCCTGAGCCAGTCCACGGGCGTGGTGTCCGGTTCGGCGTACGCCGGCTACCAGCTGAAGCCGGAACAGGGCAAGTCGTTCGACTGGGGCGTGGTGTACGACCCGAACTGGCTGCCCGGCTTCTCGGTCAGCGTCGACTACTGGCGCATCTACCTGAACGACCTGATCACCACGATCGGCGCGCAGACGGCAGTCGATGCCTGCTACGCCGACGAGTCCAGTCCGTTCTGCGGCTTCATCCACCGCAAGGGCAACGGCCAGGTCCAATACGTCAGCCAACCAACCGTCAATCTCGGTCGTCTCGATACGAAGGGCTGGGACCTGGCGCTGCGCTACAAGCTCCCCGACACCTCGTGGGGCAGCTGGAGCTTCGGCTTCGACGGCACCTACATCGCCCAGTACGACGTCGACGTCGGAGGCGGCACGGTGCCCCTGGCTGGCATCTTCAACAAGGACTTCGGTAATTACTCGCGCGTGCGCGGCCGCCTGTTCGCCAACTGGAACAAGGGTGACTGGTCTGCCTCCTACCGCTTGCGTTACGTCGGGGGATTCACAATCGCCAGTGCTGACGGTGGTTGCCAAAACGATCCGGTCTTCTGCTATTCGAAGGACTATGGTTCGTACATCACGCACGGCGTCTCGGCCAGCTACGCCCTGCCCAAGATCAATTCGACGATCGAGCTGGGCGTGGACAACCTGACCGACAAGCAGCCGCCGATGATGTTCCAGAACAACGTGCTGAACGCCAACACCGACGTGAGCACCTTCGACACGATCGGCCGTTACTTCTTCGGCCGTTACACGGTCAAGTTCTGATCCAACGTCCTACTGCTAGACTTCGGGGCCGCATGGGAAACCATGCGGCCCTTTTCTTTTGGCGCGCATGATGGACGACACTCCGCTGGCCGCGGCGCATGCCGCCTACCAAGCAGGCGATTTCGACGGCGCGTCGTCCCATGCGCGGGCATTCCTGCAATCGACGCCTGCCCACGAGGCTGCGCTGACCTTGCTCGCGCTGAGCGAGCACGCGGCCGGCCGATACGTTTCCGCCGCGGACGCCTTTCGCCAACTCACAGCCATCCGACCGCAAGTCCCGGACTATTGGTCCAACCTCGGCTACATGCTCAGGCTCACCGGCCGGCAACAGGAAGCCGAGGCAGCTTTCCTCGAGGCGCTCCGGATCGCGCCACGCGCCTATGGCGCGTTGTTGAACTACGGCCTGCTGCTGATGGACATGAGTCGTTTCGGCGCGGCGCGGCATCGCTTCCTGGATGCCGTGGAAGCCGATCCTTCCCAAGCGGAGGCCCGGATATACGCTGCATCCGCCTGCTTCGAATGCGGAGACATCGTGCGTGCGGAACGGCTGCTTCCGCCCCCCGGCGAATGGCATGCATTGGATGCGGAGGCGAGGCACGACCTCGGCATGGCCTTGATGCGGGTCGGGCGCACCACCGAAGCCGAGCGCCTGCTGGAATCCGGCCAAGGTGATTCCGACGATCCGGACGTGCTCGCCAAGCTTGCATTGCTCTACGAACGCACGAACCGCCTCGGCCTGGCGCAGGCGTTGTTCGACCGCCTGCATGCACGCCTGGATGGCATCGGACTCGAATCGCAGGCCGATGCCCTTACCGTCGGCTCGATCCTGGCGATGCGCCGCAAGGATTACGACGAGGCACGGACGTTGACCGAACAACTGCTGTCGCTCGATCCGGCGCCGACCGCGCGGGCGAATGCGCTCTATACCCTTGCAGCGATCGCGGACAAGCAATCCCGTCCGGACGAAACGATGCGCCTGCTCGCGGAAGCCCATGCCATCCACATGGCCCTGGCGCGCGAAATGATGCCCGAGATCTCGCAGCCGGGTTGGCAACCCCTTCCCGTCGTGAAGGAAAGGATGACCCCGGGCCAGGCGCTCTTCGTGGACAGGCCCCATCCAGCCGGCATCGCCACGCCGGTGTTCATCGTCGGCTTCCCGCGTTCGGGCACGACCATGCTCGAAAACATGCTCGATGCGCATCCTGGATTCGTGTCGATGGACGAGCAGCCATTCCTCGATCGTTGCGTCGAACTGGTGAAGCGCGCGGGATTCAACTATCCGCACCAGATCGGCGAACCGTCGGATCGCGACATGGAAGCACTGCGCGCGGATTACTGGCAATCGGTCTCGCGCGTGGCCAAGGTCGGCCCGGGCCAGACGCTGGTGGACAAGAATCCGCTGAACATCCTGCGCCTGCCGTTGATCCGGCGCATGTTCCCGGATGCGCGCATCATCCTGGCGCTGCGCCACCCGTGTGACGTCATCCTCAGCTGCTACATGCAGGATTTCCGCTCGCCCATGTTCCGGGTGCTGTGCTCGAACCTCGAGACCCTCGCCCAAGGCTACGTCGACATGATGCGATTCTGGATCGACCACCAGGCACTGTTGCAGGCGGAGGTCCTCGACCTGCGCTATGAGGAAACGGTGGGCGACTTCGATCGCCAGGTCGGCCGCATCGCCGAATTCCTCGGCATCGCGGATCGGCACCACCTGGCCGAATTCTCCGAAGCGGCCCGGCGCAAGGGCTACATCGGTACGCCCAGCTATTCGCAGGTCATCGAGCCGGTGAACACGAAGGCAGTCGCCCGCTGGGAACGCTATCGGCCTTGGTTCGAACCGGTGTTGCCGATCCTCAAGCCCATCGCCGACCATTGGGGCTATTCCCTGAGCCTGGAATGATCCACGACCTGCGCCACTACATCCGCGTCTACGACGATGCGCTGCAACCGGAATTCTGCGCGCAGCTGGTCGCCGGGTTCGAACAGACGGTGGAAGCGCAGCGCAGGAACGGGCGCGGGGTCCGCGAAGGGCTGGAAGACAGCGCCTGGACCGAGGTCAACCTGGGCGCGCTGGCCGACGATGCCATGCGCGGGTTCTTCCTGCAGCAGGTCGAATCCAGCCTGGCGCACTACAACGCCGACATCGGGCTTCCGATCCCGGTGCCGCTGCGGCCGCGCACCGACAAGCTGACCATGAAGCGCTACCGACCGGGCGAGGACGAACGCTTCCAGCCGCATTTCGATTCCATCGACGTGGTTTGCGCCCGCTACCTCGTCTTCCTGTGGTACCTCAACGACGTGGAAGTCGGCGGCGAAACCGAGTTCTGCGGCCTCGACTGCAAGGTGGCCCCGCGCGCCGGCCGACTGCTGATGTTCCCGCCGTACTGGATGTTCCAGCATGCGGGCCTGCCCCCGGTCAGCGGGAACAAGTACATCCTGTCGACTTACATGATGTTCTGACCCGCGGTCAGTGCGCGCCCGTCGCCGCGGCGTTGAAATCGCCGATGCGTTCGACGAGATCCTTCAGTGCAACCCGCTCCGGCTCCTCGAGGTGCGGATTCCAGGTATCGAGGATCATCACCACGCGGGTTTCGCCGGTGCGGTTCCAGGCCTCGTGCAGCATGCTGTCGTCGAAGGTGATGCAGCGGCCCTGGCGCCAGCGATGCGTGTCCGCGCCGACCACGAGCGCGCAATCCCCGTCGGGGATGTGCAACGGCAGGTGGGTGACCACGCGGGTGTTCGTCACCCCGTGGTGCGCGGTGATGTGCGATCGCGGCGCGAGCACCGAATACAGCACCTCGGGCGCATGCGCGCGGATGCGGGTGAGCGGTACAGCGTCCAGCGCCGCCGACGTACGCGGGCACGCCGCATGGTGCTCGTCGAAACGCGTGCCATGGCGGAAGAAGAAAAACGCGTCCCAGGCGCGGGACTGCTCGTCGCCGGACAGGAATTCCGCTTCCACCGCCTTGTCGAGGTCGCCGAGGAATGGTTCGAGGCCGCTGGCTTCGCGCAGCTGCGCGAGCGCTTCGTCGCGGATGGCGCCGGCCTGCGCCTCGAGCGCCTCGTACCACGGGAACAGCTTCGGATCGAAGAACGTGGTCGGCGGCAGCGACGGCATCCAGAAGAACTTGGGTTGCTGGCGTGGATCCCGCGCCGGGGCGGCGCGCAGGCCGAGGTGGATGTCCAGCGCCTCGATCACCCGCTCCAGGCTGTCGCGCCCGTAGGTCGCGATGTGCGGTTCCAGCGCCTGCATGAAGCTCGCGCGGCGGCCTTCGTCCACGCGCTGCATCGCCTGTTTCACCCGCCCGCGCAAACCCGGCGACGTGGATGCATCGGACAGCCATTGCCCCTGGTTCTGCGCATCGCATATCGCGCGGAAATACGCCCGCACCGCGGCATCGCCGTCGCCGAGCGCGTCCAGCGTTTCGCCATGCGCGAGGCGCAGGGCGAAATCACCCGGGCGTTCCGCCAGCGCCTTGCCGAATGCAGGCAGCGCCGCCTTCGGATCCCCGAGCGCGACGCTGCAAACCGCGAATCGCGCGGCGACGGCGAACGGGGCATCGTCGCGGTTGGCCGCGGGCGCCAGCAATTCGGCCGCGGTGCGCCAGTCGCCACCAGCCATCAACACGGACGCATGCAATACCTGCGCCTGGATGTCCGACGGATCGCGCTCGAGCAGGCTTGCGCTGGTCTCGCGGGCGCGCCGCAAATCGCCGGCGGCGAGATGGCGCTCCACTTCGTTGCGCGCATCCGACGGCAGCGAAGCGCTCACCCTGCCAACGCGCCCGAGATCCGCTGCTGCTCTTCCTTCAGCGCGGCCGGCATGCGCGGGCCGTATTCGTCGAGGTAGTCGCCGATGCTGGCGAACTCCGCTTTCCAGCCCTCGGCGTCGAAGCCGAACAGCTTGGCGCGCGCTTCGCTGGACAGTTCGACGCCATCGAGCTCGAGGTCGGTTTCCGCCGGCAGGTTACCGATCGGCGTTTCCACTGCGCCCACCGCGCCGTCCGCGCGCTTGATCATCCATTCCAGCACGCGCAGGTTGTCGCCGAAGCCGGGCCACAGGAACTTGCCGTCCTCGCCCTTGCGGAACCAGTTGACGTGGAACACCTTCGGCAATTTCGCGCCGGGCTTGTCGAACGACAGCCAGTGGCTGAAATAGTCGGCGAAGTTGTAGCCGCAGAACGGCTTCATCGCCATCGGGTCGCGGCGCATCACGCCGACCGCGCCGGTTGCGGCGGCGGTGGTTTCCGAACCCATCGCCGCGCCGACGAGCACGCCGTGGGTCCAGTCGCGTGCCTCGAACACCAGCGGCACCAGCGAGGCGCGGCGTCCGCCGAACACGATCGCGCTGATCGGCACGCCGTGCGGGTCTTCGGCCATCGGCGAATACGACGGGCAACGCTTGGCGCTGACGGTGAAGCGCGAGTTCGGGTGCGCGGCCGGGCGCTTGGCCGGATCGTAGGCTTCGCCGCGCCAATCGGTAACCGGCTGCTGGTCGTTGCCGATGCCTTCCCACCACGGCTGGTTGTCGGCGGTGACGCCGACGTTGGTGAAGATGGTGTGCGACTGGATCGACGCGAGCGCGTTCGGGTTGGACTTCTTCGAGGTGCCCGGCGCGACGCCGAAGAAGCCGGCCTCCGGGTTGATCGCGTACAGGCGGCCGTCCGCGCCCGGGCGCATCCAGCAGATGTCGTCGCCGATGGTCCAGATCTTCCAGCCCTTCTCGCGGTAGCCCTCCGGCGGGATCAGCATCGCCAGGTTGGTCTTGCCGCAGGCCGACGGGAACGCGGCGGCGATGTAGTGCGTCTCGCCCTGCGGGTTCTCGACGCCGAGGATCAGCATGTGCTCGGCTAGCCAGCCTTCGCTGCGCGCCTGGTGCGAGGCGATGCGCAGCGCGTGGCATTTCTTGCCGAGCAGGGCGTTGCCGCCGTAGCCGGAACCGTACGACTTGATCGTGAGCTCTTCCGGGAAATGCATGATGTAACGGCGCCCGGGATCGAGTTCGCCGATCGAATGCAGGCCCTTCACGAACGTCCCTTCGCGCTCGATCCGCGCCAGCGCCGCGGCGCCCATGCGGGTCATGATCCGCATGTTGGCGACGACGTAGGGCGAATCGGTGATCTCGATGCCGCAACGCGACAGCGGCGAATCGATCGGGCCCATGCAGTAGGGCACCACGTACATGGTGCGGCCGCGCATGCAGCCATCGAATAGCGCGTCCATTTGCGCATGGCCGTCGGTCGGCGACATCCAGTGGTTGTTCGGGCCTGCGTCGTCCCGTTCGGGCGTGCACACGAAGGTCAGGTGCTCCACGCGCGCGACATCGTCAGGATGCGAGCGATGCAGCCAGCTGTCCGGATGGGTCTGTTCGTTGAGCTTGACCAAGGTGCCATCGGCCTGCATCTGCGCGATCAGTCCTGCGTTCTCGGCGTCGCTGCCGTCGCACCAGTGGATGCGGTCGGGCTGGGTCAGTTGCGCGACCGAGGCGACCCAGTCGTTGAGGGCGTCGAGCGCGGTCGGCGCGGGCTTGGCGATGGCGTTCATGCGGAAGGACCTCAGGCCGCCATGGCAGGCGGGATGGGGGGGATGAGCGTGGACATGACGTGTTCGACATAGGCTTCGAACTCGTCGTGGGGAAGCTTGGACTGCTGCAACTGCAGGTTGAGCTGCAGGAAACCGACATAGGCGGCGTAGGCCAGCCGCGCGCGGTGCTGGGCGTCGGCGCGGGCCATGCCGGCCTGGCGGAACGAAGCGGTGAGGTAGTCGAGGCGGCGCTGCGACACGCGATCGATCACCGGCTGCACGGTCGGGTGGTCGAGCGCCTTCAGCACTTCGCTGTAAATGATGTGCGGCTTGACCTCGTGGGCCACGACCCGGAACAACGCGCGCAGGCGTTCGCGCGGATCGGACACGGCCTCGAGGGTACCGAACACCGTTTCCTGTTCGACCGATTCCCAGCGTTCCAGCGCGGCTTGCAGCAAGGCGTCGCGCGAGGGAAAGTGCCAGTAGAAGCTGCCCTTGGTCACGCCGAGCCGGCGCGCCAGCGGCTCGACCGCGACCGCGGCCACGCCCTGGTCGGCGATCATGTCTAGGGCGGCCTGCGCCCAGTCCTCGGCGCTGAGGCGCCCGGTCCGGGGTTCCTGGCGGGTGGCGAGTCCGGTCATGGCGGGATTTTACCGTACGGTGACGTCGGTTCGAGTATGCAGTCGAAACGACCTGTCCCGAAAGCGGCCGTTGACACCAGCCGCCAGTAAAACATACTTGTGCGTATGGTGAAGTCCGGGCCAGTCCCTGCCCGGCATCGAGCCCACCACTTCCCGGAGACCTGCGATGAGCGTCGTCCTTCCCTTCCTAGCTTTCCTCCTTGCCGGGGCTTTCGCCGCCTACCACCGCCTGCGCCTCGCGATCTGGGCGGGGATCACCGCGTTGCTGCTGGTCGGCTGCTGGATGTTGGGCGCGAACCACGCCGCGACGATCGTGGCCGCGGTCATCGTCGCGCTGATCGCGTTGCCGCTGGTGTTCGCGCCGATCCGCAAGTCGCTGGTCACGCCGCCACTGCTGAAGTTCTACACCAAGTTGTTGCCGCCGCTGTCGGACACCGAACGCACCGCGCTGGAATCGGGCACGGTCGGATTCGAAGGGGAACTGTTCTCGGGCAAGCCGGACTGGAAGCAGTTGCTCGACCTGCCGAAGCCCGAACTCACCGCCGAGGAACAGGCCTTCCTCGACGGTCCCTGCGAAGAACTGTGTCGCATGACCAACGACTGGGAGATCACCCACGTCCGCGCCGACCTGCCGCCGGAAATGTGGGACTTCCTCAAGCGCAACAAGTTCTTCGGCATGATCGTGCCGAAGGAATACGGCGGCCTCGGCTTTTCCGCGCTCGCCAACCACAAGGTGATCCAGAAGATCGCCTCGATTTCCTCGGTGGTGAGCTCCACCGTCGGCGTGCCGAATTCGCTCGGCCCGGCCGAACTGCTGATGCATTACGGCACCGACGAACAGAAGCGCCATTACCTGCCGCGCCTGGCCGACGGCCGCGACGTGCCCTGCTTCGCGCTGACCGGGCCGTTCGCCGGTTCCGACGCGACCTCGATCCCGGACTACGGCATCGTCTGCAAGGGCCAGTGGAACGGCGAGGAAGTGCTGGGTTTCAAGCTCACGCTCAACAAGCGCTACATCACCCTCGCGCCGGTCGCTTCGCTGATCGGCGTCGCGTTCCGCATGTACGACCCGGACGGGCTGCTCGGCGGCGACATCGCTGGTGGAAGCCGCGACATCGGCATCTCGCTCGCGCTGGTGCCGCGTGACGTCCCTGGCCTCGAAATCGGCCGCCGGCATTTCCCGCTGAATTCGCCGTTCCAGAACGGCCCGATCCACGGCAAGGACATTTTCATTCCGCTGTCGCAGCTGATCGGCGGCCGCGACATGGCCGGCCACGGCTGGCGCATGTTGATGGAATGCCTGTCGATCGGGCGTTCCATCACCCTGCCCTCCACCGCCAGCGGCGGCAGCAAGATGGGCGCGGTCACGGTCGGCAGCTACGCGCGCATCCGCAAGCAGTTCGGCCTGTCGGTCGGGCGCTTCGAAGGCGTGGAGGAACCGCTGGCGCGCATCGCCGCGAACGCGTACGCAATCAGCGCGCTGTCGCAGGCCACCGCCGCGGCGGTGTCGCGCGGCGAGAACCCCGCGGTGCCCTCGACGATCGCGAAGTACCACTGCACGCAGATGGGCCGCGAAGTGTCGAAGGACGTGATGGACATCCTCGGCGGCAAGGGCATCATCCTCGGCCCGCGCAATTTCGCCGGCCGCTCGTGGCAGGCCGCGCCGATCATGATCACGGTCGAGGGCGCGAACATCATGACCCGCTCGCTGATGATCTTCGGCCAGGGCGCGATCCTCTGCCATCCGTGGGTGATGAAGGAGATGAAGGCCGCGCAGCTGCAGGACCAGAAGCAGCGCATCGACCAGTTCGACACCGCGCTGTTCGGCCATATCGGTTTCGCGATTTCGAATGCGGTGCGCAGCTGGTGGTACGGACTCACCGCGTCGAAGATCGGTTCGGCACCCGGCGACGACGACACCCGCCGCTATTTCCGCAAGCTCGATCGCTATTCCGCGGCGCTGGCGGTGATGGCCGACACCTCGATGCTGCTGCTCGGCGGCAAGCTGAAGTTCAAGGAATCGCTGTCCGGTCGGCTCGGCGATGTGCTCAGCCAGTTGTATATCGCCAGCGCGATGCTGAAGCGCCACCAGGACGAAGGCAGCCCGGCTGGCGACCAGCCGCTGCTCGCCTACGCCTTCCACGATGCGATCAACAAGATCGAGACCGCGCTCTCGACCGCCCTGCGCAATTTCCCGATCCGTCCGATCGGCTGGCTGCTGTGGCTGGTGATCTTCCCGTGGGGCCGCCGCGCGCAGGCGCCGGGCGATCGCCTCGGGCACAAGGTCGCATCCTTGCTGATGACGCCCTGCGACGCGCGCGACCGCCTCGCCGCCGGCGTGTTCACCACTCCGGGCGAACACAACCCGGCCGGGCGCATCGTCAGCTACCTGCCGAAGTTCGTGCTGGCCGAACCGGTGGAACGCAAGTTCCTCAAGGCGCTGAAGAACAGCGACATCGAGGCGCTGGAGTTCGACGCGCAGCTCGACGAAGGCGTGCGCGAAGGCTGGATCACCGCCGACGAACGCAGGCAGCTGGAGGAATTGCGCACGCTGACGCTGGACGCGATCACGGTCGACGATTTCGACCCGGAGGAACTGCGTTCGGCCGGCTACGCCGACCTCGTCGCCGGCGAACGCACCTCGCCGCGCGCGGTGGCATGAGCATCATCCGTTCGTGGTGAGCCTGTCGAACCACGAACGGAGCGAGAAAAATGAGCATCCTTGAGCTCTACACCAAACTCGCCGACAAACCGCTCGGCAAGTGGCTGTTCGCGAAGCTCGTGTGCTGGAAGGCGCCCTACTTCGCCAGCATCACCCCGCGGATCGAATCGCTGGAACCGGGCCGCGGCGTGGCCGGCATCGCCCACCGTCGCCGAGTCACCAACCACATCAGCACCGTGCACGCGATTGCGTTGTGCAACCTCGCCGAATTCATCGGCGGCCTCACCTGCGACGTGAGCATCCCGCCAGCCATGCGCTGGATTCCGAAAGGCATGGACGTGCGCTACCTGAAGAAGGCGGTCGGGCGCATGCGCGCCACGGCCACGCCTGCGTTCCCACCGCATGCGGCCGACGACGGCTACGAATTGCCGTTCGACGTGGTCATCGAGGATCCGCAGGGCGACGCGGTGCTGCGCGCGGTCATCGCGATGTGGGTTTCGCCGAGGAAGGCGGGCTGACTGCGCGTCGCGATTGACTCGCTTGTGGTGCTGCCTGAATATCCGGCGCATATCGCCGCTTTTGCGGTCTATTAAGCGTTAGGCGTCACATGAACCCGTATTGGCCACTACTGATATTGCCTGGAGGCTACCTATGGTATTGGGTGCTTCTTTCAAGAGCGCGCGGAAAACTGTTTAGCCCGTTCTTTGGATATGATTCCTACGAAGAATTACGCAAGGTTTCATGGCGTTGGTTTTTCTTAATGATGACTTTCGTTGCGATCTTGCTATTGTACAGTCCGCCTCATGGTTCCGATCTAATTCTGCCAACATTCGCACTTGGCTACCTTTTAGCGCATATCAGATTTCTCACCGCACCAGTTGAAAAGTGGGCACGGCGGTGACGCCTAACAATTCGTTCAAGCCGAAGCCGCTTCGCGGCATGCCTCAACTCAGGCGTTAGACGCAAATTCGCAATCATGAGCAAGCGGAGTCTTACCTGGTTGCGCCAACATACCAACGTCGAGGACCTGCTCGACGATGGAATCGCGAACAACAGCGACTTAAGTTCTTTCGCGAAACCAGAACAGCCGCCTGGCGATTCGCCTGTTGTTGCGTCGACCGAAAATCCGGCGCAATCGCCGCACGCCGAAGCCCCGGAGCAGCAACCCGAAGAACGCGACTTTTATGTTGCGGCCCTTGGCCTGCTCATATGCGGCTGCGGCCTGGACCTGATGCTCCATCCCGTGGACATGCTCGTTCATCACCTCAAGGCAATCGAACACGTCACCGGCGCCAGATCCGAGTTCTACGGAGCCATCCTGATTTTGTTCGGACTCGCTCTTGTGATTTATGGGCTCAAGAAACGGCGCATCTGAAGCCGTACCGAAGTTACGCCTGATAATTCATTACAACCCGACGCCGCCTCGCGGCTTGCTCCGTCCGGGCGCGACGGGAACCCGCCTCAAGGCAATCGAACGCCCTGCCGCGCCCCGTGCTCGGTCTCCCGATCGTATTCCGCGTCCGCGTCCTTGAGCTGGGCGATCGCCGCATTCCCCGCCGCATTCACGGCCGATGCCAATTGCCCGCAGTCGGCCATCGGCGCGATGGCCGTGATCGCATCGCGCACCGCGAACGCCGCGCGCACGCCATTGGCGCGATGACCCATCTCGTGCTCGGTCAGCTTGGCCAGGTAACGGGGCCATTCCTGCACGAGCAACTGGTCGGCGTGGCGCTTGGGCTCCCACTCCGGCAAGGTCATCTGCACCTTGAGATCGATCTTGAGATCGCCCAACGAACAATTCCCGCCGGGCTGCGACGCCATCTGGTAATTCCACTGCACCGACCATTCCGTGAAACCCTGGAAACGGCGCCCCTCGCCCTCGTCGTACGGCCCGAGTTTGGCCATCTGCGAGATCAACTCGCTCGTCGTATCGCCCTTGATCGCGTAGCGAACGAGGTTCTCGCCGATCTCGACCGGCACGTCACCGGGTGTCGAAGCAGGCGCATCGACCACGGGCGCATCCGCCAATGCCAAGGCAAGAACCATGATCCCGAGCGCCATGTCTTTCCCCCTGCAGTCGGCGCATGTTAGCCCGACGGCGGGAAGACCAGGCCGATGCGATCACTCCAGCACGATTTCCGCATCGCCGGAGAACGTCTCGAGGTGGATCTCGCCATCGCCATTGCCGTAGCGGTGGTTGAGCGTCGAACCCGCGCCGAAGCCTTCCTTCTGCGCCTTCGCGCCGGGCGCCACCAGGTCGCCGCTGAAACTCGACGCCTCCACCTGCGCCGACAGCGCGCGCGGCAGCACCACGCGCACGTCGCCGCTGACGGTTTCCGCACGCACCTCACCGCCGGACGCGAGCGCCACGCGCGCATCGGCGTTGCCGGACACGCTACCGAGGCGCAGGCGTTGCAGGGCTTCGCCGCGGCTGTCGATGCGGATGTCGCCGGACACGGTTTCGGCCGAGACCTCGGCCTTGAGCCGCCCGTTCAGCACTACGTCGCCGCTCACGGTTTCCACGCCGACGCGCGGCGAGTTCAAGGTCAGGCGCTGGTCGCCGCTCACGCTCTCGATGCGCGCGCGCTGCGGCGCGGCGGCGGCGACGATGTCGCCGCTGACCGTGTCGATCTGCAGGTCGCCGGGGGCGACGCCGTCGATGTCGATGTCCGCGGACACCGAATCGATGTCCAGCGACGCCTGCAGCGGCACCTGCAGCAGCAGCGTGGTCGGCTCGATGCTGTTGTTGGTGCGACGCGGGTATTGCGCCTTCACCAGCAGGTGGCGGCCATCGCCTTCGACCACGAGCTTTTCGACACCGGCGCCGAGCGAACCGGTGACGCGGACCTCGTTGCGGTTCCAGGCGCGCACCTGGATGCGGCCCTTGAGGTTGTCGATCTCGACCTGTCCGCGCGGATCCAGCGGCCGGGTCTGGTCGATGGGCGTGGCGGCGAAGGCCGGCGCGATGGCGGCGAAGGCGATCGCCGCGAAGCAGGCGGCATGCAATTGCGAATGGCGGGGCATGGGGATTCTCCGGTTCAACCAAGCAGCGCGCGCTGGGTCAGCGCGAGCCGCTTCTCGTAGGTGTGGCGCAGGCGTTGCAGCAGGAAATCGGCATCGGGGTCGCGTTGCAATGCATCGCGGATGAGGCCGGCGCTGCGGTCGAGTTCGTGCAGCACGGGATCGTTGTTCGCGGCGGGCGCGGCCGCCTGCAGTCGGCGCATCGCGGCATCGTAGTCGCGGGTCATGGACTCGGCTTCCCGTTGCACCAGCGATGCAGCGATCGGCGCGGGGGCCTGTGCGAGCGGGCGCAACTGCCAGCCGATGCCGAACGCCATCACCACCGCAGCCGCGGCGGCAAGCCAGGCGAAAGCGCGGCGGTGGGCAACGCGCGGGCGCGGCGCTTCGAGGCGCGCGGCGATGCCCGGCCACAGGTCGTTCGCGGGCGGCACGTCGGTGCGCAACGCGCGCAACTGCCAGCGCAGGCGTTCGTCGAATTCGTGATCCTGGATCTCTTCGTTCATGGTCATGCTCCCAACTTCGCGCGCAACAGGCCGCGCGCGCGATGCAACTGCGCCTTCGAACTGCCCACCGCCATGCCGAGCTCGGCGGCGATGTCCTCGTGCGTCCAGCCTTCCACGTCGTGCAGCACCAGCACCGCGCGCGCACGCGGCGGCAAGGTCGCGACCGCGCGCTCGAGGTCCATCGACAGTGCGGTCGCATGGCCGGCGGAATCGGGAATCGACGCGCGTTCCATCGCGATCTCGTCATCTTCCTCCCGCGGCCGCGAACGCGCGGCACGCAGCGCCATCAACGCGGTGTTCACCGCGACCCGGTGCAACCAGGTCGAGAACGCGCTTTCGAAGCGGTAGCGCGGCAAGGCCTGCCATGCACGCACGAACGCGTCCTGCGCCAGTTCCTCGGCCTGCCCGCTGCGCCCGCCGAGCAGGCGCGAGATCGTGCCGTGCACGCGCCCGGCATGGCGTCGGTACAGGGCCTCGAACGCCGCGACCTCGCCCGCGCAGGCGCGGCGCGCCAGCGCGTGGTCGGGGTCTTCGCCGGCTGGCGAGTCCACGAAGGAAAGGTCGGGTGCGGTGGCCACGGCGGTCAGCATAGCCATTGGGATGCGCCCGGGTCGCGCCGGGTTTAAGCGGCCTCGCTCAATCCGATGGCGCGGCGTGCAGGGTCAGGCGCGAGATTTCCGGCGGCACACCCAGGCGCATCGGCAGGATGCTGGTGCCGATGCCGGGGGTGACGAACAGCAGGCGGCCGTCGACGTCGTAAGCGCCACGCAGTCGGTGCGAATCCGGGTCGAAGCGCCCTTCGCCGATCAGCGACAGCGGCCACGGATCGACCTGCCCGCCGTGGGTATGACCGGCAATGGTGAGCGACGCACGCGCGGGAATGCGCGGGAACAGGCTGGGCTCGTGGGTGAGCGCGACGACGGGGGCATCGTCCGCGGCCTGCGCGAAGGCATCGGCGATGTCCGGATGTCCCTCGAGTTCGTCGCCGAGCCCGACCAGCCAGAACCTGCAATCGCCGACGGAAATCGCTTCGGCCCGGTTGTCGATCATGCGGACGCCCACGGCGGCGAAGGCATCGCGCACCGCCGGCCCGCCCTTCCACCAGTCGTGGTTGCCGAGCACCGCATACACCGGCTTGCGCGCGAGCAGCGGCTTCAAGTGTTGCGCGACATCGCTGGCCGGCACGTAATGGCCGAGCAGCACGCTGAGGATCACGTAGTCGCCGGCCATCAGCACGATCTTCGAATCGTCGTTCGACAGCTGCCGCACGACTTCGTCGAAATGGTCGAGTCCGTTGCGCGGCGAACCCACGTGCAGGTCCGCGACCACGTCCACGCGCAACCCGTCGCAGGCACGCGGCCAGCCACGCGGGGCGAGCGCGTAGTCGCGTTCGACCAGCTCGCCCGGTTCGACGACGAAACCCTGCACGCACATCGCCAACACCCCGGCCGCGAGCAACCACGCGCACCATTGCAGGGCACGGCGACGGCGGCGCGAACGATGCGCGCGGTCGTTGGGCTGCGGGGTCACTTCGCGGAAACGCGCACTCAGTACACCTCGCCCGCCGCACTTGCGCGTTCCAGCCTGCGCGCCAAGGCCCAGCCGAGCGAGCCCGAGGCCGCCAGCGCCGCCGCGCCGATCCAACCGAATACGCCGACGGTCGCGCCGACCGCGCGCAGGCCGTTGACCGTGAGCGCGCTGAACACGTCGCCCGCGCGCCACACCGCGGTATCCACCGCGTTCTTGCCCTTGTAGCGCATGCCGCGCGGCACCAGGGTGAACAGGCTTTCGCGCGCGGGCTGGTCCATGCCGTAGGCCAACGAGCGGGTGAGGATGAGCATCAACGCAACCCATGGCAGGCCGCTCAACGCGAGGTGCATGGGTCCGACCGACAACGATAACGGTCCGACCACCACCGCGTACGGATCCACCGCCAGCGCCATGCCGATGCAGGCGAGGATGCCGACCACCGCGCGCACCGCCAGCACCGGCGCGGCGCCGTGGCGCACCAGCAGCCAGCGGGTCAGGGTCAACTGCGCGACCACCTGGATGATGTTGGTGACCAGGTCGATGTCGGCGGCGAAGCGCGTGCGCGAAATCGCGTCGTGGAAGGTGGCGCCGGAATAATCGATGACCAGCGCGTAGGCGATCGTGCCGATGGCGTCGCCCAGCAGCATCAGGATCGCCATGCTGCGGATGAAGGGCGTGGCGAATACCTGCTTCAGCCCGTCGAACATGCCGCCGCCGATCGCAGCTTCGTGCTCTTCGCGGTGGCGGTGCACGCCGTGTTCGCGCGCCCACTTGCCGAGCACCAGCACGCACAGCATCGCCAGCGCGAGCAGTGCGGCCGAGACCACCAGCAGGTGGGCGACGCCGATGCTGCCGACCAGCATGCGCGTCAACGCCGGGCCGGCGATCGCGCCGGCCGTGCCGCCCAGCGCGATGACCGGGTACAGCCGCCGCGCCTGTTCGTCGCTCCAGATGTCGGACATGAAACTCCAGAACACCGAGACCACGAACAGGTTGAACACGCTGACCCAGACGAAGAACAGCGTGCCCAGCGCCTTTGGGCTGATGAGGCCCTCGAAGGTGAACAACGGCACGAACGCCAGCAGGCAGGCGATGAAGAATGCGTACACCACCGGCACCACGATCCGCCGCGGCCAGCGCGACACCAGCCAGGCGAACACCGGCGTCAGCGCGAGGGTGGCGACGAAGGTCGCGGCGAAGAACCACGGCAACTGGGTCGAGCCGACCGCCGCGGACAGCTGTTCGCGCACCGGGCGCATCACGTAGTACGCGGACAGCACGCAGAAGAAATAGGCGAACGACCATGCCACCGCGCGCCATTCGCCGCTGCGGACGCGCGACGGGCCGGATCCAGCCGTGGATGACGACATCGCGCGCTCCGCCAAGGGTCGCGGCACGTTACCGCAGGCCCCGCGACAAGGCCAGCGCGGCGATGCCGAGCAATTGCTCAAAGGGCACGGCATAGTGTCGGCCGATCCGGGAAACGCAGGACGCTTCGTGTTCGACATCATCATCATCGGCGCCGGTTCCGCCGGCTGCGTGCTCGCCAATCGCCTGTCCGCGGACCCGAAGCGCAAGGTGCTGCTGCTCGAAGCCGGCGGTCGCGACTGGCATCCCTTCATCCACATGCCGGCGGGGCTGGCCAAGATCGCCGGGATCAAGTCGATCAACTGGGACTACAGCACGCAGCCGGAACCGCAGCTCGATGGCCGCACCATCTGGTGGCCGCGCGGCAAGGTGCTCGGCGGTTCCAGTTCCATCAATGCGATGTGCTACATCCGCGGCGTGGCGCGCGACTACGACGACTGGGCCGCGCAAGGCGCGGACGGCTGGGACTGGAACAACGTGCTGCCCTATTTCAAGCGCAGCGAAGGCAACACCCGCGGCGCCGACGCCTGGCATGGCGCCGATGGCCCGCTCACGGTGTCAGACCTGCGCCACGCCAACCCGCTGACGCAGGTCTACATCGAAGCCGCGGCGCAAGCCGGCATTCCATTCAACCCCGATTTCAACGGCGCCTCCCAACTCGGCGCGGGCCTGTACCAGGTGACCCAGCGTGATGGCGCGCGTTGCTCGACCGCGGTCGCCTACCTCGATCCGGCGAAACCGCGGCCCAACCTCACCGTCCACACCGGCGCGCTCGCTTCGCGCGTCACCTTCGAACGCGGCCGTGCCACCGGCGTCACCTATTCGATGCGCGGACAGGCGTTCCACCAACCCGCGAACGAAGTGATCCTGTGCGGCGGCGCGATCAATTCGCCGCAGTTGCTGATGCTCTCCGGCATCGGTCCGGCGGACGACCTGCGCCGGCACGGCATCGCCCCCGTCGCCGACCTGCCCGGCGTCGGCGCCAACCTGCAGGACCACCTCGACGTCTGCACGC
This sequence comes from Lysobacter lycopersici, assembly GCF_007556775.1. GTDB lineage: Bacteria > Pseudomonadota > Gammaproteobacteria > Xanthomonadales > Xanthomonadaceae > Pseudoluteimonas > Pseudoluteimonas lycopersici. Next base: position 1,318,501 of record NZ_CP041742.1, read on the forward strand.
TGCAGCACGAAACCCGCCGCACCAGTTACGACCGCGCCAGCGAGCTGAAGACCGCGTTCGATTACTTCCTGCGCGGCCATCGCGGTCCCGGTGCCAGCAACATCGCCGAGGGTGGCGGATTCGTGCGGTCGCCGCTTGCACCGGACGAACGCGCCGACATCCAGCTGCACTTCATCCCGGCGATGATCGACGACCACGGCCGCAACCGCCTCCCCGGCGACGGCTACACCATGCATGCCTGCCACCTGCGCCCGCGCAGCCGCGGCCGGCTCTCGCTGGTCAGCAACCGCGCCGGCGACAAGCCGCGGATCGAGGCCAATTACCTGAGCGATCCGGAGGGTTTCGACCTCAAGGTCATGGTCGAATGCGCGCGCATTTCGCTGGAGATCTTCGCCCAGCCGGCGTTCGATGCCTGGCGCGGCACGCCGATCTTCCCGGCGCAACAACCGAAGACCGAAGCGGACCTCGTCGCGTTCGTGCGCGACAAGGCGCAAACCGTGTACCACCCGGTCGGCACCTGCCGCATGGGCCGCGACGACGGCGCGGTGGTCGATCCCGAATTGCGCGTGCGCGGCGTCGAAGGCCTGCGCGTGGTCGATGCCTCGGTGATGCCGACGCTGCCCGGCGGCAACACCAACGCCCCGACGATCATGATCGCCGAACGCGCGGCGGAGTTGATTGCGGCGGGTTGATGCCTTTGCTCGTCATCCCGGCGAAGGCCGGGATCCAGCGTCTTTGCTTTTCAACTTTTGCAGATCGATTCGACTTTACCAAACCCGAAATAACTTCACGATACCGGATCGGTGGGACTGATCCAGCCTACGACGCTTCCGACTTTTCCCAAATCTTTTTTGTCCACAGCAATGAGTAGTAGCCGACAAAAAAGACGAAGATCGCCGACAGGCACATGTATACCCCCTGCCGTACCTCTGGGGAGGCCATGGATAAGCACTGGTCCCTCACCCAAAAAATGAGCATGAAACCTACGCGAAGAGCCGCCATAGCAGCCGTCAACAAAATTGCAATTTGAAGCAACTTGAAAAACTTTCGCATTGATTTCCCCTGCCTGCCTGTCAAAGCTGGATTCCCGCTTTCGTGGGAATGACGGCTAAGAGCGCTCCAGCATCGGCGGCAGCGGGCAATGCAGCACGCCGCAGATGGTGCGCAGCAGTTCCGCCTCGGCGACGCTGATGCGGCCGTCATTGCTGATCGCCGCGGTCACACCCTCGACCAGCGCCTGCTTCGCGAGCGGATCGAGCCGGTCGAGCGGACCCCAAACCTCGTCCAGCGCGAGCACGCCGTTCGCCGGTGGTGCGTAGGCCAGGTGTTCGTTCGGCAGCACGCGCAGCATGCCGGCGAGATAGGCGCGACGCGCGCTGTCGGCATCGTCATGGCCAGCCTGTGCGACGACCGCGAGCAATAGTGCGATTTCACGTTTGACGGCATTCGGCTTGCGCGGTCCGAAATGCGAATAACGGCCCGGATCCAGCGATTCGCGCACCTGCACGGTCAGCAGCCGGCCGAGGCAGTACTCGAACAGCGAAACCTCGCCATCGGCATTCACCACCGCGTGCACCGTGTCCATGAACGCATCCAGTTGCGGGCGCGGACGCAGGCGCAGTACCGGGAATGCCAGCGCCGCCAGCGGCAGGCGCAGCATCGGGTGCAGGTCGGCGACCAACTGCTGGTGGATGCGCGCGGCGTGGTCGGCGGCATCGCTGCCGAGGCGCGCGGCGATCTCGAATCGCTGGCGCTCGGCCAGCGCCTCGTCGTCGGCGAGCAGCAAGGCGAGCAGCAAGGGCATCACCGCGTCGCGTTGCGCGGCCAGGTCGCGCAGGGCTTCGGGAATGCCGCTGGCGATGGCGTCCGCGCGCCTGTAGTCGTCGGCTGCGGGCGCCGCGACCTGCGCGGCCACCATCGGCGGGGTGACGTTCAATTCCTGCGTCGCATTCGGCAGGCGCGAACCGCCGACGGCGTCGAGGCCGAGCATCGCGTCCTCGTCCAGCCCGACCGGCGCCGCCGCGAACCATTTCGCTCGCAGTTGTTCCAGTTCCTCGCCGCGGAACTGCGGTTCCAGCGCCTGGATGCGCATGAGCAACGGCGGATGCGTGGCGAACAGGCCTGACAGTTTCAGGCCTTCGCCGAACAGCATGTGGCTGACTTCCTCGGCGTTGCCGCCGTCGTTGAGCGTTGCGCCTTCGGCGAGGCCGCCGATCTTCTTCAGCGCACCGGCGAGGCCGACGGTCTGTCGGGTGAATTGCACCGCGCTGGCATCGGCCAGCGATTCGCGCGTGCGGCTGACGCCGGCCTTGATCATGCGCCCGAAGAACAGGCCGATGTAGCCGATGACCAGCGCCGCCAGCGCGGCGACCACGACCGCGCCCGCGCTTTTGTTGCGTCCGCCAAGCCCGCCGTTTTGCAGGATCTTGCGCCCGATCAGGCCGATCATGAGGATGCCGAACAGCACGCCGATCAGGCGGATGTTCAGGCGCATGTCGCCGTTGAGGATGTGGCTGAACTCGTGCGCGATCACGCCCTGCAGTTCGTCGCGGTTGAGTCGGTCGAGCGCGCCGCGGGTCACCGCGACCACCGCGTCGGACGGCGAATAACCGGCGGCGAAGGCGTTGATGCCGGCCTCGTGTTCGAGTACGTACAGCCGCGGCACCGGTACGCCGGAGGCGATCGCGATTTCCTCGACCACGTTGCGCAGCCGGCGCAGGTTCAAGTCCGTGGTGTTCTCCGGCACCGGTACGCCACCCATCTGCAACGCCACCGGTTCGCCACCGCCACGCAAGGACGCGATGCGGTACAGCGAACCGAGGCCGATCGTCGCCAGCGTGGCGAGGCTGAAGAACGCCAACGCGCCGGTGGAACGCGTGGCGATCCACGCGACGAGGTCGACCGCGAGCACGATGCCGGCGACCGCCAGCGCGAACAGCGCGACCAGCCACGCCGAGGTGCGCCGGGCCGCGGCCTGGTGTTCGAAGAAGTTCATGCGCGTCCCCTCTCCCGGCCTGCGGCCACCCTCTCCCTCAAGGGGAGAGGGGAAAGCAGGTTCAGAAGGAAACCTTCGGCGCGGCGCGGACTTCGGCCTGCTTGTCGGCCGGGATTTCCAACAGCGTGGCCGGGGCGAAGTTGAACATGCCGGCGAAGATGCTGTTCGGGAACACTTCGCGCTTGTTGTTGTAGGCCATCGCCGAATCGTTGAACGCCTGCCGCGCGAACGCGACCTTGTTCTCGGTGCTGGTCAGTTCCTCGGTGAGCTGCATCATGTTCTGGTTGGCCTTGAGGTCCGGGTAGGACTCGGCCACCGCGAGCAATCGGCCGAGGCCGGCGTTCAACTGTCCCTGTGCGGCCGCGAGCTGGGCCATCGCGGCCGGATCGCCGGGGTTGGCCTTGGCCGCGGACAGGCCCGACTGCGCGGCCGAACGCGCGGCGATCACCGCTTCCAGCGTATCGCGTTCGTGCGCCATGTATTTCTTGGCGACTTCCACCAGGTTCGGGATCAGGTCGAAACGGCGCTGCAATTGCACGTCGATCTGGGCGAAGGCGTTCTTGAACGCATTCCGCGCGGTGACGAGGCCGTTGTAGATGCCCATGGCCCAAAGTGCGACGACTACCACAATTACCAGCAGGATCAGCAGCATGGCCATCAAACCTCTCCCTATTCATGCAGAAATGGAAACAGGCGTTATCATCGCCTGAAGAGAGCATACGGACGGGGACCCCGCGATGAAAGACGACGCGAACCGGCCGCAGAAGCGGACGCGCCTCGCCTGGACCCTCAGCCTGTTGTTGTTGCCGCTCGCCGCGGGCAGCGGCGCGCAGGATTCGTTGCGCTGGCGCGGTGCGTCGGCCTATCCGCCATCGCCTTCGCAGCAGCCGGCTTCCCGTCCTTCCGTTCATGCCGTGCCGCAACCGGGCGCGGCGTTCGATCCAGCGGAATTCGAAACGCTCGCGCAGCAACTCGTCGCCGATGGCCGCGTGCCCGGACTGGCGATGGCGATCGTCCAGAACGGCAAGGTGGTGAGCGAGCGCGGCTACGGCGTGACCGATGCGAAGGGCACGCAGCCGATCGACAACCACACCGTGTTCCGCCTCGCTTCGCTGTCCAAGGCGTTCGCCAGCGCGCTCACCGGCCTGATGGTGGACGAAGGCAAGTTCCGCTGGGACACGCCGGTGGTCGATTACGTGCCGTGGCTGCGCTTGTCGCGTCCCGGCGCCGAACGCGAACTTACCGTCGCCGACCTGCTTAGCCATCGCGTCGGCCTGACCCGCAACGCGTTCGACCGCGACCTCGAGGCGAATGCCGACTATTCGGGCCTCGTTTCGAAACTCGCCTACGCGCCGATGACCTGCAATCCGGGCGAGTGCTACGCCTACCAGAACGTGGCGTTCAGCCTGATCGGCAACGTGCTGGCCGCGACCAGCGGCGAGGACTACGGCCGCGAATTGGCGCGCATGGTGTTCAAGCCACTGGGCATGAAGGACGCGAGCACCGGCCTCGACGGCATCGAGTCGAGCCCGCGCTGGGCGCGCCCGCACGTGCGCGGCGGTGGCGGATGGGTCGCACTGATGCCCAAGCCCGCCTACTACCACGTGCTGCCGGCGGCTGGCGTCAACGCCAGCATCAGCGACATGTCGCAGTGGCTGATCGCGCAGACCGGGCATCGCCCCGATGTGCTGCCGGCGCCATTGCTCGCGACGCTGCACCGACCGGTGATCTCGACCCCGACCGAACTGCGCGGTTCCGAGTGGCGGCGCGAACGCCTGACCTCGGCCGGCTACGCGATCGGCTGGCGCGTGTACGACTACGCCGGGCATGAAGTGGTGTTCCATGGCGGTGCAGTGCAGGGTTACCGCGGCGTGGTGGCGATGCTGCCCGACCGCGACCTCGGCGTCGCCATCCTCTGGAACAGCGAGAGCGCGTTGCCGAGCGGATTGTTGCCGACCATCCTCGACAGCGCGATCGGCCTGCCGTACCACGCCTGGATCGAGGACAAGTCGCAACCGGCGGGACTGTATGCCAGCGGCCAGCCGAACAACGGCGAAGCGGCAGTCCCCGACGGCAGCGACCAGGCGCAATCCCCGGCCGCCGCCGGCGCGCCGCGCTGATCCCGACACCCGGCAACAGTCGGGTTCCCGCCAATGCAAAAAGAAAACCCCTTCCCCGCCTGGGCTGCGGGAAAGGGGCTCGATACTTCAGTGTTACCGCTTAGATCATCGGCGCCGGAACCGACGGCATGGCCACCGGACCGGACTTCTTCACCGATTTCTTAGCTTTTTTTTTAGCAGCTTTCTTCGCAGGCTTGCGCTTGGCAGCCTTCTTCGCGGCCTTCTTCGCAGGCTTGCGCTTGGCGGCCTTCTTCGCGGCCTTCTTCGCAGGCTTGCGCTTGGCGGCCTTCTTCGCGGCCTTCTTCGCAGGCTTGCGCTTCTTGGCGACCTTCTTCGCGGCCTTCTTCGCAGGCTTGCGCTTGGCGGCCTTCTTCACCGCCTTCTTCGCGGTCTTCTTGGCGGCCTTCTTGACGGCCTTGCGGGCGGTCTTCTTCTTAGCGACCTTCTTCTTCGCCGCCTTCTTGGCGGGTTTCTTCGCAGCTTTCTTCATGGCCATAGGATGGCTCTCCTCGTCAGTGGACTTGCGGGTACTGCTCTAGCTGCCCAGTACTCGACAACGCCGCGGGAGTCGGACCCGCGAGCAACCGCCAGCGCGCGGAGCGCGCCGAAACGGATTCTTGGCATGCAGGCATCCGTGCCTGCACGGGCCGGCGGCCTGCGCCGCCGAAACTCGGTCTTCCAGACATGGAATCGGCCGCTTCACCGGCGGCCGACAACGATGCAACCTGGATGTTCGCGGAAGCGTTTTTGCTTTTCTCGGGGGAGACAACGCCTGAGTCCACCTTTATGTACGTCGGGGCGGAGTTCGCTGTTACCTGGCGCTTGGTCGTCGTTGCCGTTCTCACTCGCTTCCGCAGGAACCGTCTGCTGGGCGAAACCTAATCACGGTTTTTTCCACTGTCAACACTTTTGCAACACGAATGTGCCGGGGCGTTCCCGGCACGGGCGGCGACGGAACGACGGCGCTGCGTGCGCGTCGCCATCGCCGACGCGACGGCGAGCGCGTCGCGCGCGGATTCGTTCGCGAAAAAAACCTTGAAAACAGCTGCGCGTTTCGAAACGTATCGTCGTTCGCGCGAACGCGGGCGTCGCATCGATTGCGGCGGCGCGACCCGTCGATGCGGTTCGGAAGCGCGCCTGCGGACGCCGAAAAAAGTTTGCGCGGGACGCCGGATTTCGCGCCGCAACACCCGATTTGCGCGAAATCGCGCGCCGCGCCGGCCATGGTCGACGAAGGTCGCGGTTCGCTTCCGCGCGCCGCGCGATGGCGTTTCGAACGTCGGTTGCAGAAACGAAACCGGCCGCTTGCGCGGCCGGATCGGAGTGCTTCGGGAAGCGACGCGAGGGCGTCAGTGTTCCTCCTCCTCGAGCAGTTCGGCGTAGTCGTCCGGCCCGAGGAGTTCGTTCAGCTGCTCCGGTTCCTCGGCTTCCACCACGTACAGCCAGCCGTCGCCGTAGGCGTCCTCATTGATCGTCTCCGGCTTGTCGGCGAGCGCGGAATTGACCTCCACGACCTTGCCGGTGACCGGCGCGTAGACGTCCGACGCCGCCTTCACCGACTCAACCACCGCGCTGGCGTTGCCGGCCTCGACACGGTCGCCGACGTTCGGCAACTCGACATAGACGAGATCGCCGAGCAGGCCCTGTGCATGGTCGGAGATGCCGACCGTGACCTTGCCGTCGCCTTCGACGCGCGCCCATTCGTGGGACTTGAGGAACTTGAGGTCGCCGGGGATCTCGCTCATGAAACGCTCCGTCTGATTGCGTCGTTGGATGAAGGCCGCCCTGTGCCGCCAAGTTTAACGAAGGCCGAAGCCTTCGCGTCAAATACCGTCCATCGGTTTGCCGTCCCTTACGAACGGGAACTTGACCACCCGCACCGGGATTTCCTTGCCGCGGATGTCCACGCGCACGTTCCCGGGCGCGCCGGCCGGCACGCGCGCGAACGCGATCGCCTTGCCCAGCGTCGGCGAGAACGTGCCGCTGAGGATCTCGCCAATCCCGTTGTCGGTGAGCACCTTCTGGCCGTGGCGCAGCACGCCCTTCTCGTCCATGACGATGCCGATCATCTGCCGCGGCGCGCCGTCGGCGTGCTGGCGTTCGAGCACGTTGCGGCCGATGAAGTCGCGCGGCTGTCCATCGGCATTCCCGTCCAGCGCGACGGTCCAGCCGAGCGCCGCTTCGTAGGGCGACACGGTTTCGTCCATGTCCTGGCCGTAGAGGTTCATGCCGGCCTCGAGGCGCAGGGTGTCGCGCGCTCCGAGCCCGGCCGGTTTCACGCCGGCGGCGAGCAGCGCGTTCCAGAACGCGACGGCCTGCGCCTCGGGCACGACCACCTCGAACCCGTCCTCGCCGGTGTAGCCGGTGCGGGCGACGAACACGACGATGCCGTCCGTCGTCCTGGCTTCGCGGGCGCTGAAGCGGACCAGCTTGGCCACCGGCGCACGGTCTTCCTCGCGCAGCAGGCCGATCACCTTGTCGCGCGCGTTCGGCCCCTGCACCGCGACCATGCCGAATTCGGGACGTTCCTTCACTTCGACATCGAAGGCCTTGGCCTGTCCGGTGATCCATGCCAGGTCCTTGTCGCGGGTCGCGGCGTTCACCACCAGCCGGAACCAGTCCTCGGACATGAAATAGACGATGAGGTCGTCGATCACCCCGCCCTGCGCATTGAGCATGGTGGTGTACAGCGCCTTGCCCGGCTTCTGCAGCTTGTCGACCGAGTTGGCGACGAGGTGGCGCAGGAACTCGCGCACGCGCGCGCCGTTCAGGTCGACCACGGTCATGTGGCTGACATCGAACATGCCGGCGTCGCGGCGCACCTGGTGGTGTTCCTCGAGTTGCGAGCCGTAGTGGATCGGCATGTCCCAGCCGCCGAAGTCCACCATCTTGGCGCCGAGCGCGCGGTGGGTGGCGTTGAGGACGGTCTGCTGGGTCATGGCGGTTTCCGCTGCGGGGAAACCGTGATTATCGCGGATCAGCCGTCGTAGCCGAAGCCTTCGTTGCGGCAACGCACGCCGGCCGGATCGATGGCCGTGAAGCGCCCGTCCCCGCCGAGCCGCCACAGGCCACTGAAGCTGGCGAACCACTCGATGTCGGGGCCGGGCACCAGCGCGGCGACAATGCGCGGATCGTCGGCACCGCCCTGCTGGCAGGTGCCGACTGCGACTTCGACCTTCGCGTCGTACAGCACGTCGGGTTCGATCGCGTCGGTGACCTGTTGCAGCGGCTTGTCGCCACCGACCGGCGATCCGTCGGGATGGTGCAGCTCGCGGGTGGCGAGCAGCGTGCGCACGTGGCTCTGCTCGTCGCGCAGGACGTGGATCGAGATCGCGCAGATCTCGTCGCCGGACGTGCCGGGGCCGACGCAGGTACCGGAGAGCTCATGCACGCCGGAGGGATATGGCGGGACGACGGTGCCAACCCACTTGTCCTCGTGCTGCAGTTCCTGCGCGCAGGCGTTGCCAAGCACGGACACGCTCGCAAACGCGGCCGCGAGCAAGATCGCGGCGCGAGCGGTCACGCCGCCTCAACCCTCAGCGTCATCCCGTCCGCACCGGTGACGCGCACCTGCGCACCAGCCGGCAACTGCGGGCCGGTCACTTCCCAGAAGGCGTCGGCGATCTGCACGCGCCCATAGCCGTCGACGATGGCGCGTTCCAGCGGCACCACCCGCCCGACCAGCGCGGCGGTGCGGCGGTTCAGCGCCGGCTGGTCGCTCGGCTTCTCGCGCTTGCGGAACCAGCGGCGGTAGACCTGGATCGAGACGAAGCTGAGCACGACGAAGATCGCCGCCTGCGCCAGCACCGGGATGCCCGAGAACAGCAACACGATGGCGAACACCACGACCGCGGCGAACCCGAGCCATAGCATGAAGGCGCCCGGCGCCATCGCCTCCGCGGCGAACAGCAGCAGCGCGATCGCCGCCCACGCGAACACGTCCCAGCGCATCGATCAGCCCCCCGCCTTCTTGCCGAGCGTCTCCTTGGTCAACTCGGCGATGCCGGCCAGCGAGCCGATCACGCCGGCCGATTCCATCGGCATCATCACGAACTTCTGGTTCGGCGCCTCGGCCAGCGACTTGAACGCCTCGATGTACTTCTGCGCGACGAAGTAGTTGATCGCCTGCACGTTGCCGGAGGAAATCGCATCCGACACCAACTGCGTCGCCTTGGCTTCGGCCTCGGCCTGGCGTTCGCGCGCCTCGGCGGCGCGGAAGGCGGCTTCGCGGTTGCCCTCGGCCTCGAGGATCACCGACTGCTTCTCGCCCTCGGCCTTGAGGATCGCAGCCTGGCGGAAACCCTCGGCTTCGAGGATGTTGGCGCGCTTCTCGCGTTCGGCCTTCATCTGCCGGGCCATGGATTCGACCAGGTCGCGCGGCGGCGCGATGTCCTTGAGTTCGATGCGGTTGACCTTGATGCCCCACGGATGGGTGGCCTGGTCGACCGCGACCAGCACCTTGGCGTTGATCTCGTCGCGCTTGGACAGCGATTCGTCCAGGTCCATGGAACCGATCGCGGTACGGATGTTGGTCATCACCAGGTTGAGGATGGCGACTTCCAGCGTGGCAACCTCGTAGGCGGCCTTGGCCGCGTCCAGCACCTGGAAGAACACGATGCCGTCGACCTTGACCACGGCGTTGTCCTTGGTGATGACGTCCTGCGACGGCACCTCCAGCACCTGCTCCATCATGTTCACCTTGCGCCCGACACCGTAGACGATCGGGAACAGGAAGTGCAGGCCCGGGGTCAGGGTCTGTGTGTACTTGCCGAAGCGCTCCACCGTCCATTCGTAGCCCTGCGGCACCATGCGCACGGTCTTGAACAGGATCACGATGCCGGCGAACACCAGCACCAGCGCGAGTATCGAACCCATGGAACGCCCTCCCCTGAGAATGACCCGAGTATAGGCGTGGCCCTCGGCGGACGATATTGCAACGCCTGCGACGCTTTCGCCCCCTACCGCATCCGGATAGAGGAATGCCCGCCGCCTCGAGCTTCGCCATCGACGTCCCCGACCGCCTGCTGCGCCGCGCGCGCGAGGGCGAACGGGCGGCGCTGGAACAGTTGTGCCGCTGGTTCGAACGGCCGGTGTTCACCCTCGCGTTGCGCCTGACCGGCGACCGCGACGAGGCCCAGGACGTGCTGCAGGAGACGATGTTGAAGGCGATCGCCAAGCTCGGCGAATTCCGCGGCGACGCCCCGTTCTGGGGCTGGCTGCGGCAGATCGCGGTGAACGAAGCGCTGATGCAGTTGCGCCGGCGCCGGCGGCTGGACGAAAGCCTCGACGACGATGGTTTCGAACCCGTCGACGCATCGCCACCGCCTTCCGCCGCGGCCGATGCCGCCGCGTTGTGGCGCGCGCTGGAAAAGCTGCCGGCGGCGACCCGCGCGGTGCTGTGGCTGTACCACGCCGAAGGCCATACCCACGAGGAAATCGCGGGGCTGATGCAGCGTACGCCGAGTTTCTCCAAGTCCCAGCTCGCGCGCGGCGGACGCCGCTTGCGCGCCTTGCTGGAACCGCAATCAGAACATGCAACGGAGGTGCAGCATGCGTGAACCGCACGCACGCGACCACGAACCGCGCGACTGGAGCGAAGCCTTCGCCGCGCTGCCACCGGAAACGCCGCCGGCCGATGCGATGGCGCGCGTGTTCGCGCAATTTCCGGCATCGACGCCGGCACGACCTGGCCGGCAGTGGTGGGTCGCCGTGGCGGCGGTGCTGGCGCTGGCGGCAGTGGTTCCGATAGCGATGAATGTTGTTCGTCACCCCGGCGCAAGCCGGGGCCCAGCGTCTTTGGCTGTTTCTCCACAGCCGACGACGGCTGTCCCTTCACGGAAATCGACTCCGGTTGTTCCTTCTCCAGCACGTACTGAAGTCGCATCGGATCAAAAAACACTGGGTCCCGGCTTGCGCCGGGATGACGAGCAAAAGCATTCGACGCCGGTTCGCATCGCGAAAGCGGACACGCCGCATCGCAAACCGCATCGCACGCGCAAGCCTTCGCCGGCGAGCGAACCGGCCGACAAGCTGATGGAACCGCTGTACGCCGAATCCGCGCGGCTGGAGGCACTGCTCGCACTGGCCCGCGATGACCGCGTCGCGTCGGCGACGGCGGTGGCGCTGGGCAGCAATTTCGAAGCGCGGCTGTCCGGTATCGACGCCGCGCTGGCGCAGCCTTCGCTCGACGCGCAACGCCGGCTTTCGCTGTGGCGCGACCGCGTGTCCGCGTTGCGCGCCTACGCCAGTTTCGAAAGCACCCAGCGCGCGCTGGCCGCCAGCGGCGAACGCTACGACGCGATGCTCGTGAGCATCGATTGATTCCTCCCATCCGCGAGAACGCCATGAAACGAACCGTGAAACGCCTTGCCCTCGCCTGCGCCGCCGGCCTCGCCCTGGCCGGCGTCGCCGCCGCGCAATCCGATGCACCGACGCCGGCGCAGCAGAAGGAACTCGACGCCGCGCGCGCCGACCTCGACCGCGCCGCGAAACATTTCGCCGAACTGACGCGCAAATACAACGCACCCGGCGCGGCGCCGATGATCATGACTTACGAGAAACAGATGGTGCGCAAGCCCGTGCTCGGCGTGCTACTCGCGCCCGATCCACAGGCCGGCGTGCGCATTGCCGGTGTCACGCCCGCAAGCGGAGCCGCGGAGGCGGGGCTGAAAAGCGGCGATCGCCTGGTGTCGTTGGATGGACTCGCGGTCATCGGCGCCGACGACGGAGCGCGCCTCGCCGACGTGCGCAAGAAGCTGGCGAAACTCGACACCAAGACGCCGGTGCGCGTCGGTTACGTGCGCGATGGTCGCGAAACGACGGTATCCGTAACGCCGCATGTTGCCGACCGTCTATTCGTATTGAACGACTCGGGCGAACCAGCAGTTTTCTCGGGCAACGTGACCATCCAGGAAGGCGCCGACGGCGACTTCGCAGGGGCTACTGCAGATCGCCTCGAAGTCGACATGCCGCCCGGCATCGCCCCGGAAATCCACCGCGAAGTGATCCGCCTCGGCGATGGCGAAGCCCCGTTGGCACTCGGCGATTCGCGCTTGTTGAAGGGCGCGATGTTCGTTCCCGACTGCAAGGGCAAGACGCCGTGTGCGCAGCCGATGCTGCTGATGGACGCGTTCCGCTGGAACGGCCTCAACCTCGCCTCGCTGGATTCCAGCCTCGGGAAATATTTCGGCACGGACAAGGGCGTGCTGGTGCTGAGCGCGGGCTCGCAATTGCCCGGGCTGCAGGCCGGCGACGTCATCCGCAGCATCGACGGCAAGCCGGTCTCGACCCCGCGCGAGGCGATGGACGCGTTGCGTTCGCACCAGGCCGGCGACAAGGCTTCGCTGGCGCTGCTGCGCGACCATCGCGACACCAGCGCACAGGTCACGGTACCGAAGGCGATGCCGTTGCCGATTCCGCCGGCACCACCCGCGCCTCCTGCACCGCCTGCGCCGCCCGGCGTCGGTGCGATACCCGCGCCGCCGGCCGCGCCCGACGCGCCGCGCGTGGTCGAACGCCACCACGTCGTGGTGGTCGACGACAACGGCAAGACCATGGAATGGGACGACGATGGCAACGTTCCGCCGCCGCCCGCTCCGCCCGCGCCCCCGGCGGCGGATCTTCCGGCACCGCCGGCACCTCCCGCACCACCCGCGCCGCCGCCTCCGCCCGAAGGCTGACGGCCGGGCTTCGCCACGAAAAACGCCCCGCACCGCGGGGCGTTTTCGTTTCGATGCATCGTCCCGGCGCGGCGATCAGCAACCGGGCGGAATCGGTCGTGGGTGCGCTTCGCCCAGCGCATCGTCGATGACGCCTTCGTCGCGGGCGATGCGCCGTGCGACGGCGAGGCCGAGCTCCGACAGCGTCGGCACGCTCGCGGCCAGCGCGATGCCGGACGCGAAGGACGACAACGCGTGCAGGCGCAACGCGTTCGCTCGCCAGTGGCCGCCGTTCAAGCGGTTGGCGAGGCGCGACAGCAGGCGTTCGGCGATGCCCGCATGGCCGCGCTCCGGCCGCAGCGGGAGCCGCGACGACAATTCTTCCCAGGCGAGGAAATCGCTGTCGGGCAGCAGGTACAGGCGCCAGCAGCAATGGCCGTCGCGGTCGAGGAAGGAAATCGATTCGCGCAAACCATCGCTGTCGCAATCGCAGGCGACCTCGGCGCGCACGGCCGGCGACCAACCCGCGAGCGGATGGCCGAAGCGCGCGCGCGACAGGCACAGCACCGCGCCGAGTGCGGCCAGTTGCCGCGGTTCCGGCAGGGCCGGCGCCGGTGCGGTCGTCGGCGATCCGGCGATGGACAACGCATTCGGACGCATGCGGTGCTCGACGAAGGAATGTCGGCGGCTTGCGTCCGGCGATGCCGGGGCTGGCGGGCCTGGAGAGAGAGGTGAAGCCGTCGCCGCGCGAGCGCGGACGGCGGGGATTACTTGGTGAGGATCAGTTTGTCGTTGCGCGTATGTCGCAGGCGGTAGCACTCGTCGCCGTGGCGGATCACGACTTCGCGTTGCCCATCGAGCAGGCGCGCGCTGTCGATTTCGACGGTCTGCGGCGCGTGGCGCGCAGGCGCCCGTGTGGAGATGGCGGACACGGGAAGTAGTTCGGCCGGGACGGCGTGGGCGTGCATCGATCGCGAGCTCCAATGGACGCGATTGATGATAATGATTCTCATTTGCTTGTCAACACGCCATTCGATCCCCTCCGAGAGAGGGTGGGCGGGTGGCTGACCATCCCGCCCACCGAGGTGACTCAGCGCAGCGAGCAGTGATCGACAACCGGTGAACCGATGACCTCGCCTGCCCCGGTGCAGTTCAGCGTGATGGATTGCCCCTTGGCCAGCTGGGCGGCCACATCCTTGGGAAGGCCATGAGCCGCGACAGTCTGGAACTCATCAACAGAAAGTTGAACGCTCGGCTCATCCATGACATCGGAGTCAATGCTTTCAATGACCCCGGAAATCTCCAGCGGTTTGCCTTTGTACTGCCCATCGGCAGCGATTTCGTTCGCTTGGTACGCGTTGAACAAGTCCCGTGCCGACAGTTTGATCGCATCCACCGGTGGCTGCGCCGTCGCGCTGTCGGACGACACGGCGGTCGTCGAACTGGCTGAAGTATGTGCAGCGCTGGAAACCGCGCCCGCCAGCACGGCGATACCGATGAAGTAGATGATCGGCGACACCACCAGGGACGCCAGCAGCGGGATCAGCCCCTTGCTGGTGAAGCCGCGGGCCATGACCACGATTGCCAGGATGAAGGCGACCAGATTGAGCGGCCAGCCAACGAACAAGCCAGCGCCCGGAATAGGAACGAGGAAAAGCACCCACGCAACGATCAGGCACACCCATGTCGCCTTGATCGGCGCGGACTTGTGCGGCTGTGTCGCTTCGGTTGTTGCATTCATTGGACATCTCCCCCTGGGTTTTGCGCCTGTCCGACCGAGGCGCGTTCGGTCGATGAAATCTAGGCCATTTACCTTGTCAACACACTACCGTCCGGCCGAGCCGCTCACGCCGTCGCCGCCTCGATCTGGCGCCAGATGTCGGGGTCGAAGCGCGAGACCAGCTGCGGCGCGACCAGGTTCTGCTGCAACTGTTCGACCCGGCTCGCGCCGAGGATCACCGTGGATACGTCCTGGTTGCGCAGGCACCAGGCGATCGCCAGCGGCGCCGGATCCACGCCGAGTTCGCGCGCGATCGACACGAAGCGCCGCGCGCGTTCCAGACGGCGCGCGCCCTCGTCGCCCTGCAGGTTGCGCTGCAGCCAGGTGTAGCCCTCCCGGGCCATGCGCGAATCGGCGGGAACGCCGGCCGAATACTTGCCGGTGAGCAGGCCCGAGGCGAGCGGCGACCAGGTGGTGGTGCCCATGCCGTATTGGCGGTACAGCGGCGTGTATTCGCGTTCGACCCGTTCGCGGTGCAACAGGTTGTATTGCGGCTGTTCCATCGTCGGCGGCTGCAGTCCGTGCGCGCGGGCGATGGCGTGCGCATCGAGGATCGCGTCCGCGGGCCATTCCGACGTGCCCCAGTACAGCACCTTGCCCTGGCGGATCAGCGCGTCCATCGCGAACACGGTTTCGGCGATGGGCGCGTCCGGGTCCGGGCGGTGGCAGAAGTAGAGGTCGAGGTAATCGACGCGCAGGCGCTTGAGCGCCGCGTGGCAGGCGTCGTGCACGTGCTTGCGCGACAGGCCTTTCTGCGTGGGCCGCGGTTTGTCGACCGCTCCGAAGAACACCTTGCTCGATACGCAATAGCCGTCGCGCGGCAGGCGCAGGTCGGCGATGACGTCGCCCATCACCCGCTCGGCCTCGCCGTTGGCATAGGTTTCGGCGTTGTCGAAGAAATTGATGCCGGCGTCCCAGGCCGCGGCGATCAGTTCGCGCGCTTCGCCACGACCGACACTGCCGCCGAACGTGACCCATGCGCCGAACGACAGTTCCGACAAGTGCAGGCCGGAGGAACCGAGACGACGGTATTGCATGGCGCGCTCCACTCGGGGGAGCCCGCATTGTAGGCATCGCGCCGGGCCGGGTTAGAATGCGCGCCCTTCCTCCGGGGAGTAGCCCGCCGCGGACGCAGTGTCCACGGCCCGCGCGTCAACACACTTGGCCCTGCCGTCGACCGGCATTCCGCCATGGCGCGCGACACCGCATCGCGGTGGGGCAAGACCGAAGGCAGCCGCGTGCACCCGGGCCGGGCGCGACGCGGTTGTCCTTCGCGTCCGCGACGCCCGGCCCCGGAGTTCGACCATGTTGCAAGCCCTGTTCGTATCCGCAGGCACCGTCGCGCTCGCCGAGATCGGCGACAAGACGCAATTGCTGGCGTTGCTGCTCGCCGCGCGTTTCCGCCGTCCGTGGCCGATCGTCGCCGGCATCCTCGTCGCCACCCTGCTCAACCATGCGCTCGCCGGCTGGCTCGGCACGCTGGTCGCGCACTGGCTGACACCTACAGTGCTGCGTTGGGTGGTCGCGGTGAGTTTCATCGCCATCGCGCTGTGGACGCTCAAGCCGGACAAACTCGAAGAAGACGCGCCCTTGCCCGGCGGCAACGTCTTCGCCGCGACGGTGGTGGCGTTCTTCCTCGCCGAGATCGGCGACAAGACCCAGGTCGCGACCGTGCTGCTGGCCACGCGCTTCGATGCGCTGTGGCAGGTGGTGGCGGGAACCACCCTCGGCATGCTGCTGGCGAACGTGCCGGTGGTCGCCTTCGGCAGCCGCTTCGCGCAACGCCTGCCGCTGCGCGCGGCGCGCATGGTCGCGGCGCTGGTGTTCCTCGTGCTCGGCCTGTGGGCGGCGGTGTTCGGCATCGGCTGAGTCGTCCGCCGCCGCGTGGCCGGCTATGCTGGCCGCGGGCGACACGGGGCGGGCGATGGGACTGCGCGGCACGTTCCTCTGGCTGAAGGACCTCGTCGGGGCGCTGCTCGCGCGCCCGGACGAACTGATGCTCGAACTCGGCGCCGGCGGCGAACTGCTGGTAGCGCGATTGCGCGCGCTGCTGTCCGTGACCGCGTTGTTGCTGCCCATCGCCAGCGCCATGAGCGGCGGCAGCACCAGCGAGACCATCGTCGGGCTCGGCGCGGTGGTGTTCATCAACATCTGCGCGCAAATCTGGCTGGCGCTGGCCAACCGCCCGCGCACCTATCCGTGGCTGCCGTACGCGACCACCACCTACGATGTCACCACCACCACCGGCGTGCTCGCGCTGCTCGCGCTGGGCGACCCGGTTTCGGGGGTGAACAGCCTCATCGTCTGGTGCTTCTACCTGATCTCGATCGCGATGACCGCGCTGCGCAACGACGGCCGCCTGACCCTGTACGCCGGCGCGCTGGCCATCGTCGAATACGGCCTGCTGGCGTGGGCGATCCTCGCCAGCCATCCGCAGCCGCTATCCTCGCCCGACTACGGCATCGCTTCGGCCGGCAGCCAGGTCGAGCGCCTGGTGCTGCTCGGCATGATGACCATGCTGACCAGCGTGATCGTGTACCGCATGCAGCGGCTGGTGGAACTGTCGGGCAACGACGGGCTCACCGGCCTGCCCAATCGCAGCTGGTTGCTGCAGCGCATGCCGCGCATCTTCGACAAGGTGCGGGACGGCGGCGGTTCGCTAACGCTTGCGCTGATCGACCTCGACCATTTCAAGCGCGTCAACGACGACATCGGCCACCTCGCCGCCAACCGCACGTTGCGCCAGGTCGCGGCGCTGATGTCGGACGCGCTCGGGCCCGGCGAACGACTCGTGCGCATCGGCGGGCAGGAATTCGTGGCGCTGCTGCATTGCCCGATCGGCAGCGCGTGGGAACGCATCGACCGCCTGCGCCGGGCGATGTCGGAACAGGTGTTCCTCGGCGAACGCGGCACGCCCGGTCCGCGCCTGACCTTCAGCGCCGGTATCGCGACCTGGCCGCAGGACGGCAACAACCTTTCGCTGTTGTTGCGCAGCGCCGACCGCCGCCTGCAGGTGGGCAAGCGCGACGGCCGCAACCGGGTCATCGCGCGCGACGTATGAGCCGCGGAGCGGACTTGCAGGTGGTTTGACCGGTACGACAAACCGCGCGCGATACGGCTTATCGCCGCGAAATTTGGGTTCATTAGGCGTCAGGGCGCATGCTCGCCTCAATCGCAATTTGTGAGATAGAGTTGATCTAGGCTGAACTTCCTACAGGGGGAACAAATGCAAGCCACCTACTATCAGTACTACTTCACGAAAGGAAACGGACAGAAAAAGTACTGGGTGGATTTGCGGCCGTTCCTTCAGAAGTACTGCTCATGGAAGACCCCTGTATTCAAATCCAAATTTGAACACGCGGGAGAACGCCTCTACCTCATTCACACCGTTGGTGATCAGTACTTGTTCTTGCACACGCTAGACAACGAAATTATCAAGAAGATCGACTCAAAAAATCTGACGCTTGGCGATCTGAAAACTTACCTCGCCGGAGATTCTGCAGGCTTCGCCTCTTATCTGAATTTCAGAGAAGATTTTTTCGGAATCGCTTGCAAAGTCCTTTCGCCACGTGGCGCGACATTTTCAAACTACATAAATCAAGTTATTGAAGCCCTCAAGCTTCCTTACAAGTTCCATGCCGTCGCACTCACTCACCAGATGCAGCGTAAAGACATCTCAAAGCTAAGCCGTGTCGGAAAAATTACTGTCGAACTACAAAGAGACAACCAACTTCACGAAGATTTGGTTGAATTCATAAGCGGAAAGACCGGACAGAATTATGCAGAGGTCGGGCCTATTGAGATAACGATCAGGCCCGAGAAGAGACTCGGCAATATCAAAGCAATATTGCAAGGCGTCTCTTCACAGATCGGACAGAAAGGCGTGACAGATTTTGAAGCTCGCGCAGTCACCGCTGTCGCAGACAAAGTCATAGATGTCTATCTCGTCGGAGAGGGAGCGGTTCGCCACCCAATCAGCGGCGACACTGATGCAAAGATCCAAAGAGACTTCGACAAACAAATGAGTAAGAACGCGCTTCTTCAAGAGAAGCTCACGGAAATGAGGTCAAATGCCAATGTACAGAAAACTACGTTTGCTGACCTTGATAATCCTACTAAGCCACGGACTTAGCTATTGGATTACTTTCCTTGTTCCTGACGGCATTGCAGAAACAATCAACGCCGTCCCTGGACGTATTGAATCACTAGCCGCTCTGCTTGCCAGCTTTGCTTTTACCATGCTCGGCTTCCTGGCCGCCGTTCTTGCTTTGTTCGGAATCATGTCAGGATCGTCGCTTCTCGCCAGATATAAGAAGCATGGGCACTTAGCAACGCTGCTGCTGGTGATCGGCATAACAATGGTAGAGCTTGTTCTAACATTCGCATTTTCTATTTCGCTGTACTTTCAACCACTCACGGACAGCTACGCTAGGTTCTTGGCTTGGCTCATCACGACGAATTTTGTGATGCTTCTGTTGAGCACGTTGCCGGTAGTCATGCTTGTCAAAGGAACGCTCGACAGCATCAAGAGTGAGTAGCGTTGCGCCCTAACAATTCATCTAGGCCAAATCCGCCCAACAAGCCGACTTAAAACAGTCCGGGAGCCCGCCGGCAGTTGCCCACGCCGCCACCGGTGCCCTACCCTGCCGCATCGGCGCGCCCGCGCCACCGCAAACGGGGAGCGGAACGTGAATCTGAAACTGCGCCTGACGGTGATGAATTTCCTCCAGTTCTTCGTCTGGGGGGCATGGCTGCTCACCATCGGCGCCTGGTGGTTCCAGAACCGCCACTGGTCGGGCACCGGCTTCGGCGCGATCTTCTCGACCATGGGCTTCGCCTCGCTGTTCATGCCGGCGCTGATGGGCATCGTCGCCGACAAGTGGATCAACGCCGAACGCCTGTACGGCCTGTTGCACATCGGCGGCGCGATCATGCTGTTCCTGATCCCGCGCGTGGACGATCCCTCGACCATGTTCCCGGTCATGTTCGTCACCATGTGCTTCTACATGCCGACCATCGCGCTGGCGATCACCGTGTCGTACAACGCGCTGAAGAACGAAGGCATGGACGTGGTCGGCACCTATCCGCCGATCCGCGTCTGGGGCACGGTCGGCTTCATCGCCGCGACCTGGACGACCAGCCTCTCGGGCCTGGAAACCTCGTCCGGGCAGTTCTACGTCGCCTCCGCCGCATCGCTGGCGCTGGGACTGTACGCGTTCACCCTGCCGCCCTGCCGCCCGAAGCTGGACGCCGCGCACAGCGGCAGCCTCGCCGACCGCCTCGGCCTGACTTCGTTCACGCTGTTCCGGAACCGCAACATGGCGGTGTTCTTCATCTTCGCCATGCTGCTGGGCGCGGCATTGCAACTGACCAACGCCTACGGCGACACCTTCCTGCACGATTTCGCCAAGGTCGACGAATACAAGGGCCTGTTCGCGGTGCGCTACCCGGCGATGATCATCTCGATCTCGCAGATCTCGGAAACCTTGTTCATCCTCACCATCCCCTTCTTCCTGAAGCGCTTCGGGATCAAGGCGGTGATGACGATGAGCATGCTGGCGTGGTTCCTGCGCTTCGGGCTGTTCGCCTACGGCGATCCGGGCCCGGGACTGTGGATGATCGTGCTGTCGTGCATCGTCTACGGCGCGGCCTTCGATTTCTTCAACATCTCCGGCTCGCTGTTCGTCGAAGGCCAGAGCGACCCGAAGATCCGCGCCAGCGCGCAGGGCCTGTTCATGCTCATGACCAACGGCGTCGGCGCGGTGCTGGGCAGCCTCATCGCGGGCTTCGTGATCGATCATTTCTTCACCGATCCGACCTGCAACGACATGACCGCGATCTGCAAGGACTGGCACGGCATCTGGACCGCGTTCGCGGCGTACGCGCTGGCGATGGCGATACTGTTCGTGCCGCTGTTCAGGCACAAACACGATCCGCGCAAGCTGGTCGCGGCACATGGCGCGGGCGATGTCGGCAATCCCTGACGGCATGAACGTCGCCGTCGTCGGTTCGTTCAACGTCGACCACGTCTGGCGCGTGGCGTCGCTGCCGCAACCGGGCGCGACGCTCAGCGGCGAATACGCCAGCGGCCCCGGCGGCAAGGGCTTCAACCAGGCGATGGCCGCGCGCCGCGCCGGCGCGAAGACCGCGTTCGTGTGCGCGCTCGGCGAGGACCTCGGCGCGCAGCTGGCGCGGGCGCTGTGCGTAGGCGACGACATCGACCTGCGCGATTTCGCCTGCGACAGCAGCACCGGCACCGCGGGCATCTACGTCGATGCGAACGGCCGCAACTCAATCGTTGTAGCGCCCGGCGCGAACGCGCGGCTCGATGTCGAATTCGTCGAATCGGCCTTGTCCGCGCTGGCCGCGCCATCGGTGGTGCTCGCGCAACTGGAATCGCCACCGGAAGCGATCGCCGCGGCGTTGCGCTTCGGCCGCGAACGCGGCGCAATGACGATTTTGAATCCCGCGCCAGCGAACGTCGCGGTGCCGGGTTCGCTGCTGGCGCTGGCCGACGTGCTGACGCCGAACGAAACCGAATTCGCCGCGCTGCTCGGGCGGCACGTGGGCGAGCGCATCGACGCGGATGCCGTCAGCGGCATCGACCAGGGCCGGCTGCACGCGTTGTGCCGCGACCTCGGCCACGACGCCACGGTGGTCGTGACGCTCGGCGCCAGCGGCTGCTTCGTCTCGCATCCGGAGGCGAACCTGCGCGGCGACGAGAGCGCGTGTTACCGCATCGCCGCGGATGCGGCGCGCGTGGCCGATACCACCGGCGCGGGCGACGCCTTCAACGGCGCGCTGGCCGCATCGCTGGCGTTGCGACCGGACGCGGCCTTCGCCGAACACCTGCGATTCGCCACGAAGTACGCCGGGCTGTCCACCGAACACGAAGGCGCCGCGCTGGCGATGCCGCATTTGGCGGTCGGATAGGGCCTGCGCGGTGGCGGGCCAAGGCCCGCCCTACAATATCCGCGTGCAGATCGGCCCCTACGTCATCGAACCCAAGGTCATCCTCGCGCCCATGGCCGGCGTGACGGACAAGCCTTTCCGCCTGCTGTGCAAGCGGCTGGGCGCGGGGCTGGCGGTGTCGGAGATGACGACCAGCGATCCGCGTTTCTGGAACACCGCGAAATCCCTGCACCGCATGGACCACGCCGGCGAACCCGATCCGGTCAGCGTGCAGATCGCAGGCACCGTTCCCGACATCATGGCCGAGGCCGCGCGTCATAACGTCGAGCATGGCGCGCAGCTGATCGACATCAACCTCGGCTGCCCGGCGAAGAAAGTCTGCAACGCCTGGGCCGGTTCGGCATTGATGCGCAACCCGGCGTTGGTCGCGCGCATCCTCGCGGCGGTGGTGAAGGCCGTCGACGTGCCGGTGACGCTGAAGATCCGCACCGGCTGGAACGCTGAGAACAGGAACGCGCCGGAGATCGCCCGCATCGCCGAAGATGCCGGCATCGCTGCGCTCGCCGTGCACGGCCGTACCCGCGACCAGCAATACACCGGCGTCGCCGAGTACGACACCATCGCCGCGATCAAGGCCATGCTGCGCATTCCGGTGATCGCCAACGGCGACGTCGATTCGCCGCAGAAAGCGAAGCGAGTCCTCGACGCGACCGGCTGCGATGCGGTGATGGTCGGCCGCGCGGCGCAGGGCCGGCCGTGGATCTTCCGCGAAATCGCGCACTTCCTCGCCACCGGCGAAATCTTGCCGGAACCGTCGCTCGTCGAAATCCGCGACATCCTGCTCGCGCACCTCGAACACCTGCACGCGTTCTACGGCGAAAGCTCCGGGGTGCGCATCGCGCGCAAGCACCTGGGCTGGTACGCGAAGGATCGGCCGGAGAACCATGCGTTCCGCGCGGTCGTGAACCAGGCGCAGGACGCCGCGACGCAGGTGCGGCTGACGCGGGATTATTTCGATGCGCTGGCCGCGGGCGTCGCGCCGGGATTGCCGGCCGCGGCGTGAACCGCGCCAAGCGCGCTTAGCGGCATTCGCGCTAGTCTTCGGCCCATGGGGCGCAACGTCTACCGTTTCGGCGACTACACACTGGATCCCGCGTCGCGCGAATTGCGCCACCGGGGAGAGCACGTCGCGCTGCCGCCGAAGTCGTTCGACTGCCTCGTCTACCTGATCGAGAACCGCGAACGCGCGATCGGCCGCGACGAACTGATCTCCGCGGTCTGGGGCCGCGTCGACGCCAGCGACGCGGTGGTGTCGCAGACCTTGCTGCGCGCGCGCCGCGCCATCGGCGACACCGGCACGGAACAATCCGCGGTGCGCACGGTGACGCGCTTCGGCTACCAATGGGTCGCGCCCGTGGAAAGCCTGCCGCAGGAAGTCGAAGCGGATGCACGGGATCCGGGTGTGCAGGAGGCCGCCGTCGACGACGGCGACGATCCCGCAACGCCGGCAGCGAGCGAAGGCGTCGAACGCCCCGCCGATGCCTCCGATGCGCGTTCCGACCAACCCGTCTCCACCAAGCCGCGCGCGCGCCGTTGGCGATGGGGCATCGCGGCGATCGCGATCGCGTCGATCATCGTCGCGTTGCTGGCTGTCGGCCTGTGGCGGCATTCACGCAAGCCGCCGCCATCCACGGGCGTCGCCGACCTCGCCGTGGTGCTGCCGGTCGTGGTCGAATCCGGTGGCGCCGAACACGCATGGATCCGGCTCGGTGCGATGGATTACATCGCCAGCCTGTTGCGGCGCAACGGCCGGCTGACCGTACTGCCCAGCGAACGCACCCTGGTCCTGGTCGATGCGGAACACGCGATCGCCCCGGAAGCGATCGACCATCTGCATGCGGTCACCCGTGCGCGCTGGGTGTTGCAACCGGTCGCGAGCACGGTGCCGCAAGGCTGGAAAGTACGCATCCGCGTTTCCGCTCCCGGCGACAGCTACGACATCGAGGCCCGTGGCGGCACGCCGCTGGAAGCGGCGGCGGCGGCCACCGGGTCGCTGCTGCACCGGCTCGGGCACGACGGCCCGGCCGCACCCGCGCCAACCGCGCTGACCCAACGCCTGCAACAGGTGGATGCCGAACTCCTCGCCGGGCAGACGGACGCCGCCCGCAACCTGATCGATGCGGCTCCCGCGCGACAACGCGCGGATCCGCAATTGCAGGTGCGCGAGGGTCAACTCGAATTCCGCCTCGGTCGCCTCGGTGCCGCGCAAATCCTGTTCGACCGCATCGTGGATGCGGCGACGACGTTGCCGGTGGAAGTGCGCAGCCAGGCGCTGATGGGCCTGGGCGCGGTCGCGCTGCGCAGGCAGGACAATGCCGCTTCCGAACGACGCTACGACGAAGCGGTGCAGGCACTGGAAGCCCATGCCGATGCGGCGCCCGATCCGGCGCTGGTCGGCAACGCCTACAACGGCCGCGGTGTTGCCCGGGTCGAGCTGGGGCGCATCGACGATGGCATCGCCGACCTGGGGCGCGCGCGCATCGCCATGCAGCGCTCCGGCGACGAAGTCGAAGCCGCTTCGGTGGGCGGCAACATCGGCACCTTGAAGGCGCGCAATGGCGACGCCGCGCAGGCGATACAGGAATTCGACCTGGCCATCGCCACCTTCGAACGCTTCGACGTCCGCGACAGCCTGGTGGTGATGCTGCTGGCGAAATCCGATGCCGAACTGCAGTTGCTGCAACCGACCGCGGCGCTTGGCGACAGCCAACGCGCGATGGAATTGGGCAGCAAGCTGGAAAACCCGCAGCTGCGCGCGTTCATGGCCGCGACCCGCACCGGGGCATTGCTCGGCAACGGACGCCTGCAGGATGCAGAGGGCTTGCTGCGACAAGGCCAGGACGCATCGCCCGCGCTGCGCCTGCAGTTGCTGCTCGAACGCGGACGTTTGCAGGATGCGCACAAGCTCGCGCAGGACCTGCTGCTGCAGGATGCCGCGGTCAACGATCCCGGCACGCTGTTGCTGGCCGTGCAGGCGGCCATCGACGGCAAGGATCCCGCGCTGGCGCGGCAATGGCTGCAGTCGCGCGCCGGCAACGGCGATGGCGGGAACCACGATGCAATCGACCTGGCCGGCGCACTGCTCGCGGCCGCCACCGGCGACCAGGTGACTGCTGCGCGTAGCTTCGATGCCGCGGCGAAGGCGGCTGCGCGAACGCCCGCGCCGGCCGACGATGCACGTGCCGGTTCCGCATGGGTGGCCTACTTGGTCGGGCGCGGCGAGCTGGATCGCGCCAGCGGCGTGATGGGCAGCCTCACGCCTTACGTCGACCGCGACTATCGCGTCGCGCGCGCCTCGCTGGCGCTGTATCGGGCGCTCGGCGACCGCGCGCTGCAGGCGGAAGCCGAAACCCGCGTGCGCCGGCTCGCGGGCGAGCGGAATCCGGATTCGCCAGTGGTGTACTAACCCTCGCGTTCGCGCAAAAAAACGCGCCCCCGTTTCCGGGGGCGCGCGCGGACAGCCGAACCGGCGGGATCAGTTGCCGGGACTGCCGACGCCACCGAAGGCACCCACCTTCTGCATCATCAGGTCGGCTTCGCCGCTGATGCCCAGGGGGTTGTTTTCCCAGACGAACACCGCTCCGCCCACGCGGGTCGGCGCGGCAGCTACGCGTGTGACCCATCCGTCGAAGCGCTTGTATTGCACGATCGGGCGGCGCCAGGCAGGCTGTCCGTCGCTCTTGATCGCCGCCGCCTGCAGGGGCTCATTGTCGAGCGTGGCCGAATCGGTCGCCCACTGCGCGATGAAGCCGTTGCGCGCCGGCATGGCGATCAGCGAGGAATACGCATTGATGTCGATCGGCACCAGCACCTCTCCGGTTTCGCCCCAGGCCCGGTTGCCATCCATGTCCACGCGCTGGGCATAAACGCCGCTATAATCGGCCGATACGGTGCCCATCTCGCGCCAGAGCGCGTAGATGTCGCCGGTCTTGCCGTCGTAGCTGCAGTCCACCTGCTTGCGGTACTGGCTGGCGTCGGTCGACAAGGCCACGCCGTTGTGCGCGTACCGCTCCGAACCGTCGGCGAGTACATGCTGGGCGCGGATGTCGGAACCGGACGCACCGAAGCCGTATTGCCAACAGAACACCGCGCCGCCGGCGCCGTCCTCGACGAATTCGGGGAAGTAGCCCTGCGGGATGTTGCCGGTCGTGGTGGAATCCCACAGCTTGACGTAGCTCGGCGACCACAGCGGCTGGCCGGCGGCATCGTATTTCTGCGCCCACAGCTGGTTGCCGGTGCTGCGACCCTGGATCACGAAACTGGCGATCACGCCGTCGCCCGAACCCTGCAGGTCGGCCGGGAAGGCGAAAGCGCCGGTGGGCGCGGTGATGTTCACCCCTGCGCCCCACATGGCCTGGCCGTTGGCATCGAGCTTCTGCAGCACTTCCTTGCCGCTGTTGTCGAGCCAGGCGACGACCGTGCCGCCATCGCCGGTAGCGGCCACGTCGGCGGTCTGCACGTCGCTGGTCGCGGCGCTGACGATCACGCCCGAACCCCAAGCCTGGGTGCCATCGGGCGCGATCTTCGCCGCCGCGAGCTGGAGGATGCCGTTCGCATCGCGGAAGCGATAGGCGAGCACGGCATTGCCGTTCGCATCGCGGTCGAGGTCGTAATGGGTCTCGTAGCTCAGGTCGCGATCCGCGACCAGGATGCCGCCAGCGGCCCAGAGTGCGTTGCCGTTGCGGTCGTAGCGCTGCAGGCGCACGTCGAAGCCGTTCCCGAAGCCTGCGCCGCCATCCAGCCATGCGACGTAATAGCCGCCATCGGGCAGCGTCGCGATTTCGGGCAGGACCTGGTCGCCCGGCGCCGCGGAAACCACCACGGCCGAGGTGCCGTTGGTCGGCCATGCCGCCAGTGCGGCCAGCGGCGCGGCCGCGATGGTAGCGATGAGTGCGAGTGCGAGGGGACGAACCTTCATTGCGTTTCTCCGTCTGGATGGGCGTGTCCGGAACGTAGCCCGGACACCGATTGGTTGTTGCGCCGCATCACGCGACGCGTTGCGTGGCACACGAATCCGAATTCCACGTACCGCCCCGTTGCGGCCCGCACTCCCGGAATGGCAATGGCGGCGACCTCGCCACCATCGGATCCCGCCTTCCCGGCGTCCTGCTTCCAGCTTCCTGCGGCCAGTGTCAGCGCGGCGCAACGATGCCGCTTCACAGAACCCTGCCAATACCCGCGCGTATGCCGGCCCGGCGATGACAGATCCCTGACAGTGGGATCACAAACCCTTGTTCCGGCGCGGTTTTCCGGAAATGCGCGCGGCCCGGGCGGTTTCGCCGTCCGCCCCGGAGCGAGGACAATGTGCGGCCCCGTCCCCGGCCCGCCGCCATGTCCTCGCAGCCCTACCTCCACGGTTTCTCGCGCAGCGAACAGGAACGCCTCGTGCGCCAGGCGCGCATGGCCGAATCCACCGTGTTCCACGACATCGACCTGTCCGGCGCGAAGCGCCTGCTCGAAGTCGGCAGCGGCGTCGGTGCGCAGACCGAGATCCTGCTGCGGCGCTTCCCGGACCTGCACGCGACTTGCGTCGACCTCAACCAGGCGCAACTTGAGGCCGCGCGCGAGAACCTCGGTGCGCGCCCGTGGCTCGACGGGCGCTACGAACTGCGCCACGCCGACGCCACCGACCTGCCGTTCGAGGCGCGCAATTTCGACGCCGCGTTCCTGTGCTGGATCCTCGAACACGTGCCCTCGCCGACGCGGGTGCTCAACGAAGTACGGCGCGTGCTCGCGCCCGGCTCGCCGGTGTACATCACCGAGGTGATGAATTCCTCGTTCCTGCTCGATCCGTATTCGCCGCACACCTGGCGCTACTGGATGGCGTTCAACGATTTCCAGCTCGAAAGCGGCGGCGATCCCTTCGTCGGCGCCAAGCTCGGCAACCTGCTGCTGGCCGGCGGTTTCCGCGACGTGACGACGCAGGTCAAGACCTTCCACTTCGACAACCGCGAGCCGGCCAGGCGCAAGGCCATCGTCGAATACTGGGAGGAATTGCTGCTCTCGGCCGCGGACCAGCTGATCGACGCGGGCAAGGTCACGCGCGAGGTCGTCGACGGCATGCGCCGCGAGATGCAGCAGGTGCGCAACGATCCGAACGCGGTGTTCTTCTACGCCTTCGTGCAGGCGCGCGCGATCGCGTTCTGATCAGATGCCCGCGGGCGGCTGGCGCCAGATCCGGTTCCACAGGTCGCCCCAGCCGCGCCGCATCTTCCATTCGAACTTCGGTTGCCGCGGCGGATCGAGCGCGACCCAGCGTCCGTTGTCATCGCGCGCCACGGCGAAGTTGAAGCTGTAATCCGGCTCGCTGCCCATGCGCAGGTCGCTGAGCACCAGCACGCCGTCGCGCACCGTGGCCTTGGCGAAACCGTGATCGAACCACAGGATGCGTTCGACCGTCGGCAGGCCGCGTACGGCATCGAGCGCGGCGATATCGGAGCGATGCGCATGGAAGCGCATCGGTCCGCGGTCCGCCACCAGCGAGCGTTCGCCTTCGACGAAACCCTCCGGCGTCATCGCCACCACCCGCCAGCGCAGCGTCGTCAGCGGCGCCGGCACCGAGAACCGCGGCGCATCGGCGAGGCCGATCGAAGCCAGCGCGCGGTCGGCTTCGCGTTCGACCATGGATTTCGCCAGCAGCGACCAGCCGACATAGCCGACGCCGAGCACGATGCCGGCGACCAGCGCGCGTTGCGCCAGCGGTTTCTCGCGCGCGAACCAGGCGACCGCGAAGGCGACGAACCACGGCAGGGTGAACAGCGGATCGACGATGAACAGGCTCGACCACATGATCGGCCGCATCGGCAGCGGCCACAGCAGCTGCGTGCCGTAGACGGTGAAGCTGTCCAGCAGCGGATGCGCCATCAGGCAGGCGAAGATCGCCCACCACCAGCGCACCGGCGACTGCGCGACGCGCCCGCCGCGACGCTTGAAGAACCACCAGATCGCCCATGCCACGAACGGCAGCACCAGCCACGAATGCGTCGCGCTGCGGTGCCAGGTCATGCGCACGACCGGGTCGTCGAAGAGCGCGAGCGGGAAGACGTCGAGGTCGGGCAGCGTGTTCAGCGCCATGCCCGCGAGCAGTGCGGCGCGGCGGTGTTGCTTCGGGGCGATGGCCGCGGCGATGGCGCCGCCGAAGAACAGGTGGGTGATGGAATCCATGCGCCGATGCTAGCCGCTGGCACCGGCCACCCGTCCGGCCGAAACCCAACCGGCGCACAATGGCCGTCCCGGTACCGTGCAAAGCCGGGTCCGGGCCTGTATCATGCCCGGCCATCCTTTCATCCGCATTAAGGGATATAAGCTCCGATGACCAGCTCCAGCTACCTGTTCACCTCCGAATCGGTCTCCGAGGGCCATCCGGACAAGATGGCCGACCAGATTTCCGACGCGGTGCTGGACGCGATCCTCGCCCAGGATCCGAAGGCGCGCGTGGCCTGCGAAACGCTGGTGAAGACCGGCGCCGCCATCGTCGCCGGCGAAATCACCACCACGGCGTGGGTGGACATCGAATCGCTGGCGCGCGGCGTCATCAACGACATCGGCTACGACAATTCCAACGTCGGCTTCGATGGCCATACCTGCGCGATCGTCAACATGATCGGCAAGCAGTCCCCCGACATCAACCAGGGCGTCGACAGGACGAAGCCCGAGGAACAGGGCGCCGGCGACCAGGGCCTGATGTTCGGCTACGCCTGCAACGAAGCGCCGGAATACATGCCGGCCGCGATCTACTACTCGCACCGCCTGGTCGAACAGCAGGCCAAGGTGCGCAAGTCCGGCAAGCTGAAGTGGTTGCGCCCGGACGCCAAGAGCCAGGTCACGCTGCGCTACCAGGACGGCAAGATCGTCGGCCTCGATGCCGTCGTGCTTTCGACCCAGCACGATCCTGGCATGAAGCAGAAGGACATCGTCGACGGGGTGATGAAGCACATCCTCGAGCCGGTGCTGCCGAAGGCGTGGCTGAAGGCGCTGCCGAAGAACAAGATCCACATCAACCCGACCGGCAACTTCGTGATCGGCGGCCCGGTGGGCGACGCCGGCCTGACCGGCCGCAAGATCATCGTCGATACCTACGGCGGCATGGCCCGCCACGGCGGCGGCGCGTTCTCGGGCAAGGATCCGTCCAAGGTCGATCGTTCCGCCGCCTACGCCGCGCGCTACGTCGCCAAGAACATCGTCGCCGCCGGCCTGGCCGACAAGTGCGAGGTGCAGGTGAGCTACGCCATCGGCGTGGCCGAACCGACTTCGATTTCGGTGACGACCTTCGGCACCGGCAAGATCGGCGACGACAAGATCGAGAAGCTGATCCGCGAACACTTCGACCTGCGCCCGTACGGCATCACCAAGATGCTGGACCTGCTGCACCCGATCTACCGCCTGACCGCGGCCTACGGCCATTTCGGCCGCAAGCCCTTCCAGGTGACCTACACCGACGCCAAGGGCAAGAAGCGCACCGCCACCGCGTTCTCGTGGGAAAAGACCGACAAGGCCGACGCGCTGCGCAAGGCCGCGAAGCTGAAGTAAGCGACACGAAATCGGGCGCGCGGCGCAATGCCGCGCGTCCAGCTCCATCGAGGGGCGCTGCACTCGCGCAACCGGATCCCCGGGCGCGATCAGGCTCGATGGAAGCGAAACGATGCAACGGCGCCCGTGACTGCGAATCGCAGGAAACGCGATTCCGACAACGGAGCAACAACATGAACGCGCAAGTGAAGACCTTTTCGACCGAAGGCGACTACAAGGTCGCCGACATCCAGCTGGCCGACTGGGGCCGCAAGGAACTCGACATCGCCGAGCACGAGATGCCGGGCCTGATGTCGATCCGCAAGAAGCACGCCGCGACCACGCCGCTCCAGGGCGTGCGCGTCACCGGCTCGCTGCACATGACCATCCAGACCGCGGTGCTGATCGAGACGCTGAAGGACATCGGCGCCGACGTGCGCTGGGCCTCGTGCAACATCTTCAGCACGCAGGACCATGCCGCCGCCGCAATCGCCGCCGCCGGCACGCCGGTGTTCGCGTGGAAGGGCGAATCGCTGGAGGAATACTGGGACTGCACCCTGTCCGCGCTGTCCTTCCCCGACGGCAAGGGCGGCTTCCTCGGCCCGCAGCTGGTCGTGGACGACGGCGGCGACGTCACCCTGCTGATCCACAAGGGCTACGAGCTCGAAAACGGTTCCGACTGGGTGAACACCGCCTCCGGCAACCATGAAGAGCAGGTGATCAAGGACCTGCTCAAGCGCGTGGCGAAGGAGCGTCCGGGTTACTGGCACAAGGTCGTCGCCGACTGGAAGGGCGTGTCCGAGGAAACCACCACCGGCGTGCATCGCCTGTACCAGCTCGCCGAAGCCGGCAAGCTGCTGATCCCCGCGATCAACGTCAACGATTCGGTGACCAAGTCGAAGTTCGACAACCTCTACGGCTGCCGCGAATCGCTGGCCGACGGCCTCAAGCGCGCGATGGACGTGATGCTCGCCGGCAAGGTCGCGGTCGTATGCGGCTACGGCGACGTCGGCAAGGGTTCGGCGCATTCGCTGCGCGCCTACGGCGCACGCGTCGTGGTCACCGAGATCGACCCGATCAACGCCCTGCAGGCGGCGATGGAAGGCTTCGAGGTCAACACCGTCGAATCGACCCTGGGCCGCGGCGACATCTACGTGACGACGACCGGCAACAAGGACGTGCTCACGCTCGAGCACATGTCGAAGATGAAGGACCAGGCCATCGTCTGCAACATCGGCCACTTCGACAACGAGATCCAGGTCGATGCGCTGAACGCCTCGGGCGCGACCCGGCTCAACATCAAGCCGCAGGTGGACAAGTACACGTTCAAGCACGCTGATGGAACGCCGGGCAACTCGATCTTCCTGCTCGCCGAAGGCCGCCTCGTCAACCTCGGCTGCGCCACCGGCCACCCGAGCTTCGTGATGTCGAACTCGTTCTCGAACCAGACCCTCGCCCAGATCGACCTGTGGGCGAACAAGGACGCGTACGAGCCGAAGGTCTACATCCTGCCGAAGAAGCTCGACGAGGAAGTTGCGCGCCTGCACCTGGACAAGATCGGCGTGAAGCTGACCACGCTCACCCAGGACCAGGCCGATTACCTCGGCGTGGCAGTGGAAGGCCCGTACAAGCCGGATCATTACCGCTATTGATTCTGCTCGTCATTCCGGCGCAAGCCGGAACCCAGCTTTTGTCGTTTCCCTCCAGGCAACGACAAGAGCAAAGGCTGGGCCCCGGCTTGCGCCGGGGTGACGACATCAGGGATCACGGCATCGAACGGAGTTCCGCATGGCAGCACGCGTCCCGATTTCCTTCGAGTTCTACCCGCCCAAGACCGATGAGCAGCGCGAGCAGCTCGACCGCACGGTCGAGAAGCTGAAAGCGCATGCGCCGCAGTTCATGTCGGTCACCTTCGGCGCCGGCGGTTCGACGCTGAGCCACACGCCGGAAACCGTGCAGCGCCTGCGCAGCGAGCATCGCGTCGCCGGCGTGCCGCACATCACCTGCGTCGGCGGCAACCGCGAGGAAATCCGCGCCCTGCTCAAGCTCTACCGCGCACTGGGCTGCGACCGCGTGGTCGCGCTGCGCGGCGACACGCCTTCGGGCATGGTCCGCAGCGGCGACCTGCGCTACGCCAGCGAGCTGGTGGAACTGATCCGCGCCGAACACGGCCGCCATTTCCACATCGAAGTCGCGGCCTATCCGGAAACGCACCCGCAGGCCGGCGATGCGCTGGTCGACCTGCGCAACTTCAAGGCCAAGGTCGACGCCGGCGCGGATGGCGCGATCACGCAATACTTCTACAACACCGACGCCTATTTCCGCTTCGTCGACGATGCGCGCGCGCTGGGCATCGAGGTGCCGATCGTGCCGGGCATCATGCCGATCTCGAACTTCAGCCAGCTGCGGCGATTCTCCGAAGCCTGCGGCGCGGAAATCCCGCGCTGGATCGGCCAGCGCATGCGCGCCTACGGCGACGACGCGGACGCGATCCGCGAATTCGCCTCGGACTTCATCGCGCGCATGTGCGAACGCCTGGTCGCGGGCGGCGCGCCGGGCCTGCACTTCTACACGTTGAACCTGGCCAGGCCGACGCTGGCGGTGTTGCGCCGCCTCGGCACGGACCCGGCCTGACGGACTTCCGCCCCCGCGTGGCAAGGGCTAGGCTGGCGCGATGCGTTCCCCCCGCCCCGCGTTCCTGACCGGCCTGCTATTGCCCGCCTGCGCTGTGGCGTTGTCGACCGCGATCCCGGCGACGAGAGCGCATGCCGAAGTGCATCGCTGCACTGCGCCGAACGGCGAAAGCATTTACACCGACAAATCCTGCAGCGCCATCGGCGCCATCGACCGCCGGCCTCAGTCGGTGGCGGGACTGGCGGGCGCATCGCGGTTGTACCGCAGCAGTTGTTCGCGCACGCTGCAGGACCTGGTCTATGAACTGACGTCGGCGATCGACAACCGCGACGTCAACCGCCTCGCCGGCGTGTACGACTGGAACGGCATGTCGAGTTCCAGCGCCTTCAGGGTGATGGACCGGCTCGATGCGATCGCGCAGCGGCCGCTGGTCGACGTGTTGCCGGTGATGCCGCGTGTGCCCGACGAGGACGGCACGCTTGTGGATGGCGAGTACTACCCGCAGGACGCGGTGCGCCGCGCGCCGGTCGGGTTGCGGCTGGAGCAGACCATCGGTACATCCGCCGCGCCATCGCGCACCGTGCTCGGCCTGCGCAAATACATGGATTGCTGGTGGGTGCGACTCTAGATGCTATCGCCAGAATCAAGCCATCCCCGCCAACGAAGCGGAATCGGTTTGAACGAATAGTCAGGCAAGAGGTTCTATGTCTGAAGGGAAAGCGGAGGCTTTGTCCCAATCCGATTCTGGGAAATCGTGCGGTACGTTTCTGCGGTACCAAGCGCGGTTCAGATGGGCGAAGACGTGTCCGAGATCAATGCGCAGCTCCTCTTCCCCGTATTCCGGGTTTTCGATGATTTCTTTCAGCAAGGTTCCAAGATGTTCTTGCGCGTCCGATAACTCGTAGAGCAGAAACGACCAGCCCATTGGATGTTCTTGGCGATTGATCATGTTTCTGCTGCCTAACGAAGTTTGACCAACCAACCATGGCGGTCGGGAACGCGGCCGTACTGGATGTCGGTCAATTCCTTGCGGATCGCCATCGTGACCTCGCCTGCCGGGGCGTTGATGTCGCCGATCGAAAAGCCTTCGCCCTTCAATTCGCCGATGGGCGTGACCACCGCGGCGGTACCGCAGGCGAAGGCTTCGGCGATGTCGCCCGATGCCACGCCATCCCTCCATTCGTCGATGGAGACCTTGCGCTCCTCCACCCGCAGGCCGCGATCGCGGGCCAGTTGCAGGATGCTGGAGCGGGTGACGCCCTCGAGGATGCTGCCCGACAGTTCCGGGGTGACGATGCGGCCATCCTTGTAGACGAGGAACACGTTCATGCCGCCGAGCTCCTCCAGGTATTTTTCCTCGACCGGATCGAGGAACAGCACCTGCGAGCAGCCCTGCGCCCTGGCTTCCTGCTGTGGCAGCAGCGAGGCGGCGTAGTTGCCGCCGCACTTGGCCGCACCGGTTCCACCCCTAGCCGCGCGCGCGTAGTGCTGCGACAGCCAGATCGACACCGGTGCGACGCCTTTCGAGAAATAGGCGCCGGCCGGGCTGGCGATGACGAGGTAGGAAACCGTGTTCGCCGCGCGCACGCCGAGGAAGGCTTCGGTGGCGATCATGAACGGGCGGAAGTACAGGCTGGTTTCCGGCGCCCACGGCACCCAGTCGTGGTCGATGGCGATCAGCTGGCGCAGCGATTCGACGAACTCGGACTCCGGCAACTGCGGCAACGCCAGCCGCGCGGCGGAATGCTGCATGCGCCGGGCATTGGCATGCGGACGGAAAGTCCAGATGGAACCGTCGGCGTGGCGATAGGCCTTGATGCCTTCGAAGATTTCCTGGCCGTAATGCAGCACCGCCGCGGCCGGATCCAGCGACAACGGGCCGTAGCCGCGCACCTGCGCATCGTGCCAGCCGCGTGCCTTGTCCCACTCGATCGCGACCATGTGGTCGGTGAAGATATTGCCGAAGCCGAGTTCGCCGCCGAGGATCGCCGCGCGCTGCTCGGCGCTGCGGGCGTGGTCGGATGGCGTCACGCGCCAGGCCAGCGGGGCGGCGGTGGGGGCATTCATGCGGGAATCCTCGGAAAACTTCGACGGCGCATTATCGCCGAAACGCGCAAGCGACCTCACCCGTGCCGCTTTGTGGGAGCGGCCTCCGGCCGCGATTGCTTTTCCTGCTGTCGCGGCTTAAGCCGCTCCTACATCGGCGAAAACCGCAACGTCGCGACCACGCCGCGCACGTCGCCGGGCCGCACCTGCACGCTCCAGCCGTAGAGTTCGCACAGGCGGCGCACGATCGACAGGCCGATGCCGCCGCCTTGCGAATGCTCGGCGTGCGTGCCGCGGTAACCGCGTTCGAACAGCCGCGCCGCATCCTCGGCGCTGAGCCCGGGGCCGCTGTCCACCACTTCCACCGCGCCGGGCAGCAGCCGCACCACCACTTCGCCCGAAGGCGTGTATTTCACCGCGTTGCCGACGAGGTTGCCGAGCGCGACGTTGATCGCCGACTCGGGCGCGTCCACGCGCTGTTCGATGCCGCCTTCTAGGCGCAGTTCCAGCGGCTTGCCGCCGAGCTGCGCGCGATGCGCATCGAGCAGTTGCTCCGCGACCTTGCCGACGTCGGTGCTGCCCGGCCCGCGTTCGTTGCGCGAGAGCAGCAACAACGCGCTGATCAGGTCGGTGCACTGGGCCTCGGCGCGCTGGATGCGCTGCAGGCGGCTACGGGTCTTGTCGTCGAGGTCGGACCGCGACAGCGACAGTTCCACCGCGCCCTTGATCACCGCCAGCGGCGTGCGCAGTTCGTGGCTGACGTCGGCGTTGAACTCGCGGTCGCGTTTCACCACCTCGGTCAGGCGCGAGGAATAGTCGTCCAGCGCCTTCGCCAGCTCGCCGACTTCGTCGTCCGGGAAGTGCGACGCCAGCGCGTCCGGTTGCGAACTGCCGCCCGAAACGCGCAGGCGCTGCGCCAGTTCCGACACCGGGCTCATCACCCGGGAAGCGGCCCACCAACCGATCAGCAGCGACAGGCCCGTGAACACGATCACCACGCCGATCAGCGCGTTGTTGAACTGGCGCTTGCCGAGCATCGACTGGCTCATGTCGTAGGCGAGGAAGAACCAGGTATCCGGCGTCTTGCGCACCGCCAGCTTGTAGGCGAACGGGGTTCCGTCCTCGTTGACGCCGCTCATGTTGTGGATGCCGTCGGAGAACGCGTACCAGTCCGGCTGCTCCACCCGCAACGCTTCGAAATTGTTCCTCGACACCACGCGGCCGCGGATCTGTTCCACGGGAACCGCAGGCTTTCTCTCGGGATCGGCGTAGTAACGGCGTGCGTATTCGTCGATGTTCCTGTTCATCACGTCCTCGACCAGCTGGTCCTCGACGCGCGCGCGCGCCCAGTTGGTCGTGATGGCGAGCATCAGCGTCAGGCCGAAGCCGAGCAGCAGGAACGAGAGGATGAGGCGGGTGCGCAGCCGCCGCCGATACTGCGTCTTGCGCCGCGGCGCGGCGCCGTCAGGCGTTGGCATCGGGCGCGGCGATGCGGTAGCCGATGCCGTGCCGGGTCTGGATCAGCGGCACTTCGAACGGTTTGTCGACCACCGCGCGCAGGCCGTGGATGTGCACGCGCAGCGAATCCGAATCCGGAAGTTCCTCGCCCCACACGCGGGTCTCGAGGTCCTGCCGGGTCACCACCGCGGGCGAGGCTTCCATCAATGCCTGCAGGATCTTCAGCGCGGTCGGGTTGAGCTGCAGCAACTTGCCCTGCCGCCGCACCTCGAGCGTGTCGAGGTTGTATTCGAGGTCGGCGACATCGAGCACGCGCGTCAGCGGCCCCTTGCCGCGCCGCGACAGCGCGTTCAGGCGCACTTCGACTTCCTGCAGCGCGAACGGCTTGATCAGGTAGTCGTCGGCGCCGGAATCGAAGCCGGCGAGCTTGTTCTCGAGCGTGTCGCGCGCGGTCAGCATCAGCACCGGCGTCTGCTTGCGCGCGTCGTTGCGCAACTTGCGGCAGACCTCGAGCCCGTCCATGCCGGGCAGGTTGAGGTCGAGCACGATCGCATCGAAGTCGTTCACCACCGCGAGGTGCAGGCCGGTCACGCCGTCCGCGGCGAAGTCCACGGTATGCCCGCGTTCCTCGAGGTAATCGCCGAGGTTGGCGGCGATGTCCTGGTTGTCTTCGATGACGAGGATGCGCATTCAGTGGCTCCATGGAATCCGGGGTTCGACCGCCGCCAGCGGCCGCGGTTCCGCACTCGAACGCCGGATTCTGGCACAGCCCCGCGAAAGGCCCCGCGAAGGGCTCAGGCGGCGCGGCGGCCGCGGCGGCGCGCGGCCGGACGCGGGCTGCTGGAAGCGGCCGAGTGCTCGATGATCGCACGCGCGATGTCGACGCCGGTCGCCGCCTCGATGCCCTCCAGCCCCGGTGAGGAATTGATCTCCAGCACCAGCGGGCCGCGCTTCGAGCGGATCAGGTCCACGCCGGCCACGCCGAGCCCGACGACGCTTGCCGCGCGTACCGCGACTTCCTGCTCGATGCGCGAAGGCACGATCGCCTTCGCGCTGCCGCCGCGGTGCAGGTTGGAACGGAAATCGCCCTTCGGTGCCTGCCGGCGCATCGCCGCGACCACCTTGCCGCCGACGACGAAGCAGCGCAGGTCGGCGCCATGCGCCTCGGCCACGAATTCCTGCACGAGGAAATTCGCGTACAGCCCGCGCAGCGTTTCGACCACGCTGCGCGAGGACGACAGCTTTTCCGCCAGCATCACGCCGGTGCCCTGCGTGCCTTCGTTGAGCTTGATCACGTGCGGCGGCGGCCCGAGCATCGACAGCAGGTCGGCGGTGTCGTCGGGGTTGTCGCCGAACACCGTCACCGGCAAGCCGATGCCCTGCGCCGCGAGCAGCTGGTGGCAGCGCAGCTTGTCGCGCGCGCGCGCGATCGCGTCGGACGGGTTCGGCGTGTAGCTGCCCATCAGTTCGAACTGGCGCAGCACCGCGGTCCCGTAGCGCGTGATCGACGCGCCGACGCGCGGGATCACCGCGCCGTAGCCGGCGATGGGCCGGCCCTTGTAATGCATGTCGAAGCCGTCGCTGCTGATGCGCATGTAGCAGCGCAACGGGTCGAGCACGCGCACGCTGTGGCCGAGATCGCGCGCGGCCTCGACCAGGCGCCGGGTCGAATACAGCTTGGCGTTGCGCGAGAGGATGGCGAGTTTCATGCGCGGACCGGCCTCGGGTGGAGGAAGGAGCGTGCCGGATCGACCGTGAACGCACCGCCCAACGCGCTGCGCCCGACCAGCAACGGGAACAGCATGCTCCCGCGATCGGTCAGGTTGATTTCAACCGGCCGCGCCTGCCCGGCCAGCCAGAGCGTGGTACGCAGGAACGGACGCAGGCCGCGATGCCCGCCGGAATCCACCACCTCGCGCTCGTCGACCAGCGGCGCCGCCGCCTCGACCGTGCGGATGCGCTTGCGACCGGAACTCACCCGGAATCCGACCCAGGGCGCGCCGGCCTCGACGAACCGCCAATGCGCGTCGACGTGCAGCGCCGAGGTGCGCGCGCCGGTGTCGATCTTGGCGCGCATCCGCGGCAGGCCCAAGTCCGGCAACACCGCCCATTCGCGCCAGCCCAGCTCGATCATGCGTCGCCTCCGTTCCCGGAAACGCAAGGCGGCGGACCCGAAGATCCGCCGCCTGCGGCGATGTGGAGCGGGTGAAGGGAATCGAACCCTCGTCAGTAGCTTGGGAAGCTACAGCTCTACCATTGAGCTACACCCGCGCGGGGCGGCAGTCTAGGACCGCTGCGCGGCGCTGGCAACGCGGCGCGGATCGTCCGCGCCGCGCTGGTTCGGTTCAGAACCCGCGGCCGATGGTGACGAACGCGCTGGCGTTGTCGGCGCTGTCCTGGCCGAGCGTACCGGTCACGCCGAAGTCGGCGTCGAAGCCCGCGAGATGGGTGCGCGCGCCGACCAGCAGGGTCGCATAGTCCTTGTCCTGCGACAGGCCCGGCACTGCGTACTCGCCGGCCGTGCCCAGCGTCTGCGACTGCGCGAACGCCTCTTCCGGCGCGTCCTCGAACTGGCGGTTCCAAGCCACGCGCGCATACGGCTGCACGCGGTCGTTGATCGCGTAGCTCGCCTGCCAGCCGACGCTGCCGATCAGCGAATCGAACTTCTGGTCGGGATAGGACAGCGAAGTGGAGAGCGTCGGATCGCTTTCGGCGAAACCGTCCACCTTGATCGTCTGCGACAGCAGGCCCAGTACCGGTCCGTTGCGGAAGGCGCCGTCGCCGAAGGTCCAGCCGGCCTGCACGCCCGCGGTGATATTGCTGCCGCCCGGGGAACCGTCGTGCGTGCGCGTCGCAGTGCCGAGGATGATGTCGCGGTGGGTCTTGAAGTCGAGGTTGGTGTAGCTGAGTTGGCCGGTGACCCAGCCGTTCGTGCCGTTCCAGCCGACGAAGCCGCCCAGGGTCGCGTCGGTCTGGTCGAAATCGCCGCTGTCGTGGCCCCAGTCGATGCCCTGCCGGCCGATGCCGCCGAACACGCCGTAGGCGAGCGCGCCGCTACGCCAGTCGACGCCGCCGGTCACCGCCGGGCCGCCGCCACCGTACGCGTTCTGCTCGCTGCTCGAATGCTGGAAATCGCCGCGCGCGTTGCCCCACCAGTGCATGCCGTCGCCCTGCACGCCGGTGGCGTGGCCGAAGACGGTTTCCGCGCGGGCGCGACCGACCGCGTCGGCCGAAACCGGCAGCGCCGCGATCTGGCGCGGGCCTTCGATCATCGAGATCGCGTAGCTCGCGAGTACCGCATGCGCGGTCGTGGTCGGGTGCACGCCGTCGGCGAACACGTAGCCGCTCACGTCCGCGGCGACGTAATCCAGCGGGCTGCACAACTGCGAGGACACCATGCCGCAGGCCGGCGTCGTGGTGTTGGTGAAGCCGTAGGCGCCCGGGTTCGAAACGATTTCCTGCAGCAGGTGGAAGGTGTCGAGCGGGATCACGCGCAGGCCCGCCGCCGCCAGCGACGAGAACAGCGCGTCGTTGTACGAGGTCGTGAGCTGCGTGCCGAGCGCCGAATTCGCGCCCGCATAGGCCGGCGTCAGGCCGATGTCGGGCACCGTCGCGACCATCACGTACTTCGCGCCCGCCGCTTCGAGCTGGGACACGATGCCGACTTCCGAAGTCACCGCCTGGCCGATGATCGTCGGTGCGGTGGTCGGATCGGTCACCGCGAAGATGTCGTTCGCACCGCCCCAGACCGTGTACAGCGCGTTCGGGTCGACCGTGTTGCTGGACAGGTACATCGCCAGCTGCGTGTTCATCGACAGCGAGGGGTTGCCCAGCGCATCGGTACCGACGCGCGCGCCGCCGATGGCGTAGTTGGTGCCGCCTTCCGGAACCACGCCGGTGCCGGTGAAGCCGAGCGCGGGATCGGCATTGGTGCCGAAATAGTTCGCCATGTATTCCGACCACACCAGTCCGGGATTGGTGGTGAAGCGCCCGACCAGCGCGCCGTTCGGACCGGCCTGGCTGATGATGTAGGGACGGAAGTAACCGGAATCGGTCAGGCTGTCGCCGAAGAACCAGGTGTTGCTGAAGATGTTGTCGCCGGCGAAGGCCGGAGTGGTTGCGGACAGCGCGAGCGCGGCGGCCAGCAGGCTGCGCATGGGTCGGAACGGCTTGCTCATTTCCCCTCCCAGGGATGCTTCCGGGGGCGATACGCCCCCGCATGGCGCGATGGTTTCACGAAGCCGCCATGCCCACAAGTCGCGAAAGGCTGTCGCGGCGACGCGCGTCGCGCCACACTGTCGGGCATGGAAATCCTGCTGAATGGCCAGCCCTGCCAGGCCCGCGACGGCGCCACCCTCGATGACCTGCTGCGCGAGCAGGGACTGGCGGAACGCCGGGTCGCAATCGAAGTGAACGGCGAGATCGTGCCGCGCGGACGGCGTGCCGAACATGTCCTGCTTCCGGCCGACCGGGTCGAAATCGTGCACGCCTTGGGCGGCGGCTGAGGCACGACGCACGAACCCCTCGCGACCGCCCACGGCGGGATCGCCACCCCGGAATGCACGGTGCGATTCGCGCGACAGGCAACCCGGCGATCGCCGGCCACACGGGCATGGCCGGGATCCGTGGCTTTGCGGCCCCGGCTTGCGCCGGGTGTGCGTTTTGGCTGGCGCGCGAATCGCCCCGCGCGCGAGCGGGCAGCCTTGGGCGGCGTTCGGGGGTTCACCGCGCGCAGCAGGCCCACTCCACCGGCTCAACGCAGCCTGTCGCGCGAACCGGACATGGGCGGCCCCGCCGCTGGCCCGCGGTAACATGTGCCGATGATCGAAGCCGCCGCAGACCCGCTCGTCATCGCCGGGAAACCCTACCGTTCCCGCCTCCTCACCGGCACCGGCAAGTTCAAGGACCTGGACGAAACCCGCCGCGCCACCGAGGCCGCCGGCGCGCAGATCGTCACCGTCGCCATCCGCCGCACGAACATCGGACAGAACCCGGGCGAGCCCAACCTGCTCGACGTGCTGCCGCCGGACAAATACACGATCCTGCCCAACACCGCCGGTTGCTACACCGCCGACGACGCGGTGCGCACCTGCCGGCTCGCGCGCGAATTGCTCGATGGCCACAAGCTCGTCAAGCTCGAAGTGCTCGGCGACCAGAAGACGTTGTACCCCGACGTCGTCGCCACGTTGGCCGCGGCGGAAACGCTGGTGAAGGACGGCTTCGACGTGATGGTCTACACCAGCGACGACCCGATCCTGTGCAAACGCCTGGAAGACATCGGCTGCGTGGCGGTGATGCCGCTGGCCGCGCCGATCGGTTCCGGGCTTGGCGTGCAGAACAGGTACAACCTGATCGAGATCGTCGAGAACGCGAAGGTGCCGATCATCGTCGACGCCGG
Organism: Lysobacter lycopersici; assembly: GCF_007556775.1. Taxonomy (GTDB): domain Bacteria; phylum Pseudomonadota; class Gammaproteobacteria; order Xanthomonadales; family Xanthomonadaceae; genus Pseudoluteimonas; species Pseudoluteimonas lycopersici. Next base: position 1,360,070 of record NZ_CP041742.1, read on the forward strand.
CGTCGGCACCGCGTCGGATGCCGCGATCGCGATGGAACTCGGCTGCGACGGGGTGCTGATGAACACCGCCATCGCCGGCGCCAGGGATCCGGTGTTGATGGCGAGCGCGATGCGAAAGGCCATCGAGGCCGGGCGCGAAGCGTTCCGCGCCGGGCGCATTCCGCGCAAGCGTTTCGCGTCGGCGTCGAGCCCGGTCGACGGATTGATCGGTTGAGATGACCGATCCGTTTTCGAGCGAAGGCCGCAAGGCGCCGCCAAAACCCTTCACCGTCACCGAAGGCCAGCGCAAGGTGCGCAGCTTCGTGCTGCGCCAGGGCCGCTTCACCGAGGCGCAGCAGCGCGCGTTCGACGAACTGTGGCCGCGCTTCGGCATCGACTACGCCGGCGAGCCACGCGATTTCGACGCCACGTTCGAACGCAAGGCGAAACGCATCCTCGAAATCGGCTTCGGTAACGGCGAGGCGCTGCGCTTTTCCGCGCAACGCGATCCGGACCGCGATCACATCGGCATCGAGGTGCATGCACCCGGCGTCGGCCGGTTGTTGAACGCGCTGGCCGCGGACGATGCGCGCAACGTGCGCCTCTACCACCACGACGCGGTGGAAGTGCTGCAGAACGAAATCGCCGACGCATCGCTCGACGAAGCGCGCATCTACTTCCCCGATCCCTGGCACAAGAAGCGCCACCACAAGCGGCGGCTGGTGAACCCGGAATTCGCCGCGCTGCTGGTGCGCAAGCTCGCGCCGGGCGGCCGCTTGCACCTCGCCACCGATTGGCAGGACTATGCCGAACGAATGTGGGACGTGCTGGATGCCACGCCCGGCATCGCCAATCGCGCGGGGGAGCGCGGAGCTGTGCCGCGTCCGGACTGGCGCCCGCAGACCCATTTCGAGACCCGCGGACAACGCCTCGGCCACGGCGTCTGGGACCTCCTCTACGACCGCACGCTTCAAGACGGAATGAGCTGACGGAACGATGGACACCACGCTGACGCTCACCACCGACATGAAGCTGGTGCTCGGTCTGGTGCTGCTGACCGTGGTGCTTTTCATGTTCGAGCGCCTGCGCGCCGACCTGGTCGCGCTGGTGGTGCTGGTGTTGCTCGGCCTCACCGGACTGGTCGCGCCCGAGGACCTGTTCAACGGTTTCTCCTCGAACGCGGTGATCTGCGTCATCGCGACCATGATCCTCGGCGCGGGCCTAGACCGCACCGGGGCGCTCAACCGCCTCGCCGGCTGGCTGCTGCGCCGCGCGCGCGGCATGGAGAAGCGCCTGCTGCTGCTCACCACCACGATCGCCGGGTTGAATTCGCCGCTGATGCAGAGCCCGGCGGTGATGGCGCTGTACCTGCCGGTCGCCTCGCGGCTGTCCTCGCGCACCGGCCTGCCGCTGTCGCGCTTCCTGCTGCCGATCGCCGCGGCGATCATCATGGGCAGCAGCTTGACGATGGTCGGCAGTTCGCCGCTGATCCTGCTCAACGACCTGCTGGTCTCGTCGAACAGCAACCTGCCCTCGGGCACCGCGGTGCTGCATCCGCTGAAGATGTTCGCGCCGCTGCCGGTCGGGCTCGCGTTGTTGTTGCTGTGCCTGGCCTACTTCCACTTCTTCGGCGACCGCCTGCTCGGCAACGGCGAGGAGAAATCCGCGGTCACGCCGGCGCGCACGCAGAGTTATTTCGCCAAGTCCTACGGCATCGAAGGCGATGTGTACGAACTGACCGTCGGCGCGGAGAGCCCGCTGGTGGGCATGTCGCTGGGCGAAGCCGAGGCCAAGCACGGCGCGCCGTTGCTGCTCGCGCTCAAGACCGGCAGCGACGACTCGCGGCTGGCGCCGCCGGCGGATGCGCGCATCTGGGTCGGCAGCGTGATCGGCGTGATGGGCCCGAAGCAGGAAGTCGCCGATTTCGCCCAGAACAACTTCCTGCGCATGAGCGCTCGCTTGCGCGAGTTCGGCGACCTGTTCAACCCCAGCCGCGCCGGCATCTCCGAGGCGGTGGTTCCGCCGAACTCGCGCTTCATCGGCAAGACCGCGGGCGAACTGCAGTTGCGCCGCCAGCAGCGGCTCAGCCTGCTCGCGATCAACCGCGACAAGGACGTGATCGGCGAAGACGTGCGCAACGTCAAGTTGCACGCCGGCGACATGCTGGTGCTGCACAGCATCTGGACCGACCTCGCCGCGGCCGCGCGCAGCCGCGACTTCGTCGTCGTCACCGACTACCCCAAGGCCGAGCAGCGCCCGCACAAGTTCAAGATCGCGATGACGATCTTCGCGATCACGATCCTGGTCGCGCTGAGTTCGCGCATCCCGATCTCGATCGCGCTGATGACCGGCGTCGCCGGCATGCTGGTCTGCGGCGTGCTGAAGATCGACGAAGCCTATTCCGCGATCAGCTGGCGCACCGTGTTCCTGATGGCGTGCCTGATCCCGCTGGGCTGGGCGGTGGATTCCACCGGCGCCGCGGCCTGGGTCGCCGGCGGCATGCTCGACAAGCTGCCGGACAACCTGCCACCGTGGGTGCTGGAAGCGGCGATCGCGGTGATCACCAGCGTGTTCGCGGCGATGATCGGCAACGTCGGATCGACGATCGTCATGGTGCCGTTGGCGATCAACCTCGCCATCGCCAGCGGCGGCAACCCGACCGCGTTCGCGCTGGTCGCGGCGCTTTCGGGTTCGAACAACATCGTGACCATGTCCAACCCGGTAGTCGCGATGGTTGCCGGACCTGCCGGTTACACCACGACCAAGCTGTTGCGCGTCGGCCTGCCGCTGGTGCTGGCCTACATCGCGCTGACGGTGGTTGCGGTGAATTTGTTGTATTGACGGGTCGCGACTTCCATCGCTCTTGCAAAACACCTCGCCAGTCGCGGCCAGTTCCGCTCCTGCAAAAGCTGGTCGCGCCCCTACGGTGCGCTCCTACGGGTTCGCGAGGTGGACGCTGCCGTCGCGCACTTCCACCGCGACCGCGCGCAGCGATTCGCCGCGGCAGGGCCCGGCGACGCATTCGCCGCTGGCGAGTTCGAAACTGGCGCCGTGCGCGGCGCAGACCAGCAAGCCGCCGCTGCGCAGGAATTTCCCCGGCGCCCAGTCGAGGCGGCGCCCGGCGTGCGGGCAGACGTTGAACCAGGCGCGCACGCGTTCGCCGTCACGATGCAGGATCAGCGATTCGGCATCGCCCTCGACGCTGCCCTCGACTTCGACCAGGCCGCCGTCCTCGATGGCATCCAAGGCGATCAACGCAGTGCGGGTGGTCGTGTCCTGGTTCATCGCTTAACGAAATCCTTGCAAATGCGGCAGGGCCAATCGGGATACTCGCCTTCCCCGCGCCACGATTGTGTCACGCCGCCGATGCGATTCCGCCATGTGTTCTTCCGTGTCGCCGCGCCGCGCAAGCCGCGCCATCGCTTGCTGCGGCTGCTGCTCGGCGTACTCGGCCTCGCCTTGCTGCTGGTGCTGATCGCCTTCGGCGTCTTCGTGGGCGCGGCCATGCTCGCCGCCGGCGCGCTGTTGCGGCTGTGGACGCTCAAGCGCAAGGCGCCCGCGCGCAAGGACGAGGCGTTGCCGGGCGATTTCCGGGTGATTTCGAAACCGGCGCTGCCCGCGCGTTGAACGCCGACGTCGTTCCCGCCCTGCCCGTCCCGCGCGTGCCGGTGCGTGGAGGCGGCATGTTCCCCGTACACCGGATTTACTGCATCGGCCGCAACTTCGCCGAGCACGCGCGCGAAATGGGCGCGGCCGCGCCCGCATCGAAGGCCGAACGCGGCACGCCGGTGTTCTTCCTCAAGCCTGCCGATGCCGTGGTCGTCGATGGCGTCGTGCCCTACCCGCCCGGCACGAACGACCTGCAGCACGAAGTCGAACTGGTGGTTGCGCTCGGCCGCGATGCGCCGCCCGGCGAACTCGATCCGCGCGATGCGATGGCGCTGGTGTTCGGCGTCGGCGTCGGGCTCGACCTGACCCGCCGCGACCTGCAATCGGCGGCCAAGGCCAAGGGCCTGCCGTGGGACACCGGCAAGGCCTTCGACCACGCCGCGCCGGTCTCCGCGCTGGTGCCGCTGGCCGAAGCCGGCGACCTCGCCGCGCTCGACCTCGCGCTGGACGTGAACGGCGAACAGCGCCAGCACGGCGAACTCTCCGACCTGATCTGGGACGTCGCCGACACCCTCCATGAGCTGTCGAAGCTCTACGGCCTGCGCGCTGGCGACCTGGTATTCATGGGCACGCCGGCGGGCGTCGCGGCGCTGGAGCGTGGCGATCGTTTTCACGCGCGCCTCGGTAGCATCGCCGCGCTCGAAGGCGTGGTCGTGGCGGGTCCGGCGACGGCGTAAGCTTTGCCCCGGCGCAAGCAGCGCCGGTCCGTTCCATCCTCGACATGGGAGTGAATCGATGGGCATGGTCAGCGAGTTCAAGGAATTCATCGCCAAGGGCAACGTGCTCGACCTCGCGGTCGGCGTGGTCATCGGCGCGGCATTCGGCAAGATCGTCTCGTCGCTGGTCGACGGCATCATCATGCCGCTGGTCGGCATCCTCACCGGCGGGGTGAACGTCAGCGACTGGAAGTACGTGCTCAGCCCGGCGCAACTCGATGCCGCCGGCAAGGAAACCGCGGCGGAGGTCGCGGTCAAGTACGGCGATTTCCTGCAGCAGATCGTCAACTTCCTCATCATCGCCTTCGTGATCTTCCTCGTGATCAAGGCCTACAACCGCATGCGCGCGCCTGCCGCCGACGCACCGCCGCCGGAGGACGTGCTGTTGTTGCGCGAGATCCGCGATTCGCTGAAGAAGTAACCCGGCAAACCGGGCGAAACAAACTTCCGTCACATCGCAGTGAAGCCGCCAGCGGTTAGTCTGGCGGCTTCGTCGTTTCCGGGAATCGCCATGCGTTCCGCTTCGCTGCTGCTCGCGCTCGCCATCGCCCTGCCCACCCACGCGCAACAGGCGACGACGACGATCCCGCAATCCGCGCTGGACCAGGTGCCCGCGCTGCGCGTACGCGCGCTCGCAGACCGCACCGGATGGAACGTGGTCGAATCGCTGACGACGGAAGTCGGCCCGCGCCTGGCCGGCAGCGAGGCCGATGCGCGCGCAGTGGAATGGGCGAAGGCGAAGTTCAAGGCGCTGGGCTACGACAAGGTCTGGACCGAGCCGGTGACGTTCCCGAAATGGGTGCGCCGCAGCGAGCATGCCGACGTACTCGGCGTGCACGCGCAGCCGTTGGTCATCACCGCGCTCGGCAACAGCCCCGGCGGCACCGTCGAGGGCGAGGTCGTGCGCTTCCCCGACCTCGCCGCGTTGGACGCCGCGCCCGAGGGTTCGCTCGCCGGCAAGATTGCCTTCGTCGATTACCAGATGCAGCGCTACCGCGACGGCCACGACTACGGCGTCGGCGGTGGCGGTGGCATCCGCGGCAAAGGCCCGTCGGCGGCGATCCGCAAGGGCGCGATCGGCTTCCTCATGCGTTCGGCCGGCACCGATACCTCGCGCGCGCCGCACACCGGCATGACCAGCTTCGAGGACGGATTGAAGCCGATTCCCTCCGCCGCGCTTTCCACCATCGACGCGGCGCAGCTCGCGCGCCTGGTCGCGCTGGATCCGCACACGCGCGTGCGCCTCGCGCTCGATTGCGGTATCGAGGGCGACTACACGTCGCAGAACGTGATCGGCGAAATCACCGGCCACGGCCCGCGCAAGGACGAAGTGGTGGTGATGGGCGGCCACCTCGATTCCTGGGACCCGGGCACTGGCGCCATCGACGATGCCGCTGGCGTCGGGCTTTCCATGGCCGCGGGCGCGCTGCTGAAGCCGCTGCATCCGCAGCGAACCATCCGCGTGATCGCCTTCGCCAACGAGGAACGCGGGCTGTTCGGCGGCAAGGCCTACGCCGCCGCGCATGCGAACGAGATCGCCAGGCACCAGATCGTGTCGGAAAGCGATTTCGGCGCCGGCCACATCTACAGCTTCAACACCAATGCGCCCGATTCCGCGAAACCGGCCGTCGACCAGATCGCCGTGGCGCTCAAGCCGCTCGGCATCGACGTCATCGACGGCGAAGGCGGCCCGGAATCCGACGTCGGCCCAATTTCGCGGCTCGGCGCGACCTGGGCTTCGCTCAGCCACGACGGCACGAACTATTTCGATTACCACCACAACGCCGAGGACACGCTCGACAAGATCGATCCGAAGGATCTTGCGCAGAACGTCGCCGCCTACGCGGTGTTCGCGTGGCTGGCGGCGCAGGCGGATGGCGGTTTCGGCAGTGCGCCGAAGGCGGCGGGCGATGCAGGGGATTGAGTCGATGTCACCGGGCGCGCTCTGAACCATGAACCATCTTTCGCGGTTCGACCCCTCGTGCGGACGCTGCCGGATCGAACCGCATGCGCGCCATCCGCTTCGGCCCGCATGAAGTGCCACCACCGTCGCAATTCAATGGCACGCGCTTCGGCGATGATCGGGAATCGGCTCGCAACAACGAACATGTCTTCGCTGGATCGCTCATAACCCGACCGGAAGCATCTCGCCGCCATGAAGATAGAGCCTCCGCCTCCATTACCCCCGGATCTCCTCGCGAGCCTCGAAGGCTTCGGCGAATCGAAGGACTTCGAGGCCGATGACCTCCTTGTCCGCGAGGGCGACGCCACCAACCACCTCTACATCCTCGTGTCCGGCGAACTCGAGGTCTTCACTGGCAAGGCGAACGGGCGCGAGCTGGTCTACAACACGCTGCGCCCGGGGGAATATTTCGGCGAGCTGTCGCTGGACGGGAAGCCGAGGTCGGCGTCGGTACGCGCGGTCGCCCCTTCGCGCTGCCTGGTGATCCCCGGCGACATGGCGCGGACGCTGGTGCAGACGCATCCGGAATTCGCCGGCCACTTGGTCGACAAACTCATCCACCTGCTTCGCCACGCCACCCACAAGCTCAAGGGCATGGCGCTGGACGACGTCTACGAACGCATCGTGGACCTGATCGACGAAGAGGCCGTGCTCGAGGACGGGATCCTCTGCCTGCCGCGGGCGCTGACGCAGCAGGAAATCGCCAACCGCGTCGGCGCCAGCCGCGAGATGGTGAACCACGTGCTGCGCGAACTGAAGCGCGGTGGCTTCGTCGCCAAGCTGCCCAAGCGCGGGTTGGCGATCAGGAAGAACCTCCCGAAGCACTGGTGACGCCGGGCGATCAACGCCTTGCGCGCAACACCCACTGCGCTTCCGGCAATCCGCGTTCCGGATCGGAAATGCGCAGGGCCTCGGCTTCGGCTAAGCCGCAATCGCGCATCGCGTCGAGCAGGTCCCAGCCGAAATGGTGGAAGCACAGCACGCCGCCGCCGAGCGGATCGCCGTGGTATTCCGGCGGCTGTTGCAGGAAATCGATGCCGCCATCGGATCGCATCCGCGCGATCTCGCGGCTTTCGTCGTTCGTCCAATGCCACGGCACCGTCAGCAGCAATGCGCCCCCGGGTTTGAGCACGCGCGCGAACTCGCGCAATGCCGCGCGGAAATCCGGGACGTGCTCGAGCACGTCGAGGCACAGGATCGCGTCCAGCGACGCATCCGCGAAGCGCAACGCGGTCGCGTCGCCGTGCCGCACCCAGGCCCATGCGCGCTGACGCCACAACCATGTCGAGAGCTTCAATCGCCTCGCGAGCGATGGCTGGAATTCGCTGCCGCTCAATCCCGGGAAACGCCGCCGCAAGGCAATGAACAGCGGGCTCGCCTGCTCGGTGAGGTGGATGCGTGGCCGTGGTTTCGACGCGAGTTCCCGCAGCATCGCCCCGGTCGCCGCGCGCTGGCGAGAATTGCAGCCGCAGGCGGCGCAGCGGAGCGCTTCGCGCAGGGTTTGCGGCGGCTCGCCGTTCGTCCAGTCGACGACGAAACCGGATGCGTTCCCGCAGGCATCGCAGGTTCCCGGCCAGTGCCGTTGGGTGGCCGCGACCTGCGCATGCATGGCGCCGGACGCCTGCCACGCGGCGAAATCGCGGTATGCCTCGACCGATGCGGCCATGTCACTGCACCGCCGGCGCGACCCGCAGGTAGCGTTTGCGCAACCGCAGGAACGGCGATTCCACGAACCGGTAGCTGAGGTAGGCCGGGATCGCCATGAGCAGGAAGAACAGCAGCGACCATGCGCAGGCAACGTAGAAATTCGGGATCGGGACGCCATGCTCGTACATCCAGCGGCCGATGCGCCCGGTGAAGAACACGTGCAGCAGGTAGATCGAATACGAATACTCGCCGATGCGGCCGACGAAACCGGAAACGCCGGTCGTGCCCGGCGAGAACGAATTGTCGTACCAGGCGATGCACACCGCGTAGGCGACCGCCTCGATCGTCGGCAGCACGATCCACAGCGCGCTTGGAGACGGGTACGAGGGCATGTGGCGGAAACCGCCCTTCATGTCGAAATACCAGTAGAACAGCATGAAGGCGGTCGCCATCAGCAAGGCGAGCGCGTGGCGCTTGGCGAAGCACGAACGCAGTTGCCACGCGAGCATGCCCAGCGCGAACTGGTCGATGCGGCCGACCAGGGTGAAGTAGGCGAGCGACTGGACCTCGCCGTTGGCGTGGTGGAGGAACGCGCGCAGGGCAATGGCAACGGCCACGATGCCGGGCAGCCACCATCGCGACTTGCCCATGGCGAGGACGAGCAGCGGCAGCAGCAGGTAGAAATGCGCCTCGACCGTGATCGACCAGCCGCCGTTGGGCAGGGTCGGCCAGAGCACGCCCTTGGCGACCGACAACGCGTATTCGTGCAGGTTCGCGCCGCTGGCATGCTTCAGCACGCCGACGATCGCGACCACGAACAGCAGCAGCGGGAGCAGGCGCAGCGCGCGGTTCCAGAAGAACGCCCGGTAGTCGACCGACTTGCCGTCGAGCAGTTTCGCGAACAGGTATCCGCTCAGCGCCATGAACAGGGCGACGCCGGTATGGCCTTCGTCCAGCAGCGCGAAGGGGAACAGCGGGACCGCGTCGTCCGGCACCGGGGGATGGCCCATGCCGAAGCGCAGGAAATGCCAGGAGAAGACCAGGAACGCCGCCAGTGCCCTGACATGGTCGAGGGCGATGTAGCGGATTCCGGAAGTGGATTTCATTGCACCCGGCGTTTCGGCGACGACGCGGAAGCATAGTCGAAACCCCGGGTACCGGCCTCAGGCATGCGGCGACGCGTCGACCGAGGGGATTTCGTGCGCGAGCGCTTCGAGTTTTTGCGCACGCTCCTCCGGCGGTCGCGTGAACGGGGCGACGATCAGGTAGAACGCCGGCACCACGAACAGCGACAGCAGGGTCGAGAACGCCACGCCGAACACCACCACCACGCCGATGGAGGTGCGACTGGCGGCGCCGGCTCCGCTGGACAACATCAGCGGCAAGGCACCGAAGATCATCGCCACCGACGTCATCAGGATCGGGCGCAGGCGCACCGCGGCCGCATCGACGATGGCATCGCGCACGCTGCGGCCGGCATCGCGCAACTGGTTCGCGAATTCGACGATCAGGATGCCGTTCTTCGCCGCCAACCCGACCAGCATCACGATGCCGATCTGCGAATACAGGTTCAGGCTGACGCCCCAGATCGACAGGCCGAGCAAGGCGCCGAGCATCGCCAGCGGCACCGTCAGCATGATCACCACCGGGTGCAGGAAACTCTCGAACTGCGCGGCCAGCACCAGGAACACCACCAGCAGCGCCATGCCGAAGGTGAAGAACACCGCGCTGGTGGAACGCATGAATTCGCGCGACTCGCCGTTGTAGTCGATCTGCGCTTCGGGCGGCAGTTCCTGCGCCGCGATCCCGCGCAGGTATTCCAGCGCCTGGCCGACGGTGTAACCCGGCGCGAGGCCGGCGGTGAGGGTGATCGCGCGCATGCGGTTGAAGCGGCCGAGGGTTCCGGCTTCCGCGTTCTCGCTCAACTTCACCAGGTTCGACAACGGGATCAGCTGGCCACTGGTGGTCGAGCGCACGTACAGGCCGTCGATGTCGTCGAAGCCACGGCGCTCCTGCAGCGGCGCCTGCATGATCACGTAGTACTCCTCGCCGTCCTTTTCATAGGTGCCGGCGCGCAGCGAACCGAGCATGGTCTGCAGGGTCGAACCGATCGCCTCCACCGGCACGCCGAGGTCGGCGGCGCGCTGCTTGTCGATGTCGACGCGGATTTCCGGCAGCGTTTCCTTGTAGTCCGAATCGACGTTGGTCAGGCCGGGGTTCTGCTGCATGCGCACGAGCATGCGGTCGCGCCACTGCACCAGCGTTTCGTAGGTGGGCCCACGCAGCACGAACTGCACCGGGCGCCCGCCGCCGCGGATCAGGCCCTGCTGCACGTCGGCGGCGATGCGCACGCCGGGCACGGCGTTGAGCTGCTTGCGCACCTTTTCCAGGAATTCCTGCGTGGTGACGCTGCGCTCGTCCCAGGGCTTGAGGAACACGGTCGCGCGGCCGCTGTTCATCTGCGTGCTGCCAAAGCCGCCGGGCACGCGCGTGATCAGGCGATCCATCACCGCATCGTCGCCCTTGGTGTAGGCGAGCATCTGCTTCTCGATGCCGGACATCTGCGCGCTCATCCAGTCGAAGCTGGCGCCTTCCGGGCCGGTGATGCTGACGTTGAAGTTGCCGCGATCCTCGGCCGGCGCCAGTTCCGACGGCACCAGCTTGAGCAGCACCCCGCTGATGGCGAACGTGGCGATCATCGCGCCCAGCAGCAGCCAGCCGCGGCCGATGAACTTGCCGACCACGCCGCGGTACCAGTTCGTCAGCATGTCGAGCCGGTCGTTGACCCATTCGTTGAAGCCGCGCTTGTGCGTGTGCGGCCGCAACAGGATCGAACACATCATCGGCGTGAGCGTCAGCGCAACAAAGCCGGAAATCGCCACCGCGCCGGCCATCGCGACCGCGAGCTCGCGGAACAGCCGCCCGGTATTCCCCTCCATGAAGGCGATCGGCAGGAACACCGAGATCAGCACGATGGTCGTCGCCATCACCGCGAACGCCACCTGCCCCGCCCCGCGCTGCGCGGCCAGCAGGCCCGGCTCGCCGAGGTCGGCGCGGCGCTGGCAGTTCTCCAGCACCACGATGGCATCGTCGACGACCAGGCCGATCGACAGCACCAGCGACAGCAGCGTCAGCTGGTTGATCGAGAATCCGCAGGCATACAGCGCGATGAACGCCGCGGTGATGCACACCGGCACCGTCACCGCCGGGATCAGCGCCGCGCGCGCGCTGCCGAGGAACACGAACACCACCAGCAGCACCAGCGCGATCGCTTCGGCGAGGGTCTTGTAGACCTCGTGCACGGCGGCGTCTGTGAACACGGTGGCGTCGTAGGCCACCGCCATCTGCATGCCCTTGGGCAGGGTCTTGTTCACCTTGTCGGACAGCGCGCGCACGCTCTGCGCGACCTGCAGCGAATTCGCGGTCGAGGTGCCGACGATGCCCAGGCCGACCTGCGGCACGCCATTGCCGTGGTAGTAGGCACGGCGGTCTTCCGAAGCCAGTTCGACCTTCGCCACTTCGCCCAGGGTGATGACATGGCCATCGGCGCCCTTGCCGACCACCAGGCCCTGGAAACTTTGCGGCGACTGGTAGCCGCGCATCACCCGCAATGAAGTCTCGCGCTGCGCGGTCTCGATGCTGCCGCCGGGCAGTTCGATGTTCTGCGCCAGCAGCGCCTGGTTGACGTCGTCGACGGTGAGGTCGCGCGCGGCCAGCGCCTTCGCATCCAGCCACACGCGCATCGCGTAGCGTTGCCCGCCGCCGATGTTGACCGAGGACACGCCGTCGATCGAGGCGAACTGGTCGACGAGGTAGCGGTCGGCGTAATCGGTCAGTTGCTCCGCGCTGAGGTCGGGATCGCTGAGGTTGAGGTACATGATCGGCGTCGAATTCGCGTCCTGCTTCGACACCTGCGGCGGGTCCACGTCCTGCGGCAACCGCCGGGTGACGCGGCTGATCGCGTCGCGCACGTCGTTGGCCGCACCCTCGATGTCGCGGCTGAGGTTGAAGGTGATGTTGATGCTGGAACTACCGTTGCGGCTGTTCGCGGTGATCAGGTCGACGCCCTCGATGCCGCTGATCGCGTCTTCCAGCACCTTGGTGATGCGGCTTTCGACCACCGCGGCGGATGCGCCGGTGTAGGTGGTGCTGATCGAGACCACCGGCGGATCGACGTCGGGCAATTCGCGCAACGGCAGGCGGGTGAACGAGACCACGCCCAGCACGATCAGGATCAGCGACATCACCGTCGCGAAGACGGGGCGCTTGATCGAAACATCCGACAGGAACACGGCCTACGGGCCCTTCGCCGGGACCGCGCCCTGCTTCGCGCCGACGTCCTGGATGCTCGCGCCGTCGCGCAGCTTGACCGTGCCTTCGACCACGACGCGGTCGCCGGGCTTCAGGCCTTCGGTGATTTCGACCAGCCCATCCTGAGTTCCGCCGATCCGGACCGGCACCTGTACGGCCTTGTCGCCGGCACCGACGCGATACACGCTCGATTGCGTACCGTTCTGCACCAATGCGATTTCCGGAACCGCGAGCGCCTGGTGGCTGCCGCGTTCGACCCCGACCTGCAGCAGCATGCCGGGGCGCAACTTGCCATCCGGGTTCGGCACTTCCGCGCGAATCGCGATCGCGCGGCTGACCGGATCCACGCGCGCATCCACCGCAGCGATCCGACCGTCGAACGTTTCGCCCGGCCACGCATCGCTGTGCACGCGCACGCGTTGGCCGGCCTGCAGCAGCGGCAGCGTGGATTCGGGGAAGGTCGCGTCGACCTTCATCACCGACACGTCGTCGAGCGTGGTGATCTGCGTCCCCGGCGTGACCAGCGTGCCGGGACTAACCAGCCGCAGGCCAAGCACGCCGGAAAACGGCGCGCGGATCGAACGGTCGGCGACGGTCGCGCGCTGGGTCGCGACCTGCGCACGCGCCGCTTCCAGCGCGGCGCGTTGCGTGTCGAGGTCGGCGCGCGCGATCAGCTGCTGGTCGGCCAGCTTGCGGTTGCGTTCGTAGAGTTGTTCGGCATTGCGCAGGTTGGCCTCGGCTTCGGCGACGCCCGCCGCCTGCTGGCCCTGCACCAGGGTCACCAGCGGCTGGCCCTTGCGCACGTATTCGCCGCTGTCGAATTCGACCGTGGCGATGGTCTGGCTGACGCTGGCGGTGATCGTCACCGATTCGCGCGCACTCGCGGTGCCCAGCGCCTGCAGCTCGTCGCTCCATTGCGATGGCTGCACGACCTGCGTGGTCACCGTCACTGGCGCGTCCTTGCGTTCCTGCTGGCCGGACTTGCCGCAGGCGACGAGCAACAGGATCGCGGCGGCGAGGGGAACGAGGCGGCGGATCGGCATCGAAAGGCAGGCCCGACGGGGGGAATTGCCGATTCTAACGGCGCGGCGTGACGGGCCCATGTGCCATCGGGCCCAACCCCGCGCGGTCAACCGCTGGCGGAGGCGTGCGTTACGCGGCACATTGGCCGGGCGCCGGCCGCGGCACGTTGTCCGTTTCCGGCGCGCCGATGCGTCTTTCCTTCCGTCCCCCATGCGGAGCCAATCCATGATCCACGACAGCATCCTCGACACCATCGGCCGCACCCCGGTCGTCCGCCTGCAACGCATCGCCCCGTCAGGGGTCGAGCTCTACGCCAAGGTGGAATCCTTCAATCCCGGCGGTTCGGTCAAGGACCGCCTCGCCATCGCCATCATCCTCGACGCGGAAGCCAAGGGCCTGCTCAAGCCCGGCGACACCGTGATCGAAGCGACTTCGGGCAACACCGGCGTCGCGCTGGCGATGGTCTGCGCCGCGCGCGGCTACAAGTTCGTCGCGGTGATGGCCGATTCGTTCTCCATCGAACGCCGCAAGCTGATGCGCGCCTATGGCGCGAAGGTGATCCTCTCGCCCGCCGCCGAACGCGGCACCGGCATGGTGCGCAGGGCCGAGGAGCTGGCGAAGAAGCACGGCTGGTTCCTCGCCCGGCAATTCGAGAACCCGGCCAACCCCGAATACCACCGGCAGACGACCGCGGCGGAGATCCTGCGCGATTTCGCCGGACGCCGGCTCGATCATTTCGTCAGTGGCTGGGGCACCGGCGGCACCCTCACCGGCGTCGGCGGAGTGCTCGCGGTCGCACGCCCCGGGGTGAAGGTGCACGCGGCCGAACCGGAAGTCGCGGCACTGCTGCAGGGCAAGGACTGGTCGCCGCACAAGATCCAGGGCTGGACCCCGGACTTCGTGCCGCAGGTGCTGAACCGCGATGTCGCCGCGCAGGTGCTGTCGATTTCCGACGCCGATGCCATTGCCACCGCGCGCCGATTGGCGCAGGAAGAGGGCCTCTTCGTCGGCATTTCCGCCGGCGCGACAGTCGCCGCCGCGCTACGCGTCGCGAAGGATGCGAAGGATGGCGACGTGATCCTCGCGATGTTGCCTGACACCGGCGAACGCTACTTCTCGACGCCGTTGTTCGAAGGCGTGCCGGACGGTTCCGACGATGAGTGGTTGGCATCGCTCGGCTGAATGCTTTTCCCCTCTCCCCTTGAGGGAGAGGGACGACGCGCGAAGCGCGCAGGGAGAGGGGCAAACAAAAACGCCGGCTTGCGCCGGCGTTTCGCTTTGCTTCGTCATACACAGCCATTCGGCTGTGAAAGATGCCGGCGAAAGCCGGAATCCAGCTTTACTCGCATGAACCATGAAAGAGCTGGGCCCCGGCTTCCGCCGGGGTGACGAGACGTTAGGTCACGCAGCCTTGGTCCACTGCCCCAACGCGGCAAGCCCATTCGCCTTCGCGCGTTCGAACACGGTCTGCTGCGCCTTGGCGTAGTTGCCGGCCATGTCCTGCGCCCACAGCTTGAGCGCGGCCTGCTGCATGGCGCGACCGTAGCTGAAGCTCAGCGGCCACGGGTTCGGGCCCATGCGGTTCATCGCGTCGAGGTGCGCGGTCGCGGCCTCGTCGCTCTGCCCGCCGGACAGGAACACGATTCCCGGCAGGATCGCCGGCACCGCGGACTTCAGGCACATCAGGGTGGATTCGGCCACTTCCTCGACGCTGGCCTGCTCGTCGCAGCCCTTGCCGGGCACGACCATCGACGCCTTGAGGATGGTGCCTTCCAGCATCACGTTCTGGTTGTACAGCGCGTCGAACAGCGAACGCAGCACGACTTCGGTGACTTCGTAGCAGGTCTCGATGTCGTGGTCGCCGTCCATCAGCACCTCGGGTTCGACCATCGGCACCAGGCCCTGTTCCTGGCACAGCGCGGCATAGCGCGCCAGCGCGTGGCTGTTGGCCTCGATGCAGGTACCGGACGGGATGTCCTCGCCGATGTTGATCACCGCGCGCCACTTGGCGAAGCGCGCGCCGAGCTTGTAGTACTCGGCGAGGCGGTCGCGCAGGCCGTCGAGGCCCTCGGTCACGACTTCGCCGGGGAAACCGGCGAGGTTGTGCGTGCCCTTGTCGACCTTGATGCCCGGGATCATGCCGTGGTCGGCCATGTATTTGGCGAACGGCACGCCGTCCTTGGTCTTCTGGCGGATGGTTTCGTCGAACAGGATCGCGCCGGAGAGGTATTCGTTCGCGTTCGGCGCGGTCAGCAGCAGTTCGCGGTAGGCGCGGCGGTTTTCCTCGATGTTCTCGATGCCGACGCCGGCGAAGCGCTTGGCGCAGGTCGCGGAGGATTCGTCGATGGCGATGATGCCCTTGCCCGGCGCGACCATGGCGCGGGCGGTTTCGGCGAGTTGTTCGATGCTCATGGAAAGGCGTCCGGCGGCGGAAAAGAGCCGGAATTATAGCCTTTCCCGCGGCCCGGCCCCGGGGTCGGGATTCGCGGCTCGTAGGGCGGAACCGCCAAAGGCGATTCCGCCGTCGTGCGCCGCAATCGGCTTCTTCGATGGTGGGCGGGATGGAGAAGGCGATGGCGGAAACCGCTTCGCGGGTTCCGCCCTACAGTTCTCAGGTCGAGCCTTGGGTTCCAGCGTAACGCAGCCGATACAGGATCGCGGCCAAGCCGCGTCCGCCGAGGATCAACGCCACGGAAATAACCGCTTCAAGCACGCATCCGGCGATCTGACCCTTGAGGGAAGCGAGTACGTCAGCGGCACTTACGCCAGCAACGATCTGGGTTTGCGCCCACAGCCTGAAGCCCTGCATCAGAGCATCGAAAAGGTGCCAGACGCCGATCGTCGCAATCATGAGTCCAAACCACGTCGATGCATCGAGATCGCTTTCGAACACGTGGTCGGACGGGCGCGTCAATGCGAGGCGCGCTATCTTGTCGGCGAAGATCCATAACAGCGCCATGACGACGAACAGCACGGAAAACAAGAGGAAAAGCTGGCCCGGTGTGAAGAACCCGGATTGATTCCTACTGGCGAGCAGCAACATCGGCAGGCCGATCACGATCTGCAACACCGACCAGAGGGCAATCGCGCGGATCACCATGCACAGCAGCGAAAACGCATTTGTTTTCGTCATGTGGATTCCCCTTTTGCAAACTGCTTCGCTACAACTCCCCCAACCCCTCGGCCTTGCCGTCGTCGCCCACTTGCAGCAAACGCAACGTGTTGGTCGCGCCATGCGTCTCCATGTGCTCGCCGCTGGTGAACACCACCCGGTCGCCGGCGGCGAGCAGGCCCGCCCCGACCAGCGTGCGGATGCTGCCGCGCGCGGCCTCGCGCGGGGTCTGGCCACGGCTGTCGTAATCCCACGGGAACACGTCGCGCATCAGCGCCATCCGCCGGCGCGCGCCGTCGTGGCGCGAGAACGCGTGGATCGGCACGTTGGAACGGAACCGCGACAGGAAGCGCGCGGTGCCGCCGGATTCGGTCATCGCCACGATCGCGCCGACGCCGATGTGCTCGGACAGGAACATTGCCGCCATGGCGATGGCCTGGTCGGCGCGCTCCAGGTCGCGCTGCGCGGCCTCGAAATCGGTGTCGCGCTCGAAACTGCGCTCGGCGCCGAGGCAGATGCGCGCCATCGCCTCGACCGCGGCGACGGGATGCTGGCCAGCCGCGGTTTCCTGCGACAGCATCACCGCATCGGTGCCGTCGATCACCGCGTTCGCGACGTCGAGCACTTCGGCGCGGGTGGGAATCGGGTTGTCGACCATCGACTGCAGCATCTGCGTCGCGGTGATCACCACGCGTTCGCGCGCCAGCGATTCGCGGATGATGCGTTTCTGCAGGCCAGGCAGTTCGGCATCGCCGATTTCCACGCCGAGGTCGCCGCGCGCGACCATCACCACGTCGCTGGCGTCGATGATCTCGCCGAGGTTTTCGATGGCCTCGGTGCGCTCCACCTTCGCCACCAGCGCGGCATCGCTGCCGGCCGCCTGCGCGACGCGACGCGCCTCGTGCATATCGGCGGCGTCGCGACAGAACGACACCGCGATGAAGTCCGCGCCGATGCGCGCGGCCACGGCGATCAGTTCGCGATCGCGTTCGGTGATGGCGCCCAGCGACAGCCCGCCGCCCTGCTTGTTCAGGCCCTTGCGATCGGACAGCACGCTGTCGTTGAGCACGGTGTTGACGATGCGCGCGCCTTCGACTTTTTCGACCCGCAATTGCACCAGCCCGTCATCAAGCAGCAGCACGTCGCCGGGCACCACGTCGCCGGGCAGACCGAGGTAGCTGACGCCGACCTGGCGTTCGTCGCCGGGCGGCGCATCCGCGCTCGCGACCAGGTCGAAGCGCGTGCCGGCTTTCAACGCAACCTTTCCGGTTGCGAATTTCTCGACCCGGATCTTCGGCCCCGGCAGGTCGGCGAGGATGCCGACTTCGCGGCCGAGCTTCGCGGCGACTTCGCGCACCTGCGCGGCGCGCGCTTCCTGCGCGGACGGATCGCCGTGCGAGAAATTCAGCCTGACCACGTCCACGCCCGCGTTGAACAGGCGTTCGAGCACGCCCGGCGCATCGGTCGCGGGGCCCAGCGTGGCGAGGATCTTGGTGCGTCGGCGTCGATCGGTCATGGCATGCTTCCCCTTCACCCGCACGCTAGCACAGCCACGCGACATGGCGACCGACCAACGCATCGACATCACCGCGACCCTCGGCGCGCTGCCCGCCTTCCCGCAGCTGCGCGGGAAGCGGGTGCGCCTGCGCGGACCGACGGCCGGCGACGCCGACGACCTGTTCGCGCTGTTTTCCGATCCCGAGGTGATGCGCTACTGGAGCCGCGCGCCGATGCGCGAACGCGGCGAGGCCGAGGGCCTCATCGGCGAAATCCTCGACGCCTTCTCGAAGCGCGAACTGCTCAACTGGGTGATCGTCGATGCCGACGACCGCGTCATCGGCACCACGACCCTGTTCCGTTTCGATCCGCGCCACCGCCGCGCCGAAGTCGGCTACGCGCTGCGCTCCGACCACTGGGGTCGCGGTCTCGCGTCCGAAGCGGTTTCCCTCGCCATCGACTGGGCGCTGCGCACGCTGGACCTGCACCGCGTCGAGGCCGACATCGACCCGCGCAACCATGCCTCGCGCCGCGTGCTCGAACGCCTCGGATTCCGCAGCGAAGGCGTGCTGCGCGAGCGCTTCTTCGTCGGCGATGAGGCCACCGATTCGGAACTGTTCGGCGTGCTCGCGACCGAATGGCGCGAACGGCGCCGTTAGTCGTTGGCCTCGTCCAGCACGTAGGGCTTGCCGGCCGCATACAGGTCGCGGCGTTGCAGGAACTGCTTGAGCGCGTCCGGGTCGTCCGGATTCCGGCGCTTCACCTTCGCGATCACGTCTTCCTGCAGCTTCGCCGCGCGCGCGTAGTCGCCGTTGGCCGCGTAGCAGGCGGCTTCGGTATCCATGGCTCCCGAACCGAGTTCGCCCGTCTTCGCCAGCGCCTCGATGACATCGAGCCCCGCCTTCGGGTCGCGGACGGCCGGATCCGGAGAAACGCACTGGTACCAGGCGAGGTTGTTGGAGGATGTTTCATTGCCGAGTTCGATCGCTTTTTTCCAGGCTTCGATTGCCTGCCTGCGCGATTCCGGCGTCTTCTTGCGGTACAACCACGAGGCGTAGCTGTTCTGCGCGTCGACATCGCCGCCCTCGATCGCGCGCTTCAACCACTTGAGGCCTTCGGCCTCGTCCGGCTTGCCGAATTCGCCTTTGAGCAACGCCACGCCCAATTGCGTCTCCGAATCGTGGTCGCCTTTCTCGGCGTCCTGCAGCAACCAGCGCCGCGCCTGTTCCGGATCCTTCTTCATGCCGCGCCCTTCCAGCGCCAGCGATGCCAGTGCGCGGCGTGCCCGGGCGTAACCGGCACGATCAAGATTTCGATAGATGCCGACGCCTTGCTCCTGGGTGGCGCGTAAACCGGGATGCTCGTCGACATACAGCCGGGCCAAATGCATCAACGCGTAAACATCGTCCGCGGCGGCGGCCTGCAGCAACCAGGCCTCCGCGTCCGCCCATCGAGAGTCGTCCTCGGCCATATACGCCAGATCGCCCATGGCGTCTGCGGATCCGCCTTGCGCAGCGCTTTCCAGCATTTGTCTGGCGGCATCATGGTCGACCTCGAGGCCGTGTTTGCCCGTATTGAGCATGTAGCCGTAGTAGGCTTGCGCGCCGGCATTTCCGTGCGCGGCCGCCTTGCGCATCAAAGCCAGCATTTGCGAGTCGTCGCCCCGGTCGCCATACCAGTCGGCCAGCTTTGCTTCGCCTCCACCCGCTTCGTTCGACGCCGGATCCGACAAGAATGCGATTTGGGCCGCGTCGAGCGAAGCCTTGGGATCGTCGGCAAGCACCTGGTCGATCTGCAGCCAACGCCAATAGCGCTGGGCATGGCCGGTCGCATGCTGCAATCGCTCCACCAGCGGCGCGGGCAGACTCGCCTTATCGTCCATGTCGTACAGGATCCGGGTGAACTGCTCGATCGCGCCCCCGCCCTCCCAATGTCGGTCGGCGGCGTCGAGCAATATCCATGCCTTGTCCGGATCGCGTTCGACGCCGATCCCCTGCAGGTACGCCATCGACAGCAACAGCAAAGGATAGGCTTGGTGCTTCTCCGCCCTCGGAAGCAACGCATCGATCATGCCGTCCGCGCAGTGCGCGGAACGTTGCGCCGAACAAACCACGAGCCACCAGTGAACCGACTCGACCCCGCCTGCCTCCGCGCCTTCGCGCAATGTAGCCAGCCTCTGGTCACCGGATTCGCCCGAGGCTTTCGCCACCGCTTGCGCATCCAATCCAAAAACCTGGTTCGTGGCGGCCGAACTCTGGATATATCCACTTGCAAGATGGTTGCGCAAGATCGGAAACCCGCGCATGGGATCCTCGCGGTCGATCGTGTAGTTGACATCGATGAAGTCAAAAGCCAAATGCCGTTCGATGCCGGATTCCGGATCGCGCGCGGCGATCGCCAGCGGGAAGTATCGTTCCGGATGAACCCACGGGTAGTAGAGATAGGCGACCTCCATGCCGCTGGATAGCACGAGCGCGCTGGCATCGACCGGCGTCAGCACCCTGATCGGCTTGTCCGCACCATCGGTGGGCGAATGCGACAAGGCTTCGCGCGAGAGCGCCGACAGGACCGTGATGGCCTGTTCTGCGCGTTCGACATCGCCCGTGGCCTGCGCGCACAGGTAATCTGCGCGCCGAATGGCGAGGCTGATCGGTGCGGCGGCGATGGATTGGGCGAGCGCGTCGGCGTTGGCCCGGCAAGCATCGGCGTCGACGCTGCTGCCGTCGTAGCTCAACTGGTCCAGCACGGCGTAGGCGCCAAAAACAGTCGACGCGTTTGCCGTCGCCAGGAAACGGTCCCATTCCGCCGCTGCGTCGAACGGGGCATCGGCCGCCGCGGCGCCGCCGAACGCGGCGGACAACGCCACGACCCATAAGGCGCGCCTTGCGCATTTGCCCGCCGTCACTTGCGCGCACCTTCGTTCATGGCATCTCTGATCAGGTCCTGCAGCCGCTTGTCGCGTTCGCCAGCGTCGAGCGAAGCGGGAACGTGGTATTGCAGGCGCGCGGACAGGTTGTCGCTGGCCTTGCGCAGTTCCTTCAATTCTGCCGCCACGTCCGCGGCTGGCATCTCGTATTCGCGCACCTTCATGCGGTAGTCGATGGCGACGCCGTCCGCGCGCGGCTTCACTTCGCGCGTGTAGTCGAACGCGGCGGCCTTGTACTCCTCCGTTTCGCGGCCGAACTTCGCTTCCCAGCCCTTGGGCACGACCAGGTCGATGCGATGGCGGTACTCGCCCGGCACGGCGAGGTACAGCGGCCCGCTCCGCACCATCGACTTGGGCAGCGACGCCGGCGCGGACAACGCGTCCGCGTACACGTCCAGCGCGCGCGTGTTCGCATCGAGGTCATCGAACGGGGAATCGAGCAGGTAATGCTCGGTGATGGTCAGCGTGTTCGAATCGCGGTCGTCGCGCACCTGCAACGGCGCCGATTCCTGCAGCTGGCCGTAACGCTTGCGGTAGAAATCGGCGTAACCGCGCGAGATGTCGTCGAGTCGAGCGCTCGCGAAGCGGTCGCGGTTGCCGTTGGCCGAGGCGCCGCGGTACACGCTCACCACTTCCAGCGCGACCTTGCCGCCGTCCGCGGGCGACAGGCGTTCGCTGACATCGACGCCGGACGCATCGGGCGGATCCGGCGGCGCGATCGCCTGCAAGGCGTCGGTGCCGGCGAGCACCGGCAATGCATAGCCGTAACGGCTGAGGTCGGTGCTGCCGGCGGCGCCACCGGCCTGGTTCATGGTCGCGTCCACCCACACCGGCTTGCCGTCGAGCGTGGCGCGCACGATCACATGGTCGAACGCGGAGGCCGCGGGCGTGTACCCGCCGATCGATCGGCCGCGATCCATCGAGGTCAGTGCCGGCACCGCGGCGATGTCCATGCGCCGCAGGATCGTCGACAGCAGGTAGGCCTTGTCCTTGCAATCGCCGCGGCGGTTGCGCCAGGTGTCGGCCGGCGGCGCCGGCTTGTGCGTGTTCTCGCCCATTTCCACGCCGAAGTAGCGCACTTCGTCCTGCACCGCGCGCAAGGCCGCGGTCAGGCGCTCGCGCGGCGTCGGCAGGCGCGACCATTCCGCGATGCGCGACTCGAGATCGGCGGGCAGCGCGCCGGGGTCTGGATACAACGGCAAGGCCCACGCGACCACGTCCGCCCAGCTGCGCCGCGCGCTGACCAACGCCATCGGATACGGCTGGTACCAGACCGGGTAATCGTCCTCGTTGTCGATCGCGGCGGAACCGTGGCGATGGAAGGCGATCTCCGCGGCGTCCGCGCGGTTCGACACCACGCCTTCCGGCGCGCCGTTCTCGAGGTGCGTCGCGAATTGCGTGCCGGGATCGGCGAGCACGCGCAGGTAGCTGTCGAGCACCGGGCTGCCCCAGGACAGGGTCGCGCCGTCGGTGAGCTGGTGGGCGAGGATGGGGTTGCTGCCGGCCACGGTGAACGCGATGCGCACGACGTCGCCGACGCGCACGTCGTCGAGCACGATCAGCGCGCTCACCTCGCCGTCGGCCATGTCCTTCTCGAAGCCGGTCTCGCGCCGCGCCAGCGAGATTTTTTCGGGATCCAGGCGGTTCTGCCACTGCCCGCCGCGCCGCAGTTGCACGTCGTGGATGGTCAGGGTCTGGTAGCCGGGGTTGAAGTCGAGCTGGTAGCGGCCCGCCTCGCCGAGCAACGAGGCGGAATTGACCTCGTAGGCGTAGTCGGTGAACAGCAGGTCCCGACCGCTGCGCCGGTCGGCCTGGCGCTCGTAGAGCCAGAACCGCCACGGCGGCCGGTCGGCGCCCGCGGCCTTCGGGTCCCATTGCGCCGGGACTTCATGCCGCTGCACGAAGGCCGGCACCGGACCGACCGAGAATTTGTAGTCGCCGCGCTGGTATTCGGTATCGCCGGCCCATGCCAAGCCGGACAGCAGCAGGCAGGCCGCCGCCAACAACATTCGCATCGCCATTCCCCTGCGTTCCCCTCGAACGACGGGACGAGGCTACAACAAGACCGTGTCGGCCGCAGTGGCCGCGATGTCTCGTTCAGCCGCGCGCTTCCAATGCCGCCACCGCCGGCAAGATCTTGCCTTCGAGGAATTCGAGGAAGGCGCCGCCGCCGGTGGAGATGTAGGACACGTTGGCTTCGATGCCGTACTTGTCCGCCGCCGCGAGCGTGTCGCCGCCACCGGCGATGGAGAACGCGTTCGACGCCGCGATCGCGCGCGCCAGGGTTTCGGTGCCCTTGCCGAACGCGTCGAACTCGAACACGCCGACCGGGCCGTTCCACACCACGGTGCCGGCCTTCGCGATCAACGCGGCGTACTGCTTCGCCGTTTCCGGGCCGATGTCGAGGATCATGTCGTCGGCGCCGACCGCATCGACCGGCTTGATCGTGGCCGGCGCGTTCGCGCTGAATTCGGGCGCGACCACCACATCGACCGGGATCGGGATGTCCGCGCCGCGCGCCTTGGCGTCGGCCATGATCCGTTTCGCGGTGTCGACCAGGTCCATTTCCACCAGCGACTTGCCGACGGAATGGCCCATCGCGGCGATGAAGGTATTGGCGATGCCGCCACCGACGATGAGTTGGTCGACCTTCGACACCAGCGACGACAGCAATTCCAGCTTGGTCGAGACCTTCGAGCCTGCGACGATGGCGAGCAAGGGCCGCGCCGGCTTGTCGAGCGCCTTGGCCAGCGCGTCGAGTTCGGCCATCAGCAGCGGACCACCGGCAGCCTGCTTCGCGAAACGGATCACGCCGTGCGTGGACGCCTGCGCGCGGTGCGCGGTGCCGAACGCGTCCATCACGAACACGTCGCACAGCGCGGCATACTTTTTCGACAAGGCTTCGTCGTCCTTGCCTTCGCCGACGTTCATGCGGCAGTTCTCGAGCAGCACGAGTTCGCCGGGCTTCACCTCGACGCCGTCGAGGTAATCCTTCACCAGCGGCACCTCGCGACCGAGCAGTTCGCCCAGTCGCTTCGCGACCGGCGCCAGCGAATCGGCTTCGCTCCACGTGCCTTCCTTCGGCCGGCCGAGGTGCGACACGACCATCACCGCCGCGCCCTTTTCGAGCGCGTGCTTCAGCGTGGGGATCGACGCGACGATGCGCTGGTCGGAGGTGACCTTGCCGTCGGCGACGGGGACGTTCAAATCCTGTCGGATCAGCACGCGCTTGCCGGCGAGGTCGAGGTCGGTCATGCGAAGGATGGTCATGGCGGCGGCGCGTGGAAACGGGTGCGTATTGTCGCGGCCACTGCGCCGCGGTTCAAACCTCGGCGCGGTCGCGCCCCCGGGACTTGGCGCGGTACAGGGCGGCATCGGCCTGGGTCAGCAGCGTGCCGAGCGCGACCTGCTCGCCGGCCGCCATCGCCGCGATGCCGATGCTCGCGGTGACGCGCCCCAGTGGCGCCGCGGCGTGCGTGATGTCGGCTTCGCGCAGGCGTTCGCGGATGCGCGCCGCCGCCGCTCGCGCCTGCGTGATGGTCGCGCCCGGCAGCAGTACCGCGAATTCCTCGCCGCCCTGCCGTGCCAGCACGTCGTCGGCGTGCAGCAGCGCGCTGCGCACCACGCCGGCGAACCGCTTCAGCGCGCCGTCGCCGTGCAGGTGTCCGTAGTGGTCGTTGTAGGCCTTGAAATGGTCGATGTCGATCGCGAGCACGGCGAACGCATCGCACCGGTCGGATGCCGCCTGCCACAGGCGCAATCCCTCTTCCTGGAATCCGCGGTAGTTGAGGCAACCGGTCAGCGCGTCGGTGCGGCTGAGGCGATCGAGCTTCGCCACCGCATCGCTCAGTTCGCGGGTACGGTCGGCAATGGCGTGCTCACGCTGGTCCAGGGCCTCGCGCAGCTCGCCATAGGCCGCGTTCATGCGCGCCGCAAGGTCGCCGATGCCGCCTGCCAGCGGCTGCAACTCCTCCGGCATGCGCGAGAGCTGCGAGGGATCCATCGTCCCGCCGAGGGCATAGCCGTGCAGGCTCGACAGCAGGCGACCCATGTTGCTGGCCAGCAACCGGCGCATGCGCCCGAGCACCAGCAACACCCCGATCATGGTCGCCGCCAGCAGGCCGAGCATCAATCCGAGGCGCGGCAGGCTGGGCGTCAGCAGGCGCTGCTCCGGCGCGATCACCGCCACCGTCCAGCCGGTGCGCATGCGCACCGCATCGACGTAGGCACGTTCATCGCCGGCCAGCAGTCCCGGCAGGATGCGCGCCCGTGCGACCTGCCCCGTCGCCGTCGCGCCGCGGAGAATATCGGCGCCGAGGGCGCCCAACGGATCCAGGAAGTGCCAGCGCAGGTTGCTGCTCGCAAACACGACGCGTCCGCCGCGGTCGAGCAGGAGCAGTTCGAGCCCGCGCCGGCGCAGGGTGTTGGCGCGCTCGCGCACGAGGCGTTCGACCGGCAGCGAGGCCTGCAGCACGCCATCGAATCGCCCCTCCCGGAACATCGGCGCAGACACGGCGATCAGCGCCTCATCGCCGTAGATGCGTGCGTGGTACCCTTCCGAAACATGCGGAAGCCCGCTGTCGCGGGGGGCGCGGAACCAGTCGCGGTCGGCGGCGTTTTCCTCGGCCCGCGCGGCTGGCCGGCCGCTGGCGCCGCGCGCGGCGACGATGTTCCCCTCCGCGTCCGTGGCGAGGGCACGCAGGAAGGAGGGATAGGCCTTCAGCAGGCGATCCAGTTCCGCATCGGGCCGTGGCGATGCGGATCCGGACGCCGGCGTGGCGGCGAGCAGGCGCACGCCGGCCAGGTGTCCATCGAGGAAATCGTCGAACGTGCTCGCGCTGCTTTGCGCGCCGGTGGACAGGCGCAGCATCAGGTCGTCGCGATCGCGCTGCCATTGGCCCACCAGCAGGGCGACGCCGAACACCAGCACCGGCAACAGCGCGGCGAGGACCAGCATCCGCGTCAGGCTGCGGCGCAGGCTCCAACTGGCGGCGCGGTTGTCGTCCGGTCCCGTCACGCAGCCGATCCTAGCCGTTCTGCCGTGAAAACGAAGCCCCGCGGCTGCGGGGCTTCGTGGAACCGCGATCGTGCCGGGCGATTACTTCGCCGCGACCACCTTCACCATCTCGAGGCACTTGTTCGAGTAGCCCCATTCGTTGTCGTACCAGCTGACCAGCTTGACGAAGGTCGGGTCGAGCGCGATGCCGGCGTCGGCGTCGAAGATCGAGGTGCGGGTGTCGCCGCGGAAATCGGTGGCGACTACCTTGTCCTCGGTGTAGCCGAGGATGCCCTTGAGCGCGCCTTCGCTCTGCGCCTTCATTTCGGCCTTGATCTCGTCGTAGGTCGCGGGCTTGTCGAGCTCGACGGTGAGGTCGACCACGGAGACGTCGGAGGTTGGCACGCGGAAGCTCATGCCGGTGAGCTTCTTGTTCAATTCGGGAATGACCACGCCCACGGCCTTGGCCGCGCCGGTGGACGAGGGAATGATGTTCTCGAGGATGCCGCGTCCGCCGCGCCAGTCCTTGTTCGAAGGACCATCGACGGTCTTCTGCGTCGCGGTCGCCGCGTGCACGGTGGTCATCAGCCCGCGCTTGATGCCCCACTTGTCGTGCAGCACCTTGGCCAGCGGCGCGAGGCAGTTGGTGGTGCAGGACGCGTTGGAGATGATCGCCTCGCCCTTGTAGCTCTTGTCGTTCACGCCGTAGACGAACATCGGCGTGTCGTCCTTGGACGGCGCCGACAGGATCACCTTCTTCGCGCCGGCGTCGAGGTGCTTCTGCGCGGTGGCCTTGTCGAGGAACAGGCCGGTGGATTCGATGACGACGTCGGCGCCGACTTCGTTCCACTTCAGGTTGGCCGGGTCGCGTTCCTGGGTCAGGCGAATCTTCTTGCCATTGACGACCAGGGTGTTGCCCTCGACCGAGACCTCGCCCTTGAAGCGGCCGTGCACGGAGTCGTATTGCAGCATGTAGGCCAGGTAATCGGGTTCCAGCAGGTCGTTGATCGCGACGATCTCGATGTCGCCGGCGAAGTTCTGCACCGCCGAGCGCAGCACGTTGCGGCCGATGCGGCCGAAGCCATTGATGCCCACCTTGATCGCCATTGGAACCGCTCCTGCGGATGACCGGAAAGACGGGTATTTTAGCGGTTCCCCCGCCCCGAACGGACCCGCGATGCGTCGAATCCCCGTTTTTCTGCTGGTTTTCGCCGCATTGCTCGCCGCAAGCCCGACGGCGCTGGCCTGGAGCGCGCTCGGGCACCGGTTGGTAGGGGCGATCGCCGAACGCCACCTGACCCCGGAGGCCGAAGCGCAGGTCCGCGAACTGCTGGCCGGCGAACCCGATCCGACCCTCGCCGGCGTCGCCTACTGGGCGGACGCGATGCGCAACGAGGATCCGCCGCGGTTCAAGGCCACCTCGAAGTGGCACTACATCAATGCGCAGGGCGGCGGCTGCGATTTCGACCTCGTCCGCGATTGCCCCGACGGCAACTGCGTGGTCGCGCAGATCGACCGGCAGAGCGCGATCCTCGCCGACCGCACGCAAACGCGCGAAGCACGACGCGACGCGCTGAAGTTCCTCGTGCACCTGGTCGGCGACGCGCACCAGCCGCTGCACGCCGGCGACCGCACCGACGCCGGCGGCAACCAGTACCAGATCAGCCTGGCCACCGCGCTGCAGCCCGAGGCGTACGCGAAGGACAAATACGTCGACGGGGTGATGGGCACCAACCTGCATTCGACCTGGGATTACTACATCCTCGGCGCGGCCGGTTTCGGCGCTGGCGGCGATGCGGTAACGCCGTACGCGAACAAGCTCGACGCGCTGCCGTGGCCGCCTTCGGACGAAGCGCCGCTGTTCGCGCCGATGGCCTGGGCGAAGGAATCGTGCCGGCTGATCGAGGCGCGGCACATCTATCCGGACGGGCACAAGCTCGACGATGCCTACCTCGACGCGATGCGCCCGCTGGCCGAACAGCGCATCCGCCAGGCCGCGTGGCGGCTCGCGAGCATCCTCAACGCCGA
This sequence comes from Lysobacter lycopersici, assembly GCF_007556775.1. GTDB lineage: Bacteria > Pseudomonadota > Gammaproteobacteria > Xanthomonadales > Xanthomonadaceae > Pseudoluteimonas > Pseudoluteimonas lycopersici. Next base: position 1,387,937 of record NZ_CP041742.1, read on the forward strand.
CCTCGACACGCCGTCGCACTGACGCCATGCGTGCAGAGATCGCCCCGTTCTTCCACGCCGACAGCAATACCTGGAGCTACGTCGTCCGCGCACCGGGCGGAAACGCGGCGGCGGTGATCGACCCGGTGCTGGATTTCGACGCGAAATCCGCGCGAACATCGACTGCTTCCGCGCAGCGCATCATCGATTTCGTGCGCGAACGCGGGCTCGATGTTCGCTGGCTGCTGGAAACCCACGCGCACGCCGACCACCTCAGCGCGGCGCACTGGCTGAAAACGAACCATTGGCCGGATGCCACGCTCGCCATCGGCAGCGGCATTCGCGAGGTGCAGAAGACCTTCCGCCCGATCTTCAACCTCGGCGAGCATTTCCCGGTCGACGGTTCGCAGTTCGACCGCCTGTTCGACGACGGCGACGCCTTCGCGATCGGTGGGCTGGAAGCGCGGGTGATCGCGGTGCCCGGCCACACCAGCGACAGCAATGCCTACCTCGTCGGCGACGCGCTGTTCACCGGCGATTCGCTGTTCATGCCCGACGGCGGCAGCGCACGCTGCGATTTCCCCGGCGGCGACGCGGCCACGCTGTATCGTTCGATCCGGCGCCTGTTCGAACTGCCCGACGCCACCCGCGTCTTCGTTTGCCACGACTACGGCCCGGGCGGACGGGAAGTCGCCTGCGAGACGACCATCGGCGAACAGAAGCGCGCCAACATCCACGTCCGCGACGGCATTTCCGAAGCGGAATTCGTGGCGATGCGTGAAGCGCGCGACGCGACCCTGGCGATGCCGGCGCTGATCCTGCCCGCGGTGCAGGTGAATATCCGCGCCGGCGCGCTGCCGGACGCGGAGGACAACGGCGTGCGTTACCTGAAACTTCCCGTCGACCGGATCTGACGATGCGCGCTTCCATCCTCCTCGGCCTCGCCTGCTGCTGCGCGTTTCCGGTGCATGCCGTCGATGCGGGCATGGCCGCGAGCGCGACCACGGTTTCGATCCCGCTCGATGCGGCGACACTGGCCGCGTTGCCGCGCGAAACCGTTGACGCCGATTCCCACGGACATGCGCTGGCCTGCGAAGGCGTACCGCTGGTCGCGCTGCTGCGCAAGTCCGGGGCGATGCCGGACGGCGAACTGCGTGGCGTGCAGCTCGCGCGTTTCGTCGAAGCCGATGCGCGCGACGGCTATCGCGTCGTGTTCTCGCTCGGCGAACTCGACCCCGCCACCGGCGCTCGCCGCGTGTTCGTGGTCGACCGCTGCGACGGCAAGCCGCTCGGCGACGATGTCGGCCCGCTGCGCCTGCTCGTGCCCGACGACGGGCGTCCCGCGCGTTGGCTCCGCCAGCTCGAATCCATCACCGTGTCCACACCCTGAGGCGAATCGCATGATCTCGTTCCGCACGCATGCCGCAACGCTGCTGCTCGCGCTGGTGTCCGTGTTCGCCTCGACCGTGCAGGCGGCCGACAAGCCGATCACCGTGTTCGCCGCCGCCAGCCTCAAGGAATCGATGGACGAAGCCGCGGCCAAGTTCGGCCAGGAAACCGGGCAGCAGGTCGTCGTCTCCTACGCCGCGAGTTCGGCGCTGGCGCGGCAGATCGAACAGGGCGCACCGGCCGACGTGTTCATCTCCGCCGACCTCGACTGGATGGACGAACTGCAGGGCAAGGGCCTGATCGACAATGCCAGCCGGCATTCGCTGCTCGGCAACACCCTGGTGCTGGTCGCGCCGGCCACGAGCACGCAACGCACGTTCGCGCTGCACAAGGGCTCGAACCTGCTGCCGCTGCTCGGCGCCGACGGACGCATCGCGCTGGCGTTGACCGCCAGCGTGCCGGCCGGCAAGTACGCCAAAGCCGCGTTCGAGAACCTGGGCATGTGGGACGCGCTGCAAGCGCGCGCCGCCGAAGCCGAGAACGTGCGCGCGGCGCTGCTGCTGGTCGCGCGCGGCGAAACCCCGCTCGGCGTGGTCTACGGCAGCGACGCCAGGGCAGAACCGCGCGTGCGCGTGCTGGCGACGTTCCCGCCCGGTTCGCATCCGCCGATCGTCTATCCGGTCGCGCGCATCCGCGCCAGCAACCAGCCGCAGGCCGGCGCGTTCGTGCGCTGGCTGCAGTCTCCGCAAGCCGTCGCGATCTTCCGCGCGCACGGCTTCACCACGTTCTGACGGCACGCGGCTGTTTCGATGGCGCCGTTCTCGCCCGCCGAACTGACCGCGATCGCGCTCAGCCTCAAGGTGGCGACGGTCGCCGCGCTGGCGAGCCTGCCGTTCGGCATCGCGATGGGCTGGCTGCTCGCGCGGGGCGAGTTTTTCGGCAAGTCGCTGCTCGATGCGCTCGTGCACCTGCCGCTGGTGCTGCCGCCGGTGGTGGTCGGCTACGCGCTGCTGGTGCTGCTCGGCAACAACGGCGCGATCGGCGCGCCGCTGCGTGAATGGTTCGGCGTCGGCTTCGCGTTCCGCTGGACCGGCGCCGCGCTGGCGAGCGCGATCATGGGCTTCCCGCTGATGGTGCGCAGCATCCGCCTGTCGATCGAGGCCGCGGACCGCAAGCTCGAACAGGCGGCATCGACCCTGGGCGCGACGCCGTGGCGCGTGTTCCGCACGGTGACCTTGCCGCTGGCGTGGCCGGGCATCCTCGCAGGCGCGGTGCTCGCGTTCGCCAAGGCCTTGGGCGAATTCGGCGCGACCATCACCTTCGTGTCGGCGATTCCCGGCGAAACCCAGACGATCTCGTCGACGATCTACGGCCTGCTGCAGGTGCCGGGCGGCGAACGCGGCGTGCTGCGCCTCGCCCTGGTCGCATTGGGCATTTCGCTGCTGGCCCTGCTCGCGGCCGAGGCGCTGGCGCGGCGCATGCGCCACGAGGCGCCGCGCTGATGTTCGACATCGACATCGATTTGCGACGGGGAACCTTCGCCCGCCGCGTGCGCATCGACGACGAGGCGCGGGTGATCGCGCTGACCGGGCGCTCGGGCGCGGGCAAGACTTCGGTGCTGCACGCCATCGCCGGATTGGTGGAACCGCGTTCTGGCCGCATCGTCATCGGCGAGCGCGTGCTGTTCGATGCCGTGCGCCGCATCGACCTGCCGCCGCACCGGCGCCGCGTCGGTTACGTGTTCCAGGACGCGCGCCTGTTCCCGCACCTCGACGTCGCCGGCAACCTGCGCTACGGCCGCCATCCCGCGCGCGAACGCCCGCGCTTCGGGTTCGACGCGGTGGTCGAACTGCTCGGCATCGCATCGTTGCTCGAACGTCGCACCGCGAATCTTTCCGGCGGCGAGGCGCAACGCGTGGCGATCGGCCGCGCCTTGCTGTCGCAGCCGGAAATCCTGCTGCTGGACGAACCGCTGTCGATGCTCGATGCCGAACGCCGCGACGAGCTGCTGCCCTGGCTGCGCCGGGTGCGCGACGAGGTGCGGCTGCCGATGGTCTACGTCAGCCACCAGGCCGAAGACGCGCGGCAATTGTCCGCGTCGATCCACGCGCTGGATTGACGCGGTGTTACACACCCAGGACTTAGGCTGCCGCGCATGAGCGAACGCCCGGCCCCGGAACGCCTCGTCGACCTCGACGCCGCCGTCGAGGCGATGCTCGCGCGTATCGCCGGCCCGCTCAAGCTCGGTGTGCCGCTGGGCATGGGCAAGCCGCACCGCCTGCTCAATGCGCTGTACGCGCGGGTGGAACGCGATCCGTCGCGGCCGTTGCACCTGTACACCGCACTGTCGCTGGATCCGCCGACCGCGGGTAGCGAACTCGAAGCGCGCTTCCTCGATCCCTTCGTCGAGCGCATCTACGGCAAGGATTTCCCGCGCCTCGCCTACGTCGCCGCGCAGAAACGCGATGCCCTGCCCGCACACGTCGAGGTCGAGGAGTTCTACCTGCAATCCGGCGCGTTGCTGAAGTCCGCGCAGGCGCAGCGCCGCTACGCCAGTCTCAACTACACCCACGTCGCCGCCGCGCTCGCCGATCGCGGCATGAACGCGCTGGTGCAGAAGGTCGCGACCAACGCGGACGGCTCGCGCCTGTCCCTGTCCTGCAACCCGGACCTCACGTTCGACGCCATCGATGCCGTGGTCGCGCGCGGCCTGCCGCGGCCCTTGCTGGTCGCGGAGATCGATCCGCAGTTGCCGTGGATCGACGGCACCGCCGCGGTCGATGCGGACTTCTTCGACATCATCGTTTCGCCTCCCGCACCATATCTGCAACTGTTCGCGCTGCCGCGGCAGCCGGTCGGCGATGTCGACTACGCCATCGGCCTCTACGCCAGCGCGCTGGTGCGCGACGGCGGCACGTTGCAGATCGGCATTGGTGCGCTGTCCGATGCGCTCTGCCATGCGCTGGTGCTGCGCCATGTCGACAATGCCGCCTATCGGCGTGTACTGCAGGCGCTGGATCCCGGGATCGAATCGCATCCGGCGGTGGTCGCCAGCGGTGGGCTGGGTCCGTTCGAACAGGGCCTGTTCGGCTGCAGCGAAATGCTCAACGAAGGCTTCCGCCTGCTGGTCGAGCGCGGCGTGATCCGCCGCCTCGTGGTCGACGACATCGACGTCATGCGCCGCATGGCCGACGGCGATGCGAGCGACGACGACCTCGCGCGGATGGAACGCGAAGGCCAGTTCCTGCACGGCGCCTTCTACCTCGGTTCGCCCGCGTTCTACGACTGGCTGCGCGACATGCCGGAAGGCGAACGCCGCCGCATCGGCATGCGCCGGGTGAGCCAGGTCAACGACCTGTTCGGGGACGAGGCGCTGCAACGCCTGCAACGGCGTGAGGCGAGATTCTTCAATACCTGCATGATGGCGACCGCGCTCGGCGCCGCGATATCGGACAGCCTCGCCGACGGTCGGGTCGTGTCCGGCGTCGGTGGGCAGTACAACTTCGTGGCGATGGCGCACGAACTGCGCGACGCACGCTCGGTGCTGCTGCTGCGCGCCTTCCGCGACGAGGGCGGCGACGCGGTTTCCAACATCCGCTGGAACTACGGCGCGACGACCATCCCGCGCCACTTGCGCGATCTCTACATCACCGAGTACGGCATCGCCGACGTGCTCGGCAAGGCCGACGAGGACTGCGTGATCGCAATGGCCGGCATCGCCGATTCCCGACATCAAGCGGCATTGATCGAACGTGCGAAACGCGAGCGCAAGCTGCGCGCGGATTTCGCGGCACCGGACGCATGGCGGCGCAACACCCCCGAACGCCTGTGCGCGGCGCTGGCGCCGTTCCGCAAGGACGGCACCCTGCCCGACTATCCGCTCGGCAGCGATTTCACCGAAGTCGAACAGCGGCTGGTGCGCGCGCTGCAATGGCTGAAGGCCGGAACCGCTTCGACCGGCGGCAAGCTGCGCACCATCGCTGCCGCGCTTGCAACGGGAAAGAGCGACGACCGCGAAGCGCTGCAACGCATGAAGCTCGATGCTCCGCGCGGATTGCGGGAATGGCTGGATGCGCGACTGGTATCGTTCGCGCTGTCGAAGACAGTCTAGCTGCGCTTGTCGCCGGCAAACGCAGCGAACCCGCGCACGAACTCCGCAAGCTGCGCGCGCACCTTGTCGTCGACCAGCTCGCCGTTCGCATCGAAGGCCTGCCCGGCGCGCGAGACGTAGAGCCGGCTGCCGGCCCAGAGATCAACCCCGAGTGTCTTCAGCACCGGCAGCCAGTGGTTCTGCGACAGGATGGTGCCGAAGCCGCCGGGCGAAGCGCCGATCAGCGCGAAGGGCTTGCCGCCGAACAGTCGCGGGATGTCGCCGGCCGGGCGCGACAGCCAGTCGATGCCATTCTTGAACACGCCGGGCACGCCGTTGTTGTATTCGGGCGTCACCAGCAGCACGCCGTCGCTGGCCGCGATCTTGTCCTTCAATGCCGACGCGGCTTCAGGGATCCCGTTCGTCGCCTCGACGTCGCCGTCGTACAGCGGGATGCCGTGCAGGGTCGCCATTTCGAGTTCGAAGCCATCGCCTGCGACCTGTTGCGCGGCGCGCAGCAACGCAGTGTTGAACGAACCGGCGCGCAGGCTGCCGGAGATGCCGAGGATCCTGGTCATGTCGAGGCGCCTTCGTCCGAGGCGGAGTTGCCGAAGCGCAGGTGCAGGCCGGCGACATCCGGGGCGACGAGGCGCCGCAGTTTGGTGCCGGGCACTTCGCCGAAACGCTCGCCGTGGTTCCAGTCCCGCGTGGCCTGGACCATGTCTTCGGCGGTGCGCCCGACGAAGTTCCACCACAGCAGCACGTGCTCGCCCAGCGGTTCGCCACCGATCAACAGCAGCCGCGCGCCGGAATCGCATTCGATGCGCAGCGATTCGCGGCCGCTGCCGAGGTAGAGCAGCGTACCCGGCGCCAGCGATTCGCCTTCGACCCGGATTTCGCCCTCGAGGCACACGACCGCGTGTTCGAACTCCGCTTGAAGCGGCAAACTCGCCGCAGCCGCAGCATCGGCGCGCAAATCCGCGCCGAGCAGCGGACTGAACACTTGCGCCGGCGAGGTCGCACCGAGCCAATCGCCGACCAGCAGCGTGACATCGAAACCATCGCGTTCGATGCGCGGCAGTTCCGGGCAATGCTGGAACATCGGCGCCCGTTCGCGTTCGCCATCGGGCAACGCGATCCACAGCTGCACCAGCTGGTTGCGCCCGGCGCGATCGATCGGCGATTCCTCGGCATGGCTGATGCCGTGACCGGCGGTCATCACGTTGACCTGCCCGGGACGAATCGGCTGCCGGTTGCCGAGGCTGTCGCTGTGCAGGATCTCGCCTTCGATCATCCAGGTGAAGGTCTGCAAGCCGATGTGCGGATGCGGGCCGACCTGCACGCCGCCGCCGGCCGGATAATCGACCGGGCCGGCGTGGTCGAGGAAGCACCAGGCGCCGACCGTGCGCCGGTCGCGCGTGGGCAGCGTGCGCCGCACCGGAATGCCGCCGACATCGGCGATGTGCGCGGCGATGCGTTGTGTTTGCGGTTGCATGCGCGATTCCCCCGTGTTTCAGCGCGAGCTTACGCCAGCGCGGTGTCGATGCGGATTTCGCCGGTCAGCACCTTGTGGATCGGACAGGCGTTCGCCGCGAGCAGCAGGCGATGCCGCTGCGCATCGTCGAGTTCGCCAAACAGTTCGACCCGACGGCGGATGTCGGTGCCCGCTTCCGGCTTGCCGTCGGGGTTGAAGGCGAGTTCCACCTTCACCCCGGTCAGCGGCCATTGCTTGCGCTGCGCATACATCGTCACCGTCACCGCGGTGCAGGTGCCGAGCGCGGACAGCAGCAGGCGTTCCGGACTCGGCCCCGCATTCGCACCGCCGATGTCCTCGGGCTCGTCGCCCAGCCAGCGATGGCCGAGGTCGTCGGACAGTTCAACGGTGTAAGGCGTCGAACCGATGCTGGCGTGGACGATCGAAATTCCCATGTCGCGCTCCTCATTCAATCCATTTGCCCGAACTTGCCGCTGTTGAAATCGGCGATGGCCTGGATGATCTCCTGCTGCGAGTTCATCACGAACGGCCCGTAGCCGACCACCGGCTCGTCGATGGGTTCGCCGGCGAGCAGCAGCAGTTTCGCATCGCCATTGGCTTCGATCACGACATCCGTGCCTTCGGTCGACAGTGTCGCCGCCTGCTTCTCGCGCAACACCTGCTCGCCGTTGACCATCACCGTGCCGGCGAGCACGACCAGCAGCGCGGTCCAGCCTTGCGGTTGCGGCAATGCGACCGATTTGCCGGACTTGAGCCGCACGTCCCAGACGTTCATCGGGCTGAAGGTATGCGCCGGGCCGCGATGGCCGTCGTAGTCGCCGGCGATCACGCGCAGCGTGCCGGCGTCGTTCGGCAACGCGACCGCGGGAATGTCCGCATCGACGATGCCCTGGTAGCCGGGCGCGGCCATCTTGTCCTTGGCCGGCAGGTTCACCCACAGCTGCACCATTTCGAACGGGCCGCCGCGCTTGGCGTATTCGGTGGAATGGAATTCCTCGTGCAGGATGCCGCTGCCCGCGGTCATCCACTGCACGTCGCCGCGACCGATCACGCCGCCCTTGCCGGTGGAATCGCGGTGCTCGACTTCGCCGTCGTAGACGATCGTGACGGTTTCGAAGCCGCGATGCGGATGCTGGCCGACACCGCGGCGATGCGTGGTCGGCTCGAACGTGGTCGGCGCCGCGTAATCGAGCAGCAGGAACGGGCTGCGGCCGGGCACGCCCGGACCGTCGTAGCCGAACATTCCGTGCACCGGGAATCCGTCGCCGACCCAGTGCCGCCCGGGCGCGGATCTGACTTCGAGGATCTTCTTCATTGCGGGCTCCGATTTTGCTCCGGCCTTGGCCGGCAAGCCGGAACAATGCGGCTAGGGGCCGACGGAATCCAGCGTCAGGTGTGCGCCGGATCGTCCCATGGCTGGAACGATACAGCTGGGAGGGTGCAAATGGCTGTTTCCAGCACGTTGCGGACCTTGAACCTTGTCGAGATACTCCTGACAAATGGACAAATCCAACGAACGCCGAGTGCACACCTTGCAGGCGATGCTGCTCGTGGGCACGTTTTCCGCATTGCCTTTGCTGGCAAACAACGCATGCAGCGATCCAATGCAACCCATGCCGAAGGTCGGCGATGAGCACGAAATCATCAAGAGCTATGAAACTTCCGAGCAGTCCAGCGAGGGTTCCACGGGAAGCTCTCGTGGACGAGACGCCATCCTTGAGCGCGTGATCGGAATGCGCGATGGCGGTTTCGAGCTGGAATACGATCTTCCGAAAAGTGCCACGACAGATGACAGATCACGCAACTGGCAGTTTCCGGCACGTGTTTTCAGGTCGAAGAACGGTGCCATGCAGTTGGTCAACGACCGCGAGTTGGAAGCGCGTGCCGATGGTTGGCTCAAGGCAGCCGGATTGACTCACGACGCCTGCGGGCGATGGATTTTCACATGGGACGCGTTTCGTATCGAATGCGATCCGCAGTCGGTCCTCAAGACATTGGAAGCTTTCGATCTGAGCTCCGCTGTTATCCGGGAAGGCGCCTCTTACCAGGACATCGAAGCCAAAAGCGCCGGAACATTGACGAGAAAAGCAACTGGGCCAAACGGTTCGACCTACACCGTTGTCATGGAGATCGATCCTGACGCGGTTCGTCGCGCTCGCGCCGATTCTGATGTCGTGGTCGGGGAGATCACGCAGAAACCAGTGACCCTCGATGAAGCACTTCTGAAGCGGGCGAATGAAATCGTGACCGGGACCATTACAGTGACTTTCGATACTGACCTCACTGGAAATGTCCGGAGTCGAACCAAAGTGACCAAGGTGGAGACCAAAAATCCGGATGGCCGATCCGAAAGCCGGACATCTACAGAGACCGTCGAACGCCGACTTGTTTCGGAGTCCACTTCTCCTTGACCAGAAATGTGGCCTGCTGGCCGATAGCGGATAAAAAACAAAACGGCGCCCTTAGGCGCCGTTTTGTTGTCGCGAATACGGATCGATCAGAGCGAGGTAGGATGGGTTGAGCGCAGCGATACCCATCTTCATGCTCTTTCTCCCATCGTGATTTCTTCGCAATCGCATGCCCAATCACACGGAAGGTCGCCGCGCTCGATGAATCGGTGGATGGACGAATGCGGCCAATCCGCCGCACGTGCCACATACCCATGCTTCACGGGATTGATGTGGATGTAATCCACGTGCCGTTGCATGTCAATCGCATCGCGGATTTCATGCTCCCAATAGCGTCGTTGCCAGATGCCTCGCTCGCCCTTGGCCATGCGGCTCACCGACCGCCGCTCGGTCCTTGGCATGGCGCGTGAGAAGCGGGTCTTGATCAAGCGCCAGCGCAGCGCGTAGTCCGCGTCATCCGGTGGCATGGTCCATACGGCATGCAGATGATCCGGCATGACGACCATGGCATCGATGACGAAGGGATGTGCCGCCATCACGGCAGCAAACGCTTTGCGCAGAACCTCGACATGCGAGGTCAACAGTTTGCTGCGTCGGTTGGACAGGTTCACCGTGAAGAAATAGGTGCTTCCCGGCGTCAGGCTGCGGCGATATTGGGTCACGCTTCAAGACTAGCGATGGGTATCGCTGCGCTCAACCCATCCTACCTTTCTGACTCACGATCAGAGCGCCTTCGCGACACCCACCACCCGCTCGACGGTGAAGCCGAAATGCGGCATCAACGCCTCGATCGGCGCGGACGCGCCGTAGCGTTCCATGCCGACCACCGCGCCATCGAGCCCGACGTACTTGCGCCAGAAATCGGCGGTGCCGGCCTCGATCGCGACACGCTTGCGCACTGACTTCGGCAACACCGATTCGCGATACGCCGCATCCTGGCGATCGAACACGTCGGTCGAGGGCATGGACACCACTCGCACCTTGTCGCCGAGTTGCGCCGCCGCGCCCATCGCCAGGCCGACTTCCGAGCCGGTCGCGATCAGGATGACTTCCGGCGTTCCGACCGAATCCTTCAGCACGTAGCCGCCGCGCGCGATGTCCAGCAACTGGCCCTCGTCGCGCGGCTGGTGCGGCAACGTCTGCCGCGAGAACACCAGGCAGCTCGGGCCATCCTTGCGTTCGATCGCGCACTTCCACGCCATCGCCGATTCCACCGCGTCGCAGGGACGCCACACGTCATTGTTCGGGATGTAGCGCAGCGACGCGAGGTGCTCGACAGGCTGGTGGGTCGGGCCGTCCTCGCCGAGGCCGATGGAATCATGGGTGTAGACGTGGATCGCGTGCGCGCCCATCAGCGCGCTCATGCGCACGGCGTTGCGCGCGTAGTCGCTGAAAACCAGGAACGTCGCGTCGTAGGGAATGAAACCGCCATGCAGCGCGAGGCCATTGCTGATCGCGGTCATCGCGAATTCGCGCACGCCGAAGTAGATGTAGTTCGCGTCCGCGTCATCGCTCGCGACCGACTTGCTGCCCTTCCACAACGTCAGGTTGGAATGCGCGAGGTCGGCGGAACCTCCGACCAGTTCCGGCAGCAGCGGCGCGAACGCCTCGATCGCCATCTGCGAAGCCTTGCGCGAGGCGACGTTCGGGCCTTCGGCCTGCAGTTTCATCGCGTAGTTCAAGGCATCGGTGCGGAAACTTTCCGGCAGTTCCGCGTGCGAACGGCGGGTGAGTTCCGCGGCGGCGTCCGGATGGCGCTGCGCGTAGGCGTCGAACAGGTCGTTCCACTGGATTTCGCGCACCTTGCCGACGTCGCCGACCTTCCAGCCGTCGTAGATCGCCTGCGGGATCTCGAACGGCGCGTAAGGCCAGTTCAAGGCTTCGCGCGTCAACGCGATTTCGTCCTTGCCCAGCGGCGCGCCATGCGACGATTCCTTGCCGGCCTTATTCGGCGAACCGAAACCGATCGTGGTGCGGCAGCAGACCAGCGTGGGCTTGTCGGCCGACTTCAACGCGGTCTCGATCGCGGTCTTGATCTCGGTCGCGTCATGGCCATCGACGCCGCGGATCACGTTCCAGCCGTAGGCCTCGAAACGCGCCGGCGTGTCGTCGGTGAACCAGCCGTGCACGTCGCCGTCGATGCTGATGTGGTTGTCGTCCCAGAACGCGACGAGCTTGTGCAGGCCCCAGGTGCCGGCGAGAGAAGCCGCTTCATGCGAGACGCCTTCCATCAGGCAGCCGTCGCCGAGGAACACCCAGGTGCGGTGGTCGACGACCTCGAATTCGGGGCGGTTGAAGCGCTGCGCCAGCAGCTTTTCCGCGAGCGCGAAACCGACTGCGTTCGCCAGTCCCTGCCCGAGCGGGCCGGTGGTGGTTTCCACGCCGCAGGTCATGAAGTTCTCGGGATGGCCCGGCGTCTTCGATTCGAGCTGGCGGAAGCGCTTGAGGTCGTCGATCGACAGGTCGTAGCCGCTCAGGTGCAGCAGCGCGTACTGCAGCATCGAGCCGTGGCCGTTCGACAGCACGAAGCGATCGCGGTTGAACCAGCGCGGGTTCGCAGGGTTGTGCTGCAGGTAATCGTTCCACAACACTTCGGCGATATCGGCCATGCCCATGGGCATGCCCGGATGGCCGGAATTGGCGGCCTGCACCGCGTCGATGGCGAGGAAACGGATCGCGTTGGCGAGTTCGCGGCGGCTGGGCGTCGTCATGGGATGCGTGGGAACGGGCGGACGCGCATTGTCCCATTCCGGCCAAGGAAAACTCCCATTCGCCGAATCGCAAAACGCCGATCCTTTCGCGGAACGGCACGCGGCAACCTTCATGCATGCACAACGCCACCCGCGCTTTCCGTACGGCCCCGCCGCCGACTGGACTTGGAACCGAAATGGTTGTAATTTGGTTTCAACCAACCAGAGGCACTGTCATGCCCACGACGCTGACCCTGAAGAACATTCCCGACGAGGTGTACGAACGGCTCAAGGGCGCTGCAGCGATGCACCGCCGCAGCCTCAACAGCGAAGCCATCGTCTGCCTGGAAACGGTGCTGACGCCCGGCAGGATCGCGCCCGGGGAACGGCTGGCGCGCGCGCGCGCGCTACGCACCGGGTTGAAGCCTGGCGCATTCGACGCGAAAGCCATCGATGCGCTGAAACGCCAGGGCCGCGCGTGATCGTGGTGGATTCCAACGTGCTGGCCTACCTGTACCTGCCGGGCGAATTCACTCCGGCCGCGGAACGCCTGCTGGAAACCGATCCGGACTGGCATGCACCCGTGCTGTGGCGAAGCGAGTTCCGCAACATCCTGGCCGGATGCATGCGTCGCGGCACCCTGACCTTCGAGCAGGCCGCCACTATCCAGCACGAAGCCGAATCGCTGCTCGACGGCGCGGAACACGAAACCGATTCGAGACAGGTGCTGGAGCTGGTGCGCGACAGCGATTGCTCCGCCTACGACTGTGAATTCGTTGCCTTGGCGAAAACGCTCGGCGCGTCGCTAGCAACGATGGACAACAAGTTGCTCAAGGCGTTCCCGCAAATCGCAAGGCCGCTGGCGAGCGTCTGACGACGCTGTTCCGCCTCAAGCCGCGGCGTGCGCTTCCTCGCCCTCGCCCTTGGACACCACAGCCGCCAGCATCAAATCGCCGGTGACGTTGAGCGTGGTCCGGCACATGTCGAGGAAACGATCGACGCCGAGGATCAGGCCGATGCCTTCCGGCGGCACCCCGACCATGCCGCAGATCAGCGCGACCACCGGCAGCGAACCGGCCGGCACGCCGGCAGTGCCGATGCCGCCGAGGATGCACACGAACATCACCGTCACCTGCTGCGCCAACGACAGGTCGACACCGAAGAACTGGGCGAGGAACAGCACGGTCACGCCCTCGAACAGCGCGGTGCCGTTCTGGTTGGCGGTGGCGCCGACGGTGAGCACGAAGCGCGAGACGTTCTTCGGCAGGTGCAGTTTTTCCTCGGCCACGCGCAGCGACACCGGCAGCGTGGCGTTGCTCGATGCGGTGGAAAACGCCATCACCATCGCTTCCTGCACGCCGCGGAAGAATTTCGGCGGCGACCAGCCGCCGAGGAACTTCAGCATCAGCGAATAGACCACGAACAGGTGGATGGCCAGCGCCAGCACCACCACGCCGACGTAGGCGCCGAGCGAGCGCAACAGGTCCCAACCGAACAGCGCGGCGAGGTTGAACATGAAGCAGAACACCGCGTAGGGCGCGAGCCGGATCACCAGCCCGATCAGGGTCATCGACACGTCGAACAGGCCCTGGATGCCGCGCAGCAGGGTTTCGGTCGCCTGCGTGCGCGTGAGCACCAGGCCGATGCCGAGCATCAGCGCGAAGAACATCACCGCGAGGATGGTGTTCTCGGCCGCGGCCTTGACCACGTTGTCCGGCACGATGCCGAGCAGCATGTCCAGGCCCTTGGGCTGCGCGCCGGTGCTGCCGACGATTTCCTTCGCGCGTTCGGCGCCCTGCGCCAGCATCGATTGCGCGGTGACCGGATCGACGCCGCCGCCGGGACGCAGCCAGTTCACCAGCACCAGGCCGAGCACCACCGCGATGCCGGAAGCGACGACGGTGTAGCCCAGCGTCTTCCAGCCAACGCGGCCGAGCGAACGCACGTCGCCCATCTCGGCGACGCCGATGATCAGCGCCGAGAACAGCAGCGGGATCACCAGCATGAAGATCAGGCGTAGGAAGATGGTGCCGAGCGGCTGCGTGATCCACGTGGTCAGCCACTTCACCCAGCCCGCGTCCGCGCCCGAGGCGTAGTGCGCGATCAGGCCGAGGGCGAGGCCGGCGACGAAGCCGATCGCCATCTTCGCGTGCAGCGGCATGCGCTTGCGTGCGGTGGTCGTCTGTTCCATGCGCGGCTCCGGGGCGAATGGCCGGAGCTTAGCAAACGCGGCGATCAGCCCGGCGGATACAGCGGCGGCAGCAGTTCCTTCGCCTTGGCCGTCGCGGCCTTCCAGCGCGGCCCGCGCTTGAACGCGGAACGCAACGCCGCAAGGGCCGATACAATGTTGCCATCGCCCCAGCGCGCGCGTTGCAGCGCATCGACCGCGGACTGCTGTGTGGCATCGTCGAGTTTCGCGCGCACGCCGTCGAGGTCGGGCGCATTCGCCGCCACGCACAAGGCTTGCGAAATCGCTTCAGGATCGCCCTTCGCCAATGCCTGTGCGAGCGCGGGCTTGTTCGAACGCGCAGCGTCGGGCTTCGGCTTCGCATCGACCTGCGCTTCGACCGGCGGCGTCGCGCGATGCAGGCCCCACCACAACGTGGCCAGCCACAGGAATGCGAACACGACCGCCGCCAGCGCCCACGGCCGCACCGCACCCTGCACGAACGGCAAGCGCAGCCCGTCGCGCGCGGTGTCGTTCGCAGCGGGATTCGCGGCAACCGGTGCCGCATTCGCCGCGTTCGGACCATTCGCGCCCGGCGCGACCCGCAGCACGATGTCCGGCAGGCTCGCGGTGCGCGCGACGCCCGCGCGCACGTCCCACCACGCGATGCGCGGCCCCGGGATGCGCAGCGTTCCCGCCCGTGCGGGCACGATTGAGAATTTCCGCGTCAGCTGCACCTGCGGACGCCCGCCGTCGAAGTTGTCGCGCGCCTGCACCGGATCGGCGAATACCTGCGCGCCAGCGGGCGCGGCCAGCGCGAGTTCCGGCATCTGCGCGGCGCTGGCGCCGTCGGCATCTGCTTCGACGGTGACGGTCGCGGCTTCGCCGGCGCGCGCCGATTGCGGCGTGGACAGGTAGCGCAGCGTGAGCGAGCGCAACGGCAGCCACGGCTGCGGCGCGTTCGCCGGCGGCGGCTGCACCGACAGCACGCGTGGCGCGCCGTTGGTGCGCAGGTCCTTGCGTCCGTCGCCGAACAGGTCGTCGAAGAAACCGCCCACGCCCTGCCCGCTGAAACGCGCGCCGGGAATCGTCAGTGCGCCGCTGCGTTCCGGGATCAGCAGGAAGCGGCGTTCGACCACGGTGTAGCGACGCCCGCCGATCTCGCGCGTGTACTGCAGGTCGTCGCCGACGCGCTGCATGGTCGCGCCGTCGGGCGGATCCTGGTCGAGTTGCCCGGAGACCAGCGGCGCGGCCGAATACAGCCGCAATACGTAGCCAACCGCTTGCTGCACGTAGGGCGATTGCGCGTCTGCCTCGGCTTCGATGAAAACGGCATCGCCGGCATGCGCGACCGGCGAGGCCGCGGCCGGCGTGACGATCAGGCTCAGCGGCTGCGTGCGCTCGCGGCCGACGATCAGCGCGGGAATGCCGATCACGCCATCGCGGTGCGGCTGCAGCGCGACCGCGAACAGCACCTTGGTGGTGCTGGTGCCGTTCACCATTTCGAACTGGCGGCTGCTGCTGTTGCCGCTGACGTCGAAATCCGCGGTGAGCGGCGAATAGTCGGGCGAATCCAGCGTCGCCTGGTCGGTCTCGATGTTCAGCGTCGCGGTTTCGCCCGCGGCGATGCGGTCGCGGTCGAGCCATGCGCGCGTGGTCGCCTGCGCGGCGAACGCGCACAGCGCGAGCATCGCGCAAAGCAGCAGGCGCATTCCGTGCTTCGCCATCAATCGCCTCCCTGGCCGTGCCTGCGTTCGTATTCCAGCCGGAACTTCGCGCGCAGCAATCCGCCCGGATCGTCCGGGACGCGCCGCAGCCACGCCTCGCTGGCGATGCGGCGTTCGCGCTCGGCTTCGGTTTCCGGATGCTCGCGCGGCTGCGAATCCGGTTGCCCGGCCTTCGCCTTGCGCTGCAACGCCTGCTGCATCCGCTGGCGTTGCGCTTCGTCGGCGCGTTGTTGTTCCTGCGGGTTTTCCGGCTTCTGTTGCTGCGCCGGTTGTTGCTGGTTGCCGTTGGCTTGTTGCTGATTCTTGTTCGGATTCTGTCGCTGCTGTTGCGGCTTTCCGTTCTGCTTTTGCGGATCGCCCTGTTCGTCCTGCCCCGGGTTCGGCTGGCCTTGTTGTCCCGGCTGCTTGTTCTGCTGCTGTTGCTGCCTATCGCCCTGCGGGGGCTTGCGCTTCAACGCCGCTTCCACTGCGTTGCGGTTGGCGATGGCGTCGGCCATGCCGGGATCGAGCTTCAAGGCACGATCGTAGGCGGCGATGGCCTGTTCGTAATCGCCCTGCTTCGCCAACGCATTGCCATAGTTGTACTGGCCCTGCGCATCCGGCACCCCGCCGTAGGATTTGGCCGCACCGACGTAATCGCCTTTGCGATAGGCCTCGGCGCCCTGTTGCATGCGCGAATACGCCTGCTGGTCGGTGCGTTTCCACAACGTACCGCCCGACGGCAGGCCATCCGCCGCATGCGCGGGCAGCATCGGCAATGCGAATGCGCAGGCGAGCACCACTGCAAACGCGCCGCCGCGGCGGAACAGCAGCAGCGCGAGCAGCAGCAAGGGCGGCAGCAGCCAGAAACCGCCATCGATGCCGATGCTGGATTTCTTGCCCTGCGCGGCCATCGCGCCGGCCTGTTGTGGATCGAGTATGCCGAGCGAACGCAGGTCGTCGTCGCCGGCTTCCGCGGCGGCGTAGCGGCCGTTGCCCGCGGAGGCAAGCGCTTGCAGGCTGCCCGCATCCAGTGCGCTGTGGCCGATGCTGCCGTCGGGGCGTCGGTAGGCCGCGCCCGCAGCGGTGCCGAGGCCAAGCACCGACACGCGATAACCCGCGCGCGCCGCGTTCGCGGCTTCGGACTTCGCGTCGTTGTCCGCGGCATTGCTGAGCAGCAGGATGTCGCCCTCGGTGAAGCCGGCCTGCTTCAGCAAGGAGACCGATCGCGAAATCGCATCCGCGGCATGGCTGCCATCGACCGGCATGACGTCCGGCGACAGCGCATCGAGGAACAGCGCGACATTCGCCGCATCGTCGGTGAGAGGCGCGACGGTATAGGCCTCGTTGGCGTAGGCGACCAGCGCGACCTGCCCGCCCGCGCGTTCCTTCAGCAGTTCCGCGATCTTGGCTCGTGCCTGCAGCAGTCGCGATGGCGGCAGGTCGTTGGCGAGTATCGGACTCGACAGGTCGAGCGCGACCACCAGCGGCGCGCGCGTCTGCCACAACGGCTGTGCGCGCTGGCGCCAGCTCGGGCCGGCGAGCGCGAGGATGGACAACGCGAGCACGGCGAGCGCGAGCCACGGTGCGCGCGCATCGCGTCCGCCTTCACCTTCGAGCAAATGCGAAAGCAGATGTGGATCGACCACGTCGCGCCAACCGCTGCGCTTGCGTTGCCGCGCGCGCCATACCCAGACGATCAGCGGCAACACGAACAACGCCAAAAGCCACCACGGGCGCAGGAACTGCAATGTCGGCATGAACGCGCTCATGCACGCCTCCGCCGCGGCCAAGCGACCGCGAGCAGACCGCAGGCCAGTGCCGCACCCAGCGGCCACGGATAGCGTTCCACCCGCGGGCGTACCGCTTCGCCGGGGCGATCCACCGGTTCGATGCGTTCGATTTCGCGATAGATCCCGGCGAGGTCGTCGGTGTCGCGCGCGCGGAACGCCTTACCGCCGGTGAGGTCGGCGATGCGCTTCAAGCCGGCTTCGTCGGTGGTGTCGTCGCCGCCCGGCATCTGGATCGGCACGCCGAATACCGACAGGCCCGCGCCGTAGCCGCCGAAGGCGATGGTGTGGATGCGCACGTGGTTGTCGCGCGCGAGTTCGGCGGCCTTCGTTGGATCGAGCATGCCCGCGGTGTTGACGCCGTCGGTGAGCAACACCACCACGCGTTCGCCCGCAGGCTGTTTCGCCAAGCGCTTCACCGCGAGGCCGATCGCGTCGCCGATGGCGGTTTCGCGCCCGGCCATCGCCACCGCGCTGTCCTGCAATTGCTGGCGCACGGTGTCGTGGTCGAGCGTGAGCGGCGTGAGCACATAGGCGCGCAGGCCGAACACGATCAGCCCGATGCGGTCGCCGGCGCGGCGCTGCAGGAAATCCGCGATCACCGCCTTGGCCGCGGTCAGGCGATCGACCGTCGTTCCGCCGAGCGCCATGTCCTCGTCGCTCATGCTGCCTGAGAGATCCACCGCGAGCATGAGGTCGCGTCCTTGCTGCGGCGGCTGCAGCACCGGGCCGAGTTGCTGCGGCCGCGCCGCAGCCACGCACAGCAGCGCCCACGCCAGCCACGCGAGCAAGCCGATGCCGCGCGCGATCGCCGGCCCACGCGTGCCGGCGATCGCGGACAGGCGATCGCCGTACGGAACCTTCAATGCCGCACCCGCATCGCGTTTCGGCGGCAGCAGGCGACGCGCGATCCACGGCAGCGGCAAGGCCAGCAACCACCATGGCCAGGCGAAGCCCGCGAACGACGGCAGCAATGCGGACAGCCACGCGCTCACTTGCGCGCCCCCATCCAGCGCAGGAAGCGATCGCGCACGATTTCGCGCAGGCCTTCGATTTCCGTTTCGCCGACATCGCGGCGGAAACCGCCATCGCGCAGCAGCGCGCCGGCACCGGCGACGAACACCGGTTGCGGCAGGCCGCGATCGAGGAAGCGCAACCATTCCTCGCCTTCGAACCGATCTGCGTCCGGATCGATGCGGCGCGAGGCGCGGCGCAGTTGTTCCGACATCGCCGCGATCTTCGCGGCCGGGGTTTCGGCCGCTGAAACCGCATCGTCGAACAGGCGCGCGATGGCGGCGCGCCGCAACTTTTGTCGACGCCGCCACCACGCCCATGCGGCGAACGCGAGCAACAACGCCGCGAACAGCATCCACCAGCCCGGTGCCGGCGGCCACCACGACGGCGGCGGCGGCTGGTGGATGTCGCGCAGGATGAGGGTCGGATCGCTCATGCCGCGCGCGCCCCGCCCAGCAGCGAGAGCCATGAATCGCTGGGCGCATCGCCGGCGAGCAACTGCACGCGCACCCCGCGCGCCGGCAATTGCTGCAAGGCGGCTTCCACCGGCGCCATGAAGGTCCCGTGCCAGCGCTGGCGTTGCGCCGCAGTCGCGAGGTCGAGTTCGATCCGCGCATGTTTGCCGCCGTCGCCGGTCGCGAACGGCAGCGCGGCCTGCGGCGGCTGGCGTTCCAGCGCATCGACCAGCAACAACAGGATCACTTCGTTGTGCGCGGTCAGCGCAGGCCAGCGTTGCGCTGGGATCGCGGCCACGCTCGCCGGATCGGCAAGCACGACCAAGCGCGAACCCGGACGCAGCAATCGGCGCGCATGGTCGAGCGCGACCGCGAGGCCGGCATCGTCGTCCGGCGGCTTCGCGTACCAGCGCACCAGCGCGTCGAGTACGCGCAACGCACCGCGCGGACCCGCGGCAGGAGGAACCGGCGCTTCCCTGGTCGAACCGCGCAACGCGGCGATGCGGTCGCCGTCGCGCACCGCGATCCACGCCGCGACCGCACCGGCGCGCGCGGCCTGCACCGACTTGAAGCGCGTGCGCGTGCCGAAGTACAGCGAGGGCGCGGTATCGGCGACGAGCAGGGTCAGCCGTTCGCGTTCGGCCTGGAATAATTTCGTGTGCGGCTTGCCGCTGCGCGCGGTCAGGCGCCAGTCGATGTGGCGCGCGTCGTCGCCCTGTGCGTATTCGCGCGATTCGGCGTATTCCATCCCGCGCCCGCGCATTGGCGACAATGCTTGTCCACTGGTGCCGTGGCGCCCGCGCTTCGGCGGCCGCCGCCCCAGCGCTGCGGCGCGCAGCGCAACCAGTTCGGCCAGCGTGGGTGTAATGCCGGGGTTGGGGGCTTGGGACTGGGGTCTGTTCAAAGCTCAGTATCTCCGGCGAGCATCCCCGCGCGGACAATCGCGATGCGCGCGATTCCCGATCTCCAACCCCCAGATCCTGGTCCCGAGCCCCCGCTTCACGGCAGCGGTACCTGCCGCAGCAGTTCCGCAACGAGCTTCTCACCGTCCCAGCCTTCGGCGGTCGCCTCGTAGCTCGGCAACACGCGATGGCGCAGCACGTCGGGCGCGATGGCGCGCACGTCGTCGGGTGTGACGTAGTCGCGGCCGGCGAGCCACGCACGGGCGCGGGCGCAGCGTTCCAGCGCGATCGAACCACGCGGGCTCGCGCCCCAGGCGATGCGCTCGGCCAGTTGCTTGTCGTAGCGCGCCGGCGTGCGCGAAGCGAGCACGAGTTCGACGAGGTAGCGTTCCAGCGCGGGCGCGACATGCAGGTCGAGCACGGCCTGGCGCGCGGCGAACACATCGGCCAGCGGCATGCGCGCTGGCGTCGGGTGGGTGGTCCGCATCGCCTCACGCGCGCGTTCGCGCGCGAGGCGCAGAATTTCGGTTTCGGTTTCGGCCTCGGGATAACCGATGCGCACGTACATCAGGAAGCGGTCGAGCTGTGCCTCCGGCAACGGGAACGTGCCTTCCTGCTCGATCGGGTTCTGCGTCGCCATGACCAGGAACAACGGCGGCAACGGATAGGTATGGCGCCCGACCGTGACCTGGCGTTCGCCCATCGCCTCGAGCAGGGCGGACTGCACCTTGGCCGGCGCGCGATTGATCTCGTCGGCGAGCAGCACGGGATGGAAGATCGGACCCGGCTGGAATTCGAAGCGGCCTTCCTGCGGCCGCCAGACCTCGGTGCCGGTCAGGTCGGCTGGCAACAGGTCGGGGGTGAACTGCACGCGGGAGAAATCCGCCTCCAGTCGCGCCGCCAGCGCGCGGATCGCGCTGGTCTTGGCAAGGCCAGGCGCGCCTTCGACCAGCAAGTGGCCATCGGCCAGCAGCGCGATCAGCAGGCGTTCGACCAGCGCGGACTGGCCGACGATCTCGGCGGACAATCCATCGCGCAAGGCGCGGAAAGCGTCGTGCAGGCGGGAGGTTTCGGGGCTGGAACTGTCCATGCGCGGCGCTCGGGAACGTGGGGCGACGCGAAGACCGCGCCGGGGCCCAGTTTGACCCGTTCCCGCCGCGCGGGTTCCAGTGCCATCAGTCCGGGTTCATGTGCGATGGCCAGGACGGGACTACGGAAACGACAACGGGCCGTTTCCGGCCCGTTGCATTCAAAGCGTTGGCGAACGTCAGTTCGGGCGCTGCGCGACGCGGATCACCTTCGGCGTCACGAACACCAGCAACTCGGCCTTGCTCTTGGTGTGGTTGCGGTTCTTGAACAGGTTGCCGAGGATCGGGATATCGCCGAGGAACGGGATCTTCGACAACGAATTCTGGTCCTTGAACTCGTACACGCCGCCCACGACCACGGTCTGCCCGTCGTCCACCAGCACCGCGGTCGTCACCTCGCGCGTGGCGATCTGCGGTACCTGGCCGACGCCGGTGTTCACGTAACCAGACAGGTCGTCCTTCTGCAGGTCCATGTTGAGGAAGATGCGGCCATCGTTGGTGATGGTCGGGGTGACCTTGAGCTGCAGCACCACGTCCTTGAACTGCACCTGCGGAACGTTGGCGTTGTTGCCCGCAGTGACGGTGATGTAGCCGATCTGGTCGCCCTGCTTGATCAGCGCTTCCTTCTGGTTGCTGGTCACGATGCGCGGGTTGGAGATGATCTCGCCGCGGCCTTCGGTCTGCATTGCGGACAGCTCCATATCCAGGAGGTAACCCGCATTGAGGATGGAGAGCGCCAATGATCCGCTGCCAGCCAGCGCCGACGGCAGGCTGCTCATGAGCCCGCGGGTGATGGTCGGGGACTGGAGGACCGGCGGGATCGGTGCCGAACCGCAATCGCCGCCGGTGCAGTTGTTGTAGGCATCCAGCGCGGCCTGGTAGGTATTCAGCGCGGCCTGGTTGGCCTGGTTCGTCGTGTATTGCGATGTGCGGGTGGCACTGTTCGCATCGAGATTGCCGCTGAAATAGGCATTGTTGTTGCTGCCACTGACGCCGAACTTGGCGCCGAGTTCGCGCGCGAAGCTTTCGTTCGCGATCACGATGCGCGCCTCGATCACCACCTGGTCGACCGGCTTGTCGAGCTTGTTCACCAGGTCGCGGATCGCGGCCACGCGCTGCGGGATGTCGATCACCAGCAGGGTGTTGGTGCGGCGGTCGAAGCTGATGCTGCCGCGCGGCGAGAGGAAACCGCGCTGGGATTCGCCCGATCCGCCGCCGCCCTTGCCGTTCTTGGCGTCGTCGGTCAGCAGCTTGGCGATGTCCTCGGAGTTGCCGTAGTTGATCGGGATGTACTCCGTGATCATCTCGGCGCTGTTTTCCAGCTTGACCCGCGCTTCGGCTTTGTCCTGCTCGTACTTGGCGATCTCGGACTGCGGCGCGACCCAGACGACGTTGCCGCTCTGGCGCTTGTCGAGGCCCTTGGCCTGCAGCACGAGGTCGAGCGCCTGGTCCCAGGGCACGTTGACCAGGCGCAGCGTGACATTGCCCTGGACGGTATCGGCAGCGACCACGTTGAGGTTCGATTCCTCGGCGATCAGCTGCAGCACGGTGCGCACCGGCACGTCCTGGAAGTTGAACGTCACCGGGCGGCCGCTGTAGTGAGGGGCGCCATAGGCCGATGCCTGCGCGCCCGAAGCCACCGTGCCGGACACGGCGCCGACGGCGCGGTTCGCGTTCGGGGTGGCGGCTCGAGGCACGATTTCGACGATGTAGTCGCGGCCGGTCTGGTAGGCGAGCGATTCGAACTGCCCGCTCGTGCTCAATTGCAGTTGCGCGCCATGGCCGGTCTGGGCGGCATCGATGCGCTGGACCGGGGTGGCGAAATCGGTGACGTCGAGCGGTTTCTGCAGCGTCGCCGGCAACTGCGCGTTGCCGATGTCGACCAGCACCGAACTGCCTTGCGTGCGCAGGTCGGGGGCGGCGCCGTCACCACTGAAGTGCAGGATGAGGCGGCCCGCGCCGCCATCGCCACGCTTGAAGTCGATGCTGGAGATCGACACCGTCGACGGCAGGCTCTTGGCCGGGTCGACCGCGACGGCGTTCGTCGTCTGGTTGCCGGTAGCGGGCGCGGCCGAGGCGGTCGTGCCGAGCGCGGCGCACAAGCCGATCGCGATGCCGGCGAGACTTGCCCTCAGTGGCAGGGGACGCGCGGCAGGCCGCAGGCGTTGGACGTTGGTAACGGTCATCGTGCTAACCCCCAGTCATTGATCTTCGAGCGCAAGCGTGGCGGGGCGTTCAAGCCAGCCCCCCGCCCCGTCCGGCACTAGTTCGACGAGTTCGATGCGGTCTTCGTGGATTGCGGTGATGCGGCCATCGTTCTGGCCCATGTAGGCACCAGGCCTCACGCGGTAGGTGACCTTGTCCGGCGCCATGACCAGCCCGATCATGCCGGGGCCGGTACCGATGGTCCCGACCATGTCGAGGCTGTCGAGCGGAAACTGCTCCAGCGCCTGCCTCGGCCGGTTCGGATCGGGTCGTGGGCCGCTGCCGCCGCTCTCGTCGGTAAAGGCGTTGCTGAAGGGATCGCGCAGGTTCTGCGCGGCATATTCGAAGGTTTCGAACTGCTGCATGACCGGCAGCGGATCGAGCGCCGGCGCCGGCCGCGCCTTCACGTCTGCAACCCACTTTTCGAGGTTCGGCGCGTTGCCCGGCGTGCTGTCGATGCCACGCGTGCACCCCGCGAGCGCCAACGCAGCCAGCATCAGGACGGGGATGCGCATGAGGATCTTGCTCATGTCACTTGCCCCCCTTCGGCTTGGGCTTTGACTTCGCGGCTTGCGCTTCCTGCGCCTTGGTTTCGTCTTCGTCGAGGTAGCGGTAGGTCTTCACCGTGCCCGCGAGTTCCAGCGCGGAATTGGGCTTGATCGAAGTGGATCCGTTCGCCGGCTTCAGGGCGATATCGTGCATGGTCAGGATCACCACGCGCGGCAACGAGGCCACGCCGCTCACGAACGCGCCGAACTGATGGTAAGTGCCGACGAGGCGCAACTGGATCGGCTTCTCCGCGTAGAACTCCTTCGGCGTCTCCGTTCCCGGCTGGAACAGCTTGTTCTGCAAGCCGGTCGCCAGCGCGGTCTGCGAGATGTCGACGATCAGGTCCGGCATTTCGGTCTTGCTCGGCAGCTGGCGCAGCATCTGCTGCAGTTGCTGCTCCATCTGCGCGAGTTGCTGCTTGAGCGGCTCCAGGTTCGCGGCGCGGCCCTGCTTGGTCTCGAACTCGGCGCGCAGACTGGCTTCCTGGGCATCCAGGTTGGCCAGTTCGTCGCGCTTGCCGGTGACCCAGAACCACCAGACGAAGCCGATGATGACCAGGGCGAGCAACACGCAGAACCCGATCTTGAACTCGCGCGGCCATGCGCCGGTGTTGTTGAAGTCGAGGTCGCGGATCGACATTTTCTTCTTCACGATGCGGCTCCTCCCGTTGCGGGGGCGGCATTCGTGGCCGGGGCCGCGGGTGCCGGGGCCGCAGGCATCGTGCTCGCCGGCGTGGTCGCGGCGGGAGCGGCAGGCTGGGCTTCCGCCGCCGCTTCGGGCTGGTCGGGCACGCCGTCGCCGTCGCTATCCTTGGGCGCGTTCGGATTGGCCAGCGTCACCGTCAGCCTGTAGACATACGGCAAGCCTGGGTCGTCGCCGCCCTTCGCCTCGATGATCGACAGTTCCGGCTTGGTCATCCAGCCCGCGCCCTCGAGGTTGCGCATGTAGGTGGAAACGCGCGCGTTCGATTGCGACCGGCCTTCGAGCGTGAGTTTGTCGCCATCTTGCTTGAGCGAAGTCAGGACCACCCCGTCGGGAATGGTCCGTACCAGCGAATCGAAGAGGTGCACCATCTGCGAACGGTTCGCCTGCAACTGCTCGATCACTTCCTTGCGCGCCAGCAGCTTGGCCTTCTTCTGGTCCAGCTCCTCGATCTCCTTGATCTGCTTGTCGACCTGGGAGATCTGGTCCTTGACGTAGGCAATGCGCGCGTTTTCGCCGTCGATCTGGCGGTTGTAGTAGTTGACGAGCAGGAACGACAGCAGCACCGCGCCCAGCGCCGCGACGCCGAGCATGGCCGTGAATTCCTTCTGCCGCTGCTTGCGGCGCTCGACGCGCCATGGGAGGAGGTTGATCCGTGCCATCAGTCGAAGCTCCTCAACGCGAGCCCGCAGGCGATCATCAGGGCCGGGGCGTCCTGGGCCAGCGCGTGCGCCTGGACCCGCGGCCCCAGCGACATCTGCGCCAGCGGATTGGCGACGACGGTCGGCACGCCGAGCTGTTCCTCGACCATGTCGGCGATGCCCGGGATCGACGCGCAACCGCCGGCCAGCACCACCTGGTCGACGCGGTTGAACTCGCTACCGGCGTAGAAGAACTGCAGCAGGCGGCTGACCTGCTGGACCAGCGCTTCCTTGAACGGCTCCAGCACCTCGATTTCGTAGCTTTCCGGGAGGCCGCCCTGGCGCTTGGCCAGGCCCGCCTCTTCGTAGCTCAAGCCGTAGCGGCGCATGACCTCGTCGGTGAGCTGCTTGCCGCCGAACACCTGCTCGCGGTTGTACAGGCTGCGCCCGTTGCGGAGGATGTTCAGCGTCGTCATCGTCGCGCCGATATCGACCAGCGCGACGATGCCGTCGCGCGGCACGCGCAGGGTATCGGCGACGAGGGCGAAGGCGTTCTCGATCGCGAACGCCTCGACGTCCATGACCCGCGCGCTCAAGCCACCGAGCTCCAGCGCGGAAGCGCGGGTTTCGACGTTCTCCGAGCGCGACGCGGCCAGCAGGATCTGCGCCATCTCGGCGTTGCCGGGCATCGGGCCGAGCACCTCGTAATCGAGGTTCACTTCCTCGATCGGGTACGGGATGTAATTCACCGCCTCGAGCTCGACCTGGGATTCGAGTTCGTCGTCGTCCAGCTCGGCCGGCATCGGGATCACCTTGGTGATCACCGCGGAACCGGCCACGGCGGCGGCCGCGAACTTGGCCTTGCTGCCGGAACGGGCCACGGCGCGGCGAATGGCATCGCCGACCGCCTCGACTTCGACGATGTTCTTTTCGACCACTGCATTCGGCGGCAGCGGCTCCACGGCGTAATGCTCGACCCGGTAGCGATCCCCGTTACGGGACAGCTGGAGGAGCTTGACCGCCGTCGAGCTGATGTCGACGCCGACCAACGCCGGTTGGCTTTTCGTGATCAGTCCCACGTTTCTCCCCTTCTCACGGGCGCTTACGCGCACAACGTGTCCCGTTGCATTAAATAACGGACTTTTCACGGTCTGGCAATCCCCCCGGTGCCAGCCCCCCTACCGCGCCCCTCGCCCAGATCCAACGCGACCCCGGGCCCCACTCGGCCGTCCCCCGGATCGGGCCTTGCGGCCAGACTCTATACTGCCCCCCCTTGTTCCCTGCAATCCGAGCACCAATGCCCCGTTTTCGCAGTCTGCTCCGGTGGGCCTTGCTGGGCGCCCTCGGGCTGGCCGTCCTGGGCCTGATCGCCGTCGGCACCCTGTACTACATGGTTTCGTCCCGCCTGCCGGACGTGGCGACCCTGCGCAACGTCGAATTGCAGGAACCGATGTACGTCTATGCCCGCGATGGCCGGCTCATGGCCATCTACGGCGAAACCCGGCGCTACCCGGTGCGCATCGCCGAGGTACCCGAACGGGTCAAGCAGGCCTTCATCGCGGTCGAGGACAACCGCTTCTACCAGCACCACGGCGTCGACTACAAAGGCGTCGCACGCGCGGTCTGGTTGCTTGCCACCACCAACGACAAGCGGGTGCCCGGCGGCTCCACCATCACCCAGCAGGTCGCGCGGCAATTCTTCCTGAGTTCGCAGTACAGCTACACGCGCAAATTCGCGGAAATGCTGCTGGCGATGAAGATGGAACGGGTGCTGTCCAAGGACGAGATCCTCGAGCTCTACCTCAACAAGAGCTTCTTCGGGAACCGCGCCTACGGCGTGGCCGCGGCTTCGGAGTTCTACTACGGCAAGCCGCTGGCGCAGTTGAGCCTGGACGAAGTCGCCTCGCTCGCCTCGATCCCGAAATTCCCCTCCAGCGGCAACCCGATCAGCAATCCCGAGCGCGCGCGGGAACGCCGCGATTACGCCCTCGGGCGCATGGCCGACCTCGGCTTCATCCCACGGTCGGAAGCGCAGGCGGCGCAGGCGGCGCCGATGCACGCCAGCCCGCACGAACGCAAGCCGGAGGTATACGCGCCCTACGTCGCGGAAATGGTCCGGCGCGAAATGCTCGCGCGCTTCGGCGGCGACGTGCTCAACAAGGGCTATCACGTCACCACCACCATCGACCCGGCGCTGCAGGCCGCGGCGGACAAGGCGGTGCGCGACGGCCTCACCACCTACGACCATCGCCACGGCTGGAACAAGCCAGAACAGCATTTCGAACTCGCCGACGGCGACGGCGCGGCCGAAGCCGCGGCGCGCATCCGCGCGGTGCCGGCGGAAGGCGGGCTGCTGCCCGCGGTGGTGTTGCGCAGTGCCGGCGGCGGCGTGGAAGTGGCGCTTGCCGATGGCAGCACCGCGATGGTCGGATCCGATGCCGCGCGCTGGACCGGCAAAAGCGCGGCATCGCTGGTGGCGCGCGGCGACCTCGTGCGCCTGCGCCCGGTGTTCGCCGCCGATGCGCCGGCCGGTTCCGCGCCCAGCGGTTACCAACTCGACCAGATCCCGCAGGCGCAGGCCGCACTGGTGTCGCTCGACGCCGACAACGGCGCGTTGCGCGCGCTGGTCGGCGGCTACAGTTTCGCCGGCAACAAGTTCAACCGCGCGACCCAGGCGCGGCGCCAGCCGGGTTCCAGCTTCAAGCCGTTCGTGTACGCGGCGGCGTTCGAACGCGGCTTCAACCCCGCTTCGATCGTGCTCGACGCGCCGGTGGTGTTCAAGGATCGTCGCGGCCACATGTGGCGGCCGCAGAACGACAGCGGCAACTTCGCCGGCCCGATGCGCCTGCGCGAGGCGCTGGTGCAATCGCGGAACTTGGTGTCGGTGCGCCTGCTCGATGCGATCGGCGTGGATTACGCACGCAAGTACATCAGCCATTTCGGCATCGACGAATCCGCGCTGCCGCCGAACCTGTCGATGTCGCTGGGCACCGCTTCGCTCTCGCCGATCACCGTCGCCGGCGGTTACGCGGTGTTCGCGAACGGCGGCTTCCGGGTCACGCCGTGGTTCATCGACAACGTGCGCGACCGCGACGGCAAGGTCGTGTTCCAGGAAAAACCGCCGACCGCCTGCCGCAGTTGCGCGGTTGCCGCGCAACCGGGCGCGGCGCCGGTGCAGGTATCGAACGTGGTCGATGGCTTCAACCTCGGCCCCGGCGGTTCGGCGCCCAAGCCGGCGACCGCGAAACCGCAGGCGAACGCGACCACGACGGCCACCGCCGAACCGGCAAAGCCGACCGACGGCGTGCTCGCGCCGCGCGCGATCGACCCGCGCGTCGCCTACCAGATCGTGTCGATGATGCGCGACGTGGTCCAGCGCGGTACCGGCACCGCGGCGAAGGTACTCGGCCGCGAGGATGTCGCCGGCAAGACCGGTTCCACCAACGACCACCGCGACGCATGGTTCTCCGGGCTGGGCGGGCCGTACGTCACCACGGTCTGGGTCGGTCGCGACGACTTCAAGTCGCTGGGCTACCGCGAATACGGCGGCAAGGCCGCGTTGCCGATCTGGATCGACTACATGCGCTCCGCGCTGAAGGACCAGCCCATCGCCGCCAACGATCCCCCCGAAGGCATGGTCAAGGTGTCGGTCAGCGCCGGCGGCCGGCTGCTGCCCGCGGGCAGCGGCGGCATCACCGAGTACGTGAAGGCCGAGGACCTCGAGCGCATGGAAAGCGTGGTCGATTACGACCAGGAACAACAGGACGCGGCGCCGGACGAGGAATCGTTCGACATCTTCTGAGCGGGCGTCACGCGCTTGCCGCTTCTCTTGCGCTACAGTCGTCTCCGGGTTCGACCGGAGACGCGCCATGCACCGCGCACGCCAGCACGCCGAAACCCGCACCCACGAGCGCCGCACGCGCCTGGCCCAGGAAGCCGCGCGGTTGATGGCCGTCGGCGGCGTCCGCGACTTCCACCAGGCCAAGCTCAAGGCCGCCGAACGCCTCGGCATCCACGACGATGCCTCGCTGCCGCGCAACCGCGAGATCGAGGACGCGTTGCGCGAATACCAGCGCCTGTTCCAGGGCGACGCCACCGCCGATGCGCTGCAACGGCGGCGCGACGCCGCGCTGCACGCGCTGGAGTTCTTCGCCGCGTTCGACGCGCGCCTGGTGGGGCCGGTGCTGGAAGGCACCGCGGACGCGAACACGCCGGTCGCCTTGCATCTCTACAGCGACGATGCCGGCGCGGTCGCGCGCTGCCTCGACGAGCGCGGCATCCCGGCCGAGGCGCGCGGACGCCGCGTGCGCCTGGACCGCGAACGCGATTTCGACGCCGAGGTCTGGCTGTTCTCGGCTGATGGACTCACGTTCGACCTGACCGTGCTGCCGCGCGACGCCTTGCGCCAGGCGCCGCTGTCGCCGGTCGACGAGAAACCGATGCGCCGCGCCTCGCTCGCGCAGTTGCGCGCATTGTTGGCGGAAGCGGAAATCGCAGGTTACGAAGGCGAATCCCGCTAGCGCGCCATCAAGGCCTCGATCTCGTCGGCGCTGCGCGCGAGCTTCTGCGTGAGCACGCGATGGCCGTCGCGGGTGATCGCGACATCATCCTCGGTGCGGATGCCGATGCCGCGCCACTTCGTGGCGACGCTCGCATCGTCCGGCATGACGTACAAACCGGGCTCGACGGTCAGCACCATGCCCGGTTCGAGCAGGCGCGATTCGCCGTCGAGGCGGTAGTCGCCGACGTCGTGTACGTCCAGGCCGAGCCAGTGCCCGGTCTTGTGCCGGTAGAAACGCTTGTAGCCGCCGTCGGCGATGTTCTTCTGCAACGTGCCCTTGAGCAGGCCAAGTTTCAGCAGGCCTTCGGTGAGCGATTCCACCGCGGCCGCGTGCATGGCTTCGTACGGCACGCCCGGCCGCGCCTGCGCCAGCGCGGCGGCCTGCGCCGCGCCGACCACGTCGTGCAGCGCGCGCTGTTCCTTCGTGAATCGCCCGTTCGCCGGGAACGTGCGGGTGATGTCCGAGGCGTAGCCGCGATGCTCCGCGCCGGC
The DNA here is from genome assembly GCF_007556775.1 of Lysobacter lycopersici. GTDB lineage: Bacteria > Pseudomonadota > Gammaproteobacteria > Xanthomonadales > Xanthomonadaceae > Pseudoluteimonas > Pseudoluteimonas lycopersici. The sequence goes on from NZ_CP041742.1 coordinate 1,418,260, forward strand.
ATCGATCAGCACCAGGTCGCCGTCGCGGATCGACGCGTTGTTGGCGACATAGTGCAGCACGCAGGCGTTGGCGCCGGCGCCGACGATGCTGCCGTAGGCCGGCACCGCGTCGGCGCGACGGAATTCGCGTTCGAGTTCGGCCTGCAGTTCGTATTCCTGCATCCCGGGCCGCACCGCGCGCATCGCCGCTTCGTGCGCGACGATGGCGATGTCGGCGGCGCGCTGCATCAGCTTCAGTTCCTCGGCCGACTTGAACAGGCGCAGTTCGTCGAGCAGGTGGCCGAGTTCGAGGAATTCGTGCGGTGGTTGCGCGCCGTGGCGCACCTGTTCGCGCACGCGATTCAACCAGCCGATCAGCTTGAGGTCGAAATCGGTGTCGCGACCGAAGTGGTAGTAGGCGCGCGTGCGGCCTTCGAGCAGGCCGGGCAGGATGTCGTCGAGGTCGTCGATCGGATACGCGTCGTCGAAACCGAGCGCCTCACAGGCGCGTTCCGGGCCGAGCCGCGGTCCGTCCCAACCTTCGCGTTCCGGGTCGCGTTCGCGGCAGAACAGCAGCGCCTCGCCGTGCGCGCGACCGGGCACCAGCACCAGCACCGCGGACGGTTCCTCGAAGCCGGTGAGGTACCAGAAGTCGGAATCCTGCCGGTATGGGTAATGCGTATCGCGGCTGCGAATGCGCTCGGGCGCGGCGGCGAGCACGAGGATGGCGTCGTCGCCGGCGATGCGCATCAGCTGCTTGCGGCGGCGCGCGAACATCGCGCTGGCTTTGGCGTGCGCGGCCATCGTCAATGCATGCTGCGGCGGTGGCGCGGGCCCAGCACGCAATCGCCGTGCAACAGCAGCGCGGCGACGCGGATGAACTCCGCGATTTCGACCAGCGCGGCTTCGTCCTCCTCGTCGCCGTCGTCCTGCGGCGTGGCCGCGGCCAGCTTCGCGATATCGGCGAGCGCTTCGCCGCCTTCTTCGGACAGCGGCGGGTTCGCGCCCGCGGACAGGCCGAAACCGCCGAGGAAACCGCGGCACCAGTCGAACAGGCTGCCGCTGCGATCGGCGAGGCTGGCATCGTCGTCGGCAACCAGCAGGTCGAGCGCGAAGTTGCGCGCGTCGAGTTGTTCGACGGCATGGTCGCGCAGGCGTTGCAGCGGCGAGTCGGAGGCGGCTTGCGGCAGCGCCGGATCGGCCATCACCGCGGCGAGCCAGTTGCCGTCGGCGCTGCCGCCGCCGGCGAGCCAGCCGAGCAGCGCGCCCTGCAGTTCGGATGCCGTCGTGGCGAGCCCGAGCGAGCGGATGGCTTCGTCGATGTCGCCCCGGGACGGCAATGCGTTGGTCATGGAAACGGTCCCCGGAAGCCGTGTCGAAGTGTAGCAACTGCGCCCACCGCCTTCGCCGCGGCCGCTTGTTGCCGCGAACGGCGCACGCCTACACTGGCGCATGTCCGCGAACGCCCCGTCCGCAGCCCGGATCCTGGTCCTGGCCGCATGCGCCGCATGCTTGGCGTTGGCCGCGGCATGGCCCGCGCACGCTGCGGTTCGCGACATCCATTTCGTGCGCGCCGGCAGCGAACTCGGCCTCGCCCAGAGCACCGTGACCGCGCTGGCGCAGGACGCCAACGGCTTCGCGTGGGTCGGCACCCAGGGCGGGCTCAGCCGTTACGACGGGCAACGCTTCGTGTCCTTCCACGAGATCGCGGACGATCCAGCCAGCCTGCCCGACAACTTCGTGACCGCACTGGCCGTCGACGCCGACAAGGGACTCTGGGTCGGGACGCGTTCCGAATACGTCTCCCGGCTGGATCTCGACAGCGGCCGCTTCCATCGTTATCCGCGGGCCGGCACGAATTCCCCGCGGGTGGAAGCCCTGCTGCCCGTGGCCGACGCGACATGGATCGGCACCAGCGCCGGGCTCGACCGGCTCGATCCGCGCGGCAGCCGCGTGACCCGCGTCCTTTCCCTGCCCGGACGCGGTGTCGACAGCGGCTTCCAGGGGCTGGCGCGCGACCGCCACGGCGATGTCTGGTATGCGAACCGCGCCGGCCTGTTCCGGATCGGCGCCGACGGCCGCGCGACGCGCGTCGGGCCGGTGCAGCCCATGCTGGCATTGCGCATCGACCGCGCCGGTCGCACGTGGGTGGGCGGCGATGGCGGCCTTTATCTGCTGCGCAACGGCGACAGCCTGCAGCAGGTCTGGCCACAGGCCATGGAGGGCAACGGTGCGACGCGCGTGCAGTCGATCGCGGAAGCGCCGGACGGCAGCCTGTGGCTGTCGATCGTCGGCGCCGGCTTGCGCCGCTTCGATCCGCAGACCGGAGCCGCGAGGGCGCTGAGGCAGGACGAGCGCGACCCGGCCGGCCTGCCGGAAGACATGGTCAATGCGCTGATGGTCGATCGCTCCGGCCTGCTCTGGGTCGGAACGCAGTTCTCCGGTCTCGCCATCGCGGACTCGCGCGGCGCGCCGTTTCCCTTCATCGACTTGCGCTGGACGACGGGAGCCGCGCGCGGCCCGGTCGCCAGCGGCAGCGTGCGTTCGATCGCGCAGGACGACGCCGGTTTCCTCTGGGTCGGCACCGACGACGGCCGCTTGCTGCGCATCGATGGCTCCGGCACCCCGGAAGACATGAGTGGGCTGCTGGAATCGGTCGCGGGCGATGCCCTGTCCCGACGCATCACCGGCATCGCGCGCACTCCCGACGGCAGGCTCTGGCTCGGCAGCATGGCCGGCCTGTTCGTGCTCGATCCGCGGCAGCCGTCCGCGCATGCCGTCGATGTCGCCGGCTACCCGCGCCTGGCGCTCCGCAGCCTGCTTCCGGCGCGCGATGGCGGACTCTGGCTCGGCAGCGACCATGACGGCCTGATCCATTTCGACATTTACGGAGGCGCGCCGCGGCAATTCCAGCTTCACGGCGCGCATCCTGCCGGCGCGGCGACACAGCCGGCGGTACACGCGCTGCTGGAGGCGCGCGACGGCACGCTCTGGATCGGCACCGGCCACGGGCTGGAAGCGCTCGACCCGCGCACCGATCGGCACCGTGCATTCCACGACACCCCCGGCCAGCCAGGCAGCCTCGGCGACGACCTCGTGCGGGCGCTGGCGGAAGACGGCAAGGGCCGGCTCTGGGTCGGCACCAATGCCGGCTTGGTCCTCGCCTCGCCCCGGCCCGGCGGCGACGTGCAGTTCGCACCGGTCCCGCTGGCGCTTTCGCCCGCCTCCCCCAGCGCGGTCTACAGCCTGGTCGCCGACGCGCGCGGGATGCTCTGGGTCGGCACCAACCAGGGCCTGCTGCGCCTCGATGCCGATCGCGATTCGTCGACGGCATACGGGCGCGCGGACGGCCTGCAGGACCTCGAGTTCAACGGCGGCGCCGCGTTGCGGCTCGCGGACGGACGGCTCGCCTTCGGTGGCATCCGCGGCCTCAACGTGTTCGATCCGCAGCGCGCGACGCGCGGCCTGGTGCAGCCGCCGCGATTGCTCGAAATCGGCATCGGCGAACGCGCGGGTGCCGACATGTCGGTCGCGTGGAACCCGGGCACGATCGAACTCCCCCAATCGGCGGGGCTGTTGCGCCTGCGCGTCGGCGGCCTCGACTACATCGATGCCGGCCGCGTCCGCTACCGCCACCGCATCGAAGGCGTCGATGCGCAGTGGATCGACAACGGCAACAACCCCGACATCACCTACACCCTGTTGCCGGCCGGCAACCACGTGCTGGAGGTCCAGGCCAGCAACCGCGACGGCAGCTGGTACACGCAGACCCTGCAGGTCCCGATCCACGTGCAGGCGCCATGGTGGCGCCACCCGTTGGCGCTGTTCGCCTACGCATTGTTCGCCGCGATCGCACTGCTGCTGGCATGGCTGCGCTGGAAGCGGCAACGCTTGCGTGAACAACGCTTCTACCGCGAACTGCACGAACGCGAGGAACGGCTGAAGCTCGCGCTGTGGGCGTCCGGCGAACAGTTCTGGGACTACGACCTCGAAAGCAAGCGCTTGCTGAGGCTGCAACCGGACGACCATTCCGATCCGGAAACGCCGCTCGAGATCCGCGTCGACCAGGAACACAGCGTGCATCCGGACGACCTGCCGCAGGTGCTCGATCGCCTGCGCGAACACCTGCGCGGGGATGCGCCGCTGTTCCAGTCCGAGCACCGGGTGCGCACGGCCCACGGCTGGACCTGGGTGCGGGCGCGCGGGCGCACGGTCGAACGCGATGCGGACGGACGCGTGCTGCACATCGCCGGCACCGCACGCAACATCACCCGCAGCCGGCAAGTGGATCGCGAACGCCAGATCGCGGCCGAGGTGCTGCGCAGCATGAACGAAGCGGTCTCGGTGCTGGACCGCGATTTCCGCTTCATCTCGATCAATCCCGCGTTCACGCGCATGACGGGCTATTCCGAGGCGGAAGTCATCGGCCGCGGCGCGGAACTGCTCAATACCAGCCAGCACGAACCCGAGTTCTACCTCGCCATGCGCCGCCACCTCGCCGAACACGGCGGCTGGTCCGGCGAGATGTGGCAGATGCGCAAGGACGGCGAGGAATTCCTGTGCCTGGTCGAGGCCAACGCGATCCGCGACGCCAGCGGCCGCCCGCAATTCTTCATCGGCGTGATCAGCGACATCACCCACCGCAAGCGCGCCGAGCAGGAACTGCGCTACCTCGCCAACTTCGACACGCTCACCAACCTGCCCAACCGCACCCTGCTCGCCGAGCGCCTGTCGCGCGCGATCGTGCGCGCGCGCAGGCAGGACGGCCGCATCGCGGTGCTGTTCCTCGACCTCGACCGTTTCAAGGACGTCAACGATTCGCTCGGCCACGCCGCCGGCGACCGCATCCTGCGCGCGGCCGCGCTGCGCTTGCAGCGCACCATCGGCGAACAGCACACGGTGGCGCGGCTGGGCGGCGACGAATTCACCGTGGTGCTCGAGAACCTCGCTGGCCCCGACGACGCCGACCGCGCCGCGCGCGAGATCATCATGGCGTTCGAAGCGCCGCTGCAGATCGACGACCTGCAGGAAATCTCGATCTCGCCGTCGATCGGCATCAGCCTGTACCCGGACCACGCGCAGGTGCCGACCGACCTGCTCAAGCACGCCGACACCGCGATGTACCAGGCCAAGGCTGCGGGCCGGCGAACCTTCGTCCGCTACGACGAGCAGATGGACGAGGCGGTGCGCCGCCGCGCCACGATCGCCAGCGCGTTGCGCAAGGTGCTCGACCGCGAGGAGCTGCGGGTCGTGTACCAACCGCGGATGTCGGTGCACGATTCGCGCATCGTCGGGGTCGAGGCGCTGTTGCGCTGGACCAGCGCCGAGCATGGCGAAATCCCGCCGACGACCTTCATCCCGCTGGCCGAGGAAAGCGGGATGATCCTCGAGATCGGCGAATGGGTCCTGCGCGAAGCCTGCCTCACCCTGCAGCGCTGGCGCCAGCACGGCGGGCTCGAGGGCATCAGCATGGCGGTGAACGTGTCCGCGCTGCAGCTCTCGCGCGGCGACCTGCCCGCGGTGGTGGAACGCGTGCTCGCCGAAAGCCGGCTGCCGGCGGAACGACTGGAACTGGAACTGACCGAAAGCGTGATCATGGCCGGCACCGACTACACCTCGCGCCGTCTGGAAGCGTTCCGCAAGCTCGGCGTCTCGCTCGCGGTCGACGACTTCGGCACCGGCTATTCCTCGCTCGCCTACCTCAAGCGCCTGCCGATCACCACGCTCAAGATCGACAAGGAATTCGTGCGCGACATCACCCACGATCCCGATGACGCGGCGATCACCACCACGGTCATCGCCATGGCCCACGCGATGGAACTGAACGTGGTCGCCGAGGGCGTGGAAACCGAGGCGCAACTGCGCTTCCTGCACGAACACGGCTGCGACGAGATCCAGGGCTACTGGCTGTCGCCGCCGCTGGAGGCGCAGCGCTGCCTCGCCTTCCTGCGCAACTGGTCGCCGGCGACGGCTTCCGGACGGGCGCAGGCCGCGCCTTGACCACCCGCCGGCACCTGCCTATCGTGCCGGCATGGACGACGACGACGCCCTCGCCCAGCTCCGCGCCCTCTCCACCCGGATCGAGGCGCTGGTCGAGCGCACGCGCCAGCTGGCCGAGGAAAACCGCAGCCTGCGCCAGCAGCAGGAACAGCTGAGCGGCGAGCGTTCGCAATTGCTCGCGCGCAACGAACAGGCGCGCACCCGGGTCGAGGCGATGATCGCGCGGCTCAAGTCGCTGGAACAACACACATGAGCGAGTCCGCCGACGCGGTCAGCATCCGCGTGCTCGACCGCGAGTACACGGTCGGCGTCAAGCCGGAGGAACGCGACAGCCTGCTCGCCGCCGCGCGCCTGCTCGACCAGCAGATGCGCGAGATCCGCGGCGCCAACCGCATGGCCGCGATCGACCGCGTCGCGGTGCTCGCCGCGCTCAACTTCGCGCACGAACTGCAATTGCTGCGCGATTCGCGCAAGGGCCACGACCGCGAACTCGCGGCGACCATCGGCGACCTGCAACGCAAGCTCGACACCCTGCTCGGCAGCTGAACGCGTCGCGCCATTCGCGCCGACGAATGGATGCCAATGCAACTGCGCCGCGGCTATACTGCCCGCGCGTGTCCTCTGCCGTGTTCGACGGCATGCGCAAACATTCGCCTTGTCCCTTAATGACGACCACGGGGACGCGACGGAAGCCGGGTGTGCAAGTCCGCCACGAGCGGGAAGCCCGATGGCCCCCAAGCGTTTCCACTTGAACCCCGGGTTCAAGGTCGTTTCGCAGGCATCGGCATGGCGGAGGATGCGATCTATCTCGCGCGCGGGCATCTTCCCCGCGCGGCTACAATGCGGCATGCCCGCCGCGTCCGCTTCGACGACTCCCCGGTGAACACCGATCGCGACCAGCTGCGCCGCGAACTGCGCGCGCGTCGCCGCGAACTGCCGGCCGCGCAACGCATCGCCGCCGCCGATGCGCTCGCCGCGCAGTTGCTCGCATTGCCGTTCGCGCCCGAACGCGGCTACGTCGCCGGTTACTGGGCGATGGATGGCGAAATTGCGCTGCACGCCTGGCAATTGAAGCTTCCACGCAGTTGCGTCTACTGCCTGCCGGTACTCGCCGACGACGAGCTCCTGCGCTTCGCGCCCTGGCGCCCGGGTGATGCGCTGGTCACCAACCGCTTCGGCATTCCGGAACCGGACATCGAACCATCTTCGGCACTGCAGGCGGGCGACATGGACTTCGTCGCGATGCCGCTGGTCGGCTTCGATGCGCACGGCACGCGCCTGGGCATGGGCGGCGGCTGGTACGACCGCAGTTTCGCCTTCCGCCGCGAATCGCCGGCGCCGCCGTGGCTGGTCGGCGTGGGTTTCGAAGCGCAGCGCGTGGATTCGATCGACCTGCACGATTGGGACGTGCGCCCCGATGCCACCTGCACCGAAAGCGCGATCTACCAATGACACCCGCCAAGCATGCCCATTCGAGCAGGCGCCGGAGCCGAACCCGCATGCCACCGACTCCCCCTCTCCCGCTTGCGGGAGAGGGATGGGGAGAGGGTGCACACGCCACGTTCATGACCACCACCGGAGACCTCGCGTGAGCCGCAAGCGCCACTGGCTGATGAAGACCGAACCGGACGCGTTTTCCATCGATGACCTCAAGCGCGTCGTCACCGAACCGTGGAACGGCGTGCGCAACTACCAGGCGCGCAACCACATGCGGCAGATGCAGCCCGGCGATGGCGTGCTGTTCTACCACTCCAGCTGCGAAGTGCCCGCCATCGTCGGCACCGCGACGGTCGCGAGCGAGCCGTATCCGGACCCGACCCAGTTCGATCCGAAATCGGATTACTACGACGCGAAAAGCACGCGCGCCGAACCGCGCTGGTCGCTGGTCGACGTGAAGTTCGACAGGAAGCTCAAGCGCGCGATCCCGCTGGAAGAGATCAAGCGCCACGGCGACGCACTCGGCGAAGGTTTCGCCCTGACCCAGCGCGGCAGCCGCCTGTCGGTGATGCCGGTCACCGCCGCGCAGTGGAAGTTGTTGTTGTCCCTCGAATGATTTTGTGGGAGCGGCCTCCGGCCGCGATTGCTGTTCCGTCATCCTTGGTCGCGGCTATAAGCCGCTCCTACAAGAGCATAAACCCCATGTCCGAAGCCAAGAAACTCGCCGCGGAAAAGGCCATCGACTACGTCGAGGACGGCATGATCGTCGGCGTTGGCACCGGCTCCACCGTCGCCTACTTCATCGACGCGCTCGCGGCGTGGAAGCACCGCATCGCCGGCGCAGTGTCGAGTTCCGAACAGAGCACCGCGCGGCTGAAATCGCACGGCATCGAGGTGATCGACCCCAACGTCGCCGGCCCGCTGCAGCTGTACGTCGATGGTGCCGACGAATGCGACCCGCACAAGCGCCTGATCAAGGGCGGCGGCGCGGCGCTGACCCGCGAGAAGATCATCGCCGAGGCCAGCGACAAGTTCGTCTGCATCATCGACGCGAGCAAGCAGGTGCCGGTGCTCGGCAAGTTCCCGCTGCCGATCGAGGTGATCCCGATGGCGCGCAGCCTGGTCGCGCGCGAACTGCTGCGCATGACCGGCGGCCAGCCGGTGTGGCGCGAGGGCGTGGTCACCGACAACGGCAACTGGGTGCTGGACCTGCACAACCTCGCCATCACCGACCCGGTGGGGCTGGAACGCGAACTCAACCAGATCCCCGGCGTCGTCAGCGTCGGCCTGTTCGCGCGGCGGCCGGCGGACGTGGTGATCGTGGGTGGAGAGCCGCCGAAGGTGCTGTAGCGCGGCGTTCCTATTGGGGGGCTTTTGTGGGAGCGGTTTCCAACCGCGACCAGTGCTTGCCTTGAAAAGGCAGTCGCGGTTGGAAACCGCTCCCACAGAAGCTCTCACAATGTAGAAAACTTTCAATCCAGCCCGAATTTGCACCACCAGTGCGGATACTCGCGAAAATCCTCCACCAATCCCGCGCGTACCGGGTTCTTCAGGCAATAACCGATAGCCGCTTCCACCGCCTGGTCCGATCGCAGCGCCCGATCGTGGTATCCGGGCTGCCACAGCGGCCCGCCCGAGCGAGTTTCGGCCCGATTGATTGCAAGCGCAGCATGGCGCTTGATGCCGTGCATCAATCCACCCAGCGACCCATGTCGCAGCACGGCCACCAGATGGAGATGGTCCGGCATCACCACAGCCGCCAGCAACTCCATCCTGCCTTCGCGGACTAGCCAATGCAGTGCATCCAGAACGATGTCCGCGGCCTCGGGATTGGCGAAACGCGCCTGCCGGCCATTGCAGCAGGTAGTCAGCAGATAGCACCCGCCCACCTCGCTGCGACGCCCGATGCGCAGTCGGTGCGAATGCGGTTTGTCGTCCATGTCCGGCAATGTCGCCGGCGGAGCAGGAGCCGATGATCGGCTTAATTCTGTTGATTGCCTCGGGAAAACCCGAAAAAGCTCGCGATCGGCTTTTTGTGGGGCGGTTTCTGTGGGAGCGGTTTCTGTGGGAGCGGTTTCCAACCGCGACTGCTCTTTCAAGGCAAGAACTGGTCGCGGTTGGAAACCGCTCCCACAAGAGCAGGGCCTACAACAGCAGTGCCCTCAAAAGCCTGAGCTATTTCCCCTTCCCTTCTCCGAGCGCGGCAACCAGCTCCCGCACCAGCTTGCGCTGCGCGGGTGGCAAGGCGAGGAAGGCATCCATCATCGCGCGGTCGGGCGCGGTCATCGCTTCCCACGCGGGCCTGCCCTCGCCCACCCGTGGTTTCCTTCCGCCGAAACGCAGGAAATGCGGTTCGACCGAGAAGAGCCCGGCCAGGACCTGCAGCTTGTCCTGCGCGGGAATCGCCTTGCCGTTGAGCCAACGGGAGGCGGTCATTTCCGATACGGATGCGCCTTCATAGTGGCTGTTGAATGCCTTGTGCAGTTCGCCAGGACGCGGCTTGTAGCCCGCCTTCTCCATGGCCTCGGCCAGACGCCGAGAAAACGCTTGACGCTCGTCATTCATGGCTCCGGAAGGTACGAACCCCCGCCGGGCGGGATTCACGTATCGAGTTAGTCGTGCTTAACTTATCGGGTTAATCACGAACCCGATGCGTTAATGCCGCTGCTGTCCTGGCACAACCGCGACCAAGACCTGACCCGTGCGGCACTGGCGCCTTACCGGCTGCTGGAGCCGGTGACGGGCCTGTCTTATGGCGAGCCGGATGCGCCGAACATGCTGATCGAGGGCGACAACCTCGATGCGCTGAAGGCGCTGTTGCCGTATTACGCGGGGCAGGTGAAGTGCGTGTTCATCGATCCGCCGTACAACACGGGCAGCGCGTTCGACCATTACGACGACAATCTTGAGCATTCGACGTGGCTGTCGACGATGTATCCGCGATTGGAGTTGCTCAAGCAGCTCCTTGCCAAAGATGGGCACATTTTTGTCCAAATCGACGACAACGAGATGGCTTATCTCCAAGTCGTCATGGACGAGATATTTGGCCGACCCAATCGCGCGATAAACATCGCGGTGAAAATGAGTGAGCTCAGTGGCGTGAAGATGAAACATGTCGACAGGAAGCCGCCAAAGCTCAAGGAGTACATCCTCGGCTACCGCGCCACACCGGCTGGTCGACTCCGCCCGGTGAAGAAAGCGAAGAATCCAGAGAATCTCGAAAAATATCTCCGCTACTACACGAATTTCATCGAAAACCCAGAAGACGACGTCGAAGAATGGGTCGTCACCTCGATCAAGGAACACCTCTTATCTGAAGGCGTGGAGCCGACGGAGGAAAACATCCGGGAATTTCAACTTCGCGAAGCCGAACGCGTCGTGTATCGAACCAACAATGCGCTTCTGGCTCGACAGAAATTCCATACTCGAACAGCGAAAGTGATTTCACCCACAGGCATCGAATATGTGTGGTGGGAAGGGAAGCAAATGCTGTTCCTCTCTTCCTATACCGAAGAGTATCTGGGCGATTTCTGGCCAGATATCAGCACCATCAATCTCAACAAAGAAGGCGGCGTTGATTTCAAGCGCGGTAAGAAGCCGGAAACATTGCTTCAACGCATACTCGAGATGTGCACCAGCGAAAGCGATCTCGTCCTCGACAGTTTCCTCGGCAGCGGCACGACCGCCGCCGTCGCGCACAAGATGGGTCGGCGCTGGATCGGCATCGAAATGGGCGACCACGCCCGCACGCATTGCCAGCCGCGGCTGAAGAAAGTCGTCGACGGCGAGCAGGGCGGCATTTCCGAAGCCGTCGGCTGGAAAGGCGGCAGCGGTTTCCGCTTCTACAAGCTCGGCGTGCCCGTGTTCGACCAGGACGGCCACATCGACGAACGCATCAAGTTCGAACAACTCGCCGCGCATGTCTGGTTCGCGGAAACCGGCACGCCGCGCTCCACACGCGCGAAGAAGGACGCCTTCCTCGGCGAACACGGCGGCACCGGCTACTACCTGCTGTTCAATGGCATCCTCGGCGACGAACGCAAGACCGGCGGCAACGTGCTGACCAGGCGCGTGCTGCGCTCGCTGGCGAAATTCGACGGCCCGAAGGTGATCTACGGCGAAGCCTGCGACCTGTCCGCCGAACAACTGCGCGAACTCGACATCGCGTTCCGGCAAACGCCCTACGACATCCAGGCGCGCTGACATGGCCCTCGCCCTCAAACTGTACCAGCGCCGCGCACTCGAAAGCCTCGAAAAATTCTTCGAGGCCGCGCGACTCGGCAATGCGGCCGATGCATTCGCGGCCTGCGTCGACGAGGGCCTGCCCGAAACCTACAAGCCCATGCCCGGCCTGCCCGCCGTGCCCTACGCCTGCTTGCGCATTCCCACCGGCGGTGGCAAGACCGTGATGGGCGCGCACATCATCCAGTCCGCGGGACGCGCGTTGCTGGAACGCGAATTCCCGTTGGTCATGTGGATGGTGCCGACGACGCAGATCAAGACGCAGACGCTGGAAGCCTTCCGCGATCCGCGCCATCCCTATCGACAGGAACTCGACGGCGCCTTCGACGGCAAGGTCGCGGTGTTCGACGTGGCCGACTTCGCGCAGATCCGTCCGGCGGACATCGGCACCAAGGTCTGCGTCGTCATTTCCACCGTCGCTGCGTTGCGGGTGACGGACAAGGAAGGCCGCAAGGTCTACGAACACCACGAAGACCTGGAAGTGCATTTCGCCGGCAGCACGCGCGATCTTGGCTACCTCGACAAGGGCGCGGACGGCAAGGCCGTGGCCTCGTTTGCCAACCTGCTGAAGCTGCACGGCCCGCTGGTGATCATGGACGAAGCGCACAACGCGACCACGCCGCTGTCCTACGCCGTCTACGAACGCCTCGGCCCGCGCGCCGTGGTCGAACTGACCGCAACCCCGGATGTTTCCAGCTCCAACGTACTCGCCAGCGTCTCTGCCTTCGAGCTGAAGGCCGAGAACATGATCAAGTTCCCGGTGGTGTTGAAGGAACACAAGGACGACTGGCATGCGGCGGTGAGCAGCGCGGTCGCGCGGCGCAAATCGCTGGCGAAGACTGCGCTGGATGAATCGGAATACATTCGGCCGATCCTGCTGGTGCAGGCGGAAAGCGCGCGTGGTGCGGCGACCGTCGAGGAAGTGAAAAAGCACCTCGTCGACATTGATGGCGTCGACGAAAAGGTCATCGCCATCGCCACCGGCGACCAGCGCGAGATCGACGGCATCGACTTGTTCGCCAGGGATTGCCCGATCGAAGTCGTCATCACCAAGCAGGCGCTGAAGGAAGGCTGGGACTGCTCCTTCGCCTACGTGTTCTGCTCGGTGGCGCAGGTGCACAGCGACAAGGACATCCAACAACTGCTTGGCCGCGTGCTGCGCATGCCGTACGCCACGCGTCGCCGGCAGGACGCGATGAACAAGGCTTACGCGCACGTCGTCACCGACAGTTTCGGCAAGGCCGCCGGCGAGCTGACCCAATCGCTGCTCAGCATCGGCTTCAATCCGCTGGAAGCCGCGGCCGCGATTCGCCGCGAAGCGCCGCAGCTGCCGCTGCGGGGCGGCGAGACAACACCGGCGCCTCCACCGACCACGCGCATCGAAGTTCGCAAGGAACCCGACCTGTCCGGCGTTCCCGCCCGCGATGCGGAGCGCGTCGTTTTCAAGTCGAACGAAGACGGAAATGGCGGGGTCGTCGAAATCACAGGCGAAATCCAGCCGGAAACGGTGGAAGCCATCGTCCTGACCGCGCCGCCGAGCAAGCGCGACGAACTGGCCGCGAAAATCGAGCACCACCTCGACCTGGCCGCTGCCGCCAAGGCACCGAGCGAACTCGGCAAGGAATTCCGTGTCCCGCGGCTGTATTCGATCGAACAGGGCGAACTGGAACTGATCGATCGCGGCATGGTCGCCGCGGGCTTCGAATGGGATTTGCTCGCCAGCCCGCCCGACCTGTCCAGTTTCCGCTTCAACGACGACAGCATGACCTTCGAGGTCGATCTCGACGACCACACGGTGCACTACCACCAGGTGAAGGATGACGTCGCGACCTACCTGCCGGGCTTCGCCCAGGATCGAACCGACACCGACCTGATCGGATGGCTCGACCACGAGATCCGTGACCCATCGATCCGGCAGCCGGTATTGCGTGAATGGCTGCATCGCGCCGTGCGCAACCTGCTCGATGAGCGCGGCTTCTCGCTGGCGCAGTTGCTGAAAGGGCAATTCATCCTTCGCCGCAAACTGGAAGAGCAGTTGTTGCAGGCGAAGGATCGCGCTTACCGACAAGGCTTCCAGCAGGCGCTGTTCGATAGTGGATTGGAGATCGTTGCCAGCGATGAGCCTGGACACGCCTTCACCTATCCCGCCGACATGGCGCTGTACCCGGCACATTCGTATTACGCAGGGGCTTACCGCTTCCGCAAGCACTACTACCCGATCCCCGGCGACCTGAAGAATTCCGGCGAGGAATTCGAGTGCGCGCAGCAGATCGACCTGCTCGATGACGTCGAATTCTGGGTACGCAACCTCGTGCATCCATCGCAGTTCTGGATGCCGACTTCGAAACAGCGTACCTATCCGGATTTTGTCGCGAAGTTGAAGGACGGCCGCCTGTTCGTCATCGAATACAAGGGTGGCGATCGCTTTACCGCGGACCAGGAGAAGGAAAAACGCTTGGTGGGCGACCTCTGGGCCAAGCACAGCGACGGCAAGGGCCTGTACCTGATGGCGCAGATGACCGACGACAAAGGCCGCGGCGTGCGCGAGCAATTGCTGGCTGCGATTGAATAATCGGTCGCGGCCGAAGCCGCTCCTACAAACGCTCGCGTCTCCACCCGCGAGACGCCATCCGGCTATTAGTGAAAACGTGAAATTCGCGCCGGCCGCGGAGACGCGCCGGCCGGATACTGCGTTCCCATACCGGGTCGTTCCGATGACGCTGCGCTGCCTGTACGTCGATTTCAACTCCTTCTTCGCCTCGGTCGAACAGCAAGACCGGCCGGAATTGCGCGGACAACCGGTCGGCGTGGTGCCGGTGCAGTCGATGACCACCTGCTGCATCGCCGCCAGCATCGAAGCCAAGGAACACGGCATCCGCACCGGCACGCTGGTCAGCGAGGCAAAGGGGCAATGCGCGGATATCGCGCTGATCGAAGCGCGGCCCGAGCGCTACATCGAAGTCCACCATCGGTTGATGAATGCAATCCAGGATTGCATTCCGCATGGCAAGGCCGCGTCGATCGACGAAGTACCGTGTTGGCTGATTGGTCGTGAGCGCCAGCGCGACAACGCCATCGAAATCGCCCATCGCATCAAGCGGCGCATCGCCGAGGATTTCGACTGGATCAAGTGCTCGATCGGCATCGCGCCGAACCAGTTCCTGGCCAAGACCGCTTCCGACATGCAGAAGCCGGACGGACTGACCGTGCTGGAACCGACCGACCTGCCGCATAAGCTGCACGCCCTGGAATTGCGCGACCTGTGCGGCATCGGCCCATCGATGGAGCGGCGTTTGCATGCGGCCGGCATCGATAGCGTCGAGAAACTGTGCGACGCCAATCGCGAGCGCCTGCGCCTGGCCTGGGGCAGCGTGGAGGGCGAGCGTTACTGGATGCAGTTGCGTGGCCATCACTTCGCACGGCCTTCCGCTCAACGCGGCTCCATCGGCCATTCGCATGTGCTGGGGCCGGAACTGCGCCATTTCGAAGGCGCGCGCTCGGTGCTGTTCAAGCTGCTGGCCAAGGCGGCGATGCGCCTGCGCGCCCGCGACCAGGACGGGCAAGGTCCGTTCCTCACCCGCGGCATGGCGATCCGCCTCCGTTTCGTCGGCCTCGACACGCGCTTCGAACGCGACCTTCAGTTCGCCCCCATCGACGATACCCCGACCTTGTTGCACCTGCTGGGCGAACAGTTGGCGCAATTGCAACGGCACATCGCCACGAAACGCTGGGATCCGAGGCGCCATCCGCCATTGTCGGTGGCGGTGACCCTGGTCGGATTGGAAGAACGCGGCCATGTGACCGGCGAACTGATGGCCGCGCGCCAGCGTGATCGCGACATGAGTGGCGTGGTCGATCGCATCAATCGGAAATACGGCAACAACTCGGTCTATTTCGGAGCGATGCATTGCGCGCTGGACAAGGACGCCGCGCCGATGCGGATCCCGTTCCAGCACGTGCCGGAAACCGGACTCGAACGCGACGTGAGACCGCGCAATGGATTCCGTCGCGCTACCGGATCCGACACCAGCCACGAGCTGTACCTGCTACGCGAACGCCAGTTCAAGGTGCTGGCGGAGAACACCCACCGCGAACGTGCGCAACGGCACCGCCCTTCCGGCGCGGGCGGCTGGAGTGCGGCGCCCCACGCGCACATCGCATCGCTGCAAGCGTCGCTGTTCTGACCGCGCAAAGAAAAACCCCCAGCCGAGGCTGGGGGTTTTGGGTAAAGACCCTGGCGATGACCTACTCTCGCATGCTGAGTGCACACTACCATCGGCGCGTGCGCGTTTCACTTCCGAGTTCGGAATGGGATCGGGTGGTTCCACGCAGCTATTGTCACCAGGGAGACGGTGGAGCGTCGCCAGCTTTCCGAACACGCAGGAAAACGGCGCCTGTCTCGCATAGGTAACTCGGGACGTAGACAAGTCTTGCTTCGAACCCCGACGCGTCGTCGAGTCCAAGGCCACTTGAGGTTATATGGTCAAGCCACACGGATCATTAGTACAGGTTAGCTCAACGCGTTACCGCGCTTACACACCCTGCCTATCAACCACCTAGTCTTGATGGTTCCTTCAGGGGGCTTGTGCCCCGGGAGATCTCATCTTGAGGCGCGCTTCCCGCTTAGATGCTTTCAGCGGTTATCGCTTCCGAACATAGCTACCCGGCAATGCCACTGGCGTGACAACCGGAACACCAGAGGTTCGTCCACTCCGGTCCTCTCGTACTAGGAGCAGCCCCTCTCAAATCTCCAACGCCCATGGCAGATAGGGACCGAACTGTCTCACGACGTTCTGAACCCAGCTCGCGTACCACTTTAAATGGCGAACAGCCATACCCTTGGGACCGACTACAGCCCCAGGATGTGATGAGCCGACATCGAGGTGCCAAACTCCGCCGTCGATATGAACTCTTGGGCGGAATCAGCCTGTTATCCCCGGAGTACCTTTTATCCGTTGAGCGATGGCCCTTCCATACAGAACCACCGGATCACTAAGTCCTACTTTCGTACCTGCTTGATCCGTCGATCTTGCAGTCAAGCACGCTTATGCCTTTGCACACAGTGCGCGATGTCCGACCGCGCTGAGCGTACCTTCGAGCTCCTCCGTTACTCTTTGGGAGGAGACCGCCCCAGTCAAACTACCCACCATACACGGTCCCCGACCCGGATCACGGGCCCAGGTTAGAACGTCAAGCACATCAGGGTGGTATTTCAAGGTTGCCTCCACGACAGCTAGCGCCATCGCTTCAAAGGCTCCCACCTATCCTACACAGACGAACTCAACGTTCAGTGTAAAGCTATAGTAAAGGTTCACGGGGTCTTTCCGTCTTGCCACGGGAACGCTGCATCTTCACAGCGATTTCAATTTCACTGAGTCTCGGGTGGAGACAGCGCCGCTGTCGTTACGCCATTCGTGCAGGTCGGAACTTACCCGACAAGGAATTTCGCTACCTTAGGACCGTTATAGTTACGGCCGCCGTTTACCGGGGCTTCGATCAAGAGCTTCGCCTTGCGGCTGACCCCATCAATTAACCTTCCGGCACCGGGCAGGCGTCACACCCTATACGTCCACTTTCGTGTTTGCAGAGTGCTGTGTTTTTGATAAACAGTCGCAGCGGCCTGGTTACTTCGGCCTCCCCCAGCTATTAACCAGAAGAGGCGCACCTTCTCCCGAAGTTACGGTGCTATTTTGCCTAGTTCCTTCACCCGAGTTCTCTCAAGCGCCTGAGAATTCTCATCCTACCCACCTGTGTCGGTTTACGGTACGGTCTGTGCAAGCTGAAGCTTAGGAGCTTTTCCTGGAAGCGTGATATCGGCAGCCTAGCCCTAATGGGCCGGTCCTTGGTCTCAACGTTGCGCTCCCGGATTTGCCAAAGAGCACCGCCTCAACCCTCTCACCGGGACAACCAACGCCCGGCCTGCCTAACCTTCTCCGTCCCTCCATCGCACTTGCACGAGGTGCTGGAATATTAACCAGCTTCCCATCGACTACGCATTTCTGCCTCGCCTTAGGGGCCGACTCACCCTGCGTCGATTAACGTTGCGCAAGGAAACCTTGGGCTTTCGGCGTGCGGGTCTTTCACCCGCATTATCGTTACTTATGTCAGCATTCGCACTTCCGATACCTCCAGCAGACTTCTCAATCCACCTTCACCGGCTTACGGAACGCTCCTCTACCGCGCATCACAAAGTGATGCACCCCAAGCTTCGGTTTACCGCTTAGCCCCGTTAAATCTTCCGCGCAGACCGACTCGACCAGTGAGCTATTACGCTTTCTTTAAAGGGTGGCTGCTTCTAAGCCAACCTCCTGGCTGTCTGTGCCTTTCCACATCGTTCACCACTTAGCGGTAATTGGGGACCTTAGCTGTGGGTCTGGGTTGTTTCCCTTTTCACGACGGACGTTAGCACCCGCCGTGTGTCTCCCATGCATTCCGTCTCGGTATTCGGAGTTTGCCATGGTTTGCTAAGTCTCAATGACCCGCTAGCCATAACAGTGCTCTACCCCCGAGAGGATTCACATGAGGCGCTACCTAAATAGCTTTCGAGGAGAACCAGCTATCTCCGGGTTCGATTAGCTTTTCACTCCTAATCACAACTCATCCCCGTCTTTTGCAACAGACGTGGGTTCGGGCCTCCAGTTGATGTTACTCAACCTTCACCCTGGCCATGACTAGATCACCCGGTTTCGGGTCTACTGCCCGCGACTATGCGCCCTTATCAGACTCGGTTTCCCTTCGCCTCCCCTATACGGTTAAGCTTGCCACGAACAGTAAGTCGCTGACCCATTATACAAAAGGTACGCAGTCACCCTTGCGGGCTCCTACTGCTTGTACGCACACGGTTTCAGGATCTATTTCACTCCCTTCACCAGGGTTCTTTTCGCCTTTCCCTCACGGTACTGGTTCACTATCGGTCGGTCAGGAGTATTTAGCCTTGGAGGATGGTCCCCCCATGTTCAGACAGGGTTTCACGTGCCCCGCCCTACTCAATTTCATCTGCGTGGCCCTTTCGCATACAGGGCTGTCACCTTCTATGGCCGGCCTTCCCAGGCCGTTTTGCTAGAACCATGCAGACTTTTGGGCTGCTCCCCGTTCGCTCGTCGCTACTCAGGGAATCTCGGTTGATTTCTTTTCCTACGGTTACTTAGATATTTCAGTTCACCGCGTTCGCCTCGTGCAGCTATGTATTCACTGCACGATACCCTTGCGGGTGGGTTTCCCCATTCGGACATCGCCGGATCAAAGCTTGTTGCCAGCTCCCCGACGCTTTTCGCAGGCTACCACGTCCTTCATCGCCTCTGACCGCCAAGGCATCCACCGTGTGCGCTTATTCGCTTGACCATATAACCCCAAGTCGCCTCAGAGTTACGTTGATTGCGAATATCAACGACATTCAAATGTTAGGGGCTCGAAGCCCCCGCCTTAGCCTCAACGACACGTCTGGATCGATTCGATTCAAACGCTCGCTACGTCCCGAGTTTTCAAAGAACGCGAAGCCGGCTTCAACGCCGGATCGCTTCAAATCTTTAAGTGTGCGTGTTGACATCCAGGGTGGTGGGTCTGGGAGGACTCGAACCACCGGC